>NZ_JBEORH010000002.1:0-641755 GCF_040302165.1 Nocardioides sp. NPDC127503 | reverse complement strand
CCGGAGACGATCAGCTTGGCGATCAACGAGTCGAAGGAGCCCGGGATGGTCTCGCCCTTCTCGTAGCCACCGTCCAGGCGCACCCCGGGTCCGGCCGGGGGTGCCCACTCGGTCAGGGTGCCGGGGGCGGGCATGAAGTTGTTGCCGCCGTCCTCGGCGTTGATCCGGAACTCGATGGAGTGCCCACGGACCTCCGGGTCCTCATAGCCGAGCTCCTCGCCGGCGGCGATCCGGAACATCTCGCGGACCAGGTCGATGCCGGTGACCTCTTCGGAGACGCAGTGCTCGACCTGGAGGCGGGTGTTGACCTCGAGGAAGGAGATGGTCCCATCCGCGGCGACCAGGAACTCACAGGTCCCGGCGCCGACGTAGCCGGCCTCCCGCAAGATCGCCTTGGACGACTCATAGAGCCGCTTGTTCTGCTCCTCGGACAGGAACGGCGCCGGCGCCTCCTCGACCAGCTTCTGGTGGCGACGCTGCAGAGAACAGTCACGCGTGGAGACGACCACGACGTTGCCGTGTTTGTCGGCCAGGCACTGGGTCTCGACGTGGCGGGGCTTGTCGAGGAACTTCTCCACCAGACACTCACCCCGCCCGAACGCACCCACGGCCTCACGCACGGCGGATTCGTAGAGGTCGGGGATCTCCTCCAGGGTCCGGGCGACCTTCAGACCACGCCCGCCGCCACCGAAGACGGCCTTGATCGCGACCGGGAGGCCGTACTCCTTCGCGAAGGAGACGATCTCGGTAGCGTCCTTGACCGGGTCCTTGAGCCCCGGCGCCAACGGCGCACCCGCCTTCAACGCGATCTGCTTGGCCTTGGCCTTGTCACCCAACGCGTCGATGGCCTCGGGGGAGGGCCCGATCCAGGTCAGACCCGCCTCGATCACGGCGGTGGCGAAGTCGGCGTTCTCGGCCAAGAACCCGTAGCCGGGGTGCACCGAGTCCGCACCCGAGCGGCGGGCGACATCGATGATCTTCTCAATCGAGAGATACGACTCAGCCGGGGTGGCACCACCCAACGAGTAGGACTCATCGGCCAGCCGCACGAAGAGGGCGTCACGGTCGGGGTCCGCATAGATCGCGACCGAGCCGATCCCGGCGTCCTTGCACGCACGGATCACTCGAACGGCGATCTCACCGCGGTTGGCGATCAAAACCTTGGTCAGTTCAGGCACGGTGTTCTGCTTTCTACGACGGTCAGTTCGGCAGCGCGCTGGCGCGCCATGCGTTGGGGCCGGGGTGGATCGGGGTACGCAGCTTGGGCGTGGCCCAGAGGGAGCGCTGCTTCTGCTTCGGGGGCTCGGCTGAGCCAAGGGCCGAGAAGACGGCCACGATCGCGGCCACCTCTTCGGGGGTGGCGTTGTGGTCGATGACCTTGAGCAACGGCGTCTGCTCGTCAGGGCTGGTCATGTCCGTGACCACCTTTCGTTCTTGGCTCGGGTTGCGTCGGGTTTGGGTTGGGAGCCGCCGAGTCGGCGCAATCCGGTCCTCGCTCGCTTCGCTTCGCTGCGGTCCGTTTGCGCCGACTCGGCGCGCGCTCACATCAGAGCGGGATATTGCCGTGCTTCTTCGCAGGGAGCGTCTCGCGCTTGGTGCGCAGCAGGCGTAGGGCGCGGGTGACTTCGGCGCGGGTCTCGTGGGGTGGGATGACGGCGTCGATGTAGCCACGTTCGGCGGCGATGTAGGGGTTGGCCAGGGTGGTCTCGTACTCATCGATGAGCTCGGTGCGTTTGGCTTCGACCTGGTCGGTGGTGGCGCCGGAGGCTTCGAGGTCGGCCAGGGTGCGGCGGTGGATGATGTTGGCCGCGCCTTGGGCGCCCATGACCGCGATCTGGGCGGTGGGCCAGGCCAGGTTGATGTCGGCGCCGAGGTGTTTGGAGCCCATCACGTCATAGGCGCCGCCGTAGGCCTTGCGGGTGATGATGGTGACCAAGGGGACGGTGGCCTCGGCGTAGGCGTAGATCAGTTTGGCGCCGCGGCGGATGATGCCGTTGTGTTCTTGGTCGGTGCCGGGTAGGAACCCGGGGACGTCGACGAAGGTGATCACGGGGACGTTGAAGGCGTCGCAGGTGCGTACGAAGCGGGCGGCCTTCTCGGAGGCGTCTATGTCGAGGCAGCCGGCGAACTGCATCGGCTGGTTGGCCACGATCCCGACCGGGCGGCCCTCGATCCGGGCGTAGCCGATGATGATGTTGGGTGCCCACAGGGGCTGGACCTCGAGGAACTCCCCCTCGCCATCGTCATTGGTATCGACGATGTGGGAGATCACCTCGTGCATGTCGTAGGGCTGGTTGCCGCCATCGGGGATGAAGGTGTCCAGCTCCCGATCCAGCTCCGAGATCTCCAGATCTGCGGCCTCCTCAAAGGCCGGCGGCTCCTCCATGTTGTTCGACGGCAGGTAGGACAGCAACGCCTTGACGTAGTCGATGGCGTCGGCCTCGTCGGCACCCATGTAGTGGGCCACACCCGACTTGGAGTTGTGGGCCAGGGCGCCGCCGAGCTCTTCCATGGTGATGTCCTCACCGGTGACGGTCTTGATCACGTCGGGGCCGGTGATGAACATGCCGGAGGTCTTGTCGACCATGATGGTGAAGTCGGTGACCGCGGGGGAGTAGACGTGGCCGCCGGCGCAGTTGCCCATGATCAGGCTGATCTGCGGGATCACCCCGGAGGCGTGGACGTTGCGTTTGAAGATCTCCCCATACAGCCCCAGGGAGACCACGCCTTCTTGGATCCGGGCGCCGGCGCCCTCGTTGATCCCGATCAGCGGGGACCCGGTCTTGATCGCGAGGTCCATGATCTTGGTGATCTTCTCGCCGTAGACCTCACCCAGGGAGCCACCGAAGACGGTGAAGTCCTGGGAGAAGACACAGACCTGGCGGCCGTCGATGGTGCCGTAGCCGGTGACCACCCCGTCGCCGAAGGGCCGGTTCTTCTCCAGCCCGAACGCCACCGACCGGTGCCGCGCGAGCTCGTCGACCTCTTGGAAGGAGCCCTCATCGAGCAGCATCTCGATCCGCTCCCGCGCGGTCTGACGCCCCTTCGCGTGCTGCTTCTCCACCGCCTTCGCAGAACCAGCGTGGACGGCCTCGTCGAGACGACGCTCCAGCTCGGCCAGCTTCCCGGCGGTGGTGTGCAGATCGATCTCGGCGCCCGAGGAATCGGGTGCGGTGGTGGGCTCGGCGCTCAACGGGACTCCTTGTGAACTTCAGTGTCAATGAATGAGACTAAGTGTCATGCGGCATGATGTCCAGGGAACGATCCAAAAGGGAGAGTGATGGCAGCAGCGCGTGACGAGATCTCGGACGCGGCGTTCCGCCTGTTCGGGATCCAGGGGTACGCGACCACGTCCGTCGACGACATCGCGTCCGAGGCCGGCGTCAGTCGCAGCACCTTCTTCCGCTCCTTCGGCTCCAAGGAAGCCGTGATCTTCCCCGACCACGACGAGCTTCTCGCCCGGATCGAGGAGCGGTTGCGTTCCTCACCCTCGGACGCCGGACTTGCCGCCGTCACCGATGCGGTCAAGATCGTGCTGTTCCACTACGTCGCGGAGGGCGAGCGTGCGCGGGAGCGCTATGGGCTGACCTCCACCGTTCCGGCGCTCCGTGAGCGTGAGCTGGTGAGCGGCGCCCGCTAC
Organism: Nocardioides sp. NPDC127503; assembly: GCF_040302165.1. Classification (NCBI taxonomy): domain Bacteria; kingdom Bacillati; phylum Actinomycetota; class Actinomycetes; order Propionibacteriales; family Nocardioidaceae; genus Nocardioides; species Nocardioides sp. NPDC127503. The sequence continues at coordinate 638,115 of NZ_JBEORH010000002.1, read as the reverse complement.
CAGCGCCTCTTCCGTCGATACCTGAGTCACTGGGCCGACGCCTCGCCAGAAGCAGAGCTCCGTGCGGAGATGACGGCAGCGGCAGTCGTCGCGGCACATAACCGGGTGCTTCGCCGTTGGCTCCGCCGCGAGTGCACCGACCCGCAACGGGAGATCGAGCAGGCGCTGGCGGCAGTCCACCGCACCTTCGCCGACGAGAGCGAGGCATCGATCGGGATGCTCGTCGTTCCCGCCGGCGTACCCGCCTCTGCCGTGGAGAAGGCAGTGAAAAGGGCACTGGAAGGCGTCGCTGTCCGAAACCTCGATCAGTAACACCTGACCGACGACGGAACCTACGACACCCCGGTGCGTTCGTCGCCCCGGTGCCGGGGTGACGTCTCCGGGACGTCCGGAGTCCCGGCCTGCGGCGCCGGCTCGCCCTCGATCGAGATGTGGGGGAGAACCTTGTCGAGCCATCTGGGCAGCCACCAGGCAGCGCGTCCGAAGATCACCAGCGCTGCCGGAGCAAGGGTGACCACGAGGATGCCCGCGAGCAGCACTGCGACGGAGAGGCCGACGCCGAACTGCTTGATCGTCGGGTCGAGGTCGAGGATGAAGCTGGCGAACACCGACGCCATGATGAGGGCCGCCGCCGTGGTGATCCGGGCGCTGGAGACCAGCCCCGAGTGGACCGCCTGCCGGGGTTCGGCCCCTTCGTGGACGTGCTGCTGGACTTGGCTGACGAGGAACACCTCGTAGTCCATCGAGAGCCCGAACAGGCCCGCGAACATCATCAGGGGTACGTAGCTGGCGATCGGCACCGTCGACGACGCCGTGTCGATGCCGAGCAGGTCGACGCCCCAGCCCCACTGGAACGTAGCGGTGAGGACGCCGAACGCGGCGGCCGCCGAGAGCAGGTTGGTCACCGCTGCCTGGAGCGGGATGAGCAGCGAGCGGAAGGCCACCATCAGCAGCAGGTAGCCGAGCAGGATGACGGTCCCGATGACGAGCAGCAGCCGGGCCGAGATGAGGGAGGCCAGGTCGACGTAGGAAGCCGTGTAGCCACCGACGTACGACGTGATGTCCTCGCCCTTGTTTGTCTTCGGCAGCACGGAGTCGCGGACGTGCCCGACGAGGTCGGCGGTGTCGTCCGAGGCGGGCGCGGTCTTCGGCACGGCGGAGAGAAGGACGACGTCGCCCTTCTTGTTGATCTGCGGCGGGGTGAGGGTCGCGACCCCGTTGGTGCCGGATAGACCGTTCTGCAGGTTCACCACGCGGAGATCGGTGCCGCGTGCGTCGCCGCCCGCCGCCGTCATCATCTGGGTGAGCTCGTCCTGCAGTTGCTCGGCCTCCTTCTGCTCCTGCTCGGCCTGTTGCTGCTCGGCCTTGAGGTCGTCGGCCTTCTGCTGGAGCTCCGTCGCCTGCTGCTCCAACGCGTCCCCCTGCCGGCGCAGCGAGTCGGCCTCGGCCTGGAGCTCGTCGCCCTGGGCCTGCAGCGAGGCTGCCTGACGCTCCAGATCGGCCTTCTGCCGGGTGAGCGAGTCGGCCTGCCGTTGCAGCGCGTCGGCCTGTTGCTGGAGGCGCTGCGCCTGCGCCTGCAACCGGCGTGCCTGCCGGGCGAGGCTGCGTGCCTCCCTCTCCAGCGGCGCGAGCTTCTCCTGGACGGCGGCCTGCTCAGCCTTCACTGCGTCGAGGCGGGCCTGCAACCGTTCCACCCGGGCTTCGTCGCCGTCCTGCTCGGCGCGGGCGACTCGGCGTTCCAGGACGCGCTCGTGAGCCCGGAGCCGTACGAGCTCCCGGACCAGCGGCCGGGCTTGCACCGCCAGTCGCCTCGCCTCGCGCCGCAGCTGGTCCCGGCGTGCCTCGAGGCGTGCCTGCTCGGCCTCTAGGGTCCGCTGCTCGGCGCGGAGCCGGTCGGCCTGCCGCTCGAGGTCCGCCTGCTCTCCGCGCAGCGCGTCGGCCTGCTGTTCGAGGGCGGCCTGCCGCGCCTGCAGCTGCGCGCTCTGTTGCTCCAGGGACGCCTGCTCGGCTTCCAGCTGTGCCTGTTCGTCCTCGAGCTGCTGTTGCTGTTCGGGCAGCTCCTTCTGCTTCTTCTCGAGGTCGGACTTGAGCGACATCGCCTTGTCGTACTTCTGGGTGTACTCGTCGCTCGGGGCCGCAGGCGGGTCGAGCGACGAGGCGACCTGCAGCGGACCGTTGTAGCCGACACCCAGGCCCGCGCTGATCAGGTCGTACGCCTGCCGTTCGGTCGTCTCCTTCGAGGTGGCGCCGACGTCCTCCTGGCCGAGCTCGAGGCTGAACACCGGGATGATGAGTGGCACCAGGGCCGCGAGCGAGACGCCCGCGACCACCCACGGGTGGCGGTGGACGACTCCGGCCCACCTCGCCCACAGGCCCTGGTCGCGCCGACGTCCTGGACGCATGAACGCCGGCAGCGAGGCCCAGCGGATCCGGTTGCCCAGCAGTCCGAGGAACGCAGGCAGCAGGGTGATCGCCACCAGGACGGCGGCCGCCACGGCCATCGCCGAGGCGTACCCGAGTGCGGAGACCAGCGGGATGCCGGCCACGCCCAGCGCGAGGAGGGCCACCACGACGGTGCAGCCGGCGAAGACGATGGCGCTGCCGGACGTCGCCACCGCCTGCGCGATCGACTCGCGGATCGGCATCCCGTCGCGCATCTGGTCCTGATGGCGGGTGATCAGGAAGAGGGCGTAGTCGATGCCCACGCCGAGGCCGATCATGGTGGCCAGGGTCGGCCCGGCGGACGGGATCGCGAGGAGGTGGCCGACCAGGCCGACGGTGGCCAGGGCGACGCCGAGCCCGACGACAGCGGTGATGATCGGCAGCCCCATCGCCACCAGGCTCCCGAGCACCAGGCTGAGGATGATCATCGCCGCGATGATCCCGACGACCTCGCTGGTCCGGGACTCGTCGGTCGACAGCGTCGAGCCGATGGAGCCGCCGGCCGCGGTGGTGATGCCCGCGTCCTGTGCTGGCTGGGTGGCGCCCAGGACGTCACCGGCGATCTTCTCCGTCAGGTCGCCGGATCCGACGTCCATCAGCACCGGCGCGAAGGCTGTTCGGCCGTCCTTCGACAGCAGGCCGGCGGTCTGTCCGTCGCTGCTCAGCGGGTTGGTGACGCTGTGGACGTGCGGCTGCTTGCCGATCTCCTTCACCGCGTCGTCGACGGCCTGCTTGTTGGCGGAGTCGGTCAGCTTCCCCTTGCTCACGTGGAAGACGATCGGGTTGACGCCGTTCTGCTGGGGCGGGAACCGGTCGGAGAGCAGGTCCTTCGCCTCCTGGCTGCCGGTGCCGGGCAGTGCGAGGTCGTTGCTGGTCTTGGCGCCGAGGCCCGAGACGGCCAAGACAACGGTGACGAGCACCAGGACCCAGGCGCCGATGACGAGGAGGCTGTGTCGGGCACAGAAGCCCCCGAGTCGACCGAGGAGGCCTGCCACGACGCTGCTCCCTCCTGCGGCCTCGTCGTATGAGCCGCTTGGGCGCGTGTGCTGCCCAAGGACCGTAGCGGGATCTCGTGACAGAGGAGGAGGTCGATGTGCAGGTTCCCCGGAATCGGGGACCGCATTCATGCTGAAGGGGTTGCCGTGGCGCACGGCAACGTCCGCTGATCTGCGTTTCGGCAGGTCAGGGGTGAAGCGGACGGGCTGGCCTGTAAGCCTGGAAGGTGCCCCGCTCAGACGGCTGCTGGTGACCCGTTGATGGTAATTGGCGCCTGACCTGCGGAAACTCCGATGGGGAGTAGCGGAAGATTGCGGGCGGCCCTGGAAGTCTTGTCCGCAGTATGTCCGCAGTAGACCGAGCTTCGGTGACGGGTCGGAGGGATGGGTGGTTGGGCCGATGTTGCTGGGCACGACCAATCCAACCGGGACGGACGAGCGGAGACGAAGCGCCCGCATTTCATGTGGGGATCAAAGCTCCCGAAGTTCATGCGCCGGAAGGCACGAACTCGAGCCGACGGACCTGGTGGCGACGGAAGTGACGCATTTCGAGCTCTCGTGTCTCTGCGGTTTCGCCGGGTTGCAGCGGTCGCTCAGGTCCCACGCGGCCTTGCCAACTCATCTGGCAGGATGCTCATCCCCTGGTTGAATGAAGATGAGGATTTCATGGGCGCGAAGCAGGTTACGGAGTTTCGGGAAAGGCTTGATCGTGACGGCGCTGTGGATGTCCGGATCAGCTGGGCCAAGGCTGCGGCTGGGTCACCGTTGTGGGTCGTGTTTCCGCTGCTGATGTGCGTGATTGGAGTCCTGATAGCCGTCGGTGGTGATGCCACCGGGTGGTTTGTGGCGTCGTTCGGCGTCGCGATCGTCGCGTTTTCCTGGATCCGCTTCGCGGAGACCTTCCTCGGTCGCGGCCCTGCCTTGCGAATCGCCGAGGATGGATTGACGATCCGTCGTTGGCGGCAGCCGATGACCGTGCCATGGTCAGACGTTGTGGGACCACGGCGGGTCCCGGAGGCTGGCACCAGCGAAGATGCCTTCGTCATACGCCTGTCGGATCGTGCCTACGACGAATACATCGACAGCCTTCCTGGGATTCTCCGTCGGGGAGTCAGTGGGCAGAACCGGAACGGCGTACGGCTTCCCCGAGTGTTTGAACTTTCCCTGTCGGACTTCGAGGTGCTGCTCAACGACGACACCATCCAGTCGATGGTGACCTGCAGCGCGCCGTACAACCTCGTGCTCGACTGGGGCACCGACGACGGTGGCGGGTCGGTGTTGCGTACGCATGCACGGTGGTACGTCAACCAAGACGAGCTTCCGATTTCGTCGTCGATGCGAACTGAACTGGCGAAGTGGTGGGATCGCACGTTGCCGATCGGTCGAGCATTTGACGGTGACGATGTCGACTGGGGCAGGTATGACGCATTGGCCGAGGACGTCAGGTCCGACGGCGAGCGTCTCGCCCGCGCACTGCAGCTCGAGCTGGGCAGCGGCTCCAAGGTCACTTACTGACTGTAGTCCTGAACAGAAGCCCCTGCCCGATGGGAAGTCGCGTGCGCTGCGACGGAGAGATCAGTCCCACTCCGGCTCCGGCTTGGCGCGGTGCCATTCGTCTTCGAAGACGCGCTGGGGGATCTCCTTGTCGGCGAGCTCGGGGTCATAGAGATCGTCGGGTGGGTTGAATGGCCAGTCGTCTTCGGTCGAGCGAAATCGATCCCCGGTTTCGGTGACCCGTACTTGCCGGACACGGCGTCCGTCTGGCCCGTGCTCCGTGAAGTACACCTCACGCAGACCTTGCTCTTCCTCAACCCGTTGCAGCCAGACCCGGTCACGGCCGACCAGCCGTGCGAAGCCAGTGGCTGTGGACTGGCGGAGTCGGGTCTGGATCATGTCCCACAGGGGTGAGTACTGGTCAACGGCATCGAGATCGACCTCCTCCAGGTCCCATCCGTCGGCCTTCGCCATCGTCTCGGGATCGTCGATGACCTCGACCTCGGCCACGCGACGAGGAATCTCCTCTGGCGTCGCGGCGCGTACCCACCACCAGAGGCCGCCCATGCCGTAGTCGTGAAGCACGAGATACCGTCGCCGCTCTGGACGCGTCACGGCGTCTCCTTCTCGATCAATGCGGATAGCCGGAGTCCTTCGGTGATGGCTTCGATGAGCGCGGTTGCGTGGTTCGGTACATGCCGGGTGGTCCAGGCGGGCAGGGCAGCGAGGAAGGCTTCGATCTCGGACTCCATGACGGCGAGCGCGGCGTCCAGTTGGTCTCTCGGGCACTCGATGGTGGCCAGGACGCGGTCCTCGTCGTCGTGCTGGGTGATCAGGATCTGGTCGGCATCGATCGCGAGGCCCGTGTCGGGTGAGTGGCCGAGGTAGGCGAACGCTGACCGCCCGGCGAGGAAGTCGTAGACCTCGTCGCGCTCGCCGAACGCGACACAGCATCCTGGCATCATCGTGACGCCGGTGCTGGTGTCGGCGAAGGCCGGTCCTCCCCAGACGACAATCTCGGTGCCCTCGGCCTCCCGGTTGGCCGCCCGGCCGAGGTATTCCTCGATGGTTGCGGCTGGGTGCTGTTCATCGTCGTAGTAGAACCAGTGCAGGCCGGCGTGGATTACGGATCCGATCTGCTCATCGGTGAGATCGCCGGAAAGCGAAATGTGGGCACCTGGTACCGCGCTGGATGTGGGCCACAGGTCGAAATCGGGGTCGTAGTAGATCTCGACAGCCGGTGCGATCTCCAACGATGGGGACTGCTGGGACACTCTGGGAGGATCCCAGAGGTGCGCCACCACGGGCAATCGGGTTTGTGGACCCGGGTGGCTATCGGTGCGTTTGACAGATCTCGATGTGCAGTCCGTGCCAGATCCCCTCGATGTCGAGTTCGGTGCAGACGTGCACGTCGGGCTGGGCGGCGATGTCGGCGGGTGCCTCCTGGGCGAGCTTGGCGATGCCGTCGCCTTCGAGCTCGAAGGCGGGCCGGGAGCCGGTGATGACCAGGGTCTCGGCCGCGATGGTGGAACGTAGGGTGTCGCGGTGCTGATGCCAGTAGGTCCGTTCCCGCTCGGCGGCCGTGATCTCACGGAAGGGTCGTTTCGGGAGAGTGATGGTGTGCGGATGCCAGAGCCTGGCGCGGGTCCGGACCTCCTTCCAACGAGAGGGCGGGAACGCGAGGCTGTGATGGAGGAGCAGCAGGTCGAGGCGGCGGCGCTTCGCCCAGGTGCCGCACTCGCGCGGGCTCTCCCGGAGTGGCAGGTGGATCAACGTACGCGGCGAGCGGGCGGCGAGCCACCACGCGCAGGCGAGCTCGACTGCGGTGGGCTTGTCGAGGCAGATCTCGGCGCCGTTCCAGCTGGTGGTGTGCAGCGGTGCGTGCTGCATCGGTCGGGCGGGGCGTACGACTCGGTAGGTCTGGTTGCCGAGGCGTACATGGCTGGTCTGCATACGCCACCGCTGGCCGTCGAGCTTCATCGAGTGATGGGCTGGTTCAGGGACATGACGAAGAGGATGGCGCAGCGGCGCGTGGGTAGCGACAGGGTTTCGGCGGGGACTGAGGGCGTCAGTCCTCGTCCGCGACCCAGAAAGGCCGACGCCGAGCTCGTTGATGACGACCAAGCCGCGATGAGCCGGCATGAGTTCGGCTCGGTGGGCGAGGCTGCGGTTGAGAAGGCTCGCGAGGGACTTTGCGCGTCGGATCGTTCGGTCTTGATCCACGCATTGCCGAGCGGTTCGATCCCGGCCATGCCGGCAATAGCGTCGTACGCTTCGGCTTCGCCGGGACCGAGGACGGTCAGCCAGACCTCTCGGTGGCGAGACTCTGCATGAAACCGAGCACATCGTCGCGTAGTCCCGGTGCGGTCACCGAAACTCCGCGGTGACCTCGATGAGTCCGACGATGTGGTCGTTGAAGTCGGCGAGGTCCTCGGCAGGGATCCAATCTCCAAGATGGTCTGACCACCGGCTGTTGAACGTCGTAGCGGTCGAGGAAGGTTTTCTCGAAGCATGCTCTCGATGTTGCTACGAGAGCATCCAGATCTACGGCGGCTGCTCGATCAAGCAGCTCCAGGCCAACCTGGGGCACAAGTCGGCGAGCGAAACGTGGGACACGTACAGCCATCTGATGGGCGACGCGGACGACCGTTCACGGGCGGTAATCGAGGCCGCCCTCGGAGAAGAAGTCAGAGACTCGGTCCAGAGTAGACGCCTCTAAATCTGTCTCCGCAGGTCAGAAGCTATAAAGCGGACGGGCTGGCCTGTAAGCCGGGTTCTGTAGTCGGCGACCATCCATCTCGGGCCATCGTTGCCGATGGCCTCTAGCAACCTACCCGCGCACTCGGGCGGACCGCCCTCAAACGTACGCTGTCTGGTCTTGCTCCGGGTGGGGTTTACCTAGCTCCTCGTGTCACCACGAGGACTGGTGGGCTCTTACCCCACCGTTTCACCCTTACCGCTACCTGGAGGGTAGAGGCGGTCTGTTCTCTGTGGCACTGTCCCGCGGGTCACCCCGGGTGGCCGTTAGCCACCACCCTGTCCTGTGGAGCCCGGACTTTCCTCGACGTATCTCTACGACGCGATCGCCCGGCCAGCCCGTCCGCAGCAAAAGTCTAGTGTGCGGCGGGCTCGATGTGGGCATCCGGACCGGGGAAGACGAGTGACTCGTGGTCGCTGTCGCTCCAGCGTACGAGGTAGGGAGGGCTGCCATCGGGGTGGCTGACCTCGATGATCTCGGCCTCTCGTGTGTGGTCGCCGACGTGTGGGCCCATGACGACGAGGTGGTCACCTACTGATGCGTGCATGCGCGTTCACCTCCTAACCGTCACAATGGTGCTCCCATGGCGGGTGTAGATGGAATACCGCGTGGGGGTATCACGTTCGGAGGGTGTGATGACGGAGAACGAAGAGTTCGAGTACGTAGCCCCGGCTGTTCGGCCCAATATTCAACTCAGCCCGGGCCAGAGCGCCCACGAGGTGGCCTACCGTACGGCCCACGATCTGCTCTCGCGGCGCTTCCCGGTGGAGGCGCTGGAGATCCTGGAGCCGGCGCTGGCCGACGACCCCGACAACATCGGGTTGCGGAGCATGCGCGCGTGGGCCTACATGCTGCGCGCCCAGCTCGCCAAGGCCGAGGCCGAGCTGCGCTGGCTCGTCGAGCGCGACCCCAGCGACGCCTGGAGCCAGCACTCGCTGGGTCGCGTCCTGGAGCGCCAGGACCGTCTCGAGGACGCGCTCGGCCCGCTGCGCCTGGCGGCCGTGATGAGCGACGACTACGACCATCACGCAGCCGTCTACCGCGTACGCAACCGGCTCGCGCAGCGCCAGGAGTGAGCCCGGGCGTGGCCCGGATGACGCGGCGACCTCGGCGGTGGCAGGGTGGGGGCATGGAACCTGACACCACGACCCTCAACGCCGAGCAGGTCGCCCAGGAGGAGCTCGCCGGCTGGACGTTCGACACCAGTGGCGAGGCCGACAGCATCGTCGCCCGCGTGGAGACCGGTGACTTCATCACCGGTCTCGCGCTGGTCAACGCGATCGGGGCGAAGGCCGAGGAGGCCAACCACCACCCCGACATCGACCTGCGCTACCCGTACGTCGAGATCCGGCTCACCAGCCACGATGCCGGTGGCGTCACCAGCCGTGACGTCGCGCTGGCGAAGGTGATCAACGGGCTCGCGGCCGAGAGCTCGCTCTGAGCGAGCCTAGGCGAGGCGGGTCATCTCGACGGTGACCTCGACGGCCGGCTCCTCGGGACCCGAGTAGATCCCGCCCAGCGGCTTGACGTCGGTGTGGTCACGACCCGTGGCCACACCGACGTACGCGTCGCCGGGCTCGGTGCCGGTCGCGGGGTCGATGCCGTGCCACCCGTTGTCCCACCACTCCACCCAGGAGTGGGCGCCCCCGGGATAGACATAGCCGGAGACGTAGCGCGCCGGGATCCCGACCGTACGCAGCGCCCCGAGCAGTTGGTGGGCGGCATCGAGAGCCGGGTAACCGGTTGCGGCGGCTTCAATGGCAACCTCCTGCGCGATCGCTACCGCGGCTTCACCGGGAAGCGCGGCGTCGGCTGCTAAGGACTTGGCCCGCACGGCAAGCGGCTCGGAGGGTGTGACCAGCGAGGGCAGGCCCAGGAACTCGATGAACCGGTCCGCTACCCCTGGCAGCGCGGCCTCCTCCCAGGTGAGCACCGGCGCCGCCCCGGGCTTCCGGTCGACCTGGACGGTGCTGGTCGCGGAGACCTTCAGGGCCCGATGCGCCTCGAGCACCTCGATCGCGGTGACCTCGTTGCCGAAGTAGTCCTTGTACTCATACGTCCACGGCTTGGGCGAGACGTCGATCCGGTGATGGACCACGATCTGGTCGGGCGTGGTCAGGGGAGTCAGCCGCGCCTGGTTGTAGGAGGCGACCGCCGCTCCGTCGTAGGCGAACGTCGTGGTGTGCACGATGCGGAACTGCATGCTCATCTCGATCAGACTCCTCAGACCGGCTGCCAGGCCAGCGCCTCGGCGCCGGCGAAGTAGCGCTTGGTGACCGCCTCGGTCGCATCGGCACAGGTGGCTTGGAGCCGCTCCATCTCGGCGGGTAGGTCCGCCAGGAGATCGTGGAGCGAGCGATACTCCAGCGACGCCCGCATCCGCCCGATCAGCCGGTGGGCCTCGTCGGTGAACCCGGCTCGGCGGGTCGTCCCCTCCAAGGTGTCCAGCGCCCCCTCTGCCCGCTGCAGCGCGTGCACCACCGAGCGCGGGAAGATCCGGTCCAGCAGCAGGAACTCGGCAGCGGCCTGCTCGGTCTCGACCCCCTTGTTGACCCGCAGGAACGCGTCGTACGCACCGCAGGCGCGCAGCGTCGAGTTCCACTGGGACGCCCCGCCGGCGCTCGTCAAGGAGGTGGTCGCGACCAGCCGCGAGGTCATGTCCGCGCGCTCGACGTAGCGCCCGAGCATCAGGAACTGCCAGGACTCATCCCGCATCATCGTGGCGTCGGCGGTGCCGTTGATCTGGGCCACCCGGTCGCGTACCCAACCGAAGATGAACGGGGCCCGCATGTGCTTGAACTGGCCGGCCGGGATCGCCCGGTAGGTGGTGTTGAGCGCCTCCCACAACGGCACCGAGAGCGTCTCCCGCGCCCCGCGGGCCGACTCCCTGGCCGCGCCGAGCGCATAGGCCATCGAGGTCGGTGCGGTGGTGTCGTACGCGAGCATGTCCAGCATCTGCGGCAGCCCGACCTTCTCGTCCTCGGCGAGCTCGATGCCCATCACCGCGAGCAGCGAGCGGCAGGCGGTCTCCTCGTCGGTGGCTGCGTCCTCGAGGATGTGCTGGGTCTGTACGTCGAGGATGCGCGCGGTGTCCTCGGCACGTTCGACATAACGCCCGATCCAGAACATCGACTCGGCGATGCGACTCAGCACTACGCAACCCCCTGCGTTTGAGACTGACCCCGGCCGTGCGGCCGAGAGGACGTCGGTCCGGCGAGCACCCAGGTGTCCTTCGAGCCGCCGCCACGGGAGCTGTTCACGATCAGCTCGCCCTCTGCGAGCGCCACCCGAGTCAGGCCACCGGGAAGAACCCAGACCTTGTCGCCATCCTTGACCGCGAACGGCCTCAGGTCCACATGACGCGCCCCGAGATCTCCATCGGTGAAGGTCGGGACCGTCGAGAGCTGCACCACCGGCTGCGCGATCCAGGAGCGGGGGTCCTCCAGGATCTTGCCGCGCAGCACCTCCAGCTCGCGCGCGGAGGCCGCCGGCCCGATCACGATCCCCTTGCCGCCGGAGCCGTCGACGGGCTTGAGCACGAGCTCGTCGAGCCGGTCGAGGACCTCCTCGCGCGAGGACGCGTCGCCCATCCGCCAGGTGTCGACGTTGCGGATCACCGGGTCCTCGCCGAGGTAGTAGCGGATGATGTCGGGCATGTACGTGTAGACGAGCTTGTCGTCGGCGACGCCGTTGCCCACCGCGTTGGCCAGCGTCACGTTGCCCATCCGGGCGGCGTCGATCAGCCCCACACAGCCGAGCATCGAGTCGGGCCGGAAGTGCACCGGATCGAGGAACTCGTCGTCGATGCGCCGGTAGATGACGTGCACGGGGGCCAGCCCCTTGGTCGTACGCATCAGCACCTGCCCGTTGCGGCAGACCAGGTCGCGCCCCTCGACGAGCTCGACCCCCATCGTCCGGGCCAGCAGCGCGTGCTCGAAGTAGGCGCCGTTGTAGACGCCCGGGGTCAGGACGACCACGTTGGGGTCGGCGACGCCGGCGGGAGCGGCCGCGCGCAGCGCCGCGAGGAGCTTCTGCGGGTAGTTGGCCACCGGCCGGATCCGGTGCTCGCCGATCGTCTCCGGGAGCGCGGCCGAGATCGCACGACGGTTGGTCATGACGTACGAGACCCCGGACGGGACCCGTACGTTGTCCTCCAGCACGCGGAACTCGCCGGTGTTGTCACGGACCAGGTCGATGCCCGAGACCTGGACGCGTACGCCGTTGGGCGGGTGCACCCCGGCGGCAGCGCGGTGATAGTGGCTGGAGGTGGTGATCACCTCGCGCGGGATCACCCCGTCCTTGAAGACCTTGCCCTCGTCGTAGATGTCGGCGAGGAACAGCTCCAGCGCCTTGACCCGCTGCTGGACGCCCTTGTCGATCGTCGCCCAGGTGTCCCGCTCGATGACCCGCGGCACGATGTCGAGCGGGAAGGCCCGCTCCTCTCCGCCGATGTCGAAGGTGACGCCCTGGTCGAGATAGCTGGCCTGCATCGCCTCGACCCGGCTGATCAGCTCCGCCGCGCTGAGCCTTCGCAGTGAGTCACCCAGCCGTTGATACGGAGGACGGAGCTCGCTGCCGACGAACATCTCGTCATAGGCCGGATCCCGCGTCTCATAGGCGTCGAACATCTGGCTCATGGAGGCAACCTACTGAAATCCGTGTAACAGCGCTGTTGCCCACGCGAACATCTAGCGCAACGGTAAGTTGGCTTACATGAGCGACGAGCACGCGGGCGAGTACTACTACTGCCTCAAGCACAAGACCGTCGAGCCGTACGAGGGTTGCAAGGCCAAGGACCGTCTCGGCCCTTACGCCTCCCACGCCGAGGCCTCCCGCGCGCTGGAGCACGTGCAGGAGAACAACGAGCGCTGGGAGAAGGAAGACAAGGCCTGGGAGGGCGACGCGGGCACCGAAGACAAGTGATCTTCAGCTCCGGGTGATCTTCAGCGCGGGGTCACCCGGAGCAGCACGTCCTCGCCGCCGTTGTCGCTGGTGATCAGCAGGTCGCCGTCGGCGGCCAGCGAGACCGTACGCAGCCGCCCGTGGTCCTGCATGACCTCGGGTGAGTTGTCATCGGCGAGCTTGCCGGACTCGTCGAAGGAGATGATCCGCAGCTCCTGGTCCTTGAGCACCGCGACCGCGAGCGCCCCGCCGTAGGCGCCCCACCGCTCCTGGACCGGGATGAAGGTGCCGCCACCGGTCGCGATGGTGGGGTTGCCGGAGCTCCAGGCCGCCTCGATCTGCTTTCCGGGCAGGTCCTGGTCGGTCATCGGCACCGACTCGTCATAGCCGGCGCCGGGGTTCCAGCCGTAGTCGCCGCCGAGGGTGATCTCGTTGACCTCGTCGTCGCGGTCGGGGCCGTGCTCCATGGACCAGATCGTGCCGTCTGCTCGCTCTGCCAGACCCTGCACGTTGCGGTGGCCGAACGAGGTGATGTAGCGCCGGGGCCCCTGGTCACCGGCCCACGGGTTGCCGGGCCAGGGCTTGCCGGTCTCCGGGTCGAGCCGGAGCGTCTTGCCGCCCAGGGAGTCGAGGCTGCGCGGGTTCTCCTCGTTCGCCGCGTCGCCGGTGCCGACCCACAGCGCACCGTCGGCGCTGATCAGCAGCCGGCAGCCGCCATGGCGCCCGGAGCTGGTGGGGAAGCCGTCGATCAGCGTCCGCTCCTGAGTTGCCCGGGTCAGGCCGGCGTCGAGGGTCCAGGAGATGACGCGTACGTCCTCGCCACCGTTCCATCCCTGGCAGGTGTAGATGCGCCGGTTCTCGGCGAAGCCGGGGTCCACCTCCAGGCCCATCAGCCCGGTCTCGCCTGAGACCCAGATGTCGCTGTCCTCGAGGGAGATCTCGCGCCGGTCGCCGCCCTCGATCAGAGACAGGACCGCCCGGTCGCGCTCGGTGACCAGGAACCGGTCCTCGCCGATGTCGGCGACGTCCCAGGGGTGGTCGAGCTCGTCGTTGACCACCTCGACGTCGAGCTCGGGCACCCGGTCGGACGTCGGCAGCACGGCGGCGGGAGCCGACGAGGAGGAGCTCGCGGAGGCGCTCGGCGAGCCCGACGGGTTCAGTGGTGGGGGAGTGGCGGCCGGCGTGGGATCACCGGAGCACGCCGCAGTCGAGCCGAGACCGAGAGCGAGGACCAGGGCGGCAACGGCGCGCATGCCTAGAAACTACAGGCGCCGCCCTTAACCTGTGCGGTTATGGCCAACGTGATCCGGTCGATGCGCGAGCACCCCTCTGCCGTACTCCTGCTCGGACAGGTGGTGGCGATCCTCGCCTACCCCTTCCTCGACAGCTCCACCGCGGGCCGTGCGGCGCTGGGCGTGCTGCAGCTGCTGCTCCTGCTGGCGGCGGTCGCGGCGGTACGCATGACCCCGGCGTTCTCCTGGGCGGCCATCATCTTCGGCGGACCGGCGACGATCTTCGCGGTGTGGGAGTCCGTCGCGCCGAACGAGGGCTGGGTCGTGCTGACCTCGGCCTTCTTCCACGTCCCGTTCTACCTGTTCGTCTCCTACGCAATGATCCGCTATCTCTTCCACGACGACGTGGTGACCCGTGACGAGCTCTTCGCCACCGGAGCGGCGTTCACCGTGGTCGCCTGGGCCTTCGCCTATCTGTACGCCGCGGTGCAGGTGATCTGGCCGGGCTCGTTCGGCGACCAACGGCAGTGGTTCGACCTGCTGTATCTCTCGTTCACGACGCTGACCTCGGTCGGCCTCTCCGACATCGTGCCCGTGCTCCCCAACGCCCGCTCGATGGTGATGATCGAGCAGATCGCCGGGGTCTTCTACGTCGCCATGGTGGTCGCCCGCCTGGTCGGGCTGGCGGCCGCCAGGGCTCGACGCTGAGTTTTTCTCCACAGGCTGAGCCGAATGCGGTGGCGCCAGACCTGACTTCGTCGCAGCGTGGGGCGCATGGGGAAGGTAGACCCAAGCCGGGCGCCACGCAGGCGCAGCGGCCGCTGGGTGAGTCTCGGTTCCGGTGTTCGGCTCGCGAGCGACGTCGGTGAGGAGGCTCCGGTCTGGGCCCGGATGCGGGCCTGGGCGGAGCAGCTGCCGGATGGCATGGTCTTCACGGGGCTGACCGCGGCGGAAGCGTACGAGCTCTGGCTGCCGCCGCTGGCTCCGGACCGTCCCCTCGAGATCTCGGTCCCGAGCGGGGTGCGGGTGCGTCGGCCGCAGGTGGACGTCACCCGCCACAGGCTTCCTCCGCACAGTCACGGGATTGACGGCGTACGGATCGCGACGGTCGCCGAGACCGTGCTCGCCGCTGCTCGCCGCCTCTGTCTGCTGGACCTGGTCGTGCTCATCGACGGCGCGCTGCACGAGCGGGGTTGCACGCGCGAGGATCTCGAGGTCGTGGCGCGAGGGCGCCGGGGCGGGCCGCGGTTGCGGGAGGCGCTCGCTCTGGCCGACGGCAGATCTGAGTCGCCGTGGGAGTCGCTGCTGCGGATGCTGCACGAGGCGTGCGAGGTGCCGGTGCAGCCTCAGGCCGAGCTGTTCGACGACGCCGGTCGCTTCGTCGCGCGGGCCGACCTGCTGATCACCGGGACCAGAACCCTGCAGGAGTACGACGGAGCCGTGCATCGCGACCGTGGTCAGTATGCCCGTGACCGCCGCCGGGACTCGCGCCTCGCGGATGCGGGCTACGTACGCCACGGCTATGTGGCCCCGGACGTCCGCTTCCGCGCCGCGATGATCCTGCGGGAAGCCGACGAGGCGCTCGGCCGGACCTACGATCCGACCCGTCTGGACGCCTGGTACGCCCTGTGGCGTGGCTCGCTGTGGGAGCAAGATCCGAGAAGTGGTCAATTTGGGCCCGGCGATGAGCCGGCGGACGGCCCAAATTGACCACTTCTCAAGCGTAGATCGTCAGAAGGTGTGCTCGGGGCCGGGGAACGTCGAACCCTTGACGTCGGAGATGTACGCCTCGGCGCCCTCGGACAGGACCGACTGCACATCGGCGTACTGCTTCACGAAGCGTGCCATCTTGCCGCTGCGCATGCCGAACGCGTCCTGCCAGACCAGAACCTGGCCGTCGCAGTCGGGGCCGGCACCGATGCCGATCGTGGGGATGTCGAGCTCCTTGGAGATCTGCGCGGCGACCTCGCCGGGGACCATCTCCATGACGACCGCGAACGCCCCAGCCTCCTGGACGGCCTTGGCATCGTCGATGATCCGGTCGGAGGTGTCCCCGCGACCCTGGACGCGGTAGCCGCCGAGCACGTGCTCGGACTGCGGGGTGAAGCCGATGTGGGCGATGACGGGGATGCCGCCCTCGGTCAGCTTCTTGATCACCGGAGCCATCTCGGCGCCGCCCTCGAGCTTCACGCAGTGGGCGCCGGCCTCCTTCATGAACCGCACCGCGGTCAGGTACCCCTGCTCCGGCGAGGCCTGGTAGGAGCCGAAGGGCAGGTCGCCGACGACCATCGCCCGCTTCACGCTGCGCGAGACCGCACGGGTCAGCGGCAGCAGCTCGTCCACGGTCACCGGAAGCGACGTCTCGTTGCCGAGGACGTTGTTGGAGGCCGAGTCACCGACGAGCAGCAGGTCGACCCCGGCCTCGTCGAAGATCTGGGCGGTGTACATGTCGTAGGAGGTCAGCATCGTGATCTTGTCGCCACGCTGCTTCATCTCGCGAAGATGATGCGTGCGCACCTTGCGTACGGGCTTGGCCGGCGCACTGGCAGTCGTGCCGGCGGCAGCTCCGGTCCCGTAAGGGGCGGTCTCCTCAGCAGAGGGGTTCGTGCTCATCATCGAGCCTTTCTGGTGTCATCTCGCAGCTCCCTGATGGAGTCCACGGACTGTTCCCAGCGTATGTCGAGAAGATGTCGTACGCGCTGTGGTGGTAGTCACAGCCGGTCGAAAGGCGCGGCGTAGGCGAACGTGCCGCGGACGGACGGGTCGTACGCCGCGAGCGGCCGTGCCTGGAAGTAGTCGCCCCAGGCAGGATCGGGCGCGTCGATGCCGAGGGTCGAGGCGGGCACGAAGCCGAAGCGGCCGTAGTAGGCGGGGGAGCCGAGGAGGACGACGACCGGCTCGCCCATCGCGTCGGCGGCACCGAGGATCGCGTGCATGAGCGCCGAGCCGACGCCGTCGCGCTGCCGGGCGGGGGAGACGCTGACCGGACCGAGACCGAGCGCGGGCCGGCCGGCAAGCGTCCCATGTGTGGCCACGACATGTCCGACGATCTCGCCGTCGGCCTCGGCGACCAGCGAGAGTTCGGGGATCCAGCCCGGATCCTCGCGCAGCCACCCCACCAGCGTCGCCTCCCCGGGCACGCCGTCGGGCTCGATCGGCGGTGCGGAGTGCTCCACATCGGAGAAGACAGCGGCGGTGACCGCACGGATGTCGGCCACGTCCTCGGGACGTTCACGTCGGATCAGCACGGTCCGACGCTAAACCGAACGACAGGCCCGGCGCTCCTGGTTATCGTCGCGTCCATGCGGGTGCGAGAGGCGACGGCGGAGGACCTCGACGCGGTGATCCACGTCGGCGTGACGACCTGGCGGGCGACGTACCCGCCGATCACCGGCGAGGCGTACGTCGAGGAGGGCATCACCAAGTGGTGGGCACCGGACGCGGTGCTCCCCGGGATCAAGGCCGGCACCGTCCTCGTCGCCGAGGTCGACGGCCAGGTCGTCGCGATGGCCTCCTACTCGCTCCGCGAGGACCACCTGATGCTCTGGAAGCTGTACGTCCTCCCCGACTCCCAGGGCTCCGGCGCCGGTGGCGCGCTGCTGAGCGAGGTGATCGCCCGCGCCGGCGACCTGCCCGTACGCCTCACTCACCTCGTCGGCAACGACCGCGCTCACGCCGTCTACGAGCGCCTGGGTTTTGTCGAGACGGAGAAGGTTCCCAGCCCCATCGACGACGGCCCGGAAGAGATCGTGATGGAGCGCCCGGCAAGCTGACCCCACTTTCGAAGATCGTCCGCGAAAGTCGTTCGAAAACGGTTGAAAGTCGACGGCCGCCGCCACTAGCATCCAGCGTGACGCGCATCACATCTCAGTAGGCGTCCTGACGTTCGGAGTCTCGATGTCCCACTTCCTCCACTCACGCCGCTCTCGGACCCGGCTCGCCCTCGGGTCGGCCGTCCTCGGGATCACCGCCCTGTGTCTGGGCGGTCCGATCGGAGCCGCCTCCGCGACTCCCGCTGAGACGCCCTCGCCGACAGCGACCTGCCCGGCGCCGGATGCCCGCTCGAGCGTGGTCTTCCTCGATCTCGACAGCGGCGTCGCCAACAGCACCCTGACCTCCGGCTGCACCATCAACGACGTCATCGACGACGAGCGGACGTGGCCGACTCACGGGGCCTTCGTGGCGCACGTCCGCAGCGTCACCGCCGATCTGGTCGCCACCGGTGAGGTCACCCGGGCCGAAGCCAGCCAGTTGCAGTCCGCTGCCGCCCGCTCGCAGGTGGGGATGGTCGAGGGTTACGACTGGCTCTTCGACGGCTCGGCCGACTCCTTCGACGACTGGGCGTACGCCGGCGACGGTGGGTTCGACCTGGTGCCGGACGGCACCATCCGCAGTCGTGCCGGCGTAGGTGGCGGGTTCGGGACCCTGTGGTACCCGAACCAGGAGTACGGCGACTTCTCGTTGCGACTGCAGTTCCGTGACGACGCGCCCGGTGCGGCCCGTGGAAACAGCGGCGTCCAGGTGCGCTTCCCCGAGCTGTGGGGCCCGATCGAGGGGTGCCCGACCACGTTCAACGGCAGCGAGACCGGCAACCTCTCCTGGATCGCGGTCAACTGTGGCCACGAGATCCAGGTCAACGACTCGCCGGAGGGCGGCGGCAACGACCCCCGCAAGACCGGGTCGATCTACGGCTTCGCCGATCTCACCCTCGCCGAGGCGCGACCGACGCCGAAGGGCACCTGGAACGACCTCGAGATCCGCGTCGTCGGACAGCACTACACCGTGATCCGCAACGGCGTCGTGATCAACGAGTTCGAGAACCTGCCCGGGCTCCCGTTCCCCGGTCGTCCGAACGACCCCGATTCCAGCAGCCGAGGGTTGACCGGTCACGTCGGGGTTCAGGCGCACGGCAGCGCCCCGGACGCGGTGTCCTACCGGAACATCCGCATCCGCGACCTGTAGCCGGTCGCGCCTAGACTCGGGGCGTGGACTTCTACTCCGCCTACTCCCATGGCTTCGCACGGGTCGCGGCGTGCACCATCCCGATCTCCGTCGCCGACCCGGCTGCCAACGCGCGTGAGGTGATCGCGCAGGCCCGCGAGTGCAGCGACGAGGGGGTGGCGGTCGCGGTGTTCCCCGAGCTGTGCCTCTCGGGCTACTCGATCGACGACCTCGTCCTGCAGCGGACGCTCCTCGACGCCGTGCACGCCGCGATCAGCGCGATCGTGGTGGCGTCCGAGGAGCTGCTGTCGGTGATCGTCGTCGGCGCCCCGCTGCGCCACGGCGACCGGGTGCTCAACACCGCGGTCGTGATCCACGGCGGCGAGGTGCTGGGGGTGGTGCCCAAGACCCACCTCCCGAACTACCGAGAGTTCTACGAGAAGCGGTGGTACGGCACGGGCGACGGCGCCGACGGCACCATCATGCTCGGCGGCGAGGAGGTGCCGCTCAGCAACGAGCTGCTCTTCCGCTGCACCGACGTCAAGGATCTCGTCTTCCACGTCGAGATCTGCGAGGACATGTGGGTCCCGGTGCCACCGAGCGCCAAGGCCGCGCTGGCCGGGGCGACCGTGCTGCTCAACCTCTCCGCGAGTCCGGTCACCGTCGGGCGCTCCGACGCGCGCCGCCTGCTGGTGCAGTCGGCGAGCGCGCGGTGCGCTGCTGCGTACGTCTACACCGCCGCCGGGCCGGGCGAGTCGACGACCGACCTGTCCTGGGACGGGCAGACGATGGCGTACGAGCTCGGCGAGCTCTTGGGGGAGACCGAGCGGTTCCCGGACGGGCCGCGGCGCACCGTGGTCGACGTCGACCTGGAGCGGATCCGCGGCGAGCGGATCCGGCAGAGCACCTTCGACGACAACCGCCGGTCCGAGGGCGCCTACCACTCCGAGATCGAGTTCGAGCTGAGCCCGCCGCTGGTCGGCGGCGGGCTGCGGCGAAAGGTCGACCGGTTCCCGTTCGTCCCCGACGACCCCGACAAGCTCGCGCTGGAGTGCTACGAGGCCTACAACATCCAGGTCTCGGGGCTCGAGAAGCGGCTCCAGTCGATCGGTCCGGACACGAAGATCGTCATCGGCGTCTCCGGTGGGCTCGACTCCACCCACGCGCTCATCGTCGCCGCCAAGGCGATGGAGCGGCTCGGCCGGCCGGCGAGCGACATCCTGGCGTTCACGATGCCCGGCTTCGCGACCTCGGACGACACCAAGTCCAACGCGATCAAGCTGATGGAGGCGCTCGGGACGACCTACGAGACGCTCGACATCCGCCCCACCGCCACCCAGATGCTCAAGGAGATCGGCCATCCGGCAGGCAACGGCGAGCCGGTCTACGACGTCACCTTCGAGAACGTCCAGGCGGGGCTGCGTACGGACTTCCTCTTCCGCATCGCCAACCAGCGCGGCGGGATCGTCCTCGGCACCGGAGACCTCTCCGAGCTGGCGCTCGGCTGGGCGACGTACGGTGTCGGCGACCAGATGTCGCACTACAACGTCAACGCCGGCGTGCCGAAGACCCTGATCCAGCACCTGATCCGCTGGGTCATCACGACCGAGCAGTTCGACGGCACCGCCGACCAGGTCCTCCAGGAGATCCTCGACCAGGAGATCTCGCCCGAGCTCGTGCCGGGGGAGGAGCTGCAGTCGACGGAGCAGAAGATCGGCCCGTACGCCCTGCAGGACTTCACCCTCTTCCACACCGTGCGCAACGGCTTCACGCCCTCGAAGATCGCCTTCCTGGCGTGGAACGCCTGGCACGACGTCGAGGCCGGCGAATGGCCCCCGGGGTTCCCCGAGGGGAAGCGGACGGCGTACGAGATGAAGGAGATCCGGGCCTGGCTCGAGGTCTTCGTGAAGCGCTTCTTCGCCAACCAGTTCAAGCGCTCGGCGCTGCCCAACGGTCCCAAGGTCTCCAACGGCGGCACCATGTCGCCCCGCGGCGACTGGCGGATGCCCTCGGACGCCTCCCCTGCCGCTTGGCTCGCCGAGATCGAGGCCCGGGTTCCTGTGGAGTAGGGATTGCGATGGACGGGTCGCCCGGGCCGGTCGTAGCGTCACGCCCATGGCATCCGGCAGCAAGGTCTGGCCCGTCGTGCACGCCGAGCGGGAGGCGTTGATCCGTGACCTCGGCACGCTCACCCCGGGCCAGTGGGAGACGCCATCGCTGTGCGTCGGCTGGAGCGTGCACGACGTGCTCGCCCACATGATCGACGTCGCGACGACGACACGGATGGGGTTCGTACGCCGCATGATCGCCGCTCGCGGAGACTTCGACCTCGACAACCAGGCCGGCGTCGACCGGGAGCGTGCCGAGGATCCGGCCGAGACCTTGGCGGCCTTCCGCCGGGTCGCCGGGCGGACGGCGACCCCACCGGCTCCGCTCGCCACTCGGCTGGTCGAGGAGTTCGCCCACGGCGAGGACATCCGGCGGCCGCTGGGCCTCCAGCGCGACTACCCGGTCGAGCACGTCGCCACGGCGCTGGGCTACCTGGCCAAGACCTCGCAGAAGTGGGGCGGGGGCAAGGAGCGAGCCGAGCGCGTACGTCTCGTGGCCACCGACGCCGACACGGTGATCGGGACCGGTCCCGAGGTCCGCGGCACCGCGATCGCACTCGTGCTCGCGCTGTCCGGCCGTCCGGTGGCGTCCGGCGAGCTCACTGGACCTGGGGCGGCCGTGATGCCCACGGCTTCGCGGTGAAGGCGATATCTTCATCTAGGTCGAATAAAGCAAATACCTTCATCTCATCACAATGAAGGTATGATCTTCACATGGTGTCTGTAGCGACTGTGATCGGCGACCTCGTGGGCTCGCGCACGAAGTCCGACCGCGCGAAGGTCCACGAGGCGTTTGCCGGGGCCGTCGAGGAGATCAACGAGACCTGGCAGCCGGTCACCCCGCTGCGGATCACGGTCGGCGACGAGTACCAGGGAGCCTTCGAGACTGTCGGCGCCGCGATCCAGGCCACGTTCCGGCTGCGGATCGCGCTCGACCCCGTGGTCGGCGTACGCCACGGCATCAGCTGGGGCGCCACCCGGGTGCTGAGCGACGAGCCCCGGGTCGAGGACGGACCGGGGTGGTGGGCCGCGCGGGCGGCGATCGAGACCGCGGAGGATGCCGAGAACAAGGCGGCCTCCCGCAGCGTACGGACCTGGTATCAGCCGGCGGAGGAGGCGGGCGGGCCGGACCCGGCCGCCGTCAACGCCGCTCTGATCTCGCGCGACGAGCTGTTTTCTCGCCTGGACCGGTCCTCGGTGTCGGTGCTTTCTGGCATGCTCTCCGCCATGCCTCAGAAGGCCATCGCCGCCGAGCTCGACATCACTCCCTCCGCGGTCTCCCAGCGCGTCCGCCGCGACGGGATCGCCGCGATCATGCGCGCCGACGAGCTGTTGGGAGAGGTCAGATGAGCGAGCGCAAGCGAGCGAGCAATCAGGTCATCATGCCGCCGCGTCCGTATCCTGGCGCTTGCGCTACGGGGGCGGCGGCATGAGTTGGATAGCGCTGCTGCTGATCGGGGTCGGCACGGTCGACTTCGCCCACTCGATCATCGATCCGTTCAAGCGGATCCGCTGGGTCCCCGAGGCGATCGGGGCAGCCGCGGTGATCGCTTTTGGTCTGCTCTCGGCCCTCTTCGGAGGTGACCTGGCGGCCGTGATCGTGATCGCCGGAATCACCGTGCTGTGGGGGTTCCTGGCCCATCCGCCCGAGGGCTCGGACAAGAACCCACGTCCGGGGATCCCGCTGGCTCTGCTCGGCGGGGCGATCTTCGTCGGGATCCTGCTGGCCCCGGTGGCCGGCGAGGTCGGCGGACCGGTCGCCGCGTGGGCGGAGCAGGCGCCCTGGGTCTGGGTCGAGGCGGCGCGCCCCGAGGCCGTGCTGCTCGTCTTCGGCGGCCTGCTGGTCCAGGTCTCGACCGGCAACGTCGTGGTGCAGCTCGTCCTCGACGTCGCCAAGGTGTCCAACCCGCTCGACGGTGTCGCCGGCAACAATCTCAAGGGTGGCCGGCTCCTGGGACCGCTCGAGCGGCTGACGATCTTCGGGCTCGGCCTGACCGGCAACCTCGCCGCCGCCGGGCTGGTGGTCGCGGCCAAGGGCTTGATCCGCTGGCCGGAGCTGCAGTCGTTCCGCGGTGAGCACGAGGGGCCGAGCATCAACGACGTGACCGAATACTTCCTGGTCGGCAGCTTCGTCTCCTGGATGACCTCGCTGGTGACCCTCGCCCTGGTCATCACCTAGATTGCGGTGTCATGACTGTGGGTAAGGCTCTTGGGCTCCTGGTGGCGGCCGTGCTTCTCCTGGCCGGGGGAGCGCTGGCGCTGACCGGCATGGGCTATCTCGGCGGAGGCGGCACGAGCACCGCCTGGTCGGTCCTCGGAGCGGCCCTGGCGGGGTTCGGGGTGGCGCTGGTGATCTCGATCTTCAGAGGTCCCGGCCGCTGACCGTGGCGCGGTGGTCCCGGCTGTAACGTCGGACCGTTAGTGTTCACGCATGGGCAAGCAACAGGACTTCGTGCTCCGGGCACTCGAAGAGCGGGACGTACGTTTCGTGCGGCTGTGGTTCACCGACGTGCTCGGCTATCTGAAGTCGGTCGCGGTGGCGCCGGCCGAGCTCGAGAGCGCCTTTGCGGAGGGCATCGGCTTCGACGGCAGTGCGATCGAGGGGTTCGCTCGGGTGACCGAGGCCGACATGCTGGCCCTGCCGGACCCGAGCACGTTCCAGATCCTGCCGTGGCGTACCGATGGCCCGTCCACGGGCCGGATGTTCTGCGACATCGTGATGCCGGACGGCTCGCCGTCGTACGCGGACCCGCGCTACGTGCTCAAGCGCACCCTCTCCAACGCCGCGGAGAAGGGTTTCACCTTCTACACGCACCCCGAGATCGAGTTCTACCTCTTCAAGGACAACCCGAGGGACGGCAGCGAGCCGACCCCGGTCGACTCCAGCGGCTACTTCGACCACACCGCCCAGTCGATGGGCGCCGACTTCCGGCGTGAGGCGATCACGATGCTGGAGGCGATGGGGATCTCGGTGGAGTACAGCCACCACGAGGGCGGGCCGGGTCAGAACGAGATCGACCTGCGCTACGCCGACGCGCTGAGCACCGCCGACAACATCATGACCTTCCGTACGGTGATCCGCGAGGTGGCACTGAGTCAGGGCATCTGGGCGAGCTTCATGCCCAAGCCGTTCACCGAGCACCCGGGCTCGGGCATGCACACCCACGTCAGCCTGTTCGAGGGCGACGCCAACGCGTTCTACGAGCCGGGCGCCGAATACCAGCTCTCCAAGACGGGTCGCAGCTTCATCGGCGGCGTGCTCCGCCACGCCGGCGAGATCACCGCGGTGACCAACCAGTGGGTCAACTCCTACAAGCGCCTGATCGGCGGGGGAGAGGCGCCGGCTCACGTCGCCTGGGGCCACAACAACCGCTCGGCGCTGGTCCGGGTGCCGATGTACAAGCCGCTCAAGGGCCAGTCGACCCGCATCGAGGTCAGGACCCTCGACGCCGCCTGCAACCCCTACCTCGCCTTCGCCGTGATCCTGGCGGCGGGCATGAAGGGCATCGAGGAGGGCTATGAGCTGCCGCGTGAGGCCGAGGACGATGTGTGGGCGCTGACCGAGCGCGAGCGCAAGAGCCTCGGCATCGACCCGCTGCCGGAGAATCTCGACGAGGCGATCGGGATGGCCGAGGACTCCGAGCTCCTCGCCGAGACCCTCGGCGAGCACGTCTTCGACTTCTTCCTGCGCAACAAGCGCGCCGAGTGGGCCGCCTACCGCGAGCAGGTGACCGCCTACGAGCGCTCCCGGATGCTGCCGGTCATCTGAGCCAGCAAACTGGTTGACAGGGAAACTCAAGCCCGATTCCTCACTTCCGATCCGGTGCTGCCACACTGGATCGGACGGGAGAGTGGTGATGTCGTTGAGTCTTCCCCGAGTGCTTGTGATCCAGCACGAGGAGACAGTTCCGCCGGCGTTGTTCGGCCATTGGCTGGCTGAGGCGGGCATGTGTGTCGACGTCTGCCGGGCATACGCCGAACCGATTCCGCCTCTTTCGTCGCTGGACGCCTCCTACTCGGGGCTGCTCGTCATGGGCGGCTCGATGGACGCCGACTCCGACGCCGAGCACCCCTGGCTGCAGGTCACCCGCGAGCGGATCGCGCAGGCTGCTGAGGCCGGTATCCCGACGCTCGGGATCTGCCTGGGCCACCAGCTGGCCGCGATGGCCCTCGGTGGCACCGTGGAGCGCAGCCCGTTCGGGCTGACCGTGGGCGTACGCCAGGTGACCTGGGAGCCCGAGGTGCTCTTCGACCCGCTGATGCGCCTGTTGGCAGGCGACGACCGAGCCCTGCACTGGCACCGCGACGTCGTCGGGCAGCTGCCCGAGGGCACCGTCGAGCTGGCCACCTCGATCGACGGGCACGTCCAGGCGGCTCGGTTCGCTCCGACCGTGTGGGGTGTGCAGTTCCACCCAGAGGTCGACGCGGCTGCGGTTGCGGTCTGGGCCGAGGAGTCCGTCGAGGAGCTCGAGCAGATCGGACGCAGCGTCGACGACGTGGTCGCGACGGCCACCTTCGCCGAGAAGGAGCTGATCAAGACCTGGCAGCCGCTGGCCTTCGGGTTCGCTCGCCTGGTCCGTGAGCGCAGCGCCGCCGTCGCCCCTGGCGGCACCCGCGGAGGAGTCATCTCGACCCTTAGGCCCTGGAGCGCCTGAAACCGGCCAGTGACAGAATCGGGGCCATGACGTTGCCAGGCAAGGGCGAGCTGCTCCGGCTCGGCTTCAACGATCCGGACACGGCCCTGGCGGATCTGGCAGGTCTCGGCGCAGGCACGCATGAACTGCTGGCGATCCTGGGTCAAGCGGCCGACCCCGACGCGGCGCTGGCCGGACTGGTCATGCTCGCCGAGTCCCAGGGCGGCGGCTTCGTCGAGGAGCTCGCCGGAGATGAGGGCACCGCGATGCGGCTGGTCTCGGTGCTCGGCGCCTCGCCCGCGCTGACCGACCACCTGGCCCGCCATCCCGGTCACTGGCGCGAGCTGGCCGACCCGACTCTCGGCACGACCAGGCCCGCTGCGTACGTCTTCCGGGCCTCGCTGCTCGAGGCGGTCGGCGCGAAGCCGGGTGCCGAGTGCCCGGTGGCCACGATCCCGGACGCGGAGGCGGTCGACGCGCTGCGGGTGGAGTACCGCCGCTGGCTGCTCCGGCTGGCCGCCCGCGACCTGGCCCACCAGCTCCCGGTCGACGACGTCGCCGCCGAGCTCTCCGACCTGGCCTGCGCGACCCTCGACGCCGCGCTCGCGGTCGCCCGCGCGCGGGTGGGGGAGGAGGCCGACGCCGTCCGGCTGGCCGTCGTCGCGATGGGCAAGTGCGGCGGCCACGAGCTCAACTACGTCTCCGACGTCGACGTGATCTTCGCCCACGAGGCCGCCGACGGGGTCGGCGACGACGTCTCGCTGCGGGTGGCCACCCAGCTCGCCAGCAACCTCATCCACGTCTGCTCGGCCCACACCGGCGAAGGCACCATCTGGCCGGTCGACGCCGCGCTGCGCCCGGAGGGCAAGGCGGGCGCACTCTCGCGCACGATCCCCGGCCACGTCGGCTACTACGAGCGCTGGGCGAGCACCTGGGAGTTCCAGGCGCTGCTCAAGGCCCGCCCTGCCGCGGGCGACCTCGCGCTGGGCCGGGCCTACGTCGATGCCGTCAACCCGTTCGTGTGGAAGGCCGCCGAGCGCGACGGCTTCGTCTCCGACACCCAGAAGATGCGGCGCCGGGTCATCGCCCACATCCCGTCGCGGGAGGCCGACCGCGAGCTCAAGCTCGGCGCCGGCGGTCTGCGCGACGTGGAGTTCGCCGTGCAGCTGCTGCAGCTGGTCCACGGTCGCACCGACACCGGGATCCGCCAGCCCACCACGCTCTCCGCGCTGGCGGCGCTGACCCGCTCCGGCTACGTCGGGCGCGAGGACGGCGAGGCCATGCACGAGGCCTACGCGTTCCTACGGCGGATGGAGCACCGGCTCCAGCTCTACCGGCTGCGGCGCACCCACGTCGTCCCCGACGACGAGGAGTCGCTGCGCTGGCTGGCACGCTCGCTCGGCTACCTGCGTGACCCGGTCGTGCGGCTGAAGAAGGAGTGGGGGCACCAGCGGATCGAGGTACGCCGCCTCCACGAGAAGCTCTTCTACCGACCGCTCCTCGACTCGGTCGCCCGGATCCCGTCCGGCCAGGCCCACCTCTCCTCGAAGGCTGCCGAGGAGCGGCTGAACGCACTGGGCTACGCCGATCCGAAGGCCGCGCTGCGACACCTGGAGGCGCTCACCACGGGCGTCTCCCGGCGCGCCGCGCTGCAGCGGGCGCTGCTGCCGGTGATGCTGCAATGGCTCTCCGAGGGCTCCGACCCCGACGCCGGGCTCTTCGGGTTCCGCCGGATCTCGGATGCCCTCGGCGCCACGCCCTGGTATCTGCGCTCCCTGCGCGACGAGGGCCTGGTCGCACAACACTTCGCCACGATCCTGTCCACCTCGCGCTACACCACCGCACTGCTCGAGCGGGAGCCCGAAGCGCTGCGCCTCCTGGGTCACGACCTCGCGCCACTCTCGGCCGAGGCGCTGACCGACGAGATGGTCGCCCGCGCCGCCCGCCGTCGCACCACCACCTCCGCCGAGGAGGCCGTACGCCACATCCGGGCGATCCGCCGCCGAGAGCTGTTCCGGATCTCGGCCGCCGAGCTCCTCGGCGAGGCCGGGATCGACACGATCGGCGCCGCCCTGTCCCGGCTGACCGACGCCACCCTCGAGGCATCGCTGCGCACGGTCGTGGCAGAGGAGGTCGCCCGCCGTGGGATCGACGGGCCTCCGACGCGGATCGCCATCATCGCGATGGGCCGCTATGGCGGGTTCGAGCTGTCCTACGCCTCCGATGCCGACGTCCTCTTCGTCCACCGACCGGTCGAGGGCGCCGACCCGGGAGAGGCGACCCAGTTCGCGCTCAAGGTCATCGCCGATCTGCGCCGGCTGCTCGCCCTCCCCGGCGCCGACCCGCCACTGGAGATCGACGCCGACCTGCGCCCCGAGGGGCGGCAGGGCACGCTGGTGCGGACGCTGCCGGCCTACGCCTCCTACTACGCGAAGTGGTCGGGCATCTGGGAGTCGCAGGCGCTGCTGCGGGCCGACGCCGTCGTCGGCGACCTGCAGCTACGCGAAGCGTTCACCGAGATGATCGACCCGCTGCGCTACCCCGAGGGCGGGCTCAGCGAGGACGACATCATCGAGGTGCGCCGCATCAAGGGTCGTGTCGACCACGAGCGGCTGCCGCGTGGCGCCGACCCCAACACCCACCTCAAGCTCGGCCGCGGCGGGCTCGCCGACATCGAGTGGACCGCCCAGCTGTTGCAGATGCGGCATGCGTACGCCGTCCCGGGGCTGCGCACGCCACGCACGGTCGAGGCGCTGGAGGCCGCCCGCGACGCCTCGCTGATCGAGGCCGACGACGCCGAGACCCTCATCGAGGCCTGGCGGATGGTCAGCCGGGTCCGCAACGCGGTCACGCTCGCGCGCGGCCGCCCGGCGGACTCATTGCCCGCCGGGCCGGTCGAGCAGCACGCCGTCGCGGCCATCCTCGGCTATCCGGCAGGCGCGACCGATGAGCTGGTCAACGACTACCTGAGGATGACCCGCCTCGCCCACGGTGTGGTCGAGCGCGTCTTCTGGGAATAAGCCCTAGAGGTTGTTGTCGTTGCGCGGCGGCAGCCAGCCCGGGGTACGCGGCGGCCGAGGCTGCTGCGGCTGGGCCGGCGGCTGGTTGTTCTCCTCGTCGTCGGGCTGTCCACCCTGCGGGTTGAACATGTCCGTCCGTCGCTCCGGGAAGCCGTTGGAGGGCTGCTGGGCGTAGGGCCGGGGCGTCCAGCGTCCGTTCTGCGGCCGCAGCTGGGCCGGACGCTGGGGGCGCTCGCCCGGGCTCTGCGGTCGCTGGGAGAACATGCTGCTGATGCCTCCGCCGGCGGGCTGGTTCGCCTGCGGGCTGCCGGAGGCGGCCGGCTGACGCGTCGGGAGCGGCTGCAGAGGCTGCCGCGGCTGCTGGAGCATGTCGGGCTCGTGACCGGAGAAGGACTGCCCCAGGGCCAGCCGCTGCGGCATCATCGGGTGGGCACCGGAGTCGGAGGTGCCCGGCCGCTGGTCCGGGGTCCACGGGTCGTCGAGATCGTCGTTGATGCCCGCGAACATGGTCGCGAAGCCGATCACGATCAGCATGCCTGCCGAGATCGCGAAGATCGGCATCGCCAGGTAGACCGGGTCGGCACCGCTGACGTGACCGAGCTTGTCGTCGGGGGAGCTGTGGATCTCGAGAGCGAGCATGCCGGTGTAGTGCATGACGCACACGCCGATGCCCATGATGATGGCGGCACCCACGCGCATCAGCGGCGTGGTGACGTTGAAGGCGAAGAAGAGCGCGAGCGCCGAGGCGACCAGCGCGATGACGACGGAGGCCACGACCACCGCCGGCTTCCAGACCATGTCGGCGCTCATGTCCATCGCGTACATGCCGGTGTAGTGCATCGCGCACACGCCGGCACCGGTGACCAGGCCACCGACGATGTAGCCCGCGTTGCCGCGCATGGCGGTCGCGATGAGCATGCCGACCATCGCCGCGCTGATGGCGACTGCGAGCGAGATGAGCGTGGTGCCGACGTCGAGGGCGTACGCCACATGGCTGTCGAAGGCGAGCATGCCGATGAAGTGCATCGACCAGATCGCGCCGCCGCCGATCGAAGCGGCCGCGCCGAAGAGCCAGAGCCAGGCGCCGGCGCCTGCGCCACGACGGCGAGCGCGGGTCGCACAGGTCAGACCGACCCATGAACCGAGTACGGAGATGATGAACGACATCCCGACCAGGGGTTGGCTGAACGCCCCGATCGTGACTTCTTCGATGCTTGTCACGCTGCTTTGACTTCCTCTCGTTCCTCGCCGGACGGGGTGTGGGGGATCGGCGAGGTAGATCTGGAGACATGCGTGGATGCCCCAAGGGGTATCCGAGATGCATCCATAGCGGGCAATCGTTCCGTCGTTGCGCAGGTCACAATAGAGGAACAGGTCCCCCATTTCCACGTGGGGGGTAGGGTATCTCCGCTATGGCCGACGATGTATATGTGCTCGAGCTGGACGATATGCAGCAATCGGCTGTCGATCTGGGGGACCCGACCCGCCTCGTGTTCGACTACATGAGGCGTATCGGGGATGTTATCGACCGACTGCCTCCAGGGCCAGTGCGAGTTCTACATATCGGTGGCGCTGCGATGACGTTGCCGCGCTATGTCCACGCGACCCGGCCGCGCTCTTCCCAGATCGTCCTCGAGCCGTCGATCGAGATCATCGAGCGCGTACGCAGCGAGGCACCGCTCCCGCCACGCAGCGGCATCAAGGTGCGCCCGGTCGACGGGAAGAGCGGCATCAGCGGCGTACGCGACGGCTTCGCCGACATGGTGATCCTTGACGCCTTCGACGGCGGCCGCACCCCGGACGAGCTCACCTCCGCCGCCTTCATCGAGGACGTACGCCGCGTCCTCGCCCCCTCCGGGGTCTTCGTCGCCAACCTCGTCGACCGGGCGCCGTTCCCTCAGGCGCGTGACTTCGTCGCAGCGGCCCGGGACCTCGGCGACATGGTCGTCGGCGTCGAGCCGGCGACGATGAAGGGCCGCCGGGCCGGCAACCTGGTGATCGTCTGCGGCACGGTGCCGGAGTCGCCGTTCGGGTCGCCCTCCCCGATGGAGTACCGGATCTTCACCGACCGCGCCGTCGCCGACTCCTTCGGGGGCGGGACGCGCCGCTAGGCTGGCGGGCATGTCGATCGAGCTGGCCCGCACCCACCTGGACCGATTCGGACGCGGTGGGGACATCATCGAGTCGGTGGAGTCGAAGGCGACCGTCGAGCTCGCCGCGGCCGCGCTCGGCGTCTCGCCGGCGGAGATCGCCAAGACGATCAGCCTCTACACCGAGGACCGGACCGCCGCGATCCTCATCGTCGCGGCAGGGGACGCCAAGATCGCCAACGCCAAATTCAAGGCCCACTTCGGCACCAAGGCGCGGATGCTCGCCGCCGAGGACGTCGAGCCGATGACGGGCCACGCGATCGGCGGCGTCTGCCCGTTCGGCAACCCGGCGTCGGCCGAGGTCTGGCTCGACGCCTCGCTGAAGCGCTTCGACATGGTCTACCCGGCCGCGGGCAGCGCCAACACGACCATCGCGCTCACTCTCGGCGACCTGGAGACGATCAGCGAGGCCCGGGGCTGGGTCGACGTCACCAGGCTTCCCGAGTAGGCACCGACACCAAAAGGGGGACAGCCCCGCCCTGCCGAAGCAGGAACGGGGCTGCCTTGCTGAAAGGTCAGCTAGGTCTTTGGTCAGACCGGGCGGACGTTCTCGGCCTGCGGGCCCTTGGGGCCCTGGGTGACGTCGAACTCGACGCGCTGGTTCTCGTCCAACGTCTTGTAGCCGTTGGTCTGGATCGCGGAGAAGTGCACGAAGACGTCGTCGCCCCCGTTGTCCTGGGCGATGAAGCCGAAGCCCTTGTCGCCGTTGAACCACTTCACGGTTCCCTGAGTCATGAATCTAATCCTTGTGTACACAGGGCGACTCCGTGCCGCCCTTTGGGCGTTGAATCCACGAGTCCTGATTTCTGCTTCTGCGGAAGACCAAGTGCTACACGAACGGTCACCGAGAGCAACCGCGAAGCGCGTGGGGACGCCTCCTTCAACGCGGACAAGCCTACATCCCACAAGCCGACTTCGGGCAACCCCTGTTTTTCGGCGTTTCAGGAGCCGGATCCGATCGAAAAACGGACCGCTGCGGGCTGCCCGGTTTTGACAACCCCGAGCATCACATCGACAAGATCGGGGTACTGGTGGCCAACCGACGAGAATAGGGGTCCACGTGGACCAGCCATGGTGGCGTGAAGCCGTCGCATATCAGATCTACCCGCGTTCGTTCGCGGACTCGAACGGCGACGGGCTCGGTGACCTGCAGGGGATCACCGACCACCTGGACTACCTCGCCGCGCTGGGCGTCGACGCGATCTGGATCTGCCCGTTCTACACCTCCCCGCAGAACGATCACGGTTACGACGTCGCCGACTACTGCGACGTCGACCCGATCTTCGGCACGCTGGCCGACGCCGACCACCTGATCGCGCGTGCTCACGAGCTCGCCCTGAAGGTGATCGTCGACCTGGTCCCCAACCACACCTCCTCGGCACACCCGTGGTTCGTGGAGGCGCGCGCGGCCGAACCTGGGTCGCCGGCGAGGGACCGCTACATCTTCCGCGACGGCCGCGGCGAGAACGGCGAGGAGCCGCCCACCAACTGGCGCTCGGTCTTCGGCGGTCCGGCGTGGACGCGGATCGAGGACGGGCAGTGGTATCTGCACCTCTTCGACGACGACCAGCCCGATCTCAACTGGCACAACCCCGAGGTGGTCGAGGAGTTCACCAAGATCCTGACCTTCTGGCTCGACCGGGGCGTGGACGGCTTCCGGGTCGACATCGCCCACGGGCTCTTCAAGGAGCTGCGCGACCAGGTCGTCCCCGAGGGGCTCGCGCTGACCTCGGACGCCGCGGTGATGTACGAGCGCGGCGTCACCGACGCGCCGATGTGGGACAACCTGGGCGTCCACGAGATCTACCGCGCCTGGCGCAAGCTGATCGACTCCTTCGACGGTGACCGGATGATGGTCGCCGAGGCCTGGACACCCGGCCCGGCGGAGCTGCGGCGCTACGTACGTGCCGACGAGTTCAACCAGGCGTTCAACTTCTCCTGGCTGCAGGCGCCCTGGTCGGCCGAGGCGTTCAAGGAGGTCATCGGCTCGACGCTGAAGGCGCTCGGTCCTTCGCGCGCGGCGCCGACCTGGGTCCTGTCCAACCACGATGTCGTACGCCACCGCTCGCGCTACGGCGACGGACTGCAGGCGCTCCACCGGGCGCGCGCGGCGACACTGACGATGCTGGCGCTTCCGGGGTCTGCGTACCTCTACCAGGGAGAGGAGCTAGGCCTGCCACAGGTCTATCTACCGCCTGAGTATCAGGAGGATCCGTGGTCGGAGACCGGTGAGGGTGGTCGTGACGGCTGCCGGGTGCCGTTGCCGTGGAGCGGTTTCGAACCGCCCTTCGGGTTCAGCCAGGTGCCCGACGAGGACCTGCCCACCCAGCCGTGGCTGCCGCAGCCGGCCGAGTGGGTGGACCTCACCGTGGCTGCCCAGAACGGTGTCCGGGACTCCACGCTGGAGTTCTACCGGGCGGCGCTGTCGGCGCGCCGGGCCTTCGCGCTCGGTGCCGACGAGGACGTGGAGATCCTGGACGCGCCCGAGGGCGTGGTCTCGTTCCGTCGCGGCGGGGTCGGTGGGTCGCCGGACACCAGGACCGACCTGATCGTCGTCCTCAACTGCGGCATGGAGCCGACGCCGCTCCCTGAGGGCGAGATCGTGATGTACAGCGGCGACCCGGTCGTGGGCGACCTGCCCACCGATGCGGCGGTCTGGATCATCGCGCCCTCGGTCGAGTGATCCCGGGCTGGTGATCCTGGGCCGGGCGCTCTCCCTGCTTGGCCCTCTGGATCAGCTCGTAGACGTGTGCGCGCAGCTCCGCGAAGGATCACCGTCGGCCGGTTGGAGTACGCCCAGGGCGGCGTCCCGGCCGCGGCCGGCGAGGGTCATGGAAGCAGGGCGTCGACGTCCGGGTCCTTGGCGAACAGACTGTCGGCCTTCGAGAGGTCCGCCAGCTTCTGGATCGACTCGGTGTCGATCTCGGAGGTCCACTGCGGCATGTTGAGCTCCGCGAGCACCTTGTCGTCGATGTCGGTGTAGGTCGGGAGGATCTTCTTGACCTCGTCCGGGTGCTGCTGGGCGTAGTCGAGCGACTCGTTCATCGCGGCGGTGAAGGCCTCGACGGTGTCGGCGTCGGACTCGGCGTAGTTGGTCGAGGTGAAGTACTCGGCGACCGCGAGGCCCGGGTCGGCGGCGACGAAGTTGGAGCCGAGGTCGGTCATGCCGCCCTGGGTGCCGATGGTGAGGAACGGCTCGACGACCTGGCCCGCGTCGACGTCGCCCTTCTCGATGGCCGGGCCGATCTCGGGGAAGGCCAGCTCGACGTACTCGATCTTGGTCGGGTCGCCACCGTCCTGACGGACGAGCTCGTTGGTGGTCGTCGTGTTGATGTTCTTGAGCGTGTTGACCGCGACCTTCCTGCCCTCCAGGTCCTTGGGGGAGGCGATGTCGCTGCCGGCCTTGACCAGGACGCCGGCCATGTCGGCCTCCGGGTCGTCGGTGGCGTTGACGCCGGCGGTGACGACCTCGATCGGGACGTCCTCGGTCTGGGCCAGGAGCAGGGAGGTCGTGTTGGAGAAGCCGAAGTGGTACTGACCGCTGGCCACCGCGGGGACGATCGCCGCACCGCCCTGGTCGAGCTCGAGGCTGACGTCGAGGCCCTGCTCCGTGAAGAAGCCCTTCTCCACGCCGAGATAGATGGGGGCGACATCGACGATCGGGATCACGCCGACGGTGATCTCGGTGGCGCCGCCGGCACCCTCATCCGCGGACCCGCCACCACACGCGCTGAGCGCGAGCGGCAGGGCGAGGACGAGCGCGGTTGCCAGACCGCGAGGCGCGGTGCGGGCAGGAGAGCGGTTCATGGGGGACTCCTCGGGGCTGTGGGGTAGCGACCGCGGCACAACCTAGTGGTGCGACCCCGGGGAGGCCATCGAATCCGGAGTTCAGTGCACGGAACGATGGCAGTGCTGGCGGTTGGAGTGGGAGTGGTGGTGCTTCTTGCGGAAGACGAGCGCCCCGACCGCGATCGCGGCGAAGACCCACCACGGCACGCCCATCACGACCAGCCCGATCGCCACGAGCAGGAAGCAGGCGACCAGCGGGAAGGCCCGCGGGCGGCCCCGGCGCGGCCGGCGAGCGACCTGTGGCGGCTGCGGCGCGCTCTTCGGCAAGTCGGTGAAGAGCATCTCCACGTCGGCACGGACCTTCGCGGACCAGACCGCGTCCAGGCGCTCGTAGTAGTCGTCGTCGGTGAGCCGGCCGGTCGAGTAGTGCTCGGCGAGCCTCGCCGACGCCTCCTCCCGATCGGCCTCGCTCACCCGCAGGTTGTCGAGGTTGCTCATGTCATCTCCCTTGTGAAGGCTGCATCGACTGTCGGCGTAGTGTCCCGATATATCGCGAGGGTACGCCTGAAGAGATGCCGTCGCAAGGGACTTTGGTCGGCTCGGGGCTGGCCCTTGCGCTGGTTCTGGGGCTAGGTGAGCAGCAGTACGACCAGCAGGATCGCCGGCACCGTGGCCAGCGTGCTGACGAAGATGACGTCGCGGGCCAGCAGGGTGGACCGGTTGTAGCGCTGCGCGACGACGAACACGTTCTGGGCGGTCGGCAGCGCGGAGAGCACGGTCACGGCCAGCAGCGCCTCGGCGTCGAGGCCGAGCACGAACCGCCCGATGACGTACGCCGCCACCGGCTGCACGATCTGCTTGGTCGCGACCACGGCCGCCAGGTCGAGCGCCGGTACGCCACGCCCGGGCAGCGGCCCGAGCCGGAGCGCGACGCCATAGGCGATCAGCATCGACGGGACCGCCATCCCGGCCACGAGCTCCAGCGGATCCGAGACCGGTGTGGGCAGGTCGAGATCGGTGACGGAGAGCGCCACCCCGATCAAGGAGGCGACGGTGATCGGGTTGGTCAGCGGGCGGCGGATCACGTCCCAGAACGACAGCTTCGTCGTGCTCGCGTCGGCGTCGAGCAGGACCAGCGCCAGCGGCTGGAGGACCAGCATCTGCAGCAGCAGCGTCGGCGCGACCAGGACCGGGTCGCCCAGGACGTACGCCGCGATCGGCAGGCCGAGGTTGCCGGCGTTGGCGTAGGAGCCGCACAGGACGGCGACCACCGTGTCGCCCAGGCCGCGGCGGCGCAACGTCTCGACGGTGGCCACGAGCGTGGCGGCGACGAGTACGCCGCCGGCGACCGCGACCAGGTTGCCCGAGAGCACGAAGCCGAGGTCGCTGTCGTCCATGACCGTGATCAGCAGCGCCGGGCTGGCGACGTAGAACGCGACCGTCGAGAGCGTCCGCTGTCCGCGCTCGTCGAGGATCCGGAGCTGGGCGAGCAGGGCACCGAGGGCGATGAGGACGGTGATCGTGGCGAAGCCGGTGAAGACCCCTGCCACGGACTAGATCTCGCGCCGCAGGTCGAGGAGTCCGCGGGCGGCGTGCTCGGTGACGATGCGCTCGGACTCGGCGGCGTCGCGGGCGCGCAGGGCGATCACGAGGGCGCGGTGCTCGGCGTAGCGGTCGGCGCCGAACTCGTCGCCGGCGAGCAGGTGCGCCCGGGAGATCTCCCGCTGCCGTGACCGGCTCAGCGAGCGGGACTGCTCGAGGAGGCGTACGAGAACCGGGTTGTGGGCAGCGGCGTTGACCTGCTCGTTGAAGCGGCCGAGGACGTCGAGGAAGCGGTCGGCGTGCTTCTCGACCGGCTTGGCGTCGCGATGGCGTGCCCGGATCAGGATGACCAGGTCGTCGGCCTCGTCGAGCAGTCGGTCGAGCTCGTCGAGCTCGCCGTCGGTCGCATGCCGCGCGGCGAACCGGGCGGCCAGGCCGCGCAGCGCGACCTCCACCTCGGCCAGGTCGTGGCTGGCGTCCTCCTCGATGCGAGCCACCAGGGTCGTACGCGGCCCCACCCGCTCCACGAGTCCGTCGAGCTCGAGCCGCCGGATCGCCTCGCGGACCGGGGTCGGGCTGACGCCGAGGCGTTCGGCCATGCCTCGCTCGGTCACCTTGGCGCCGGGCGCGAGCTCGCCGGAGCCGATCTGGCTGCGTAGGGCCTGATAGACGCGCTCGGCCACCGTCGTGGTCTCCGGCGTCGTCTCGGGAGAGGAGATCGACATGGTCCTGATCCTAGGCCACTTTTCCAACAGTGCCACCTCTTGACTGTTTTGCTGTAGCAAAACTACTGTGAGCGCCGCCACAGTTCGCAGGGTCCATGCCGGGACCATGCAGAGATCACGGAGGTCCGTCTCGTGAGCACCACCATCCCCACCGCACCACCACGGCAGCTCGGGCCTCGCCGGATCACCCTCCTCGTCGCACTGGCGGTCTTCGCCCAGGAGTCGATGTGGAACTTCTACGACAGCCAGGTGCCGCCGCTGCTGCGCGACCACCTGGCCAGCGCCGCCCTCGTCGGCTTCATCATGGGCATGGACAACCTGCTCGGCATCTTCATCCAGCCGTGGATGGCCAACCGGTCCGACCGGACCCGCACGCGCTGGGGCCGGCGGATGCCCTACCTCGCCGTCGGGATGCCGCTCGCGGCGCTGCTGTTCGTCACCCTGCCGCATACCGCGGACTCGCTGCCGCTGCTGATCGTCGTCATCGTCGCGTTCGCGCTGGTCTCGAACTCGTTCAAGCCGATCGGCGAGGCGCTGGTGCCCGACTTCATCGCCCCCGAGCGCCGCAGCCGTGCCAACGCCGCGGTCAAGATCGCCTCCAGCCTCACTGTCATCGTGGCGGCCGTGGTCAGCATCGTGCTGGTCGACGACCACCCGGCCCTCGCCTTCGCGGTGATCGCGCTGATCACGCTCGTATCGGTCACTGTGCTGTGCCTCTCGATCCGCGACAGCTCGTCGCCCGGCTATCAGGCGGCGGTGGCCGAGGACGCCGCGGAGGAGTCGACCGCGGTCGGACAGGCACGCATCCGCGACACGATCTGGGAGATCGTGCGCGACACCGACCGCAGCCGGCTGCTGCTGATCGTGGCGATCCTGGTCTTCGGCAGCGCCTGGGCCGGCTCGCGCGCGCTGGTCACGCCCTACGGCATGGAGACCCTCGGGCTCTCGCGAGGCGACGCCGGCGGGATCACCCTGCCGAGCGGGGTCGCGTTCCTGCTCGCGGCGTATCCGACCGCGCTGTTCGCCGAGCGCTTCGGCCGGCTGCGCACGATGATCGCGGGCATGGCGATCTTCGCATCCGCCATGCTCCTCGGCACCCTGGTGCAGACCCCGACCGGCACCGTCGTGGCGTTCTGCATCGGCGCCGCCGGCGCCTCGGCCTTCCTGGTCAACGCCGTCGTCGTGCTGTGGAACCTGGCGCCGTCGGCGCGGGTCTTCGGGACGTACGCAGCGCTCTATGCGGTGGGGTGGCAGAGCGGTGCCTTCCTCGGGCCGGCCCTGATCGGCGGAGCCGTCGACATCCTGGGCTGGCGCACGATGCTGCTCGACATCGCGGTCGTCGCGGCGGTCGCGGTCGTGATCGTGGTGCGGATCGACCGACTCCAGCGGCGCGGCGACGTCGAGAGGGCGGTGTGAGCGCGTTGGCCCGGATCCTGATCACCACCGACTACCTGCGGCCCGGCGACGAGGTCGACGACCTCCTCCGCTCCCGGGGCCATGAGACCCGCCACCGGTCCGGGGATCTGGTCGCGGACCTCGCCGGAGTGGAGGGAGCGCTGGTCGGTCACGACCCGCTCACCGCCGAGGTCCTCGCGTCCGCAGACCGCCTGAGAGCGGTCGTACGCACCGGGGTCGGCTACGACGCGATCGATGTCGAAGCGGCCGCGCGTGCCGGGATCACGGTCAGCAACCTGCCCGGGATCAACGCCAACGCGGTGGCCGAGTACACGATGGGACTTCTCCTCGCCTCCTCCCGCCGGCTGGTCGAGAGCGCGACCGGCGTCGCATCCGGCGGCTGGCCACGCGAGGACGGCCGCGAGCTGCGCGGGTCCACCCTCGGCCTGATCGGCTACGGCGCCGCTGCCCGTGCGGTCGTGCCGCTGGCCCGGGCTTTCGGGATGAGCGTGCTGTGCACCACCGCGGTCGCCGAGGCCGAGCGGACCGACCCGGAGGTCCGGTTCGTCGAGCTGCCCGAGCTGCTGGCATCCGCCGACTACGTCTCGGTCCACACCGCGCTCACCCCGCGCACGCGGGGGATGCTCGACGCCGCCGCTTTCGCGCTGATGAAGCCGGGGGCGGTGCTGGTGAACACCGCCCGCGGCGCGATCGTCGACGAGGACGCGCTCGTCGCTGCCGTACGCGAGGGCCGGATCGCCGCCGCCGCGCTCGACGTGGTCGCCGAGGAGCCGCTGCCGGCCGCGAGCCCGCTGCGCGGGGTGCCCGGCATCGTCGTCCACTCCCATCTGGCCGGGCAGACCGCCCAGGCCCGCCGGGCGGCCGGAGTCGAGGGAGCCCGGGAGCTCCTCGACGCCCTCGCGGGCCGCCCCAAACATGCCGTCAATGCCCACCTGATCGAGGAGAGAGACAACAGATGACCAGCGACAACGCTGACTCCGTCAGCATCTTGGTGCCCAGCGGAATGCTCGGCGCCGGGTTCCCGGAGGAGACGATCACCCGTGGGATCGCGCTGGGGGCGGACGTGATCGCCGTCGACGGCGGCTCCACCGACTCCGGCCCCTACTACCTGGGTGCCTCGAAGCCGAAGACCACTGCCGCCGCGGTCGCCCGCGACCTGCGGCTCCTGCTCCGCGCCGCGGCCGAGGCTGGGATCCCGCTCATCGTCGGCTCCTGCGGCACCAGCGGCACCGACGACGGCGTCGACTGGGTCGCCGGGATCGTCGCCAGGCTGCTCGCCGAGGAGGGCCTGTCGATGAAGGTCGCCCGCATCTACAGCGAGCAGCGCGCCGCCGATCTGAAGGAGCCGCTCGAGGCCGGCCGGATCCACCCGCTGCCGCCGCTGGGCGACCTCGACGTCGCGACCCTCGAGGACTGCACCCACATCGTCGCCATGATGGGCCACGAGCCGATCGCCGAGGCTCTCGTGGCCGGCGCTCAGGTGGTCCTGGCCGGGCGGGCGACCGACACGGCCAACGCCGCTGCGTACGCCTTGCTGAAGGGGATGCCCGCTGGGCCGACCTGGCACGCGGCCAAGATCGTCGAGTGCGGTGGCCAGTGCACGACCAACCCGCGGATGGGCGGCGTCTTCGCGACCATCGACCGCACCGGGTTCACCATCGAGCCGCTCGACGAGAGCGCCGCCTGCACGCCGATCTCGGTGGCCGCCCACATGCTGTACGAGACGGCGAACCCGTTCGAGATGCGGGAGCCGGACGGCACGCTGGACGTACGTGACGCGGTTTACACCGCGCTCGACGAGCGTCGGGTGCGTGTTGAGGGCTCGCGGTTCCATCACGCGGAGCAGCACACGATCAAGCTCGAGGGCGCCCGGATCACCGGCTACGAGACCATGTCGTTCTCCGCGATCCGGGACCCGCTGATCCTCAAGGACATCGAGGGCTGGGCCTCGCTGATGCATGTCGTGTTCACCCAGCGGGTCGAGCAGACCCTCGGCCTGACCAAGGACGATTACGACTACGACCTGCGTCTCTACGGCTACAACGCGGTCCTCGGCGACCTCGACCCGTCCACCGAGCCGCCGCGCGAGGTCGGTGTGATGCTGCTCGTCCGGGCTGCCGACCAGGCCCTGGCCACCGCGGTCGCCAAGGTCGCCAACCCCTTGATGCTGCACCTGCCGGCCCAGGACATGGACTACCTGCCCAGTCTGGCGTTCCCCGGGTCGCCGGCCGAGGTCGAGCGAGGCGCTGCGTACGAGTTCGTGCTCAACCACGCCGTCGACAGCCTCACGCCGACCGCCATGTTCCGCACCGAGTTCAGCACCGAGATGGGAGAGATGCACGATGCCTGAGACCACCCTGGGGGACCTCGCGACCGAGGTCCGCTCCAAGAACGCCGGGCCGTTCTGGATCACGATGGAGCTGTTCATGCGTGACGCCGAGGGCTACCGGATCGCGGCCGACGAGACGTTCCTCGACGAGGACGTCGTCGCCGGTCTCTACCGGGTCGATCCCGGGTCGGTCCAGATCTTCCGGATCCCGTCGCTCAACGTCGTCAAGATCTCCTACCCGCGCCCGGTCTCGCAGGGCTCGCTGCGAGACCGCGACACCCACGCCGGCCAGCACCACGTACCGCTCGCGCAGCTGGTTGTTCCCAACTAGAGATCGAGGTGGTCGCAGATCGCCCGCGCCCAGCGTTCATAGCCCGCCGGCGAGGCGTGGAACCCGTCGGCGGCGAAGAAGGACGGCTCCGCGGGACCGAGGTCGGCAGAGCTGACCCACTGCACCGACGTACGTCCCGCGCACACCAGCCGCGCTGCCACGTCGAGCGCCTTACCGCGCTCGGCGAGGTAGCGCCGCAGGGTGCGGGGGAGTGACGGGAACGCGCCGAACTCCGGGATCCCCGGAAGCACCGTGTGCGCGGCGTGCTCCTGGAGGGTCTCGACGATCGCGGTCAGATCGCGTGTCCAGGCCTCGACCGAGCGACGCGCGAGGATGTCGTTGACGCCCACCAGGAGCACCGCGAGGTCCCACTCGCCGGTGACCTTGGTGAGGATGCCGTGCCGGATCCGCTCGCTGGTCGCGCCGTACTTCCCGAGCGCCCGCCACTCGACCGGACGCTCGGTCCGCTTCGCGATCGCGCGCGCCATCCACCCGGCGAAGGCGAGGTCGTGCGTGGGCGCGCCGCGCCCGGACGCGGACGAGTCGCCGATGACCATCAGTCGCAGCGGGCTGGGTGCTTCCTCGGCCGTCGGCGCCGGCACGAAACCCTTCGTCGGACCCTCCGGACGCGGCTCCTTTCCGATGGTCCGGTGGACGTACGCGGCCTGTGCGGCGACCAGTGGGAGCAGCAGTGGATTCATCGTCTCTCCCCGAGCGTCCTTGTCGTGACGTACGTGCTCTTCTGTCGTTCTACAGCGCGTGCTCCGGTGGGTCTCCGACGTTGGCTGAACGGTGGGCGAATGTCCCCGGAAGGTTTGACACAGGCACTCCTCATCCCGGTCACCGTTGGGGTACAAGACAAGGGAATCAAAGACACGTGACCCGACTCACTGCGTGCCAGCCCTAGCATCACGCCCAGTTGTGAGCGCTCGACCAACAACCCTCCCCTCACTCGAAGGAATGCGAAGCCATGTCCGACTTCATCAGCGGCATCTTCAACCGAAACAAGAACGAGCAGCCAAAGGCCGGGGAGGGCGAGTCGACCGACGTCTCCGCCCCCGGCTACGGCGAGAACCTGGCCACCACCGAGGCCAGCGTGTACGTCACCGAGCCCCCCGCTTCGCCGGTCGCCGATCCGATTGCTGAGACCGTCACCGAGCCCGTCATCGAGCCCATCGCCGAGGTCCCCGCGGTCGACCCGCTCTCCGACCCCGAGCACGTCGTCACCGACACCGAGGAGGCCCCGGCCGCCGAGGTGGCCGAGCTCGCCGTCGAGACCGTCGAGATCAGTGGCGAGGTGGGCAGCGATGTCGTCGGCGAGGTCGCCGTGACCGAGCCCGTCGAGGCTCCTGTTGACGAGGTTCCGGCCGAGGCGGTCGAGACCGAGGGCACGTACGAGGCGCCGCTCGAGGGCGTCGACGCCGAAGCCCCCCTCGCCGAGACCACCGAGGAGGTCGAGGAGACCGTTGCCGAGGAGCCCGCTGTCGAGGAGGCGCCGGTCGACGAGGCGCCGGTCGAGACCGAGGCCGTTGTCGACGCCACCGACGCCGAGGTGACGGACGCTGCGGACGAGGTCGTCGCCGAGGAGGGTGTCGAGGACGCGGTTGAGGACGTTGCCGTCGAAGGTGCGACCGAGGACGTCGTCGAGGCCACCGAGACCGGTGAGGTGACCGAGGTCGAGGCCGACGCCGAGGACACCTTCGTGCCCGCTGACACGATCGAGTCCGCCGAGGCCGACGTCGAGGTGACCGATGTCGTCGAGGGTGGCGTCGAGGAGGTGCCGGCCGAGGCCGAGGAGACCGTCGTCGAGCCGGAGGGTGAGGCGCTCGCCGAGGAGGTCGCTGTCGTGGAGCCGACCGAGGTCGAAGACGCCGTAGTGACCGCTGACGAGGGTGAGGTGTCCGAGGTCGAGGTCGTCGAGTCGGACGCCGAGGTGACCGAGGAGACGTTCGAGTCGGCCGACCTGGCTGAGTCGGAGGAGGTCGACGCCGAGCCGGCCGACGAGGCTGTCGAGGAGGCTGCTGACGTGACCGAGTCGGTCGAGGGCGACGCGGAGATCGTCGACGTCGTCGAGGACGAGGCGCCGGCCGAGGAGATCGCTGTCGAGGACGCGTCCGGGGAAACCGAGGACGTCGTCCTGGCTCCCGAGGCCGACGACGCGACCGAGGTCGAGGTCGACGCTGAGGACACCGACGTGACCGTCGAGGCTGTTGACGAGCCTGCCGAGGAGATCGAGGAGATCGAGGAGATCGAGGAGGTCGAGGAGGTCGAGGCGGCCGTCGAGCCGACCGACGTTGTCGAGGAGGCGCCCGTGGAGACCGAGACCGAGGTCGAGGCCGCCGAGGCGATCGTCGACGACGCGGTGACCGAGGAAGCCGTCGAGGCGCCCGCCGATGAGGTCGCCGACGCTGTCGGCACCGTCACCGAGGAGGCCGAGTCGGTCGAGGAGCCGGCCGCCGTCGAGGAGATCGTGTCCGAGACCCCCGCGCCCGGCTTCGCCCCTGAGCCGGTCATCGAGCCGGAGCCGACCGCCGACTCGACCCTGACCGGCGTGCTGCGCGCCGCCCGTGCCGCCCGCGAGGAGCGCGGGAAGTCGACGGTGAGCGAGGGCCTCGTCGAGCGCCTGGTCCACCACATCGTGGCCAAGGTCGACGGCGTACACGCCATCGACGAGGAGGGCACCACCGTCGACATCGCCGACGACGTCGCCAACATCACCGTGTCCTACGTGATCGCGTACGGCACCCCGGTCAAGGCCAACGCCGTCACCATCCGCACCCAGGTCATCGAGGCCGTCGAGGACTACTTCGACATCGACGTCGAGGCCGTCGACGTCAACGTGAGCGACTTCTACATCGCCTGATCTTCGCCGGATGGCATGAGAGCCTCGGAGCGCGTCGCGCTCCGGGGCTCTCGCCCATCTCCGCTGGTCGAGCCGCCTTGCTCCGCTGGTCGAGCCGCCGGAGCCGCTATGCGACCGAGTGAGGCCGCCCGGCGAGCTTGCTCGTCCGGGCGCGCCGAGCGAGGGAGCACCCGAGCGAAGCGAGGGCGGCGGAGGCGTGTCGAGACCAACACGATCCGCTTCTCCGGGAAAGCTCGCTTGGCGACTGTTCTTCGTTTCTAGGTTCGCCGCCGACCCTTGATTTGAGTGTTTCTCGATCGCGCGCCGCGTCAAGGACGGGCTTCGCCCGCCGGCTTCGCCGGCCGCTTCGCGGTCCTTGACTCGGCACCCGATCGAGAAAGATCTCGCCTGTATCGGGGCGGCGGCGAGAGTGTGGCGCGGTGCTCAGGTGTCTTGTTCACTGACCGCGTAAATTGGACCTGACCTGCTTAAATGGGTCGCTTCATGGTGCTCTGTCGCATATAATAAGGCTCATGTACGAGACCATCGATCGCCTCCTTGCTGGGCCGCCTCCCGGTGTGTCCGAGGGTGAGTTGGTCGACTGGATCGCGCGCCTCGAAGAGGTCAAGTGCACTGCTGAGGCTGTCCAAGCCGAAGCAGCGGTGCGCCTCGAGGAAGCCGTCCGGGCACGCCAGACTGAGGCCGGGGTTCCGGCCCGCAAGCTTGGCGAAGGCGTGGCCTCGCAGGTCGCATTGGCGCGGCGGGTCTCACCCGAGAAGGGTGCGAAGCTCCTCGGGTTGGCGAAGGTCTTGATCGCGGAGATGCCGCACACCTTCGCTCTGATGAAGGCGGGCCTGTTCTCGCAGTGGCAGGCCACCGTCCTGGCCCGTGAAACTGCGTGCTTGTCGGTGGAGGACCGTCGGGTCATCGACTTCGAACTCTGTGCCACTGGGCCGGGCGGTGAGCTGGCGAAGGCGGTGTCGATGGGGCTGCGGCAGCTCGAGAACGCCGCCAAGAAGCTCGCCATCACCCTCGACCTAGCATCCGTCGTGGCCCGAGCGGCCAACGCCGAGAAGGACCTCCGCGTCAGCCTCCGCCCGGCACCCGACACGATGACCTGGCTCGGCGCACTATTGCCGGTCAAGGACGGGGTCGCCGTCTTTGCGGCACTGGATCA
Organism: Nocardioides sp. NPDC127503; assembly: GCF_040302165.1. Lineage (NCBI taxonomy): Bacteria > Bacillati > Actinomycetota > Actinomycetes > Propionibacteriales > Nocardioidaceae > Nocardioides > Nocardioides sp. NPDC127503. The sequence goes on along the minus strand of NZ_JBEORH010000002.1, from coordinate 593,288 downwards.
GGCCGCGAAGACCGCTGCGGCCGCAGGCGACGAGGGCACTCGCGGCCAGGTCATGGCCGACACCCTCGTCGACCGAGTCGCCGGACGTGAGGCTGGTAGCAAGCCTCGGATCGAGGTCAAGATCGTGATGACCGCAGACTCCCTCACTGGCGACGCAGATCAGCCGGCCGCGGTCGAGGGCTACGGGCCTGTCCCGGCGGGTTGGGCTCGCGAGGCGCTCAACGACGCGGAGGTGTTCGTCCGGCGGCTGTTCACCGACCCGGCCGGGCAGTTGGTCGCGATGGAATCACGTTCACGCAAGGCACCCGACGGGCTCGCGGAGTTCATCACCACCCGCGACGGAGGAATCTGCCGCACCAACGGCTGCGATGCCCCGATCCGCAACATCGACCACGTCGAGCGCCACGCGGATGGCGGTGAAACCAAAGCCGAGAACCTTCAAGGGCTGTGCGAGCGATGCAATCAAGCCAAGGAAGCCCTCGGCTGGCGGGCCAGACCCGGACCCAACGGCAGCATCATCACCATCACGCCCACCGGGCACACCTATGTCAGCCCGCCACCGGACACCTGGAAACCGGATCCACCGCCACTGTCCCGGGCTGAGTTCGGGCTGCGCGACGTACTCCTCGAATACACCCTCGCCGCCTGACCCATGCCACGGTCAGGCGAGGGGGAGGAGGTCGCGTTCGGCGAACACCTTCTTGGCGATGAAGGTGGCGTTGAGGGCGCGGGGGAAGCCGCAGTAGACCGCGGAGTGGAGGAATGCCTCGATGATCTGTTCGGGAGTGAGGCCTACGTTGAGGGCGGCGTTGATGTGGACCTCGAGCTGGGGCTCGCAGCCACCCAGGGCGGTGAGCATGCCGAGGGTGACGAGCTGTCGGTCCCGGGGCTCGAGGCCGGGGCGGGCATAGATCTCGCCGAAGCCCCAGGCGACCACCTGGTGGCCGAGCTCTGGGGCGATGTCGGCGAGGGAGTCGATCACGCGGGCGCCGGCCTCGCCGTCGACGGCGTCGAGGATCTGGCGGCCGTGGTCGTGGCGGGCGGCGCGGGCGGTGGGGTCCTGGGTCGGGTTCTCGTACGTCATGTCGCGCACGCTAGGAGTTGGAGCGCACTCGAAGTCAACGGATCGGAGCAGGCGCTAGGAGGCGTACGCGATCTGCTCCTGGATCTCGAAGCGGAGGCCGTCGGCGGCGGCGATGTAGACGTCCTGGTCGACGAGGTTGCCGTGCATCCGCATCAGGCCGCGGGGGCTGGAGTAGGTGTGGTGGTCCGTGAGGCGCAGCGCGGGCTCGACCTCGAGAGAACCGCACGCATCGCCGATCTGGCGCAGGAACATCAGCGACTCGTAGCAGGACTCGCCTACGGCGTTGAGGGAGGGCGCGTACTCACCGAAGCGGCGGTAGTAGCGCTCGGCCAGGTCGGCCGACTCGGGGGTGGTGAGGCCGTCGAAGTAGGCGGCGGCCGCGAAGACGTTGGCGTTGGCGCCGGCGCCGCCGGCGAGCAGGGTGTTTTCCTCGACGGCGGGGCTCAGCCGGGTCAGCGACGAACTGAGCCCGGCGGCGGCGAACTGGCGGTTGAAGTGCACCGCGTCCTGCCCCATCAGCAGCATGATCACCCCGTCCTGCTCGCCACCTTCGAGGCCACGAAGGACGCCGGCGAAGTCTCGGGTCCCCAACGGGACGTACGTCTCGCTCACGACCTCCGAGCGCGACCCTTGCAGCGCCGCTCGGGCCGTCGACCCCGTGACGCGCGGGAAGACATAGTCGTTGCCGACCACCGCCCAGCGGGAGACGCCGTGGTTGGCCCGCATCCAGGCGGTGGCGGGGAGCAGCTGGTTGACCGGGCGCTCCCCGATCATGAAGACCCCAGGAGTGTCGTCGCCGCCCTCGTGCATGGCGGCGAAGGCGTACAGGGCCCGGCCGCCGACACGGGCGGTGATCGCCTGGCGTACGGCGGAGATGTGCCAGCCGGCGATCGCATCGACCCGGCCGAGGTCGACGAGCCGAGCGACCTCGGCGGCGACCTCGTGGGGAGCGCGCCCGGCATCGATCGCGACCAGCTCGACCGGCTTCCCGGCTATGCCGCCGCCGGCGTTGAGCTCCTCAGCAGCCAGCTCACCGCAGGCCAGGCAGCCGGGGCCGTAGATGCCGGTCGGGCCCTGCATCGGCACCACGAAAGCGATCGAGAGGGCGCCCGGCGGACGGGGTGCGAGGCCCAGCAGGGCATGGGAGGACGGGGTGAACGACGGTGGGGTCATCGACACCTGCTCCTGAACGGAATGTTGCCCTGATGACTCACCATTGAGCCGTTGGGTGGTTAGGGTACGGCAGACAGCGATCGTGGGGAGGACTCATGGAGGTTGCCGAGACGGTCGGCGCGGATCTGGCCGTGCTACTCGCCCGGGCGCAGCGCCGGATCGAGCGTGCGCTCGCCGAGGCGTACGCCGAATTCGACCTCACCGCGGAGCAGTGGCGCATCCTCAGTGTGCTGCTCGACGATCCGGGCCAGACGATGACGCGTCTCGCCGACGGCGCCGCGCTCCCGGCCGGCACCCTGACCCGGCACGTCGACCGGCTGGTCGAGCGCGGGCTGGTGCTGCGCAAGGTCCATGCCGAGGACAAGCGCCGCGCGGTGGTCGCGCTCTCGCCGGTGGGCGCCTCGGCGGCCCGGGAGATCCGCGCCCGGCAGCAGAATGAGGCCGTTGCCAGGGTCGCCCGCGACCTGCGGACGGTCCTCGACACCCTCCCCTGAGAAGGCGTTTCCGTCTGGAAACAAATCCTCACAGAGTCCGATACATCGGCGAAACAACCCGTCCCTAGATTCCTTCCATTCGAGAGCAATTGTCCGATGGAAGGACCCCCATCCCGTGCGTACGAAATTCTCGAGCCGCCTCCTCGCGGCCAGCTCGGTGCTCGCCCTGGGCATGACCGCGACCGCCTGCGGCGGCGCCAAGACCGGTGACACCGCGACCAGCGAGAGCTGCGTCGACACCAGCGGCGACACCATCAAGATCGGCTTCCTCAACTCCCTGTCCGGGACGATGGCGATCAGCGAGACGACCGTCTTCAAGTCCCTGTCGATGGCTGCCGAGGAGATCAACGCCGATGGCGGCGTGCTCGGCAAGAAGCTCGAGATCGTCAGCGAGGACGGCCAGTCCGAGCCGACCGTCTTCGCCGAGAAGGCGACGAAGCTGATCCAGGACGACTGCGTCGCGGCCGTCTTCGGCGGCTGGACCTCCAGCTCGCGCAAGGCGATGCTGCCGGTCTTCGAGGGCAACGACGCGCTGCTCTTCTACCCGGTGCAGTACGAGGGCCTGGAGTCCTCGCACAACATCTTCTACACCGGCGCGACCACGAACCAGCAGATCATCCCTGCCCTCGACTTCCTCAAGCAGGAGAAGAAGATCGAGTCGATCTTCCTGGTCGGCTCCGACTACGTCTTCCCGCGCACGGCCAACAAGATCATCAAGCAGTACGCAGCTGCCAACGGCATCGAGGTGCTCGGTGAGGAGTACCAGCCCCTGGGCTCGACCGACTTCGGCACTGTCGTCGACAAGGTCAAGGCCGCTGGCGCGGACGCGGTCTTCAACACCCTCAACGGCGACTCCAACGTGGCCTTCTTCAAGGAGTACAAGGGCAAGGGTCTGACCGCCTCGGCGATGCCGGTGCTCTCGGTCTCGATCGCCGAGGAGGAGGTCCCGGGCGTCGGCGTGGGCAACCTCGAGGGGCAGTACACGGCCTGGAACTACTACCAGACCATCGACAGCCCGGCGAACCAGAAGTTCGTGACCGACTTCAAGGCCGCCAACGGCGCCAAGGCGGTCACGTCCGACCCGATGGAGGCGGCCTACACCTCGCTGCACCTGTGGAAGGGCATGGTCGAGAAGGCCGACTCCTTCGCGGTCGAGGACGTCATCGACGCCTCCGGCGGTGTCACCTACGACGCGCCCGAGGGCACGGTCGAGGTCGACGGCGAGAACCACCACATCGCCAAGACCGCCCTCATCGGCCAGGTGAACTCCGAGGGCCTGATCGACACGGTCTGGTCGAGCGACAAGCCGATCGAGCCGGACCCGTACCTGAAGTCCTACGACTGGTGGAAGAACTAGCCCGTTGGACGCGCTGCTCGCCCAGGTCTTCACCGGCATCTCCGCCGGTGCGGTCCTACTCCTCATCGCCCTCGGGCTCACCCTGACCTTCGGTCAGATGGGCGTCATCAACATGGCCCACGGCGAGTTCATCATGGCCGGCGCGTACACCGCCTATGTCGTCTCGACCATCGTCGCCAGCACCGAGCTGAGTCTGCTGATCGCGCTCCCCGTGGGGTTCGTGATCGGTGGCCTGCTCGGGCTGGCGCTCGAGGCGAGCGTGCTGCGGTGGATGTATGCCCGCCCGCTGGACACGCTGCTGGTCACCTACGGCGTCGGTCTCATCCTGCAGCAGGTCGCGCGCGACATCTTCGGGGCTCCGGCCAAGGAGGTGCCCGCGCCGAGCTGGCTCGACGGTTCGATCCCGATCCTCGGCTACGACTTCCCGCTGACCCGGCTCTTCATCATCGTCCTGGCGGCGGCGTGCGTGGCCGCGCTGCTGGCGGTGCTCCGCTTCACCGCCCTCGGCCGGCAGATCCGGGCCACCGTCGGCAACCGCGATCTCGCCGAGACCATCGGCATCTCGACCCGCCGCACCGACCGGGCGACCTTCTTCATCGGGTCCGGCCTCGCCGGTGTGGCCGGGGTGGCGCTCACGCTGCTCGGGTCGACAGGCCCCAACCTCGGCACGTCCTACATCGTCCAGGCGTTCCTCGTGGTCGTGGTCGGCGGCATCGGGCACCTCAAGGGCACGATCGTCGCGGCTCTCGGGATCGGCCTGCTGCAGGCGTTCCTTGCTCACGCCCTGACCGGCTCGGTCGCCCAGGTGATCGTCTTCCTGGCGATCGTCGCGTTCCTGCAGCTGCGCCCGCAGGGCATCCTCTCGGTCCGGACCAGGAGCCTGGCATGAGCATGAAGAAGGTCTATCCGTACGCCGGCTGGCTGCTGCTCGCGGTCGCCCTGCTCGTCCTCGCCCCGGCCGTCCTGTCCGACTTCCGCCTCGGCCTGCTCGCGAAGTACTGCTGCTACGCCATCGCGGCGGTCGGCATCGGCCTCGCCTGGGGCCGTGGCGGGATGCTGGTGCTCGGCCAGGGGCTCTACTTCGGCATCGGCGCCTACGCGATGGCGATGCACCTCAAGCTCGCCGACGCCGGTCCCGGTGGGGTGCCGGACTTCATGGCGCTCTACGGCGACGCCACGGTGCCGGGCTGGTGGGAGCCGCTGCGCAACGGCGGGCTCGCGCTCGTCGTCATCCTCGTCCTGCCGGCACTCGTGGCGGGCCTGCTGGGGCTCGCGGTGTTCAAGCGGCGGATCAAGGGGGCGTACTTCGCCATCCTGAGCCAAGCGCTCGCCGCCGCCTTCGCGATCCTGCTCGTCGGCCAGGTGAAGACAACCGGCGGCGCCAACGGCCTCAACAACTTCCAGGGCTTCTTCGGGTACGCCCTGTTCGACCCGGCCAACAAGCGGTTGCTCTACTTCATCGCCGCCGGGATCCTGCTGGTCTCGATCCTGGTGATGGCCTGGCTCTACAGCACCCGCTTCGGTGAGCTGCTGGTCGCCGTCCGCGACGGCGAGGAGCGGGTGCGGTTCCTCGGCACCGACCCGGCCAACGTCAAGCTGACGGCGTACGTCATCGCGGCCGTCCTGGCCTCGATCGGCGGTGCCCTCTTCGTGCCGATCGCCGGGATCGTCTCGCCCGACGACGTCGGCGTGGTCGCCTCCATCGGGCTGCTCGCCGGGGTCGCGCTGGGCGGGCGGGCCTCGTTGCTCGGCCCGGCCGTCGGCGCGCTCCTGATCGGCTACGCCGAGACCTCGCTCTCCGAGGCCTTCCCGGGCTCGTGGTCCTACTTCCAGGGCGCACTGTTCGTGCTGGTCATCCTGCTGTTGCCGGGCGGGCTGGCGCAGCTGCTGGGGCTGGTCGGCCGGCTGAATGTTCGCCGAGGTAACTCGGTGGGCGATCACTTACTTCGTGGAGTTCCACGAGGAGAGCAGGGCGAGACCGAGGTAACTCGGTCGGCATCCGAGGAGGCGGCAGCGAGATGACGCTGATGGTGAGCGACCTGCGGGTCGAGTTCGACGGGTTCGTGGCGATCGACGGAGTGTCCCTGACCCTGGAGCCGGGCCGGCTGCACTTCCTGATCGGCCCCAACGGCGCCGGGAAGACGACGCTCGTGGACGCCCTGACCGGTCTGGCCAAGGGGAGTGGAGAAGCGCGCTATCGCACACGCGATCTGCTCGCCCTGGCATCGCACCGGATCACCCGCCTCGGGGTGGGACGTACGTTCCAGACGGCCACGGTCTTCGAGGAGCTCAGCGTGCTGCAGAACCTCGACATCGCCGCCGGCGTGCATCGGGCGCGGTGGCGGCTGATGCTGCCGCGGCGGGGGATGTCCGAACAGGTCGCCGAGGTGCTGGAGACCGTGGGGCTCACGGAGCTGGCGGACCGGCCCGCGGGCGTGCTCTCGCACGGGCAGAAGCAGTGGCTCGAGATCGGCATGCTGCTGGTGCAGGACTCCTCGGTGATGCTGCTCGACGAGCCCGTCGCCGGGATGTCGGCCGAGGAGCGGGAGGCGACCGGAGAGCTGCTGCGCCGGATCAGCCCGGAGCGGACCGTCGTGGTCATCGAGCACGACATGGACTTCGTGCGGCGCTTCGCTGACATCGTGACCGTGCTGCACGCGGGGAAGGTGATCGCTGAGGGCACTGCCGCCGATATCAGGGAGGACGCCGAGGTGCAGCGCGTCTATCTGGGCGACACCGTCGCCGCGGTCACCGAAACGACAGGGGAGGACTCCTGATGCTGAGGATCGAGTCGGTCACCGGCGGCTACGGCCGCACCACGGTGCTCCACGAGGTCAGCCTCGAGGTCCCGGCCGGCGCCGCGGTGGCGCTGATGGGACACAACGGCGCCGGCAAGACGACCCTGCTCAAAGCGGCGGTCGGGCTGGTCCGGGCCAAGAGCGGTCGGGTGCTGCTCGACGGCGAGGACGTCACCGCGCTGCGCCCGAGCGCACGCGTCAAGCGAGGCCTCGGTTACGTCCCGCAGGGCCAGCAGAGCTTCGGCGACATGACCGCGCTGGAGAACCTCCAGCTGGTCGGCGACCGACCCGGGATCAGCGAGATGCTCGACCTGTTCCCCGCCCTGAAGGACCTGCTCGGCAGGCGCGCCGGGCTGCTCTCCGGCGGCCAGCGCCAGCAGCTCTCGATCGCGCGTACGCTGCTGACCAGGCCGCGGCTGCTCATCCTCGACGAGCCGACCGAGGGCATCCAGCCCAACGTCGTCGCCGAGATCGAGCGGGTGATCGCCGAGCTCACCGGTCGCGGCGACCTCACCGTGCTGCTGGTCGAGCAGCACGTCGGGTTCGCCCTGCGTACGGCCTCTGCCTACTACATCCTCGAGTCCGGCCGGATCACCGCGCGCGGTGACGGCGGCTCCGAGGCGCACGATCACGTCCGATCCCAGCTGGCCGTCTAGGCCGGCCGTCCAGAGAGTTGGCGAGATGCATCTGACCCCGTCCGACACCGAGAAGCTGCTGCTGTCCGTGGCCGGGATGGTCGCTCGCGACCGGCTCGCCCGTGGGGTGCTCCTCAACTACCCCGAGTCCGTCGCCCTGATCTCCACCTGGGTGATCGAGCGGGCGCGCGAGGGTGCCTCGGTCTCCGACCTGATGACGCGGGGCCGCACCGTGCTGACCCGCGAGCAGGTCATGCCCGACGTGGTCGACATGCTCGTCGAGGTGCAGGTCGAGGCGACCTTCCCCGACGGCCGCAAGCTCGTCACCATCCACCAGCCGATCGCCTGAAGCGGAGATGTCCATGCAGTCCAGCGGTCCCGGAGCCGTACGCGTCGCCGACGGCACCATCCAGGTCAACACCGACCGGAGCGAGTCGGAGCGGCGTACGTTGGTGGTCCTCAACACCGGCGACCGGCCGGTCCAGATCGGCTCCCACATTCACCTCGCCGAGGTGAACTCCGCTCTCGACTTCGACCGCGACGCGGCCGAGGGGTTCCGGCTCGACATCCCCGCCGGCACCTCGCGCCGGTTCGAGCCCGGCGCGTCGCGTGAGGTCGCGATCGTCGCGCTCAAGGGATCTCGTCGGGTCCCCGGCATCCAGATCAAGGAGGCGTGATGGTGGAGATCAGCAGGACCGAGTACGCCGCGCTCTACGGCCCCACGACCGGCGACCAGGTGCGGCTCGGTGACACCGACCTGTGGATCGAGGTCGAGGACGATCTGACCGCCGGTGGCGAGGAGTCGGTCTTCGGTGGCGGCAAGTCGATCCGCGAGTCGATGAACCAGTCGACGGTGCCGCGGGCCGAGGGGGCTCTCGACACCGTGATCACCAACGCCCTCGTGCTCGACCACTGGGGCATCGTCCGGGCCGACGTGGGGATCCGCGGCGGAAGGATCGTCGCCCTGGGTCGCTCCGGCAACCCCGACATCGCCGACGGCGTCCACCCCGACCTGGTCATCGGACCCGGCACCGACGTGGTCAGCGGCGAGGGGAAGATCCTCACCGCCGGGGCGATCGACGTCCACGTGCACCTCCTGTCCAGGTCACAGATCGTCGAGGCGATCTCGACCGGGATCACCACCGTGGGCGGCGGCGGCACCGGACCGTCGGAGGGCTCCAAGGCCACCACGGTCACCCCCGGACCGTGGCACCTGGAGACCATCCACCGCGCGCTCGACGACATGCCGGTCAACCTGCTGCTGATGGGCAAGGGCAACACCGTCTCCGCGGCCGGGCTCGCCGAGCAGGCGCTGGCCGGCGCCGCCGCCTACAAGGTCCACGAGGACTGGGGCTCGACCCCGGCAGCGATCGATGCCGCACTCAAGGCCGCCGACGAGCACGGCCTGCAGGTCGCGCTGCACTCGGACTCGCTCAACGAGGCCGGCTACCTGGAGTCGACGGTCTCCGCGATCGCGGGCCGTTCCATCCATGCCTTCCACGCCGAGGGGGCCGGGGGAGGGCACGCGCCCGACATCCTGTCGGTCGCCTCGCTGTCTCACATCATCCCCGGCTCCACCAACCCGACGCTGCCGCACACCGTCAACACCGTCGCCGAGCACCTCGACATGCTGATGGTCTGCCACCACCTCAACCCGCGGGTGCCCGAGGACCTGGCCTTCGCCGAGTCCCGGATCCGGGCGACCACGATCGCCGCCGAGGACGTACTCCACGACCTCGGCGCCCTCTCGATCACCTCCTCCGACGCACAGGCGATGGGCCGCATCGGCGAGGTCATCTGCCGCACCTGGCAGGTCGCCCACGCCATGAAGGCCCGGCTCGGCTCGCTGGGAGGGAAGGCGGACAACATCAGAGCCAAGAGGTACGTCGCGAAATACACGATCAACCCCGCCATCGCACACGGGATCGCCGCCGAGGTCGGCTCCGTGGAGCCCGGCAAGATGGCCGACCTGGTCCTGTGGGACCCGCGGTTCTTCGGCATCCGGCCCGAGGTCGTGATGAAGTCCGGCGCCCTGATCTGGGGCGCCCTCGGCGACCCGAACGCCTCCATCCCGACCCCGCAGCCGGTGCTCATGCGCCCGACGCTGGTGGGGCCGGGCGCGGACCACGCGGTCTCGTTCGTCGCGCCGGCCGCGTTGGAGGCCGGACTGGCCGATCGCCTCGGCCTGCGCCGCCGCCTCGTCGGGATCGCACCCACGCGCGAGATCGGCAAGGCCGACATGATCAACAACTCCGCGACCCCCGAGATCCGGGTCGAGCCCGAGACGTTCCGCATCCACGTCGACGGCGAGCTGATCGAGCCCGCCCCCGCAACCGAGCTGCCGCTGACGCAGCTCTACTCGATGTTCTGAGCCCGATGTCAGACGACCTGCTCATGATGCTGCTCGCCGACGCCCGCCTCCCGGTCGCCGGCCACACCCAGTCGGGCCAGCTGGAGGCAGCCGTACGCTCCGGCCTCACCGCCGAGCAGGTGCCGGTCTTCATGCGGTCGCGACTGGCCAGCGTCGTGCGGGTCGAGGCGGGCACGGCGGTGGTGGCGCTGCACCGGCTGCGCGCCGGTCTGCCGCTGGAGCCGGTCTTCGATGCCTGGGCGGCCCGCACCCCCGCGGCCCCGATGCGGGACACCTCGCGCACGCTTGGTCGCGCGCTGTTGCGGCTGGTCGGGCGACTGTTCCCGGACTCGCCGCACCTCGCGGCGGTGGCCGGCCTCGAGCGGCCCTGCCGCCCGATCGTCCTGGCCGCGGCGGCCGCCACCGGTGGCGTCGCGCCGGCCTCGCTGGGCCGGCTGGTGGCGTATGACGATCTGCAGACGGTCGCCTCGGCAGCCCTCAAGCTGCTGCCCCTCGACCCGCTCGACTCCACCTCGTGGGTGTACGACCTCCTCCCGGAGGCCGAGCGGCTCGCCGCCGAGGTCGCCCCGCTCACCGAGCCCCTTCACATCCCGGCGCCCAGCGCGCCTCAGCTAGACCTGTGGGCCCAGACCCACGCCCACACGACCAGGAGGTTGTTCAGTGCTTGAGAACGCGACAAAGGACGGAACGAAGGACGGCAGGGGACTGCGCATCGGGGTGTGCGGTCCGGTCGGCACCGGCAAGAGCTCGCTCATCGCGCTGCTGTGCCGCGAGCTCTCCGCCGACCTGGAGATCGGTGTGGTCACCAACGACATCTACACCGACGAGGACGCCCGCTTCCTCCGATCGGCCGGCGTGCTCGACCCGGCCCGCATCCGGGCCGTCGAGACCGGCGCCTGCCCCCACACCGCCATTCGCGACGACGTCACCGCCAACCTGATCGCCGTCGAGGAGCTCGAGGAGGAGTTCGCGCCACTCGACGTGGTCCTGGTCGAGTCCGGCGGCGACAACCTCACCGCCACCTTCTCGCCGGCGCTGGTCGACACCCAGATCTTCCTGATCGACGTGGCCGGCGGTGGCGACGTCGCCCGCAAGGGCGGCCCCGGCATCGAGCGCGCCGACCTGCTCGTGGTCAACAAGACCGACCTGGCTCCGTACGTCGGTGTCGACCCGATCGCGATGGTCTCCGACGCGGGGTCGGTCCGCGAGGGTCGTCCGGTCATCGCGCTCTCCCGCACCGATCCGGCCTCCGTCGAGGCGCTGGTGGAGTGGGTGAGGTCCGAGCTGACCCGGCACCGCGGCGGTGCGCTGGTCCCGGCTGACCCGGGTCCGATGGCGCCGCACTTCCACGCTGACGGCACGAGCCACACGCACGAACATGACCACCAGCACGCCTGAGCTGGCCAGCGGCTCACTGACCCAGGTGCGGATCGGGGCGGTCGACGGTGGCCGGGTGCGCGTGGAGACCGACGTCACCGGACCCTCGACCGCGCCGGCCCTGCGACCGATGCTGCTCTCCAGCGACGCCCGCTCGGCGCGGATCTCGCTCGTCCCTGACGGCGCGATGCTCCTGGCCGGCGACCAGGTCACGGTCGAGGTCGAGGTAGGGGAGGGCGCGAGCCTGACCCTGGTCGAGCCGGCCGGGACGGTCGCCTACGACATGGACGGCGGGCATGCGTCCTGGTCGGTCGCGATCACCCTCGCTGCGGATGCCACCCTGGTCTGGGCCGGCGAGCCCTTCGTGGTCTCCGCCGGTGCCGACGTCACCCGCGACACCCGGGTCACCATCGCGCCGAGCGCAAGGCTTGCCCTGCGCGAGACCCTCGTCCTCGGCCGCCACCGTGAGCGCCCCGGCCGGGTGGCGACCACCTGGTCGGCTCATCAGGCCGACGGGCGACCGCTCCTGATCGAGTCCCTCGACCTGGACGCGAGCTCGCTGGCCCCCGGAATCCTCGGCCAACACCGCGTGCTCGCGTCGGTCACCGCGCTCGGGCGAGACGTACCGCCCGACGTCTGCCCGGACGGCAGGCTCGACCTCGAGTGCGGCGGCACTCTGTGGCGCCACCTGACCGGCGAGACCCACGAGGTCCCAGCAGGGCCCTGGGAATGCGCCACGACTGGTTGAGGTTTCAACAGGCGTGACTGACATCGAGTTCGGCCTGGACACCTTCGGCGGGGTCACCCGCGACGCCGAGGGCAAGCCGCAGCACCACGCGCAGGTGATCCGGAACATCGTCGAGGAGGGCGTGGTCGCCGATCAGGTCGGGCTCGACTTCTTCGGGGTGGGGGAGCATCACCGCCGCGACTTCGCTGTCTCCAGCCCGGAGATGGTGCTCGCCGCGGTCGCCTCCCGCACCGAGCGACTGCGGCTCGGCTCCGCGGTGACCGTGCTCAGCTCCGACGACCCGGTGCGGGTCTTCGAGCGGTTCGCAACCCTCGACGCCGTCTCCCAGGGTCGCGCGGAGATCGTCGCCGGGCGTGGGTCGTTCACCGAGTCGTTCCCGCTGTTCGGCTTCGACCTCGCCGACTACGAGGAGCGGCTCGAGCTGCTCGCCGCCCTGCTCAAGGAGGAGAAGGTGACCTGGGAGGGCCGCACCCGCGCGGCGCTCACCGACCAGGAGGTCTTCCCGCGCACCGAGAACGGCCTGACCGCATGGGTCGGCGTCGGCGGGAGCCCGGAGTCGGTCGTACGCACCGCCCGCCACGGCTTCGGCCTCTTCCTGGCGATCATCGGCGGTCCGGCCGACCGGTTCGCGCCCTACATCGACCTCTTCGAGCGCGCCCAGGACGAGTTCGGGGTGCCGCGCCAGCGCGTCGCCGTCCACTCGCCCGGGTTCGTCGCGGAGACCGATGAGCAGGCCCGCGAGACGGTATACGAGGGCTGGCTGGCCATGCGGACTCAGATCGGTCGCGAGCGTGGCTGGCCGCCGCCCTCGCCCGGTGACTTCGAGCGCGAGATCGAAGGCGGGTCCCTCTACGTCGGCTCGCCGGAGACGGTCGCCCGGAAGCTCGCCGGCACCATCAAGGTGCTCGGCGTCGACCGGTTCGACCTGAAGTACGACCAGGGCCAGGTGCGCCACGAGGACCTGATGGGCTCGATCGAGCTCTACGGCACCCAGGTCGTGCCGCTCGTCAAGGACATGCTGGGCTGACGCGGCCCCAGCACGCCCCGGGTGAGCCCCAGGAGGTCAGCCCAGCCAGCTCGAGATCGGGTGGATCGCGAAGTAGACGGCGAACATGGCCGCGACCAGCCACATCAGCGGGTGCACCTTCTTGGCGTTGCCGCGGACCACCTGGATGAGCACGTACGCCAGGAAGCCGGCGCCGATGCCGACCGAGATCGAGTAGGTGAACGGCATCAGCGCGATCGTCAGGAATGCCGGGATGGCGATGTCCGGGTTGGCCCAGTTGATGTCCTTGACCTGCTGCATCATCAGGAAGCCGACCAGCACCAGGGCAGGCACCGCCGCCTCCGACGGGATCACCGTGACCAGCGGAGCCAGGAAGGTGGTGAGCAGGAAGAGCACGCCGGTGACGACCGCCGCCAGACCGGTGCGGGCGCCCTCGCCGACACCGGAGGCCGACTCGACGTAGGAGGTGTTGGAGGAGACGCCGCCCGCGCCGCCGGCCGCGGCGGCCAGCGAGTCGACGACCAGGATCGAGCGCGTACGCGGCGGGGTGCCGTCCTTGCGCAGCAACCCGGCCTCGGAGCCGATCGCGGTCATGGTGCCCATGGTGTCGAAGAAGTCGGCGAGCATGAGCGTGAAGATCAGCAGTACCGCGGTCACGATGCCGACGCTCTCGAAGGATCCGAGCAGGTTGAACTCGCCCAGCGTCGAGAAGGAGGGCCAGTCGACGATCTTGTCCGGCATGGCCGGGACGTTGAGCGACCAGCCGGTCGGGTTCTCGGCGCTGCTCGCGCCGAGGTCCGCGATGGCCTCGACGATGATGGCCAGCACCGTGGTCGCCGCGATCGAGATCAGGATCGCGCCGCGCACCTTGCGCACCCACAGGGTGATCACCAGGGCCAGGCCGATGACGAAGACCAGCACCGGCCAGCCCGCGAGCTGCCCGGTCGGGCCGAGCTGCACCGGGACGGTGGTGTTCGCGGCGTCGGGAATGCGGCGTACGAACCCGGCGTCGACGAAGGCGATCACCGCGATGAACATGCCGATCCCGACCGAGATCGCGGTCTTGAGCTCGCGCGGAACGGCGTGGAAGACGGCCTCCCGGAACCCGGTCAAGACCAGTACGAGGATCACCAGACCCTCGATCACCACCAGGCCCATCGCGTCGGCCCAGGTCATCTGGCCGGCGATCGAGAACGCCACGAACGCGTTGAGCCCGAGGCCGGTGGCCAGCGCCATCGGATAGTTGGCGACGACGCCCATCAGGATCGTCATCACGCCTGCCACCAGCGCGGTTCCGGCTGCGATCGCGGCCAGGTTGTCGCCGCTGGTGCCGCCGAGGAGGTCGCCGTTCACGTCCTCCGCGAACCCGAGGATCAGCGGGTTCAGCGCGACGATGTAGGCCATCGTGAAGAACGTGACCACGCCGCCGCGGACCTCGCGCCCGACCGTGGAGCCACGGGCGCTGATCTGGAAGAACCGGTCAAGAGCGTTGGTGCGTGATGGCGTCGAGGTGCTCACGCCCCGCATCTTCGCAGATACTGAGTGCATGGCCGACCTTCGGATCCGCGACGTCCCTGACGAGATCGGCCAGATGACCTCCCGTTGCAGAAGGGAAGAAGCCTGATGGCGGGGATCGGCCAGAGTGCGACCGCTGAGGAGATCGACTCCGAGGAGCCCGGATCCTTCGCCCATGGCGTGCTGACCCGTCGACACCCGGAGTTGATCGCGAAGGTGAGATCGGGCATCCCGTATCCACCATCGGTCCAGCGCAACCTCGACCGCCTTGATGAGGTGATCCAGGGCGTCGTACCACCCTTCACCGAGCCCTCGGCGGACCGAGCCGAGTGGGAGTCATGGGCAGCTCCGTACGTGGGTCGCACCTGGCTCGAGGTTCCGTTCCTGTGGGCGGAGTCGTACTTCTATCGGCTTCTGCTGCAGGCCACCGACTACTTCCGCGATGTTCCTTGGGCTGGGGTCGACCCGTTCAAACCACAGAAGGACGCCGAGCTCGGATCGGCCGACCTCGTTCGTGACCTGGACCAGCTTGCGAGCGTCCTCTCCGCTCCGGAGGATGAAGGGCTGCACAGTGCACTGCTCGCGTCGTTGTGGGGCAACCGAGCCGACCTCGGGTTCCGCCTCTCGAAGCCGCATGCTGCCGATGCCGTTCAGGTCGATGACCTCATCGCCGATGACTCGAACCAGGTCTGGGCTCATCTGGGTGAGCGCGAGCCGGCAAGGGTGGACCTGATCGCCGACAACGCCGGCCGCGAACTCGTCTCTGACCTCCTTCTCATCGACCGCCTTCTGAGCACAGGCCGGGCAGGACGCGTGGTCATGCACCTGAAGCCCCGGCCCTACTTCGTATCCGACGCCACCGGTCATGACCTCTTCACGATCCTTGCTCACCTCAGCAGCCACACCGGGGCAACGGCCGACATGGCAGCCCGGCTCGGGGCGGCGATCACCGACGGAAGGATCGAGGTCCGGACCCATGCCTTCTGGTGCAGTCCGTTGACCTTCCACGACATCCCCGGCGACCTCACCGATGAGATCAGGGAGTCCGAGCTCGTGATCATCAAGGGAGACCTCAACTATCGTCGCCTCGTCGGCGACCGGCAGTGGGCGCCCACCTCGAGCTTCTCCGACCTCGTCCAGCATTTCCCGGCGCCGCTGGTGGCGCTGCGGACACTGAAGTCCGACCTGGCCGTCGGTATCCCGGAGGATCGCCTCGCGCTCCTGGAAGCGCACGAACCTGGCTGGCGCACCGACGGGACCCATGCGGTGATCCAGGCACGTCTCTCGTAAAAGCGCCGAGGGCATGTGCTTGCGCTCCAGTTATCGAGGCCAGAACTAGCCTCGTCAGACGACCGATGGTCAGCTGACTCTCATCACGACCGAAGGCCTGTCACGAGTGTGATGTCCCGGGCTCGATGACGTGGCCGATCAAGGGGGTAGTCAAGTTGGCGGTTCATAACGTCTACGCCGCCGGTGTTGTTGTCCAGCGCTGAGGCTCCACGAGGAAGGCGAACTTCCGCTCGCCGGTTCCCAAGAGCTGCTTGCGGAGCATCCGGTTCTCGGCAGCCTCGTCTACGTCCTCCAACGGCAGCCCATGGCCCATCACGGCGTGGTGAGTCGGCGACCGCAAACTGAGACCCGTCAATTGATCGTTCTCACCGGGCAGCGCGCGACGCCGGCTTTGGAGATGCGTACGTCGGCGGTGACGAGGGTGAGGTCATGTGACTCGGCGACTGCGACATAACTGGCGTCGTAGGTCGACAGGTTGCTGCGCAGTTCCCACATTCGGGTGAGGCAAGGGCCGGTCGGTGCGGTGATCACCGTGATCGCCTGGAGCCAGTGCAACGCCTGTTCGGCGTCCAGGTCGGTGAGCTTGCCGCCCAAAAGGAGTCCCCGGAAGACACTGAGTACCTCGGTGCGCCAGACCTCCGGGACGACCCATTCGGGGTCGGCGGCGAGGATCTGGGTCGCCGCGTTGACCCGGAAGTCGGTGTCGGGGTCTGCGAAGAGGAGAGTGACCGCGGAAGCGTCTGGGACGATCACGCGGCGCCCTGGGAGCGCTCGCCGCGAGCCGTGTCCCGTGCGGCGAGCACGTCCTCGGTGGTGAACTTCGAATCGCCCCTGCTGGCAATCACGCGGTCGATCAGGGCCTGGTTGTTGGCGAACGACGCCTCCCGGAGGACGACGTCCCGAAGGTAGGAGTTCAGCGACTGCCCACGGTCCTTCGCGCGCTGGGCGAGGACGTCGCGTACGTCATCGGGGATGTCGCGGATCTGCAGATAGGCCATGCACTCATTATGAGTGCATTATGACCTCGCATCAAGTGCACGGTCAGTCGGTGTGGTAGATCGGCAGGTCCGCCTCGGCGGTGCCCCAGGAGCGGTTCGGCTCGGCGCCGACGTCGATCCGGACGGTGCCGCCGCGGTTCATCACCGACTCCGGCAGCCACGATTGGGTACGCGGCGTGCCGTCGAGGGTGACCGACTGGACGTAGATGTTCTCGGCGCCGGCGCCGGGGGACTCGATCGTGATGTCGACGCCGTTCCCGCGGTGGATGACCACCCGCTCGAAGACCGGGCTGGAGAGCAGCATCTCGGCGCGGGCGGGGTCCTGCGGGTAGATGCCCATCACGGAGAAGACGTACCACGCCGACATGGTGCCGAGGTCGTCGTTGCCGGGTAGGCCACGTGGGCCGGTGCCGTAGGCGAGGTCGGCCATCGCCCGCACCGTCTCCTGGGTCTTCCAGGGCGCGCCGAGCGCGTTGTACATCCACGGGACGTGGATGCCGGGCTCGTTGGTCGGGTCGTAGCGCAGCGCGTCGCCCCCGGTGTACTGCCAGGAGCCGTCGGCCTTGTGGAAGAAGGCGTCCAGCCGCTGGATCGCCCGCTCCCGTCCGCCGACGGCCTCGGCCAGCCGGGCGACGTCGTGCGGAACCATCCAGGTGTACGTCGCGCTGCTGCCCTGCGCGAAGCCGGTCTGCGTCGCCGGGGTGAAGCCGGAGACCCAGCTCCCGTCGGCGTTGCGGGCCTGCTGGTAGCCGTCCGTCGCCGTCGCCGCCGGGTTGAAGGTGTGCTGCCACCAGCCGGCTCGCTCCATCAGCGAGTCGGTCTGCGCCCGATCGGCGTCGAGGCGGCGGCCCCAGTCGGCGAGGGAGTAGTCGGCGACGGCGTCCTCGAGGGTCTCCGCGGCGCCGCCCCAGCAGCGGCAGGTGTCCTGAGGTGCGTAGCCCTTGGCGAGATACTCGGCCAGGTTCGGCCGCTGGCCGATGCACTGCCCGGGGCAGCCGTAGCTGGACAGCCCGTCGGGGTGCGGCACCGTGGCCTGGCGGACCAGCGAGTCGTAGGCGCCCCGAGCGTCGAAGTTGCGTACGCCGAGCGCGTAGAAGCCGGCCAGCGTGGGCGCGCTGGGATCGCCGGTCATCACGTGGGTCCAGCCGCTCAGGTGGACCCAACGGTCCCAGACGCCGCCGTGCTGGCGCGAGTAGGCGTGCAGGGAGCGGGCGAAGTCGCCGGCCACGCGCGGCTCCAGGAGCGCGAGCAGCTGGGTGTGGGCCCGGTACTGGTCCCAGCCGGAGAAGTTGCCGTACTGCGCCTGCTGACCGCGCTCGATCCGGTGAACCTCCTGGTCACTGCCCCAGTAGGTGCCGGCCACGTCGGAGATCACGTTGGGCTGCAGGTAGGAGTGGTAGAGGCCGGTGTAGAAGGCGGTCTGCTCCTCATCGGTGCCACCGGCCACCTCGATCGAGGAGAGCGCCTTGCGCCATTCGGCCTTGGCCTCCGAGGCGATGGTCGAGACGGTGTCGCGCCGCCCGATCTCGGCCGCCAGGTTGGCCTCGGCAGCCGACTGGCTGGTGTAGGAGATCCCGATCCGCATCCGCACGCTCTGGTCGTTGCTCGGGTCGAAGGAGACGTAGCCGCCCGAGCCCTGCCCCTGGCGGGCCGCGCCGGTCTCGTAGCCCTCGCCGCCGCGCGCCTCGGTGCTGCCCGGCTGGAGCTCGCCGTTGACCCAGGTTCCGTGGGCCGAGAAGCCGCGGTCGAACTGCGCGGTGAAGTAGAGCCGGTAGTAGGAGCGCTTGTTGCTCCCGCCGCCGTTGCCACGCCGGCCGCAGAAGGCGCCGGTGAGGACCGAGCCGCTGACGGTCCGCTTCGCCTCGTCGATCCGCGTCACCGCGGTCTCGCTGCCGTTGAGCGAGTTGGAGGTGCGGAAGAGCAGGTTGGCCGGCTTGTCGGCCGGGAAGGTCAGGTCGCTGACCGACGCCCGGATGGTCACCGCGGTGTCGACCTCGGCGCCGTTGGCCAGGCCCAGCCGATAGCGCCCCGGCTCGGCCAGCTCGTCAGCGTGGCTGAAGTTCGAGGCGTACGTCGCATCGGTCACGTCCGCGGTCGGCGAGCCGGTCATCTCGTCGGTGTGCGGGAAGATCGGCACGTCCCCGGCGGCGCCGGGGTGGCAGCCCGCGCCGTTGACATGGGTCAGCGAGAAGCCGCGCAGCCGCGTGGTGTCGTAGGAGTAGCCGTTCGACGCAGCGGTGTTGGTCTGGTCGCCCGCCGTGGAGGTCGGGCTGAAGGAGAGCATCCCGAAGGGGCGTACGGCTCCGGGGTAGGTGTTGCCGCCGTTCGACGACCCGATCAGCGGGTCGACGAGCGCCACCGGATCACCGGCGGGCGGCGCAGCGGCCCGGGCCGGCGAGAACGGAGTGAACGCGCCGCCCAGCAGCGCGAGGGACAAGGCACACGTCGCAAGAACCCGCATGGCGGAGAACGATTCCAGAGGAACATCCTCCGCCGTGCGGGTTCAGGCGAGGACACGGTGAACTCAGGCGGTCCACTCGGGGTAGTCGGTGTAGCCGGCCTCGCCGCCGCCGTAGAAGGTCGACAGGTCGGGCTCGTTGAGCGGAAGGCTCTCCGCCAGGCGCCGGGGCAGGTCCGGGTTCGCGATGAACGTACGCCCGAACGCGGCGGCATCGATCAGGTCGGCCTCGAGCAGGCGGGAGGCCTTCTCCGAGGTGTAGGAGCCGGCGGCCACGATCGGGCCGAGGTGGGCGGCGCGCAGCTGCTTGCGGTAGTCGTCGGTCAGCTCCGGACCGCCGGCCCAGTCGGGCTCGGAGAGGTGCAGGAACGCGATGCCGCGCTTGCCGATCTCGGCGGCCAGGTAGAGCCCCATCTCGGCACCCTCGGGGTCCTCGAGGCCGTTGAACGAGCCGATCGGGGAGATCCGGATGGCGACGTGCTCGGCGTCCCACTCGGCGATGACCGCGTCGAGCACCTCGAGGGTGAGCCGGGCGCGGTTGGCCAGCGAGCCGCCATATGAGTCGGTGCGCTCGTTGCTGCTCGCGCTGGAGAACTGGTGCAGCAGGTAGCCGTGGGCGGCGTGGATCTCGACGAGGTCGAAGCCGGCCTCGCGGGCGTTGCGGGTGGCACGGCGGTAGTCCTCGATCAGGTCGGCGATCTCGGAGGTCTCCAGGGCGCGAGGCGTGGGGCAGTTGACCCGGATCGGGGTGCCGTCCTCGCCGCGTACGGTCGTGCGGTTGCGGTAGGGGAGCGCCGAGGCGCTGACCGGCAGGTCGCCGTCGTGGAAGGACTCGTGGGAGACCCGGCCCGTGTGCCACAGCTGCGCCGCGATCCGGCCGCCGGCCTCGTGGACGATGTCGTTGACGTGGCGCCAGCCCTCGACCTGCTCGGGCGAGTAGATGCCCGGGGTGTCCATGTAGCCCTTGCCCTGCGGCGAGATCTGGGTGCCCTCGGAGATGATCAGCCCGGCCGAGGCGCGCTGCCGGTAGTAGTCGGCCATCAACGGGTTGGGTACGTCGCCTGGCCGGCTGGCACGCATCCGGGTCAGTGGCGCCATCAGGACGCGGTTGGGGAGGGTCGTCGAACCCAGGCTCAGCTGCGAGAAGAGTGAAGTCACATCGCGCCTAACTGAGCAACCGCTCATATTGTTCCCGGCGAAGCCGGAGCGGCCGAGCCGGCGATGACCAGCGCCCCCATGACGCCCGCGTTGTCGCCGAGCTCGCTGGGGACGACGTCGAGCGCCGCGGCGGTGTCGGGCTGGGTGAAGCGGTCGATCGAGTCCTTGATCCCCATCACGAAGGACTCCGACTGGCGCATCGTGTCGCCCACCACGATCAGCGCCGGGTTGAGGTGGTTGCAGAGGTCGGCCAGCACCCGGCCGACCGCGCGGCCGGCGTCGTCGAGGATCCGGTTGACCCGGATGTCGCCCTCTTGGGCGAGCTCGAGCAGGCGCTCGACGGTGAGCGTCTCGTCGTAGGCGGGCTGCAGCAGCTCGACCAGCCGGGAGCCGCCGAAGGCCTTCTCCAGGCAGCCTCGGTTGCCGCAGCGGCAAATCGGGCCGTTGTCCTCGAAACGTACGTGGCCGATCTCGCCCGCGATCCCGGTGATCCCGCGGTAGAGCTTGCCGGCGAGGACCAGGCCGGCGCCGATGCCGCTGGACGCCTTGACGTAGATGACGTCGTCGACGTCGCGCGCGGCGCCGTACTCGACCTCGGCGAGCGCGCCGAGGTTGGCGTCGTTCTCGATCTGGACGGGCAGGCCGATGCGGCGGGCGAGCTCCTCGCCCGGGGCCAGGTCCATCCAGTTCCCGAGGATGGGGGAGACGACGATGCCGCTGTGCGGGTCGACGGGGCCGGGGATCCCCATGCCGACGCCGAGGACACGGTCGGTCCTCGGGTCGATGCCCACCTCGGCCAGACATTCGCGCACGAGGGCCGCGGCCCGGTCGATGGTCTCGACCGCGGAGTTGTCGACGTCGAGCCGGATCTCGTGGTCGATGAGCGGCTTCGCGGCGAGGTCGGCGACCGCGACCCGGACGTGGCGATGGCCGATGTCGACGCCGATGAGCGTGCCGGGAGAGCCACTGATGGTGAGCAGTGACGGCGGTCGCCCGCCGCCACGGGCCAGCGCGGCGCCGGTGGTCTCGACGATCTGCTCGGAGGCGAGCAGCTCCTGGACGATGCTCGACACCGTGCTGCGGGACAGCCCGGTGCGCTGGGCGAGCTCGGCGCGGCTGACCGGCGCCGACCGTCCCAGCAGGTCGAGAACCTGCGAACGGTTGGCGACGCGCAGCCGCGACTCCGGAGTGGTCATGGCGTGACTGTAGGGGATTATGTCGATTTACGACAGATCTCAGGTTGAAAACGTCCTGCGTTATGCGTTGACTGCACAGAACCGAGAGGCGTACGTTTGCCCGGCACGCGACCGCGAGTAACCCAGATCACACACCGACGTGGCGGTCGCGCAACCGGAGGATCAAAGATGAACGCAACGCGTAAGGCCCTGGCCGCCGGCCTGGCCGCCCTGAGCCTGCTGGCGGTCTCCGCCTGCGGCAGCGACAACGAGAGCGGCAGCACCGATGAGGTGGAAGTCTTCACCTGGTGGGCCGAGGGCAGTGAGAAGGCCGGGCTCGACGCCCTGGTCAAGGTGTTCGATGAGCAGAACCCCGACCTGAAGTTCGTCAACGGCGCCGTCGCCGGTGGCGCAGGCAGCGACGCGAAGAACGTGCTCCAGTCCCGCCTGCAGAACGGTGAGCCGCCGGCCACCTTCCAGGCGCACGCGGGTGCCGAGCTGACCGACTACATCAACGCCGGCCAGATCGAGGACCTCACCGACCTCTACGAGGAGAAGGGCTGGAACGAGCAGTTCCCCGAGGGTCTCCTCGAGCGGCTGACCCAGGACGGTGGCATCTACTCCGTCCCCTCGAACATCCACCGCGCCAACGTCCTGTGGGCCAACCCGGCCGTCCTGGAGAAGGCCGGCATCGAGGCCAACAAGACCTACGACTCGCTCGACGCCTGGATCGCGGACCTGAAGAAGATCAAGGCCAAGGGCATCATCCCGCTCTCGATCGCGACCGACTGGACCCAGGTCCACCTGCTCGAGACCGTGCTCCTCGCCGATCTGGGCGTCGAGGCGTACAACGGTCTGTGGGACGGGACCACCGACTGGGGCGGCAGCGAGGTCAAGGACGCGCTGGCGGACTACAACACGCTCCTCTCGCTGACCAACACCGACCGCCAGGGTCTCGACTGGCCGGACGCGACCCAGCTGGTCATCGACGGCGAGGCCGCGTTCAACGTCATGGGCGACTGGGCCGAGGCCGCCTTCCAGGAGCAGAAGAAGACGCTCGGCACCGACTACACCGCGGTCCCGGTTCCGGGCACCGAGGGCGTCTTCGACTTCCTGGCCGACTCGTTCACCATGCCGGTGGACGGCCCGAACCCCGAGGGCACCGAGGCCTGGCTCGACACCATCGCCAGCGACGAGGGCCAGGTGGCCTTCAACAAGGCCAAGGGCTCGATCCCGGCCAGCACCACCGCCGACACCGCCGACTTCGGTGAGTACCAGCAGACCGCGATCAAGTCGTGGGGCGAGGACGAGATCGTCTCCTCGCTCGCCCACGGCGCCGCGACCTCGGTCAACTGGCTGACCGACGTCACCTCCGCCGTCGCGAAGTTCGGCAGCAACAACGATGTCGCCGAGCTCCAGGAGGGCCTCGTCGAGGCCGCCGAGGACAACAAGCCCGAGTGACCGGGGCTCATTCGAGCCTGACGAGATTCATCTGGTCGAGGGGCTGCGGCCGCACCATCCGCCGTGGCCCCTCGACCGCCCCTTGTGAAAGGACGGACACATGTCCTCCACGGTGCCCAGCGCCGTCAAGCGGCCACGACGGCCCAAGGGCCGCATCGGCGGCCACGGGTGGGTCGCACCCGTACTCCTGATCCTGCCGACCGTCATCGTCATCGGTGTCTTCGTCTACGGCCTGATCGGGTCCAACATCAACACGTCCCTGCAGGACCGCCACAACATCGGGCCGTCCCAGGGTTTCGCCGGCCTGGACAATTACCGGGACCTGTTCACCGACGACGACTTCATCTACTCGCTGCGCAACCTGCTGCTCTACACCGCCGCCTTCCTCGTCGGCACCCTGTGCCTGGGGTTCCTGTGGGCGTGGCTGCTGGAGCGCAAGGCCCGCGGCGAGTCGCTCTTCCGCGCCATCTACCTGTTCCCGATGGCGGTCTCGTTCGTCGCCTCCGGTGTGGTCTGGCGCTGGTTGCTCAACAACGCCGAGGGTGACCGTGCC
The DNA here is from genome assembly GCF_040302165.1 of Nocardioides sp. NPDC127503. Taxonomy (NCBI): domain Bacteria; kingdom Bacillati; phylum Actinomycetota; class Actinomycetes; order Propionibacteriales; family Nocardioidaceae; genus Nocardioides; species Nocardioides sp. NPDC127503. The sequence goes on along the minus strand of NZ_JBEORH010000002.1, from coordinate 569,637 downwards.
TCCGGCCTGAACCGGCTCTTCGACACGCTCCACCTCGACTTCCTGCAGAACCCGTGGTGGACCGACGAGCGGTGGGGCATCCTCGCGATCGCGGTCCCCGCGATCTGGCAGCTCAGCGGTTACGTGATGGCGCTCTTCCTGGCCGGCTTCCGCGGGATCCCCGAGGAGCTGCGCGAGGCGGCCCGGATGGACGGCGCCTCTGAGTGGCAGCTCTACCGCCACGTCATCTTCCCGCAGCTGAGCCCGGTCGCCCTCTCGGCGATCATCATCATCGGCCACATGTCGCTGAAGGTCTTCGACCTGATCATGGCCATCGCGGGCCAGACCAACTACACGACGCAGGTGCCGGCCACCCAGATGTGGGTCGAGTTCACCCGCGGCGACTACGCCAAGTCGGCCGCCATCGGCACGATCCTGCTCGTGATCGTGGCCATCCTGATCGTTCCCTACCTCGTCTCCACCTACCGTCAGGAGCGCCGCCGATGACTACTGATGCCATCCCGGCAGCCGTCGCGACCAAGATCCCGGGCGTACGCTCGCGCGGGGTCTGGCGCACGATCAAGTACGCCCTGCTGATCATCTTCGCGCTGATCGTCCTGATCCCGGCGTACGTCCTGCTGGTCACCAGCTTCAAGGGGGTCGGCGACGCGACCCCCGCCAACGCCTGGAAGCTTCCCGAGTCCTGGGAGACGGCCGGCTGGGCGCGTGCCTGGGAGCAGCTCGGGCCGGCCCTGGGACGTACCTTCGCCATGGTCATCCCGGCCTCGATCATCTCCTCGGTGCTCGGCTCGATGAACGGGTTCGTGCTCTCGAAGTGGCGTTTCCCCGGCGCCGACGTGGTGTTCACGCTGATCCTGTTCGGGATGTTCATCCCCTACCAGGCCGTGATGGTTCCGCTGGTCCAGCTGATGAGCAACCTCGGCGTCCCCTCGGGAGTGCCGAGCCTGATCGTGCTGCACGTGGTCTACGGCCTGCCGATCACCACGCTGATCTTCCGCAACTACTACGCGGCGGTCCCGGTCGAGCTCGTCGAGGCCGCTCGGGTCGACGGCGCCGGTATGCTCCGGACGTACGCCTCGATCATCCTGCCGATCTCCGCGCCGGCGTTCGTGGTCGTGCTGATGTGGCAGTTCACCTCGGCCTGGAACGACTACCTGTTCGCGCTCTTCTTCTCCACCTCGCGCAACGGGCCGGTGACGATCGCGCTCAACTTCCTGGCGAGCGGTCAGATGCAGGACTACTCCGCCAGCATGGCGGGCGCGCTGATCGCGTCCGTCCCGACCCTGATCATCTACATCCTGCTCGGCCGCTACTTCGTGGGCGGGCTTATGGCAGGCTCGGTCAAGGGATGATCGATCCGGACACCGAGTGCCGCCGGCTGGCTGGGTTCGCCCGGCCGTCGGCGGCCTCGCCCGCCGGGTTCTGGTGGCTCGACGAGTCGGGTCGCCCGGACCCGGCCGAGCCGGTGCACACCTGGATCACCGCCCGGATGACGCACGTCTTCGCCCTCGCGCACCTGCGCGGGGACGTCGACGACGCCGCTGACCTCGCCGCTCACGGCATCCGGGCGCTATCGGGTGCGCTGCGCGACGACGAGTTCGGTGGCTGGTACGCCTCGGTCTCGGCCGAGGGCGAGCCGGTCGGCACGCTCAAGGAGGCGTACGCCCACGCCTTCGTGATCCTGGCCGCGAGCAGCGGCGTCGCGGCCGGTGTGCCCGGTGCGGACGCGCTGCTCGACGAGGCGCTGGGCGTGATGCAGCAGCACTTCCTCGACGACTCCGGCCGGGTGGTCGACAGCCTCGAGCGCGACCTTCGTACGGGGGAGGCCTACCGGGGCGCCAACTCCAGCATGCACACCGTGGAGGCGTTCCTGGCCGCGGGCGACGTCACCGGCGACGCCGCCTGGCACCAACGGGCGCTGGCGATCGCCGAGCACCTGATCCACGGCGTCGCGCGCTCCCACGGCTATGACCTTCCCGAGCACTTCGACCTCTCCTGGTCGCCGCTGCTGGACTACAACGCCGACCGTCCCGGTGACCCGTTCCGCCCCTACGGCTGTACGCCCGGACATCTGCTGGAGTGGTCGCGGCTGCTCCTGCACCTGGACGCGAGCCTGCCGGACGCGCCGTCGTGGCTGGTCGAGGACGCGCGGGCGCTCTTCGAGCGCGCGGTCGAGGTCGGCTGGGTCGACTCCGGCGACGCCGGTCCCGGCTTCGTCTACACGACCTCGTGGGACGGCACGCCGGTCACCCGGCTACGGCTGCACTGGGTGGCCGCGGAGGCGCTCGCCGCCGCCGGCGCCCTGCACACCCGCACCGGCGAGGCGGTCTATGACGAGTGGCGTGAGCGGTTCGAGGCGTACATCGAGACGCATCTCATCGACCGCGAGCTCGGCAGCTGGCACCACGAGCTGGACGAGCACAACCGTCCCTCGCATGTGATCTGGCACGGCAAGCCCGACGTCTACCACGCCTACCAAGCCCTGCTGCTCGCCCGGATGCCGCTGGCGCCGGTGCTGTCGGTGCAGCTGGCTCGGCTCGGCGAGGGTCAGGCCGCCTGGAACGAGCGCCGGGAGAGCCCGAGGCCGTAGCCGTCCAGGGTCGTGGTGACCGGAGCCGCCGGGTCCGTGGCTGCGCCCAGGGTGACGAAGAGCGGGGTGAAGTGTTCGACGGTCGGGTGGGCGTACGGCATGCCGGGGGCGGCGGTGCGGAACCTGGCCAGCTCGGCGACGTCGCCGCGGTCCAGGGCGTCAGCGGCCCAGGAGTCGAAGTCGGAGGACCATCCGGCGGGCTTGTTCTCGGTCATCATCTCGCGGGTGATGAAGGGCAGCCCGTGGGTCATGTGACCCGAGCCGACCACGAGCACACCCTCCTCGCGCAGCGGCCGCAGGCGCTCGCCGAGAGCGAGCAGCTTGTCGGGGTCCTCGGTGGGCAGCGAGAGCTGCACGACCGGGATGTCGGCGGCCGGGTACATGATCTTCAGCGGCACCCAGGCGCCGTGGTCGAGGCCGCGGCGGGTGTGCTGGTGGGCGGTCTCGGCGTCGGGCATCAGTGCCGCGGTGGTGCGGGCGAGCTCGCTCGCATCCGGGGTGTCGTAGCGCACCGAGTGGTAGATCGGGTCGAAGCCGCCGAAGTCGTAGACCAGCTCGTCGGGGCGGGTCGCGCTGATCGAGAGCGGCGCCGACTCCCAGTGGGCGGAGATGACCAGGATGGCCTTCGGCCGGGGGAGCGACCGTGCCCAGGTGTGCAGCGGGTCGAGCCACTCGGGGCTCTGCAGCGGCAGCGGGCCACCGCCGTGGGACAGATAGAGGCTCGGCAGCGGCCCGTCGGCCGGCGTCCAGACTCGATGCGGATCGGCCGCCTCTCGCTCGTGGACCGCCCGAAGGTGCTGGGCGAACGGATGCGTCTGCGGGAGGCGGGCGTCCGCCGCGGCGGTCGTGCTCTCGGATGCGGTGGTCATGGCGGTCTCCTGCGGTTCGGCCCAATAGTTGTTGCTTGAACTAACTCTAGGTGACCGTTGTTTGTTCCGGGCAACTTTCTGCGGCACACTCCCTGGCGTGGAGGGCAACTGGCTGTCGCCGGCGGAGCGGGCGGCATGGGTTCGCCTCATCGCCGTGCTCGAGCTGCTCCCGGGCGCTCTCGACTCGCAGCTGCGCCGCGATGCCGGCCTGACCCATTTCGACTACGGCGTGCTGGCGATGCTCTCCGAGGTGCCCGACCGGACCCTGCGGATGACCGAGCTGGCCGGCTACACCAACTCGACGCTGCCGCGGCTCTCCAACGTGGTCAAGCGCCTGGTCGACCGCGGCCTCATCGAGCGCCACACCTGCCCGGGTGACCGCCGCGCGACCAACGTACGTCTCACCGAGGCCGGCCACGAGAAGATGGTCGCCTCCGCTCCCGGTCACGTGGACGCGGTGCGCGAGTACGTCTTCGACTCGCTGAGTCCCAAGCAGGTCGACCAGCTCGCCGAGATCGCCGGGACCATCCTCGACCGGCTCGATCCGACCGGCGCGAGAAGGCCGCCCATCGACCCCGAGGCGGGCTGAGGATCCGCGGAGGGGATGGCGTCCGTGCGCCGCATCGGTTTAGGTTACCCTAACCTTCGTGAATCGTCGTCTCCGCATGGCCCCACTCGCGGCCGCCGCAGCCTCCGCCGCCCTCGTCCTCACCGCTTGCGGTGCCTCCACCGACGCCTCCGAGGGGGAGGGCGGGACCGGCTCCGGCTTCACCCACGAGGACGCCCGCGGCAAGACGGTCGAGATCGACGGCACCCCGAAGACCGTCGTCGCCCAGGCGAGTGCCGCGGCGGCGCTGTGGGACAACGGCTACGAGGTCGCCGGTGTCTACGGCGACCTGCCCGAGCCGCCGAACTACCTGACCGGCAACCTCGACGTCTCGAAGACGAAGGTCCTCGGCAAGGCCTGGGGTGAGTTCAACGTCGAGGAGTACGCGGCGATGAACCCCGACCTGCTGATCGACATGACCTTCGACGGAAAGACCCTCTGGTACGCCGGCGAGGTCGAGAAGCAGGTCGACAAGCTCGCTCCCACGCTCGCCATGCCGCTGACCGGCCTCTCGGTGACCGAGCAGATCGAGGCGTTCCAGGCGCTGGCCGAGGACCTCGGCGCCGATCCGGAGATCGACGAGGCCAAGGCCGAGTTCGAGGAGGCCGTCGAGCGGATCAAGGCAGCGGTGAAGAAGAACCCCGACGTCACTGTGGTCGCGGCGTCGACCTACGGCGAGGAGATCTACTTCGCCAACGCGCCCGAGCACCCCGACCTCGCCTACCTCGCCGAGCTCGGCGTGAAGTTCCCGAAGGTGGCCCCCGACGAGCAGGGCATCTTCGAGCCGGTCAGCCTGGAGAACATCAGCAAGTACCACGCCGACGTGCTCCTGATCGACGCTCGGGACCCGGGCGGTCTCGAGGAGCTGAAGAAGAAGGACATCTTCAAGCGGCTGCCCGCCGTCGCCGGTGGCCAGCAGGACCTCTGGTACCCCGCCGCGCCCTACAGCTACCAGGCCTACGCCGAGGTCTTCAGCGGCTACGCCGACCAGCTCGAGGCCGCCCAGGTCCTCGAGCAGAGCTGACGGGCACAACGTGCGTCTCAGTGACCTCGCCTCGGGCGAGGCCGTCACGGCGCGCGCGGACCACACCAGGGTGCAGGTCCCGCGTGGACCCGCGCCCATCGCCCTCCGGGCGACCGCGGCGATCGTGGACCTCGCCCTAGTGGCCCTGCCGCTGGTCGTCGGAGCGCTGGTGGTGCACTCGCTGCGTGATGCGAACGGCGGTGGCACCGTGGACCGGGTGGTCTTCGGCGGCTTCGCGCTCGCCGTCGCGGCCGCCGTCCTCGTGTGGAACCGTGGATTCGCCCAGGGCCGGCGGGGCGCGTCGACCGGCAAGACCTGGCTCGGGCTGATCGCCCGAGGCCACGACGGCCGCCCGCTCGGCGTACGCCGCAGCCTGCTGTTCGCGCCGCGGCAGGTCGTGCGCCGGATCACGGCCATGGACGAGGGCTTCGCCGAGATCGAGGTCGACCTCACCCCGGCGAAGCTGCGACTGCGCCGAATCACCGGCCTGCTCGCACTGCTGGTGATCCTGGCGGTGCTGCTCCTGGCGAGCGTCGCCGTCGGTTCCCGGCCGCTGAGCTTCGGCGAGATCTGGCACGGTCTCCTCCCGCCCTACGACACGACCCCGACCGAGGCCGACCTGATCGTCCGCGACCTGCGTACGCCTCGTACCCTCCTCGGCCTCGTCACCGGCATCGCGCTCGGCCTCGCCGGCGGGCTCATCCAGGGACACACCCGCAACCCGCTCGCCGACCCCGGCATCCTCGGCGTCAGCGCCGGGGCCGCCTGCGCGGTGGTCCTGGCGATCACGTTCCTGGGGGTGACGAGCCCGGTCGGCTACATCTGGTTCGCGCTCGCGGGCGCACTGATCACCAGCCTCGCCGTCTTCGGGCTCTCCTCGGTCGGGAGCGGCAGCCCCTCACCGGTCTCCCTCGTCCTCGGCGGCGCCGCGGTGGCGGCGTTCCTCTCCGCCATCACCTCGGCCGTGGTGCTGCTCGACCAGACCACCCTCGACGCCTACCGCTTCTGGATCGTCGGCTCGGTCGCCGGGAGAGGGCTCGAGATCCTGGTGCCGCTGCTGCCCTTCTTCGCCCTCGGCTTCGTGCTCGCCATGGTCAACGCACCTGGGCTCAACGTCCTCAGCCTCGGCGAGGAGGTCGCCCGCTCGCTCGGCACCAACGTCGCGCTGAACCGCACCCTCGGGATCACCGCGATCACCTTGCTCGCCGGCGCGGCCACCGCGGCCTGCGGGCCGATCGCCTTCATCGGCCTCGCCGTACCCCACATCGCGCGGGCGTTCACCGGGCCGGACTACCGGTGGCTGCTCCCGTGCTCCGCTCTGATCGGCGCCGTCATGCTCATCACCTGCGACATCCTCGGCCGGGTCGCCGCGCGGCCCGGCGAGCTCCAGGTCGGCATCGTGCTCGCCCTGGTGGGCTCGCCGTTCTTCATCGCTCTCGTACGCCGCCGGAAGCTGGTGACCCTGTGACGACGACGCTCGTGCCCGGTCGTCCGCGCTTCGGGTGGGGGCCGGTGTCGATGGTCTGGCGCCCTCGCCTGGTCGCGGTCAACGTCGGCCTCCTCGTGCTGGTCTTCCTGCTGGTGTGCCTCAACGTCGGCCAGGGCGACTACCCGATCAGCGTGCCCGACACGGCCAAGGTGATCCTCGGCGGCGGCAACGACGCCGAGCACTTCATCGTCTGGGAACTGCGTTTGCCGCGGTCCGTGGTCGGCCTCCTCGTGGGCGCTGGGTTTGCCATGTCAGGGGCGATCTGGCAGTCGATCACCCGCAACCCGCTGGCCAGCCCGGACCTGCTCGGCATCACCGCCGGCGCCAGCGCCGGTGCGGTCGCGGTGATCGTCTTCGGCGGCACCGCCGTCCTGGGCACCACGATCGGCGTGCCGGCTGCAGCCATGGCGGGCGGTCTGCTGACCGGGGTCGTGATCTACCTCCTCGCCTGGCGCCGGGGGATCGAGGGCTTCCGGCTGGTCCTGATCGGGGTGGCCGTCAACGGCATCCTGCTCGCGCTGACCAACTGGATGCTCGTCATCGGCGAGATCTGGGACGCGCAGGAGGCGACCGTCTGGCTCAACGGGTCGCTCAACGGGCGCGGTTGGAGCGACGCCGTGCCCGCCGCCATCGCCCTCGGTGCCATCGGCACGGTCGCGCTGGCCTCGACCTTCCAGCTCTCCGCGCTCAAGCTGGGCGACGACACCGCCCGCGCGCTCGGTGTACGGGTGCAGCTCAGCCAGTCGGTCCTGCTGATCGCCTCCGTCCTGCTGGCCGCCATGTGCGTCACCGCGGCCGGCCCGGTCGGGTTCATCGCCTTCGTCGCGCCCCAGGTCGCGCTCCGCATCGCCCGCACCGCCGGGCCGCCGCTGCTCGCCTCGGCGCTCACCGGCGCCGCCCTGGTCATCGGCAGCGACTACGTCGCGCGCGTGCTCCTGCCCGTCGAGCTCCCGGTCGGGATCGTCACCACCGCCATCGGAGGCCCCTTCCTGATGTATCTGATCATCCGCACCAACCGGAGGCTGTCGCGATGAGCAACCACCAGATCACGGCCGAGGACCTGGTGCTCGCCTACGGCGACCGGGTCGTCGCCGACGGTCTCACCACCGAGATCCCGGCCGGCAAGGTCACCACGATCATCGGCCCCAACGGCTGCGGCAAGTCGACCTTCCTGCGGGCTGTCGCGCGTCTGCTCAAGCCCCGCTCGGGGCAGGTGCTGCTCGACGGCAAGGCGATCACCTCGATGCGCACCCGCGAGGTCGCGAAGGTGCTCGGCATGCTGCCGCAGTCGCCCACCGCCCCCGAGGGCCTCACCGTCGCGGACCTGGTGGCCAAGGGCCGTCACCCGCACCAGTCGTGGCTGCGCCAGTGGTCCAGCGACGACGAGACCGAGGTCGAGGCGGCGCTTCGGCTCACGGGGATGCAGGAGCTCGCCGCCCGCCCCGTGGACGAGCTCTCCGGCGGGCAGCGCCAGCGGGCGTGGATCTCGATGGCGCTGGCGCAGGAGACGGACATCCTGCTGCTCGACGAGCCGACCACGTATCTCGATCTCGCTCATCAGGTCGAGGTGCTCGACCTCGTGGACAAGCTCCACGCCGACCTGGAGCGCACCGTCGTCATGGTGCTCCACGATCTCAACCTGGCCGTCCGCTACAGCGATCACCTGATCGTCATGCGTGAGGGGCGCATCGTCACCTCCGGCCCGCCCGACGAGCTCATCACCGCAGAGCTGCTCCGCGACGTCTTCGGCCTCGACAGCCAGGTGCTCGTCGACCCGGTCTCGGGCCGCCCGATGATCGTCCCGATCGGCGTACGCCGCTCCGCGCCCACCGTCCAGCACTGAACGTTCCCCGGAAGACCTGGGAACGCCATGATGAAAGGAAACCACGTGCGCAAGCACCTCACCGGCGCCGCTGCCATGCTCGCCGCCGCCCTCGTCCTCACCGCCTGTGGCGGCAGCTCCTCGGGAGAGGAGGCCGCCGCCGAGACCCGCGAGGTCAAGCACGCCAAGGGCGTGGCCGAGGTGCCCGTGGCCCCCAAGCGGGTCGTGGTCCTGGACACCGGCGAGCTCGACGACGCCCTGGCGCTCGGCGTGAAGCCCGTCGGTGCCGTACGCGTCGACGTGGCCACCGACTTCCTCAGCTACCTCGGCGACCAGACCGAGGGGATCGAGGAGGTCGGCACCATCTCCGAGCCCAACCTCGAGAAGATCGCGGCCCTCAACCCGGACCTCATCCTGTCCAGCACGGTCCGTCACGAGGCCATCTACGAGCAGCTGAACGCGATCGCCCCGACCGTGCTCGCCCCCGACCTCGGCGACACCTGGAAGGACAACTTCCTGCTGTACGCCGACGCGCTCAACAAGACCGACGAGGCGAAGAAGATGCTCGCCGACTTCGAGAGCGACGCCGCCGCGCTCGGCGAGACCGTCGGCACCGGCAAGACCCTGTCGATCGTCCGGTTCCTCCCCGGCCAGATCCGGCTCTACTCCGACAAGTCCTTCTCGGGCGTCATCCTCGACGACATGGGCCTGACCGTCCCGGAGCAGGCGGTGGGCGAGGACACCTACCTCGAGATCTCGCCCGAGCAGGTCACCACCGCCCAGGCGGACCACCTCTACGTCAGCACCTACGGGCCGGAGGGCGACACCGACAAGGCCAAGGTGCTCGGCGGGCCGCTCTGGCAGCGGATCCCCGCGGTCGAGTCTGGTCAGGTCCACGACATCAACGACGACCTGCTCAGCGGCATCGGCATCCAGGCCGCCCAGCAGATCCTCGCCCAGTTCGAGAAGGAGATCGGCTGAGCGACCATGCGATTCGATGAACGCTATATCGCCCGGGTCACGCTCGACCCGCGCCATGACACCGGCCGATATCCGTTCACCCTGCCGGTCGTCCGCGAGCTGGCCGGCGGGGAGGGGATCGACTTCGACGAACGGGTCACGTTCCTGGTCGGCGACAACGGCACCGGAAAGTCCACGATCATCGAGGCGATCGCGGTCGCGTCGGGGTTCAACGCCGAGGGCGGCTCCACGTCGTTCCGGTTCGCCACCCGCGCGACCGAGTCGTCCCTCGCCGACTACATCACGATCCAGCGCGGGCTCAAGCGGCCGCGCACCGGCTACTTCCTGCGCGCGGAGTCGTTCTACAACGTCGCCACCGAGATCGAGCGCCTCGACCTGGACACCTCCGACGCCTACGGCGGGGTCTCGCTCCACGAGCGCTCCCACGGCGAGTCGTTCCTCGACCTGGTGATGCACCGGTTCGGGCCCGGCGGGCTCTACATCCTCGACGAGCCGGAGGCCGCGCTCTCGGTGAAGGGCTGCCTGGCGCTGGTCGCGCGCATCATCGAGCTCGCCGACGAGAGATCCCAGTTCATCATCGCCACCCATTCCCCGGTCCTGCTCTCGGTGCCCGGCGCGAGGATCCTGCAGTTCGACGAGGACGGGCGGATCGGGCAGGTCTCCTACGACGATGCCGAACCGGTCAACCTGACCCGTCGGTTCCTCGCTGACCCGGCGAGATATCTGCGGTACGTCCTGGAGGACTAATGGTGCTAATGCCTTGTGCCTGGGTTCCAGCGTGGGTGGGGCCAATACGTTGTTTGGGTTGGGAGATTTAGAAGCAGGGTGTCCGGGTTGGGTGCCATTTGGCTGTCTTGCGGGCTTCCAGCAGCGGTCTGGCTTGGGTTTGGGATACCTGTCCCTGACTGGGTTCGGGTTCATTGGTTTTGCGCTGTGTGGTAGGCTCGGCACAGGCGTAAACGTGAAGGCCGACCACCTCGAAAGAGGCGTGCCCTATCTGCCCGAGACACAACGGGTGGGGGTAATCCAGGGGAACCAGGGGCGTGAACGCTGAGCTGCGAGGGTAAGTAATAGCCCGTACTCCGGGCCTCCGAGACCAGCGAACCAGAACACACCCGCATCAGTGGGTGTGGAAAGAGTTCGTACGTCGGGAGGTGACCGTTTCGATGACCACGCTGCAACAGCCACAACACCCTGTGCTCTCGGCCGTGGTCGCAGTCACCGCATCGCTTGGCGGGGTCGCGGAGGCGAACCCGGTGTTCATGGCCACCGACCAGAAGGCCGCCACCTTGCTCGAGATCGCCCGGGTCAAGGCCCAGTTGGCTGAGCTCGAGCTGCGGGTGCTCGCTGCGGCCGATGATGTCGCGGCCGAGAGCGCGGCTCGGGATGTGGCGGCCTGGTTGCATCACCACACCCACCAGCGCCCCGAGACCCTGCGTGCCGATCTGCGGCTGGCCGATGCCCTGGACCGGACCTACCACCAGGTCGCGGCCGCGATGCGGGCCGGCGCCTGCAACCCGGCCCAAGCCACAGTTATCGTCGCGGCCCTCGACGACCTCCCTGCCGATCTCGACCCCGAGATCCGGGTCAAGGCCGAAGAGACCCTGGTTGCGTATGCGACCCAGTTCGACCCCACCCAACTGCGCCGCCTCGGGCGCCGGATCCTGGATCTGATCGCCCCCGAGATCGCCGAGGCCGAAGAAGCCCGACGCCTCGTCGCGGAGGAGGCCCACGCGAGGAAGAAGACCCGCCTGGCGATGCGCCGGCTTGGGGATGGCACCACCCGGATCTCCGCGGTCCTCCCGGATGCGGCCGCGGACCGGCTGGCCACCAACCTGGAGGCCTTTGCCTCACCCCGTCGCGACGACGGCACCCGCACCGAGACCGGCGACTACCTGCCCTACGACCGGCGCTTGGGCCGGGCGTTCTGCCAGCTCCTCGAGACCCTCGACCCGACCCGGCTCCCCATCCACGGCGGCGACGCGACCACGGTGATCGTGACCATCGACATCGACCAGCTCCGCAAGGAAGCCGGCATCGCCAACCTGGTCGGCGGTAGTCCGATCACCGCAGCCGAGGCCAGGCGCCTGGCCTGCACCGCCAACATCATCCCGGCCGTTCTCGGGGGTGCCTCGGAGGTGCTCGACTTCGGCCGCAAGGAACGCTTCTTCACCGCAGCCCAACGCCGTGCGCTGCTGCTCAGGTCGGCGACCTGTGAGGCCGAGGGTTGCGACATCCCCGGCACCTGGGCCGAGGCCCACCACTGGATCGAATGGGCCCAAGGCGGCACCACTGATCTCGACAACGCCGCCCTGCTCTGCTCCCATCACCACCACCGCGCCCACGACGCCGCCTACCTCCACGAACGCCTACCCAACGGCGACATCCGCTTCACTCGACGCACATGAGTCGAAGTCGTGCCGATGCCTTCGGGCCCGGGGAAGTCGGGTCCCGAGTCGGGCAGGTCAGGGGACGCCGGTCACACCGCCAGCCCCCTGAACCGCTGAGCACTTGTCCGCCTTTGCGCGGGTGAGCATGGGGCTCTCTGGGCCGCCGGTCCTGGTGACCACAAGTGTCCCTGCGACCTCTGCTCTGGACTCATGCTCGCGGGGCTTGTCCCCGCGATCGCTGTCGACCGTGACGTTTCGGTTGGTACGGCAGGCCTGCTGATCTCCGCGTTCGCCGTCTGGATCGTCGGCGGCTCCTGTCTTGCTGCTTTCGCCCGGTGCCGGCCGCCGCGGCTCGCGCTGCAACTGCCTGCTCGTGCTTCGCGGGGGGTCATGTCATCGGGGTGATCACTCCCGCGTTCCGGCGGGGCCCGCTCGGCACCGCGGCCGGGTGATGGCACTGGCTCTTGTAGTCATGCTCCTGTCAGGGGAGCGCTGACGAAGGCGGGTCCCCGGGCATCACGGCTAATGGGCGTCGTGCTCCCGGTGGACCGAGGCCTCGCCGTCGAGCTCGAGGACGATCACGGTGCACAGCGGGTCGAGGTCGTCGTCGGTGGTGAAGACGTACTCCCAGCCGGGGACGTCGTGGAGCCCGCCGATGCGCTGATGGTCGAGCTCGGTGCCGGTCCCGAGGACGTACGCCTTGAGGACCTCGTTACGCAGGCCGCGGACCACGACGTAATCGTTGGGGCGGTCGAAGACGTAGAGGAACAGGGTCCGGCGGTCGGCCGAGACGGCCGTCGGGCCGTAGAAATGGCCGTGGGGAAGGCCGCGGCGGATGCCGTGGACTGCGGGGGAGTGGCGGGATACCCAGTCGCCGAGCGCCTCGAGGCGCTCGGTCTGCTCGGGCGTGATGGTGCCGTCCTCGCGCGGGCCGACGTCGAGCAGCAGGTTGCCGCCACCGCCGATGGTCTCGACGAAGGTTCGTACGAGCTGGCGCGGTGACTTGTGGTTGTCGTCCTGCGGCTGCCAGCCCCAGGAGTCGTTGATGGTCAGGCAGAGCTCCCATGGGCCGTCCGGCGGCACGATCGGAACGCCCTGTTCCGGGGTCACGTAGTCGCCGTGGCCGTGCATCCGGCCGTTGACGACCATCTCGGGTGCGAGCTCGCGCAGCTCAGCCCGCAGCTCCCGCATCCGCCACTGCCGCTCGTCGCGCTCCCACTCGCCGTCGAACCAGAGCAGGTCCGGCCGGTAGCGGGTCACGACCTCCCGGATCTGGGCGCGGTGGAACTCCAGATAGCGCTCCCAGCGCTCGGGCTCCTCGGCGCCCGGGCGCGGGACGGCGTACGGATTGTCCTGGACCACGGGATGCTGGACGGCCGGCCGCACCGTCGCGTAGTCGGGGTGGGACCAGTCGAGGTGGGAGAAGTAGATGCCGACCTTCAGCCCCCGGCGGCGTACGGCCTCGACGAACTCGGCGACGAGGTCGCGGCCTGCCGGGGTCCTGGTGACCACGGAGAGATCGTTGGCGTCGGTGTCGTAGAGCGCGACCCCGTCGTGGTGCTTGGCGGTGAGCACGGCGTACGTCGCGCCGGACCGCTCGAAGAGCTCGGCCCACGCGTCGGCGTCGAACCTGGAGGCGGTGAAGCCGTCGAGCTGGGCCATGTAATCGGCGTAGGGGACCCGGCCGTCGTAGAACGACCAGGACTCGGCGACGCCGTCGACGCTGTAGATGCCCCAGTGGACGAAGATGCCCAGCTGGGCTTCGGGGAACCAGGAGGCGATCGGCATGCCCGGCTACCCGTCGTGTCCGGAGACGGCGGCGCGGGTGTGCGCGAGGGCGTGCTCGCGCAGGGTGGTGCCACCGCCGGTGACGATTCCGATGCTGAAGCCGTCCCACATCGCTCGCAGCCGCTCGGAGACGGCCTCCCGCTCGGGCACCTCGGGGAGCGCCGCGGCGAAGAGCCGGACCAGGTCGGCATGCCACTCGTCGTCCATCGCGCGCTGCGCGGCGGCGAGCTCGGTGTCGTACGGCGCTCGTGCCCACAGCTCGAGCCAGAGGAGCCAGCGCGGGTCCCGCTCGTCGAGGGCGAGGTAGACGTCGGTGAAGGACAGCAGCGCGTCGACGCCTCCGGAGCCGTCCTTCTCGACCTTCTCCAGGATGGGCGCCCGCTGTGCTGCGTAGGCGTTCTCGCTCCATCGCAGGGTCTCGAGGAGCAGCCCGTTGCGGGTGCCGAAGTAGTAGAGGAGGTGGCCGCCGCTGGTGCCGAGCCGGGCGGCGAGGGAGGCCATCGTCACCTTGGCGAGCCCCTCCTCGGCAACCATCTCCAGGGTGGCCGCGAGCACCTGCTCGCGCGGTCGTTCCAGGCGTCTGTTGGAGCGTGTACGCGTCACCTCGACAGTGTCTCCTTGTGCTCGCGGGGTGAAATCTTCGGTCCCACCCCTTGACTCTAGCGGTGATCTGGGTCACTTTGAATGCCGTTCAAAGTTTTGTACAGCGTTCAAAACACGCTGTACCCTCATCACAAGGAGACCCGCGATGATCGAATCCATGCAGGTGAGCCCCGACGGGGTGAAGCCGGAGCAGGCACGGCGGCGGCTCGCGCGGGTGCTCGGACCCGGCGCCGCGGTCCTGCTCGTGCTGTCGTGCATCACGCCCGCCTCGAGTCTGTTCATCATCGTCCCGGAGCTGTTCGCGACGCAGGGGAGCGGCGCGGTGCTGGCCGTCGTGGCCGGATTCGCGGTCTCGATCGCGATCGCCGCGTGCTACGCCGAGCTCGGCACCCGCACCGCCAGCTCCGGTGGCGAGTACGCGATGGTCACCCAGACCCTCGGCAAGTCGATGGGCTGGCTGACGTTCTCCCTGGCAGGCGTGCTGCTCTGGCTGATCCCGCCGATCTTCGCCCTCGGCACCGCCGACTACCTGGCCGACCTGGTGGAGCTGCCTCGGGCCGCGACCGGCGCAATCGTCATGCTCCTCTCGACCGCCACGGCGATCCTCAACATCAAGGCCAACGCCGTCGTCACCGGCACCTTCCTCGCCCTTGAGATGATCGCGGCGGTCGTCGTCACCGTCCTCGGGCTCGGCCACATCCAGCGCGGCCCCGGCGAGCTGGTCTCGCCGCACGTCATCGGTGAGACCGGCCTGGAGCCCTTCACCTTGGCGATCCTCATCTCCGGTCTCGCCGTGAGCACGTTCCTGGTCAGCGGCTTCGGCACCACGGTCTACCTCTCCGAGGAGATCGTCGACCCGCGTCGCAACGTCGCCCGCGTCATCTTCTGGACCCTCGGCCTGGGTGGCCTGGTCATCCTCATCCCGACCGTGACCACGGTCCTCGCCGTCGACGACCTCAGCGACCTCGCCTCCGGCAACTTCTCCCAGTGGGTCGCCGCCTGGGGCGGCGAGCGCGTCGCGGTCGGCGTGAACGTCGCCATCGCCATCGCGATCCTCAACGCCGTCATCGTGATGGTGCTGCAGAACGCCCGGGTCGTCTACGCCTCGGCGCGTGACCGCTCCTGGCCGACACCGATCAACGGCGTCCTCACCAAGCTGCACCCCCGCTACGCCACCCCGTGGCTGGCCACCCTCGTCATCGGCATCCCCGGCGCGATCCTCGCCGGCGCGGTCGAGATCGAGGCGCTGCTCGGCGTCACCTCGGTGGTCATCTCCACGATGTACGTCGTCGTGGCGATCGCCGCGCTCCGTGCCCGTCGCCGGGGTCCGGCTGTCGAGGGCTGGCGGATGCCGCTGTGGCCGTTGCCGCCGCTGGTCGTCATCGGTGCGATCGGCTACGCGCTGGCCGGCTCCGCGCGGATGGACATCCTGATCACGGCCGGTGTCGTGGTCGCCGCCCTCGCCTACTACTACCTCTACCTCGCCCGCCGTCCCGGCGAGCGGTTCCTCGTCGTCGACCCGACCGAGGATTGAGCACATCCATTCACGAGAATCGAACGAGAGAGAAGAACGCCATGGCTCGCTACGGAACCCAGTTCGGCCCCGACATCACCTTCCTGGGTGTCGACCGGTGTGACTGGGCCGACCCCGCGACGTACGAGGGTGCCGATGTGGTCATCCTCGGTGCCCCCTTCGACGGAGGTACGTCGCACCGGTCGGGCACCCGGTTCGGCCCGCAGTTCATCCGGCAGACGTGCTACCTGCCTCACGACGGGTCGCGGCCCTCGCTCGCGATGCGGGTCGACGCGCTGCGGGACCTGAAGGTGCTGGACGCGGGTGACGTGGAGATGTTCTCCGGCGACGCCGAGCGGTCGGTGCGCGATCTCCAGGAGGCCGTGCACGCCGTGACGAGCAACGGCGCGATCCCGCTGGTGCTGGGCGGCGACCACACGATCGCCTGGCCCGACGCCGCCGGCGTCGCCCAGCACCTCGGCCAGGGACGCGTCTCGATGATCCACTTCGACGCCCACGCCGACACCGGCGACATCGAGTTCGGCTCGCTGATCGGGCACGGCCAGCCGATGCGCCGGCTCATCGAGTCCGGCGCGCTGCGCGGCGACCGGTTCCTGCAGATGGGGCTGCGCGGCTACTGGCCCGAGCCCGAGACGCTGGACTGGATGGCCGAGCAGGGCATGCGGTCCTACGAGATGACCGAGATCGTCCACCGCGGCCTGGAGGAGTGCCTCACCGAGGCCTTCACCATCGCCACCGACGAGTGCGACGGAGTCTTCCTCTCGGTCGACATCGACGTCTGCGACCCCGGCCACGCGCCCGGCACCGGCACCCCGGAGCCGGGCGGTCTGACCGCCCGCCAGCTGCTCGACTCGGTCCGCCGGATCGCCTACGAGCTGCCGGTGGTCGGCATCGACGTCGTCGAGGTCTCCCCGCCCTACGACCACGCCGACATCACCTCGTTCCTCGCCAACCGGGTCGTCCTCGAGGCGCTCTCGGGCATCGCCCGCCGCAAGCGCGACGAGGCCGACGGGACCCGCTGGGACCCGAGCCTCCCGCTGCTCGCCCAGCGCCCTGACCGGCGGCCCACCGACACTGACAAACAGGAGAACTGACATGACCACCCATGACGTGATCGTGGTCGGCGCCGGCGTGACCGGCTTGACCGCGGCCTGGCGACTGGCCCAGGCGGGCCAGGACGTGCTCGTCCTGGAGGCGCGCGACCGCGTCGGCGGCCGGCTGCGTACCGAGGCGCACGGTGCGCCCGGGGCAGAGGCCGACTTCGAGATCGGCGGCCAGTGGGTCTCGCCGGACCAGGACGCCCTGATCGGGATCCTCGACGAGCTCGGCCTGCCGACCTACCCGCGCTTCCGCGAGGGCGAGTCGCTCTACGTCGACAAGGCCGGTGTGGCGCACCGCTTCGCCGACGACCTGCCGGTCGGAGAGGCCACCACGGCCGCCATCGCGCAGCTGACCAAGACGCTCGACGGGCTGGCCGCCGCCATGGACCCGGCCCGGCCGTGGGAGCTCGACGACGCCGACCACCTCGACAGCGTCTCGTTCCGTGCCTGGCTCGAGCAGCAGTGCGACGACCCGGTCGCGGTCGACAACATCGCCCTCTATATCGGGCCGGCGATGCTGACGAAGCCCGCCCACTCGTTCTCCGCGCTCCAGGCGGTGCAGATGGCCGCCAGCGCGGGGTCGTTCAGCAACCTCGTCGATGCCGACGTGATCCTCGACCGCCGGGTCGTCGGCGGCCTGCAGCGGGTGCCGCTGACGCTGGCCGAGCGGCTGGGGGACCGGGTACGCCTCGAGCAGGACGTCACCCTGGTGGAGTGGGACGAGGACGGCGTCGTCGTCCATGTCGGCGCCGAGATCCATGCCGCGCACCGGCTGGTCCTCGCCGTGCCGCCGACCCTGGTCAAGCGGATCCGGTTCAGCCCCGAGCTTCCGGCCGAGCACCGGATCGCCCGCGAGCACCAGTCGTTCGGGCTGGTCATCAAGGTGCAGGCGCAGTACGAGACGCCGTTCTGGCGTGCCGACGGCCTCAGCGGCACCGGCTTCGCGCCGTGGCAGCTTGTCCACGAGGTCTACGACAACACCCCCGAGGGCGAGCAGCGCGGGACGCTGGTCGGCTTCGTCTCCGACGAGCGCGCGGACGCGGTGGGCCGGCTCTCCGACGCCGAGCGCCGCCGTCAGGTGCTCGAGTCGCTGGCGGCGTACTTCGGGGATGCGGCGCTCGAGCCGCTCACCTTCGTCGAGAGCGACTGGCAGCACCAGGAGCTCACCGGCGGTGCGTACGGGACGAGCTTCGACCTGGGCGGGCTGACCCGCTGGGGTGCGGTGCTGCGCGAGCCGCTCGGGCCGATCGAGTTCGGCAGCAGCGACGTCGCCGGCCACGGCTTCCAGCACGTCGACGGCGCCGTTCGCGTGGGCGACGAGATCGCCCGCCGGATCGGCGGCCGCTGAGAGAGGTCTGCCAGAGGTCTGCAACGTGATCGCAGCGAAGCGACGCCTAGCCTCCGACCGGGCGCGCTCATCGTGGGGGTGAGCGCGCCACCCTCGAGAAAGGTCCACCCTTCGTATGCGCCTCCTCATCATGGGACCACCCGGTGCCGGCAAGGGCACCCAGGCCGCCGTCATCGCCGAGCGTTTCGCTGTGCCGGCGATCTCGACCGGCGACATCTTCCGGGCGAACGTCGCCCAGCAGACCGCATTGGGCGTGGCGGCACAGACGTACATGGACGCGGGCGAGTACGTCCCGGACGAGATCACCAACGCCATGGTCGCCGACCGCCTCGCCGAGCGTGACTGCGCCGACGGGTTCCTCCTCGACGGCTACCCGCGCACCCCGCAACAGGTCGCCGAGCTCGACTCGATCCTCGAGCTCTCCAGCGTCGGGCTCGACGCGGTGGTGCTGCTCGAGGCGGACCCCGACGAGCTGGTGAGCCGGCTCCTGGCCCGGTCCGAGGAGCAGGGCCGCGCCGACGACAACGAGTCGGTCATCCGCCGGCGGCTGGAGGTGTACGCCGCCGAGACCGGCCCGCTCGCCGACGAGTACGCCGAGCGCGACCTGCTCGCGACCGTCGACGGCCTCGGCCCGGTCGACGAGGTCACCGAGCGGATCCTGACCGCCCTGACGTCGGCCTCCGCTCAGCGGACCGCGACCTCGGCGCCGTAGCGCTCGACGCAGAACGCGGAGAGCCGCTCGGCCAGGGCCGCGAGCGCCTCGGCGGCGTGGTGCTGCGGGTCCCAGGCGGCGTACAGCCTGATTCGGACCCGCCCGGCCGGTGCCTCGATGTGCAGGGGCACCAGGCCAAAGCGCGGGTCGTCGGAGACGACCGCGATCCCGCGGCCCGAGGCCGCGAGCGCCTGCGCGACCTGGGCGTTGGACACCTCGAGGACATCGCCGTAGCCCACGGCGGCGTCCTCGACCGCTGCGTCCAGGAGCGGCCGCGGCCGCAGATCTTCGGTGAGCAGCACGAGCGGCCGCGCCACCAGATCGCGTACGTCCACGGACTCCCGCCCCGCCCACGGGTCGTCGGGCCGGACATAGGCCCACACCGGCAGCACGGCGAGCGCGCGCGAGGCCAGGGACCGGGCCGGCGGCCGGGTGACGATCGCCAGGTCTGCGCCGGCTCGGACGGCTGCGACCGCGCCGCGCGGATCGAGCTCGCGGACCATCGCGACCGGGTCGTCGGGCCCGAGCGTCGCCAGGAACGGCGCGAGCACGTCGGTCAGTGTCGTGGAGGGCACGGCGAGATGGAGCTCGTCGAGCCGGCCGGAGGCGAGGACCTCGACGGCGCGTTCGAGGTCGTCGGCGTGCGCGAGCAGGTCGCGGGCGCGGGGGAGGAGGTCCTCGGCAGTCCGGGTCAAGCGCAGCCGCCGTCCCTCCCGCGCGAAGAGCGGCACGCCCAGGTTCGTCTCGAGCTGGCGTAGCTGCCGCGACAGCACCGGCTGGGTCACGTGCAGCACCTCGGCGGCCCGGGTCGCCGAGCCCGCGTCGGCAGTGGCGACGAAGTAGCGCAGCAGCCGCAGATCCATGCTCACGAGACATGATTGTAGTAGTCAAAAGGTCTTGGACGGCATGTGTCGCGGGGGACGATGCTGAACCCATGACCGAGTCCTCGACCCTCGAACAGTCCCGTCTCCTGCGTACGCCGCTTCCCGGCCCGCGCTCCCAGGAGCTCATGCGCCGCAAGGTCGCGGCCGTGAGCCAGGGCGTGGCCACGACCATGCCCGTCTTCGCCGCGCGCGCGGCCGGCGGAGTCGTTGAGGACGTCGACGGCAACCGCTTCATCGACCTCGGCTCCGGCATCGCGGTGACCACCGTCGGCTCCAGCGCCGCCAAGGTCGTCGAGGCGGTCGCCGACCAGGTGGCAGCCTTCACCCACACCTGCTTCATGGTCACGCCCTACGAGGGCTACGTGGCCGTCGCCGAGCAGCTCGCCCGGCTCACCCCCGGCGACCACGAGAAGCGCACCGCGCTGTTCAACTCCGGCTCCGAGGCCGTCGAGAACGCGGTCAAGATCGCCCGCTCGTTCACCGGCAAGGACGCGGTCGTGGTCTTCGACCACGCCTACCACGGGCGCACCAACCTCACCATGGCGATGACCGCGAAGAACATGCCCTACAAGCACGGCTTCGGGCCCTTCGCCGGTGAGGTCTACCGGGCACCGATGTCCTACCCGTTCCGCGACGCCCCCGAGATCGACGGCAAGCTGGCCGCGGCCCGTGCGACCTCCCTCATCGAGACCCAGGTCGGTGCCGAGAACCTCGCCGCCGTCGTGATCGAGCCGGTGCAGGGCGAGGGCGGCTTCATCGTCCCGGCGCCGGGCTTCCTCTCCGCGCTGGCGGAGTGGTGCCGCGCCAACGACGTGATCTTCGTGGCCGACGAGGTGCAGTCCGGCTTCGGCCGCACCGGCACCTGGTTCGCCGTCGAGCACGACGACGTCGTCCCGGACCTGGTGGTCAGCGCCAAGGGCATCGCCGGTGGCCTGCCGCTCTCCGCGGTGACCGGCCGCGCCGATGTCATGGACGCCGTCCACCCGGGCGGTCTGGGCGGCACCTACGGCGGCAACCCGCTCGCCTGTGCCGCCGCGCTGGCCGTGATCGAGACCATCGAGGCCGAGGACCTGCTCACCCGGGCCCGCGCCATCGAGGAGCGTCTCCTCGGCCGGCTCCGTGACCTGCAGGCGAGCGACCCGCGCATCGGTGACGTACGCGGTCGGGGCGCGATGATCGCCGCCGAGTTCGTCGACCCGGCCACCGGCAACCCCGACGGCGCGGTGGCCAAGGCCGTCGCGGCCTACGCTCACAGCCAGGGCGTCATCACACTGACCTGTGGCACCTGGGGCAACGTCATCCGCTTCCTGCCCCCGCTGAGCATCTCCGACGAGCTGCTCGACGAGGCCCTCGACGTACTCACGACCGCACTGGAGGAGACCAAGTGACCACGAGCACCCAGCCGATGAACACCGAGCCCAGCTACCTCGACGCCCTCGAGCCCGGCAGCGGCGTCCTCGTCGGCGGCCGGTGGCGTCCGGGCGGCGCCGGCGTCTTCGCGGTCGAGAACCCCGCCACCCGTGAGCGCGTCGCCGACGTCGCCGACGGCAGCACCGACGACGCGACCGCGGCCGTCGATGCGGCCGCCGCGGCGCTCCCCGCGTGGTCGGCGCTGCCGCCGCGCACCCGCAGCGACCTGCTCAGCAAGGTTCGTGACCTGATGCTGCGCGACGCCGACGAGCTCGCCGCCCTGATCGCCCTCGAGAACGGCAAGTCCCTCGCCGACGCCCGCGGCGAGGTCGTCTACGCCGCCGAGTTCTTCCGCTGGTACGCCGAGGAGGCCGTGCGTCCGCACGGCGACTTCGGTGCCTCGCCGGCCGGCGGCACCCGCACCATCGTGACCCACAAGCCGGTGGGCGTGGCCGCCCTCGTGACCCCGTGGAACTTCCCGGCCGCGATGGCCACCCGCAAGATCGCCCCGGCGCTCGCGGCCGGCTGCACGGTCGTGCTCAAGCCCGCCGCCGAGACGCCCCTGACGGCCCTCGCGGTCGCCCGGCTGATCGCCGAGGCCGGCGTGCCCGACGGCGTCGTCAACGTGGTGCCCGGCCTGGACGCTCCTGCCATCGTCAGCACCTGGCTCGCCGACGTACGGGTCCGCAAGATCTCCTTCACCGGCTCGACCGGCGTCGGCCGCGTCCTGCTCCGCCAGGCCGCCGACCGGGTCGTGAACACCTCGATGGAGCTCGGCGGCAACGCGCCGTTCGTGGTGACCTCGAGCGCCGACGTGGCCGCCGCGGTCGAGGGCGCGATGGTCGCCAAGTTCCGCAACGGGGGACAGGCCTGCACCGCGGCCAACCGGCTCTACGTCCACGCCGACGTCGCCGAGGAGTTCACCGCCCGCCTCGGTGCGGCCGTGGAGGCGCTCCGGGTCGGCCCCGCCGAGCAGGGCAGCGACATCGGCCCGCTCATCTCCGCGAAGGCGTACGCCACCGTCACCGGCCTCGTCGACGCCGCCGTGGCCGCTGGAGCCGTGATCGCCCACCGCGCCGAGGTCCCCGCCTCGGAGGGCTACTTCTACGCGCCCACGGTCCTGACCGACGTACCGGCCGACTCGCCGCTGCTGCGCGAGGAGATCTTCGGGCCGGTGGCCCCGATCGTCGTCTGGAACGACACCGAGGAGCTGCTGGCCTCCGTCAACGACACCGAGTTCGGCCTGGCGGCGTACGTCTTCGGCGAGATGGGCGAGGCGCTGCACGTGGCCGAGCGGATCGACGCCGGGATGGTGGGCGTCAACCGCGGCCTGGTCTCCGACCCGTCGGCGCCGTTCGGTGGGGTGAAGCAGAGCGGCATCGGGCGCGAGGGTGCGCGAGCCGGGCTGGAGGAGTACCTGGAGACGCAGTACCTCAGCGTCGCTTGGTGATTGGCATCACTCGGGCTCGATCAACGATGATGTGACTCAGACCACCCGCACACCCTGCGGGTGGTTCCTCGGGACAGCCTCACCCGGCAGTCCCGGCACAACGCTCCAGACGGACCACCAGCGCCGCCCGGCAGATTGAGGAGTCACCCATATGACCGCAGTGTTCGAGCCCGGGACCTCGTTCGAGGCCTATGACCTGGCAGACCGCTATCGAGTCGGAGCCGGCCCGGTGTTGCTCACCGGGATCCAGGCGATCGCGCGGATGCTCGTCGAGCAGCGCGCGCTGGACCAGCGCCGCGGCCTGCGGACCGGCACCTTCATCTCCGGCTACCCGGGCAGCCCGCTCGGCGGTCTCGACCAGCTGCTGCTGGGTCTGCCGAAGGAGATGGCCGACGCCGACATCACCGTGGTTCCCGGCCTCAACGAGGAGCTCGCCGCGACCGCTGTCTGGGGCAGCCAGTCGGCGGTCACCCTCGACACCGAGCGCTACGACGGCGTGACCGGGGTCTGGTACGGCAAGGGTCCCGGCGTCGACCGCGCGCTCGACGCGATGCGTCACGCCAACATGTACGGCGCCCACCCCACCGGCGGCATGCTGATGCTGGTCGGCGACGACCCGGCCGCCAAGTCGTCCACCGTGCCCGCGGTCAGCGAGCGCACCCTGGCCTCGCTCGGCATCCCGGTGCTGTTCCCGCGCAACGCCGCCGAGATCGTCGAGTACGGCATGGAGGGCATCGCCCTCTCCCGCGCCTCCGGCTGCGTCGTCGCGCTCAAGATCGTCGCGGATGTCGCCGACGGCGCCTGGGTGGTCAACCCGGAGATCGGCGTCCTCGACCCGGTCACGCCCAAGACCCAGTGGGAGGGCGTCCCCTACACCTACGAGCCGACCAAGATCGAGCTCTTCCCGGACCGGATCGTCGGCGCCGAGGCCAAGCTCTACGGCCCCCGGATGAACGTCGTGAAGGCGTACGCCGCCGAGAACCGGCTCAACCGGATCGAGGTCAAGGCGCCGAACGCCAAGGTCGGCATCGTCGCCTCCGGCTCGTGCTACGACTCGATGCGCCAGGGACTCAAGGACCTCGGCCTGGACCACGACGGGCTGATGGCCGCCGGTGTCCGGGTGCTGCGCCTGGGCATGATGTGGCCGGTCGAGCCGACCATCGTCTCGGAGTTCGCGGAGGGCCTCGAGGAGATCATCGTCGTCGAGGACAAGACCTCCTTCATCGAGCAGGGCATCCGCGAGATCCTCTACGGCGAGCCCGCCGCTCCCGTCATCATCGGCAAGAAGGACCGCAACGGCGTACCGCTGGTCCCGCTCGACGGTGAGCTGACCGCCGGCCGCCTGCTCGCGCCGCTGCGCCGTGCGCTGAAGGGCCACGCCCAGCTGAAGTCCGCCGGGCCCGCCCGGATCGACCTGCCGCTGCTCTCCACCTCGCGCACCCCCTACTTCTGCAGCGGCTGCCCGCACAACCGCTCCACCGCGCTGCCGGACGGCTCGCTCGGTGGCGGCGGCATCGGCTGCCACACCCTGGTGACCGCCTCGCAGCGTGAGGACAGCGCGGTCGTCGGCATCACCCAGATGGGCGGCGAGGGCTCGCAGTGGATCGGGCAGGCGCCCTACAGCCACGCCGGCCACACCTTCCAGAACGTCGGTGACGGCACCTTCTTCCACTCCGCGCAGCTGGCGATCCAGGCGTGCGTCGCGGCCGGGGTCAACATCACCTACAAGCTGCTCCACAACGACGTCGTCGCGATGACTGGTGCCCAGAAGCGGCAGGGCGAGGTCGCGATGGCGCAGCTGACCCACAAGCTGATGAACGAGGGCGTCAAGGCGATCATCGTCGTCGCCGACGAGCCGAAGCGCTATCGCCGCGCTCACTTCCCCGCAGGCGTACGTCTCTGGCACCGCGACCGCCTCGACGACGCCCAGCGGGAGCTGCGTGAGGTCGAGGGCGTGACCGTCCTGATCTACGACCAGCACTGCGCCGCCGACGCCCGCCGTCAGCGCAAGCGGGGCACGATCGAGGCCCGCAACACCAAGATCGTGATCAACGAGGCCGTGTGCGAGGGCTGCGGCGACTGCGGCGTGAAGTCCAACTGCCTCTCGGTCCAGCCGGTCGAGACCGAGCTGGGCCGCAAGACCCGCATCGACCAGACCTCGTGCAACACCGACTACACCTGCGTCGAGGGGGAGTGCCCCTCCTTCATGGCCGTCGAGACCGACCCGACCGTCAAGAAGGCGAAGAAGTCGACCCCCGAGCCGCCGACGGTGGCCGACCCGGGCTACGGCGAGCTGGAGCGGACGTACGGCGTCTTCATGGCCGGCATCGGTGGCACCGGCATCGTCACCGTCAACCAGGTGCTCGCGACCGCCGCGCTGCGCGCCGGCTTCGGCGTGGAGTCGCTCGACCAGGTCGGGATGAGCCAGAAGGCGGGCCCGGTGACGGCTCACCTGCGGTTCGGCCCGGGCGCGATCGATCCCTCGAACCGGGTCACTCCGGGTTCGGCCGACGCGCTGCTCGGCTTCGACCTGCTCACCCTGGCCGAGGGCAAGAACCTCGCTTACGGCAACCCGGCGCTGACCCGTGCGGTCGTGTCGACCAGCAAGACGCCGACCGGGCCGATGGTCTACGACAAGGACATCGCCTACCCGGCCGACGACGAGCTGCTCACCCGGGTGAACGGCGCGACGTCGTCGCTGCGCGCCTTCGACGCGCTCGCGGCGGCGGAGACCCTCTTTGGCAACACCGCCGCGGCCAACTTCCTCCTGGTCGGCGCCGCCTACCAGGCCGGCGCGCTTCCGATCCCCGCCGAGGCGATCGAGGAGGCCATCGGCATCAACGGGGTCGCGGTCAGCGCCAACGTCGCCGCCTTCCGCTGGGGCCGCGCCTCGGTCGCCGCGCCGGAGGAGTTCGCCAAGGTCACCGGCACCTCGACCGCGCCGGTCGAGCAGGTCGCCGTGCCGGCTCTGGACGGAGCGTCGTTCGACGGCGAGGTGCGCCGCCTCGCCGAGGTCCGCGCGCCGAAGCTCGTCGCCTTCCAGAACCAGGCGACCGCCCGCGACTACGTCGAGACCGTCGACCGGATCTGGAACGCCGAGCGCGCGGTGACCACGGACACCCGTTTCTCCGAGGCGGTCGCCCGCTACCTGTTCAAGCTCACCGCCTACAAGGACGAGTACGAGGTCGCCCGGCTCCTCACCGCCCCGGCCGCCTTGGACGGTGTCCGTGCCGAGGTGCAGGGCAAGATCAGCTTCAAGCTCTCCCCGCCGATCTTCGGTGCGTTCCTGAAGGGCGGCAAGATGTCCTTCGGCCCGCGCTCCCACTTCATCCTGCGCCTGCTGGCGACGCTGAAGTTCCTCCGCGGCACGGTCCTCGACCCCTTCGGTCGCTTCCACGTACGCCGCACCGAGCGGGCCCTGCTCGCGCACTACTCGGCGCTGGTCACCGGTCTCGCCGCTGACCTCACTGAGGAGTCGTACGCCCGGGCCGTCCGCCTCGCGGAGCTCCCGGACATGGTGCGTGGCTACGAGAGCGTGAAGATGCGCAACGTCGAGGCCTACCGCGAGGCGCTCGCCGCCGAGGGGATCGACCTGGCGGTCTAGAGCACCTTGTGGGTGCTGGCCGGACCGTCACCCACGCCGAACGCCTCTGCCAGCCTCGACGGCGCACCAGCGCTGTCGAGGCTGGCCTCCACCTTGCGGACGTTGCGCGCCGACGGGTACGCGAAGTAGGCCATCAGAGCCAGCGAGATGGCCCCGCCGATGACGTACGTCATCAGCTGTCCCTCGGTGAGGACGAAGGCCAGTGCGAGGGAGACGAGCGCGACGACCTCGCTGAGGACGAGCCGCAGGATCATCGACGTCTGGTGCTTCTGCAGGCCCTCGCTGGTCGCCTTCTCGGGCGGGGTCCCGGGCGTGACCGGAACGGCGCGGAAGCCGATCGCCGAGCACAGCAGAGCCATGACCACGCCGGCCGCGACCTGCCCGCCGATGACGTACGCCGAGGGCAGCTGCAGGTCGGCGTCGGGGATGCTGAGCGCGACGATGACCCCCAGCCCCACGACCATGGTCATGAATGCGAGCGCCATCATCTGTGCCGTACGTGCCAGTGGGGTGGTCATCTGAGCTCCTTCTCGGGCTTGCGGTCACGGCAATCTAGCCGACGCCGAGACCGGTCGTCGCGAGGCCACTCCGGCCCGAGGCGCTGTTCGCGCCCCGGGCCTCATGAGCGGGTCAGTTCCGCCCATCAGCTGCCGACAGGGCGGGCTGCCGAAGGACATGCTCGACTAACCGCCGCCCGGCCTAGAGGTCGAGCGGGTCGCGGTGGAGAACGACCTTGGTGGTGTGGGCCGGGTAGGCCTCGATGGCGTCGTCCCAGTCGGCGAGCAGGCTGGTGACGCGTTCGGCCTCGAACCCCGTGCGGGCGATGAAGTCGAGCATCTCCGGCAGGTGCGGGCGGACGTGGGAGACGCCGACCTGGAGGGTTGCGCTGGTGGCGTACATGTCCATCACCGGAAGCAGGGTGTTGGCGCCCAGGTAGTAGCCGTTGCCGGTGCAGATGCCGCCAGGACGCAGGGCGCGCAGGGCGTCGCGCAGGCCCTGTCCGGTCGAGGAGGCTTCGACGGCGACGTCGTAGCGCTCCGCGATCCGTGGCACCACTGACTTGCGGCGTGATCTGTCGATCCGGTGGACGGTCGCGCCGAAGCTCTCGGCGATCTCCAGGCGACTGTCGCGGTCGTCGAAGTAGTCGACGCGCTCGGCGCCGAGCAGCACGGCGAGACCGGCGGAGTAGAGGCCGATGCTCTGCGCGCCGCCGCCGATGACGAGGACGCGACCGCCCGGTCGCTGCGCGAGGGTCGGGGCGACGCCGCGCCAGGCGTCGGTGAGGTTGTCGCCGGCCGAGGCGACCCGCAGCGGGTCGACCCCGTCGGGGACCCGCACCAGCATGTGGTCGGCGAACGGGATGCGGAGGGTGTCGAAGATGACGCCGCCCCAGGCCCCGGACATGGGCCCGAACCCGAAGCACGACAGTGTTTTGCCCGGGCTGGTGGGCACGAAGGTCGAGCACTTCGCGGTCAGGCCGAGCCGGCACTCGTAGCAGGTGCCGCACGACACGGCCCAGGGGACGACCACGATGTCGCCCACCCGCATGTCGGTCACCGCCTCACCGACCGCGGTGACCTGCGCGATGGCCTCGTGGCCGATGCCGAACGGGCCCGCGAACGGCTCCTTGCCGATGATGTCGGCGACTGACGGGTCGATCGCTCCAGACCTCATCGCGGCCTGCATCGCCCGGTGCTTGAGCCCGTGGAGGTGCAGCGGGAGCGCGTCGCCGTCGCAGCGGCTCGCGACGAACGGCCGCACCAGCGCATCGCCGGGATCGGCCAGCACCGGGTCGGGCTTCTCCACCCAGCCGAGGTGGCCGGGCTTGATCAGGTTGAGCTCACGCATGCCTTCTCCTTTTGCTATGCTATGCAACACAGCATAGTGGCGAGTCGGAGGAATGGATACATGGGGTTGCGGACCGACACCAGGCAGCGCATGGTCGCCAGTGCGGCGCTCCTGCTGCGCGAACACGGCATCGCCGGTACGTCGGTGGCCAAGGTCTTGGCGCACAGCAACGGCCCTCGCGGCTCGGTGGGATTCCATTTCCCTGGAGGACGCCGCGAGCTGATCACCGATGCGCTCATCTGGGCGGGGGAGAATGTCACCGGCAGTCTGCGTGAGGCGGCAGATGCCGGCGTCGACCCATCGGTGGTCTTCGTCGCCATCTGCCAGCACTACCGGGCGCAGCTCGTCGACACCGACTTCGCGGCCGGCTGTCCCATCGGGGCGGCCATGCAGGAGGCCCATCACGACGCCGATCTGGGGCCCGTCGTCAACGGCATCGTCTCCGACTGGCAGACCGCGCTCGCCGATCTGCTCGTCGGGTCTGGGCGTGCTCAGCCCGAGGCCGACGACCTCGCGGTGCTGGCTATCAGCTCCCTCGAGGGGGCGATCATGGTGGCTCGGGTCACGCGGTCGACGGCTCCGATCGATGTCGTCGTCGACCGCGTCGCCCCGCTGCTCACCGAGCGCGGCTGAGGACAGTTTCACCGACCGCGTCGGCGAAGGCGTCCATGCCGAGCGCGGTGGGGTGGAAGGGGACGGCGCCGTCGAGACTGACCGGGATCAGACCCTCGAGCCACCGTTGTCCGGCAGGAGCGCAGGCCGTGTGGTCGGCGGCGCCCGGGATCGTCCGAAGATCCGTGAACGCGGCGCCGGCCTCGTCTGCGACCTCGCGCAGGACGTTGCTCATGTGGTGAGTCAGCCCGCGCACATAGTCGGCGTCCTGCCGGGTGAGCGGCTGGACGAGGGGGCATCCTCCCTTCGGCAGGTACTCGCCATAGCCGACGACCACCAGCTCGGCGCGCGGCGCGCGGCGCTTGATCTCCTTCAGGGCCGCCTGCAGCTCCGGACGGGTGGCCTCGATCGCGTCATGGACCTTGCTGCCGTCCCGGGTCGCGCACCCGGGAACCAGGCAGCCGAGCACGGAGGTGACGAGGCCGGCGTCGTTGGCGCCGATCGGTCCGAGCGTGACCAGCGTCGTGTCGGCGGTCAGCGCGTCGAGCTGCGGCGGGGCGTCGTACTGCGCCTCCCGCAGGTGGTCGATCTCGGCGCTGGAGCATGTCACGTCGACGTGGGCGGAGGCGTCGACCGCGTCTGCGACGAGGGTGGGGAAGTTGCGCTCGGTGCGCAGGCAGGGGAGCGGCTGCCCGGCCTGCTGCGGGACGATGATCGGCCCGGCGGCCGCGGAGTCGCCGAGGGAGACGTACTTCTCGACCTGGTGCGCCTGCCCCGTGGTGATCCCGGAGGCGGCGTACGCCGGTGTGCCGGTGATCAGCAGGGTCGCGACGGTCAGGAGAGGAAGAGCGGACTGGATGCGCACAGAGTGCTCCTTGTGAGTGGCTCAGATGGCCGCGTCGTGCGGCGTGGCGGGCCGGGCCGTACGAGACCGGGTGATGAGGAAGCCGAAGGCGGTGGCGAGGACGTACATCACGATGCTGTAGACCGCCGCGGGGATGGCCACGGTCGTGTTGTCGAGCACGCTGAGCGCGATGGTGAGGGCCACGGTGGTGTTGTGGATCCCGACCTCCATCGAGGTGGCGATCGCCTGCGCCTGGCCGAGCTTGAACACCCGAGCGCCGAGGTAGCCCAGGCAGAGGCTCGCGCAGCAGAACAGCGTGACGACCACGCCGATCTCGCGGAGGTAGTCGGCGATGTTCTCCCGCTCCCCGAGGATCGCACCGGCCGAGACCAGGACCAGCACGACGATCGAGAAGATCCGTACGGGGCGATCCGCCCGTGCGGCGAACGTCGCTGACCGGCTCCGCACCAGCATCCCGATGCCGACTGGAACCAGCACGATGGCGATGACCTGGACGACCTTGCCGAACTGCAGGCCCAGGGTGTCGCCGGCGTCGAAGTAGGTGATCGCCGCGTTGGTGATCAAAGGGATCGAGACCGCCGCGAGCACCGAGTTGACCGCCGTGAGCGTCACGTTGAGCGCGACGTCGCCACGGAACAGATGGCTGAAGAGGTTCGCCGTCGTCCCCCCGGGCGAGGCAGCCAGCAGCATGACCCCGACGGCGATCAGCGGATCCACGTCCGCGGCCACGACGAGTCCGAACGCGATCAGCGGCAGAACCAGGATCTGGAGCGTGAGCGCGACGAAGACGGCTCGCGGGGTGCGTACGACCCGGCGGAAGTCTGCCGGGGTCAGGCTCAGGCCCAGGCCGAACATGATGATGGCCAAGGCGATGGGGAGGCCGACCGAGAGCAGGGCCGAGTCGTTCACTGTGTGTTCCTCCAACATGCGGGACCGCGACATGCGGCCAAGAGACGTGCGTCACAGTGGACCATGCGGATGGGATGCTCCACAGTCCTATACCGACAATTTGGCCCAAGGTCCCATCGGCCCCGAGGTAGGAGTGTGAGGTCTCACATGTCTGGCGCGGAGCTCGATGCTGAGGATCTGGCCGTGCTGCGACGCATCGCGGACGACATGCGCAGCGAGGCCGCGACTCTTGCTGCTCGGGTCGTACGCATGCTGCCCGCCGAGCTGGCGGCCTATGCCGGGCTGCCGGCCGAACAGCTCGACGGCGACGTACGGGACATCACCACGCGCAGCATCACCGCCTTCGTCGAGCACCTCGGTCGGCCGACCGGGTCGCCGATGCCGCCCGAGGTGCTCTCGGCGGTCGCGGCCTCCGCCGCCCAGCGCGCCGAGGAGGGTGTCGAGATGGGCGATGTCGTACGCGCCTACTTCCTGGGCGCACAGCACATGCTGCAGGTCGTCCATGCGCGGCATCGCGACCAGTCAGGTGCGGTCGTGGCGGAGCTGACCGCGCGACTCATCGACTACCTCCAGGCCGTGACGGCGGCCGTCGCGGACGGCTACCACCGCGAGCGCCAGCTCACCCTCGGCGAGGAGCTCTCCGCCCGGCTCCAGCTCGGCAAGGCGCTCGTGGACGGCGGCGACGTGCCGACGTTGCTGGAAGCGGCATCGCTGGCGGGCCTCCAGCTGGCGAGCGGTTACGCGGTCATCGCGGTCCGCGTCGTCCCCCACTTCGAACCGGGCGCCGACGACGGGGCGCGCTGGACGCCCGGACTGACGGGGTCCCGGACGGACGTCGTTCATGCCCGCGCCTTGCGCCGAACGCGTCAACACTTGCTGCAGCACCTGGGTCCGGACGTGTTGTGGCTGCCGCACTATCGCGACGGCCTGGTGCTGGTACCGGTTCGAGGCGAGGCCGATGAGGGTGAGCTGGATCCGGCCGCCATCACCAGCCTGCTGGCTGGATCGGGCATCTCGGTCTTCGGCGGTCTCGCCCACGGTCGCACCGAGGCCGCGGGAGTCGCGCAGGCTGCACGTACGGCGATCGAGGTCCGCGATCTCGCCGATCGCCTCGGCCGTCGTCCCGGCTGCTACGGGATCGTCGACGTCGCCCTCGAATATCAGATGTCCCGTCCAGGGCCGGCGCAGCAGGCGCTCGCCGACCTGGTCGAGCCGCTGGGCAGCGAGCCGGTTCTCCTCTCCACCCTCGAGATCTTCGTCGCCGAGAACCGGCACCGCTCGCGAAGCGCCCGCCGCCTCCAGGTCCACCCCAACACCATCGACAACCGACTGCGCCGCATCGCCGCACTCACCGGTCTCGACCCGTTCCGCCAGGAGGACATGACGCGTCTGCAGGCTGCGATCGCCGCACGTGCAACCGACGGCGGACACCGCTGAGGTCGAAGCGGGTCAGTCAGTGACGTGGGTGTGGGGATGCGCCGGTTAGGGCGAATGCACCGGTGACCCGGATGACGTGACTTCCTCGGGCCCATCTTGCGAGGAGATCGCGGTCGACGTCAGGGCGGGACGCTCGTCGGGCACCGGGGCAGGCTCGCGAAGTTTCGGTGCTGCCGGCGACCACGCCTTCAGGTGCTGAACGACGTCGCCGTAGAACGTATCCAAGAGGTCGATCACTGAGTCGATGAACGCTCCGCGTCCGCGGCCACGCTTTGCGCCCATCGGAGCTGACAATGCGACGCGGAAGGTCCTAATTTCCTTCTTCGGGTCCGTGATGAGACACGTCGGTTCCTCGCGGACCTTTCCGAGTAGCTCGGCGGCTCCTGTGCCTCGCGAGTTGGCGACGAAGGACTCGACTCGCGTCGAGTCGGGTGCATGCTTGAGTTGTCGGACTATCCAGTTGATTCGCGTCGTTGGGCGACCTTCGCGGGGTGCGTCCAGGTCGATGTAGCAGGTGACACGGCCTGCCCTCAGGTCGGCGAGTATGTTGATCGGACCGACTGCGTTCGGAATGCGAATGGATCCGGCAAGTTCGGCGTCGTTGACCATTCTCGTGAGGACAGATTGTGCGCGGAGCGATGGATCTGCCTGCTCCTTCCTCGTCAGGATCGGGAGTACGTCGGTGCCTAGCTTCTGGCCGAGCCGAAGGCTGACGTACTGAAGCAGAGCGTCGAACCGTGCAGCGACTTCAGGAGCGCTCCTGTCGGATGCGCGAAGGGTGCCGGCGATCACCGCATCCCGAACCGCGACCCAGTTCGCCCCCATGTCCTCGAGTTCCATCGCGCCGGAGCGAGGGTGCTCGAGATAGCGGATCAGCTCGCCGAGAATCCAAGCCTGCTCAGGATCGGAGACGCCCCGGTGTTCCTTCTGCATCACGGCTGTCGACAGAACGTACGACCATGACCAGTGATGGAGTGCGACCTTCTTCAGTTTGCGCTTGTCCACCTTCGTCGGATGCTGCCCGGCAATGCCCGGGATCTCGTTGCTGATCGTGATTAATGCGTCGAACCCCTCGTCCCGTGCGATGTCGAGATAGTTCTCCAGCTGCTCTGTTTGAAGCTCGTTCTTTCCTGTCTTCACTTCGACGAGGGCAGTCCATGACTTCGTGCCACGGCTCACACGAATGAGACCGTCTGGGTAGCAACGTCTTTCGCTCAGCATGAATGGGACTTCGATGTACGTCTCGATCTGTCCGGCTGGAGCGCCGAGATGCCCTAAGAGAGCCTTTCCGAACTCCTTGACAACGCTCATCACTGCCAGAACCGCTGAGGTGGCACGCCTTTCTTGTTCCTCCGCGCCACTGATTCCTGAGGTTGGGATCAATCGTGCTTCATGCCAGGTTTCCTCGGACATAGGTCACGACGCTACGCCGCCCTGAAGCCCAATGCCCGTCAAACGAATGAAGAGCATCGCTAATTCGTCGAAATTGCGTCACATGTGTCGGAGCCAGGGATCCGAAGGATTGATTGCCGCTGAGGCCTCCGGATGCAATTTCAGTCGAGTGCCGTCGAGATTCGACGGGCTCATGCGAGCTTCGAGGCGACCTCGTTGAGGTTGGCGCGGAGCTTGGCGCGGTAGGCGTCGTGCTGCTCGGGCAGCCGTGCGTCGCAGAAGGCGGCCAGGTCGGTCCCGGTGACCTCGATGACCGAACGACCAGCAGCGGCCTCGGTCTCGAACAGATCGAGGATCTCGCGGAGGGTCTCGACGATGTCCATCCCGTCGCCGGCGGTGAAGCGCCACATGTAGCTCTTCATCTCCGAGTAGACGGTGCGGTAGTCCGCGGGAAGCTCGGCGGCGCGGGCTTCCATGCGCTTCCAGTCCTTCTTGTCACCTACGAGGCGGCTGAGGAGGTTGTTCATGGTGATGCTCCCTTGTGATCGGTTGGTGTGTGTTTCCCGGCTCCTTGTTTGGGGCCGTGAAAGAAGCGTGCAGCCCTGACGTAGCGTCAAGGTCAAGCACCGATCTGAAGAAAGTTCTCGAGAGCCCTGGGCGAGGCGAGGTTTCCCGCGGAAGTGACCGTGTTGGTCTCGACACGCCCCCGCCTAGCGGCTCCGGCGGCTCGACCAGCGAGGGCAGACGGCTCCCTCTGGTGGTCGGATCGGCGGGCCGACCTGTTCGCCCATCGAGACGACCCAGGGCCCCGATCCGACTATGTGTAGTAAATCGCGTTACATTACTACCTCGCCATTTTCGATTGCACATAGGAGGCCCCCATGGAGCGGCTGATCATTTTTGCTCTTGTCGGTCTCGCGGCCCAGGCTGTCGACGGGTCGCTGGGCATGGCGTACGGCGTCACCTCGAGCACTCTGCTGGTCGCGACCGGTGTCGCGCCTGCGGTCGCCTCGGCGTCGGTGCACCTGGCTGAGGTCGGCACGACGTTCGTCTCGGGCGTCTCGCACTGGCGGCTCGGCAACGTTGACTGGAAGGTCGTGGCGAAGATCGCGATTCCGGGCGGCATCGGCGCCTTCGCCGGCGCGACCGTCCTCTCCAGCATCTCCACCGAGAGCGCCACGCCTTGGGTGGCCGGCCTCCTGCTCGTCCTGGGCATCTACATCATCGCCCGCTTCGTCTTCGGCAAGCCCCCGGTCTTCATCCCGGGCCGTCGCCCGGGGCTCGGTCTGCTCGCGCCGCTGGGACTCTTCGGCGGCTTCATCGACGCCACCGGTGGTGGCGGCTGGGGGCCGGTGACCACGCCCACCCTGATCTCGAGCGGCACCCTGCACCCGCGCAAGGTGATCGGCTCGGTCTCCACCGCAGAGTTCGTCACGACCCTCTCGGCGAGCGTCGGATTCCTCGTCGGACTTGCCGGGGAGGCGCTCGACTGGCGCGTCATCGCCGGCCTCCTCATCGGCGGCGTGATCGCGGCCCCGTTCGCCGCCTACCTGGTCAAGCACCTCTCGCTGCCCGTCCTCGGCGGCCTGGTCGGCAGCATCATCCTGGTCACCAACGGACGTACGCTGCTGCGCAACTTCGAGGCCGAGTCGGTGGCTGCTTACGGCTTGCTCTTCGCTGTCGCGGCCGTGATCGTCGTGATCGCGGTGCGGAAGGCCGGCGGCAAGCTCGGCGGCGCCCCGGCGCAGGACCCGGCACCCGAGTCCGAGGCCGCCAACGCCTGACGCTAGCAGGCGGCCTCGGACGGACGTCAGCTTCGCCCGATGTCGGTTGTGGCCGCGGCCTCCTGCAGCGCCTCCTTCTCCGTCTCGGTGATCGTGCCCGCCTTCAGCAGGGCAGCGGTTCGCTCCGCGACGAAGGCGCGGAACTCTCCGGGCGATGACCACGCGTGCTCCTCGGCGAACTGCTCGGACAGACACCATCGACCATCCACGGCCCGGTCCTCGACGCCGGAGTTGGCCAGCTCTTCGGGGACTCCCAGCCACACCGTGCCCTGGCAGACGACCGCGTCAGCAGGCTGGGCGTTGATCGTGGTGTTGACCAGGCGTAGGCCTTGGACGTGCTCGGCGAGCATCGGCGTGCGGACACCGGAGAAGGACGAGTTGAGGATGTTGATGTTGGTGACCGGCGAGCGGGCGTAGCCACGCAGGAAGATCGCGTGCGTGCCGCCGACGCTGTGCAGGTCCTCGATGTAGATGTCGCGCACCGTGGGGGTGAAGTCACCCGCGTCGCCCTCCTCGTACCGGAAGTCGACCCACACCGCCTGGCCGCCTTGCTGCGGCACCGCGTTGTCGCGCACGTAGATGTCCTCGACCACACCGCCGCGTACGGAGTTGGTCTTGATCCGGACGACGCGGTCGAGATCGGGGCTGTCCATGACGTTGTCCTGCGCGAAGACGTTGCGTACGCCGCCCGACATCTCGCTGCCGGCGACGACCGCGCCGTGGCCCGCCTGCATGTAGTTGCCCTCGATGAGGATGTTCTCGGCAGGTACGCCGATGCGACGGCCCTCGGCGTTGCGGCCGGACTTGATCGCGATGTTGTCGTCGCCGGTGTTGAAGAAGGTGTTCGTGATGAGCACGTCGCGGCTCGACTCGGGGTTCACGCCGTCGTTGTTGGGGCCGAGGCTCTCCAGATGTACGCCGTCGATGGTCACGTTCTCGGACAGCGTCGGGTGCAGCAGCCACATCGGCGAGTTGTTGAGGGTGACGCCCTGGACCAGGATGTTGCGGCTCTCGTAGAACTCGACGAAGTTCGGCCGGATGTAGTGGCCGGCGCCGAAGACCCGCTCCTCGACGGGCACACCCTCCTCGCCCATCCGGAAGAGCTCGTTGCGGTCCGGTGTCTCGGGGCGCGGGCTGTCCGCCTTCCAGTCCCACCAGTTGTCGGCGTCGGCGTTGCCGTCCAGGGTCCCGCTCCCGGTCACGGCGACGTTCTCCACCCGATGGGCGTAGATGAAGGGGGAGTAGTTGTAGAGCTCGACGCCCTCGTAGCGCGTCTTCACCACCGGCAGGAAGTCCGCCTTGTCGCGGCTGAACCGGATGGTCGCCTCGTCGGCGAGGTGGAGGTTCACGTTGCTCTTCAGGTGGATCGCCCCGGTGAGGAAGACGCCCGCAGGCACCTCGACCCGACCGCCGCCGGCCTCGTTCACCGACGCGATCGCGTCCTTGAAGGCGTCGGTGCTCTTGGTCTGGCCGGTCGGGTCGGCGCCGAAGTCGACGACGCTGACCTCGCGCTCGGGGAACGTCGGCGGCTTGATCCGGGCACGGATCTCGTCTGCCTGAGCCCACGCTTTGGATGTGTCCGTCGGGTCGCCCGGTGGAGGCGGGGGTGCCTGGCCTGCGACGGCAGACGGAGCGGTGAGGGTCAGGGCGCAGAGCAGGCCGATCACCACGCCGAGGATGCGAGCGGGCCACCGCGTCGAAGATGCGAGATGTGTGACGTACGTCTCATTCCGAGTCATGAAGGTCATGCTCGCGTCAGCCGTCGAGGGCCGTCCAATGCCGATCCGGACTGGCGCGATACCTTCCGGGAAGCGCTTTCCGGGGATCGTTCGGAGGCTGGCGAAAAGTTCTTCCGATGTCGATGTCGAAGGAGCACGATGAGGTTCGACGCACAGGTGTCGGCCACCGAGAAGCGGTTGGCCCCGAACTGAGGAGCACATCATGCCGCGTTTCATGGGTTTCGTGAGGATGGAAGAGGGGATCGGCCCGGCGCCGGAGGCCCTGTTCAAGGCGATGGACGACTACATCGGCGAGCAGGCAGCTGCTGGCCACTTCCTTGACGGCGGCGGCCTCTTCGGCAGCGAGGACGCGGTGAACTTCATCGTGGACAAGGGTGAGGTCACCCGGGTCGACGGCCCGTACGCCGAGGCCAAGGAGGTCGTCGGCGGCTGGGCGCTGACGCGTTACGACACCCTCGAGGAGGCGATCGCCGGGCAGCAGGAGTTCGCGCAGCTGCACGCGACGCACTGGCCGGAGTGCAAGGTCGTCGCCACCCTGCGCCAGATCTCCGAGGCCGACTGACGCCTGCGAGAGATACCTCGGCGGTGGCTCAGACGCCGCCGAGGTGCAGGGAGGCGTACGTCTCCTTGACGAAGCGGAGGTGGCTCCAGGTCTGGGCCTCGCGGACGCCGTCGAGCTCGCGGATGTGGTCGAGGACCCCGACCAAGTCGCCCGAGGTGGCGGTGTTGACGGTGAGCAGGGCGTCGTAGCGACCCAGGGTGCGGGCTACGAAGGTGGCTGCGGGGAGCCGGGCGAGCTGCTCGGCGATCGGGCGGTGGGCGGCGCCGTCGAGACGGAGACCGATCCCGGTGGCCGTACGCCGCTCCTGGCCAGAGTGACGGAAGACGGCGCCGACCCGGACGACGTTGCCGTCGAGCAGCCGGACCACACGCCGGCGGGTGCCAGCGGGGGAGAGGCCGACGCTCGCGGCCAGCTCGACGTAGGACGCGCGGCCGTTGGTCTGCAGCGCGCGCAGCAGGGCGTAGTCGGTCGCATCGAGCGACCCGGCGGCGGGTGCGGGGCCGACCGGGGCGGCCACGTCGCGGATGACCTCGGTGTAGAGCAGGGTCTCGGTGGTGACGATGCCGTCGATCGCGCGCACCTCGGCGAGGGCGTCGTCGATGCGGCCGATGTCCGTCGCCCGCAGCTCCAGGACCAGGGCGTGCTGGCCGCTGGTCATCGAGACCAGCGTGGTGTCCTCGCGCGCCGCGGCGGCCTGTGCGACCTGGGTTGCGGAGCCGTCCACGGTGACCGAGACGTGGGCGAGTACGTCATGCCCGAGAACGGCAGGGTGGACGACGCCCCGGACGTCGATGTGCCCCTCGGTCAGCAGCCGCTGGACCCGAGTGGCCGCGGCCGATCGGGAGAGGCCGACCTGGGCGGCGATCTCGCGGTGGGTGAGGCGACCGTCCTCCTCGAGCAGGACGAGGATCGCCTCATCGGTGCTGTCGAGGACTCCGGGCGTGATTTCGTTCGACATTTTTTCGGAGCGTCTCCGGGGTCGGATCGATCCTCAGGGGAGGGGATCTGATGCCATTATGACGGATTCTCCGACCGCGACCGGCATATCGACAGCTATTACAGCCAGGTTAAGAACGAAACGATTGCGGCGGCGTTCCGGGTGCTCTTACAGTGACGCAGATCTCAGCCCACCCACAGACCGCATCCCACCCACAGACCGCATCCTCAGGAGGCCCGGTGCCCACGGACCCGATCACCAGCACGCAGCACCAGCCGCCGCCGAGGGTCACCGAGGTCGAGCAGCACGGCGTCGAGCCGATCCCCGACCCCGAGCGCAGCGCCCGGCCGCTCGACCTGTTCCGGCTCACCTTCGGTGGCGCCAACACGATCGCCACCGTGGTGCTCGGCAGCTTCCCGATCCTCTTCGGGCTCTCCTTCGCGCACGGCCTGATGGCCACGATCCTCGGGCTGCTGCTCGGTGCCGTCGTCCTCGCCCCGATGGCGCTCTTCGGCCCGCGCAACGGCACCAGCAACTCGGTCAGCTCCTCGGCCCACCTCGGCGTGCACGGCCGGATCGTCGGCTCGTTCCTCTCCCTGCTCACCGCGCTCGCGTTCTTCTCGATCTCGGTGTGGAGCTCGGGCGATGTGCTCGTCGGCGGTGCCAACCGCGCGGTCGGGCTGCCGGAGAACGACCTGACCCTGGGGTTGGCGTACGGCCTCTTCGCCGTGCTCGTCCTGGTCGTGTGCATCTACGGCTTCCGGTTCATGCTGCTGGTCAACAAGGTCGCCGTGATTGCCGCGACCCTGCTCTTCCTGCTCGGCATCGTCGCCTTCGCCGGCGACTTCGACCCCGGCTACGCCGGCGCGTTCGGCTCCGGCTCGGAGGCGTTCGGCGAGCCCGGCTTCTGGGCGGCGTTCGTCGGCTCGGCGCTGATCGTGATGTCCAACCCGGTCAGCTTCGGCGCCTTCCTGGGCGACTGGGCCCGCTACATCCCACGCGACACCCCCGGACGCTCCTCGATGGCTGCCGCGTTCCTGGCACAGATCGCCACCCTCGTACCGTTCTGCTTCGGGTTGGTCACCATGACGATCATCGCCACCCGCGAGCCCGAGATCTTCGCCTCCGGTGCGTACGCCTCCGGCCTGCTTGCGATCGCTCCGGGCTGGTACTTCGTGCCCGTCGCGCTGATCGCCCTGATCGGTGGCATGTCGACCGGCACCACCGCGCTCTACGGCACCGGGCTGGACTTCTCCAGCGTCTTCCCGCGCTTCAACCGCGTCCAGTCCACCGTCTTGATCGGGGTCTTCGCGATCGGCGTCATCTTCATCGGAAGGTTCGTCTTCGACGTGGTCTCCAGCATCTCCGCCTTCGCCGTCCTCATCGTCAGCTGCACCGTCCCCTGGATGATGGTGATGATGATCGGCTGGTACGTCCGGCGCGGCTGGTACGACTCCGACTCGCTGCAGGTCTTCAACCGCCGCCAGCGCGGGGGCCGCTACTGGTTCGCCCACGGCTGGAACTGGCGCGGCCTGGCCGCCTGGCTGATCGCGGCCGCCGTCGCGCTCACCTTCGTGAACGTGCCCGGCCAGTTCGTCGGTCCGGCCGCGCCGCTGATCCCCGGCGGGGTCGACATCTCCATCCCACTCGGGATGGGACTCGGCGCGCTGCTCTACCTCGGTCTGCTCTTCGCCTTCCCCGAGCCGCGGGACGCCTACGGTCCCGAGGGACCCCGGCTGGTGCCGACCGGACCGCCCGCGAACACCCCGGTCATCTCGGTCGACGACGCGGCGGCGCCTGCCGCCACCGTCGTCGGCTGACTCGACCGCCACACCGCACCACCCCGCCACACCGCACCACGCAAGGAGAACCACCCATGCCCATCGGGCCCGTCGACGCCTCCAAGAACCCCCGCTACGCCGGCTTCGCGACGTTCGCGCGGCTGCCCCGCCTCGATCAGGTGGAGCACGCCGACATCGCGGTCGTCGGAGTGCCGTTCGACACCGGCGTCTCCTACCGTCCGGGTGCCCGCTTCGGCCCGGCGCACGTACGTGAGTCGTCGCGGCTGCTGCGTCCCTACAACCCGGCTCTGGACGTCTCGCCGTTCGCCTCGGCCCAGGTGGTCGACGCGGGCGACATCGCGGCCAACCCGTTCCACATCGAGGAGGCGCTCGATACGGTGCAGGCATCGGCGCTCGACCTCACCGCCGGTGGCACCCGGCTGGTGACGATCGGCGGCGACCACACCATCGCCCTGCCGCTGCTGCGGGCCGCCGCCGAGCGGCACGGTCCGGTCGCGCTGGTGCACTTCGATGCCCACCTGGACACCTGGGACACCTACTTCGGTGCCGAGTACACCCACGGCACCCCGTTCAGGCGGGCGGTGGAGGAGGGCATCCTCGACACCGAGGCGCTATGTCACGTCGGCACCCGCGGACCCCTCTACGGCAAGAAGGACCTCGAGGACGACCGCCGCT
Organism: Nocardioides sp. NPDC127503; assembly: GCF_040302165.1. Taxonomy (NCBI): domain Bacteria; kingdom Bacillati; phylum Actinomycetota; class Actinomycetes; order Propionibacteriales; family Nocardioidaceae; genus Nocardioides; species Nocardioides sp. NPDC127503. Next base: position 528,870 of record NZ_JBEORH010000002.1, on the reverse strand, counting down.
TCGGCTTCGGGATCGTCACCTCCGCAGACGTCTTCCGTCAGGGCGTCGACGAGGTCGTCGAGAAGATCAAGCAGCGGGTCGGCAACCGTCCGGTCTATGTCTCGGTCGACATCGACGTCCTCGACCCGGCGCACGCCCCCGGCACCGGCACCCCCGAGGCCGGCGGGCTCACCTCCCGTGAGCTGCTGGAGATCCTGCGCGGCTTCGTCGGCCTGAACCTGATCGGCGCCGATGTGGTCGAGGTCGCCCCGGCGTACGACCATGCCGAGCTGACCGGCGTCGCGGCCTCGCACGTGGCCTACGACCTGGTCTCGCTGCTCGCGATGCGCCACCTGGGTGGAGTGTGATGGGACGCAACGGCGGCGATGTCACCGTCGAGAGCCTGACCGCTCTCGGCGCGACCCACGTGTTCGGCATCCCGGGCCAGCACGCGCTGGGTCTCTTCGACGCCATCCGCCGCAGCGACCTGTCCTTCGTCTCCTCCCGGGTCGAGAACAACTCGGTCTTCGCAGCCGACGGATACGCCCGTACGACCGGCGAGGTCGGCGTGGTGTTCTGCTCCACCGGGCCGGGGGCGCTCACGGCGCTGGGCGCGCTCCAGGAGGCGTACGCCGCGTGCGTCCCGATCCTGATGATCACCAGCCAGATCCCGCGCGACGGGCTCGGCGGTGCCCGCAAGGGCTACCTGCACCAGCTCGACGACCAGCAGGCCAGCGCCCGCAACGTCACCAAGACCACGGCCGTCGTCCGGGACGCGGCCGCCATCCCCGGCGTGCTCGCCGATGCGTGGGCCGCCGCCCAGGAGGCGCCGGCGGGGCCGGTGTGGGTCGAGATCCCGCAGGACGTGCTCCTCGAGGACGTCACGGTGCCACCGGTGGCCGGCCTGACCGCAGCGGTTCCCGTGCCGCGCCGGCCTCGGCCGGAGGTCGCCGCCGAGGCCGCCCGGCTGCTGGCCGCGGCCCAGCGCCCGGTGATCCTCGCCGGGGGAGGCGTACGCCGCTCCGCGGGCGCTCCGCAGGCGCTGGTCGCCCTCGCCGCGGCCCTGGACGCGCCGGTGATCTCCACCTCAGGCGGCAACGGCTCGATCCCGCTCGCGCACCCGCTGAGCGCAGGCGCGTGGATCGAGGACCGGTACACCACCGACCTGCTCGACGATGCGGATGTCCTGCTCGCGGTCGGCACCTCCTTCGGCGAGGTGACCAGCAACTACGGCACGTTCGCACCGCGCGGCCGGGTGATCCAGGTGGACGCCGAAGCCCGCGTGCTCGGCTCCAACCACGACGTGCTCGGCATCCATGCCGACGCCGCCGCGGCTCTCACCGACCTGGCCGCGGCGCTTCCCGGCGCCGGTGAGCCGGGCCCGAGGCGGTCCGGCACGCGAGTCGCTCAGGATCTGCGTACCCGGGTCCAGGCTCGGCTCGACGCCCAGGACCTCGCCGCCGAGCAGCGGCTGCTCGCCGACCTGCGTGCGGCGGTGCCCGACGACACCGACACCTTCTGGGACATGACCATCGCGGCGTACTGGGCCTGGTCGGCCTGGGATCCACGCTCCGGCGGCTTCCACACCGCGCAGGCGTCCGGCGGTCTCGGGCCGGCCTTTCCCTCGGCGATCGGCGCAGCCGTCGGGACCGGACGGCGTACGTTCGCGGTCACCGGCGACGGCGGCGCGATGTACTCGATCGCCGAGCTCGCCACCGCCCGCCAGCACGACGCCGAGGTCACCTGGCTGGTGATCGACGACGGCGGCTACGGGATTCTGCGCGAGTACATGACCGGGGCCTTCGGCGCCGCCACCGCCACCGAGCTGGCCCGACCCGACTTCGTCCGACTGGCCGAGGCGTTCGGCATCCCCGTCCACGCCGCGACCCCGGACACCGTCGGCGAGATCGTCGCCGGCACCTTCACCACCAGCGGCCCTGCTGTGGTGGTTCTTCCGACCGTCCTCCGCATGTTCGCCCCCACCTGATCGGACACCTCATGGATCTCGCCATCATCGTCATCTACCTCGCCGCCATGGTCGCCTTCGGCTGGTGGGGCAAGTCCCGGACCAAGGACAGCTCCGACTTCCTCGTCGCCGGCCGCCGGCTCGGCCCGGTGCTCTACACCGGCACCCTGTCCGCGCTCGTCCTCGGCGGCGCCTCCACCGTCGGCGGCGTCGCGCTCGGCTACGAGTTCGGCCTCTCCGGAGCATGGCTGGTGGCGGCGATCGCCCTCGGCGTCCTGGCGCTCAGCCTGTTCTTCGCCGGGAAGATCCAGCGGCTGCGGATCTTCACTGTGGCTCAGATGCTGGCGCTGCGCTACGGGGTCGGGGCGACCGCAGCCTCGGGCGTGGTCATGGTGGCCTACACGCTGATGCTGGCGGTCACCTCCACGATGGCGTACGCGACCGTGTTCAACGTCCTGTTCGGGACCGACCGGGTCGTCTCCGTGCTGATCGGCGGCGTCATCGTGGTGATCTACTCCACCCTCGGCGGGATGTGGTCGATCACCCTGACCGACATGGTGCAGTTCGTGCTGCAGACCGTCGGCATCTTCGTCCTGCTGCTGCCCTTCACCTGGAACCACGCCGGCGGCCTGGACGGGATCAGGGCCAGGGCTGCGGACTCCGTCTTCGAGCTCGGCGCGATCGGCACCGGGACGATCATCACCTACGTCGTCGTCTACACCTTCGGGATGCTGATCGGGCAGGACATCTGGCAGCGTGTCTTCACCGCCCGTTCGCCGCAGGTGGCGCGCTGGGGCGGCACAGCGGCCGGTGTCTACTGCCTGCTCTACGGCGTGGCCGGCGCGCTGATCGGTGCCGCTGCCTCTACCTTCGTCACCGTCGAGGACCGCAACGACGTGTACGCCACGATCGCCGAGTCGATCCTCCCAGTCGGCGTCACCGGACTGGTGCTTGCCGCCGCCGTGGCAGCGATGATGTCGACCGCCTCGGGCGCCCTGATCGCGACCGCGACGGTGGCCCGAACCGACGTGCAGCCGCTCCTCGCCCGGTTGATCGGACGCACCCCCGCGCGGGTCCAGGACGAGGCCGAGAACCCCGAGCACGACGTGCTGGCCAACCGGATCTACGTCGTCGCGATCGGTGCCGTCGTCGTCGTGATCGCCTCGCTGCTCGACGACGTCGTCTCGGCGCTGACGATCGCCTACGACATCCTCGTCGGCGGTCTGCTGGTGCCGATCCTGGGCGGCTTCCTCTGGCGCCGCGCGACCGGCGCGGCGGCCGTGGTGGCGATGGCCGCCGGCACCGCCGCGACCCTGGCGACGATGGCGATCGTCGGCGACGTCCTCGCCAACGAGCCGGTCTACGCGGGCCTCGCGGTCAGCGCCGTGGCGTACGTCGTGGTCAGTCTGCTCACGCGTCCGACCGACCCCGCGGTGATGCGGGAGTGGACCAAGCGGCTCGCAGGTCGAGAGACCTCGGACGGATCCGGCGTGGTGGACGCTCCGGCCGCCGAAGGCGTGTGACTTCTGCCGAACTTGTCACGAATCGCGCCGCTGTCCGGTCTCATTGTCGATGCGGGTAGAAGGACGATCTGCGCCACCGGCGCAGACGAGGGGATGGGGCTCAGCATGCTCGACCAGGACAGCTCAGGCGAGGACACCCTCGAGGCGGCGGTCGAGGTGTTCGACCAGTCGAGGCATCGATTGTTCGGGATCGCCTACCGGATCCTGGGAAGCGTGGCCGAGGCGGAGGACATCGTCCAGGAGGCCTGGCTGCGCTGGCAGCAGACCGACCGGAGCGCCGTACGCAACCCGGCGGCATTCCTGACGACCGTGGCGACGCGTCTGGCGATCAACGTGGCCGAGTCGGCACGCTCGCGCAGGGAGACGTACGTCGGTCCGTGGCTGCCGGAGCCGGTGGACACCGAGGCAGATCCGACCCTGGGTGCGGAGCGGGCCGAAGCCTTGGAGAGCGCGACGCTGCTGCTGCTCGAGCGGCTGCGGCCGGACCAGCGTGCGGCGTACGTCCTGCGGGAGGCGTTCGGCTACTCCTACGACGAGATCGCGGAGATCCTCGAGATCTCCAGCGTCAACGCCCGCCAGGTCGTCAGCAGGGCCAAGCGCGGCGTCCTCTCCGAGCGCCGTGACCCGGTGGACCCGGCGAAGCACCGCGAGCTGCTCTCCGCGTTCGTCGCCGCCGCGCAGAACGGAGACCTCGCCCAGCTCGAACGCGTCCTGGCCGCCGACGTCGTCAGCCTGTCCGACGGCGCCGGCATCGTCGGCAACGCCGCCCGCCGCCCTGTCGTCGGACGGACGCCCGTCGCCAAGTTCGTGCGGGCCTTCTCCAGCTGGTGGTGGGACGGAGCCACCACCAGCTGGATGGAGACCAACGGGCGGCCGTCGCTGCTCGTCCATCGCAACGGCGAGCCGGTCGCACTGCTGAGCATCGCCGCGTCCGCTGCCGGCATCGAGCAGCTCATGTGGGTGATGGTCCCCGACAAGCTCGTACGCCTCAGGGGCGACGAGTCGGGACGGTGACCGTGGCGTCGAGCCACTGGTCGAAGCTCGGCCCGACCAGGTGCCCGCCCTCGCCCGGCAGCAGCACACCGTCGCGCACCAGCTCGCCGACTGGTGCGCCGGTGACCTGCACCGGGTCACCGGCCCGCTCGGCGTAGGCGGCCGACAACCGGGCCAGGTTCTCCCGCTGGGGACCGGCCACCTCGACGAGGTCACCCTCGATCTCGCCGGTGGCCACGGCGAGAAGCACCTCGACCATCGCGTCGACGGCGACGGGCTGGGTCACCAGGTCCGGCACGGTGGTGCGGTCGCCGTCACGGCCCCAGCCGATCGCCTGGCAGGCGATGTCGTGGAACTGCGCGGACCGGACCACGTGCGGGCCGGGCGCGTGCGCGACGCAGGCCATCTCCTGGGCGTACTTCGCGCGGTAGTAGCCGTCGAAGCCGGTGCCCGCCTCGGTCTCGGACGCGGCGATCTCGTCCACCCCGATGATCGAGAGGACAACGGTGCGGCGTACTCCTGCCTCGTGGGCGGCCGTGCCGAGGTTGGTGGCGGCAGCGGTGAAGAACGCGGTGGCGCCCTCCTCGTCGAGCGACGGGCTCTGGACGACGTCGACAAGCGCCTCGGCGCCGGACAGTGCATCGGCGAGCCCTGTCGGCTGGAGCACGTTCGTGCCGGACTCCTTGGACAGCCCGACGACGTCGTGGCCGGCCGCCTGGGCGGCTCTGGCGAGTGCCGATCCGACGAGGCCGCTGACTCCGGCGATGGCGATACGCATGGTGGTTCTCCTTCGTGGTGGGAAATTCACGACCCGATGAGGCCGAGCTGGATGGCGATGGGGGAGAGCGAGAAGCCGCCGGCGACGAGGACGGCGACGGCCATCGCGGCCGCCTTCGCTGCCTGACGCCGCTTGGCGGTCAGCGTCCAGCCGAGGGTCTGCAGGGAGCTCCAGGTGCCGTGCCACAGGTGCATCCCGAGGACGAGCATCGCGGCGAGGTAGATGGCGGTCGACCACCAGACGCTGAACGTGTCGACGACCAGGTTGAACGGGTCGTTCGTCGGGCCGCCGCGTACGTTGACCTTGCCGATCGTGAAGTTGACCAGGTGCCACCCGAGGAAGAGGAAGATCGCCAGGCCGCCGGTGAGCATCGTGCGCGAGGCGAACGACGAGGCGCGCCGCGGCGGCCGGGCGGCGTAGCGGCCCCCCGCGCGGCGGGCGCGTCGGGCGAGGACGATCGCGCTGGAGACATGCGCCACCAGAGCGGCGATCAGCCCGACGCGCATGATCCAGAGCAGCCCGGAGCGGGGGAGGATCGGCTCGCCCAGGGTGCGCAGGTGCTCGGCGTACTCGTTGTACGCATCGTGGCCGCTGAACGCCTTCAGGTTGCCGTAGACGTGACCGAGCACGAAGGCGATGAACAACAGGCCGCTGATGGCCATGACGAGCTTCAGCGTGATGGTCGACGACCATGCCCGGCGTCGCGCTAGCGAGGTGTGCATACCCAGTTGACCGAGCAGGGTCGCGAGGTGTGACACCTGACCCGCCAAGTCATCTGAAAATGAGCATTGTCAAATTCTCGGGCGCGGCTTAGGGTCACTGTGTCCGGTTCGCCTGGAGAGATTCGCCTGGAGAGTGGTCTGTCATGGTCAAGCGTTCTGCTGTCATCCGTGTCGTCGTCGGGCTGCTCGCGGCCTCGAGCCTGCTGATCGCCCCACCGGCGCAGGCGGCGGGAGGCGTCAACGACGCCGCGTGCCGGCCGTCGGCCGACCATCCCAACCCGGTCGTCTTCCTGCACGGCCTCGGAGCCAACAAGGACGAGGACCTCAACTTCCTCCAGGCCGACGTCGCGGCGCAGGGCTACTGCACCTACAGCCTGACCTACGGCACCGGTGCGTACGGTCCGTTCGTCGGCGGGGTGGGGGACATCGCCAGGTCGGCGGCGCAGATCAAAGCCTTCGTCCAGAACGTGCTCGCGCAGACCGGCGCCGCGAAGGCCGACCTGGTCGGCCACTCCGAGGGTGGCTTCCAGACGCTCTACGTCACCAAGACGCAGGGCATCTCCGACCGGATCGACAAGGTCGTCGCCATCGCGCCGCCGACCCACGGCACCACGTTCGCCGGCCTCTACCGGCTCGGCATGGCCCTGGGCGCCGACGAGCTGGCCGGACAGGTGCTGACCACCTTCGGCTGCATCGCCTGCTCCCAACTGGTCACCGACGGCAGTGCCGTACGCACCCTGACGAACGGCCCGATCGCGCAGCCCGGCGTGACGTACACGATCATCCAGTCGAGGTACGACGAGCTCGTCACGCCCACCGAGACCGCGTTCGTGCGCGAGCCGGGCGTCACCAACACCTACGTCCAGGACGTCTGCCCGCACGACCCGGTCGGCCACATCGGCGAGGCCTACGACACCAACGTGTGGCACATGGTCAAGAACGCGCTCGACCCGGCCAACGCCGCGCCCTTCGTCTGCTCGGTCGGGTCGCCCGGCTGATGGCGCAGGAGGGCCGGTCGTACGGCGGGCGGACCCCCGAGGAGCGTGACGCCGAGCGGCGTCGGCGGCTGCTGGAGACCGCCAAGGAGATCATCGGCACGAAGGGCTACGCGGCGACCACGATCCCGGGTGTGTGTGCCGCCTCGAAGGTGTCGACGCGGCACTTCTACGAGATCTATCCGGGCAAGGAGGATCTCTTCGTCGACCTCTACGACCGGATCACCGCCGACTCCTACGCGCGAGTGGCGACCTCCTTGGAGGCGACCGCCGGGAAGCCGATCTTCGAGCGAGTGCCCGCAGCGGTGCTGGCCTATCTCGATCCGATGCTCAAGGATCCTCGCGTCGCTCGGATCGCGTTCGTGGAGATCATGGGCGCGAGCCCGCGCATCGAGAAGCTCCGGCTCGACTATCGCGAGACCCTGGTCGAGATCGTGGGCACCGAGTGCTCCGCCTCCGTGGGCCGGGGCGAGATCCTCGATCGTGACTGGCGCTTCGCCGCGCTGGCTCTCGTGGGTGCGGTGACCGCCATCGTCTACGACTGGGCGCTCCATCAGCCGCGCTCCAGCCGCGAGGCGCTCGAGGCCCAGCTGGCCGATCTCGCGCTCGTCCTGCTGACCTCCGACCCGCCCGGCTAGCAGTCGCCCGTGTATCTCCTCGCCACCTGGGTACCGGCCAGGTGTACAGCGATGAGGAGGAACGCAATGTTCAAGAAACCAGGAATGCTGGCTGCCTTCGGGATCGGCTATGTCCTCGGCGCTCGCGCTGGACGTGAGCGGTACGAAGCCATGGTCACCAAGGCACAGGACCTGTGGCACGACCCTCGGGTGCAGGAGAAGGCGCACCACGCCGGGTTCGTCGCCAAGGAGAAGGCGGCCACGGCCCGTGACACCGTTCAGCACAAGATGCCCGGCGGCACCACGCCGTCCGAGACGCCGACCCCGACCCCGACCCCTCACGCGGCGCCGAGCGCCACGCGTCCGGGCACGGCCGGGGACCCGGTGACCGACATGCCGCGGGGGTGGGAGTCGTGACACTTCATCATTCCGATCGCCAGACCGACGCGTCGATGGGTGAGCTGGTCTCGCGGCTCTCCACGGAGATGTCCACCCTCATGCGTGGCGAGCTCGAGCTCGCCCGGCTCGAGCTGACCGAGAAGGCCAAGCACACCGGCAAGGGGGCCGGAGCGTTCGGCGCCGCCGGCCTGGTGGCTCTGTACGGCGTCGGGGTCCTGATCGCCACGGCGATCCTCGCCCTGGCGCTGGTCATGGACGCCTGGCTCGCCGCGCTGCTGGTCGGAGTCGTGCTCCTGATCATCGCCGGCTGCATCGCCCTGTTCGGGAAGAAGCAGGTCTCCGAGGGGACTCCGATGAAGCCCGAACGCGCCACCGAGAACCTCAGGCGGGACGTGGAGACCGTCAAGCACCGCCACGCCGAGGACCACACCCCGAGGAGTACGCCATGACGAACGACCACGTCAGCCGACCCGTCGAGACCGGCGACGACAGCATCGCCGCGGTCGAGGCCGATCTGGACACGACCCGACACGAGATGGCCGACACCCTCGACGAGCTCGCTGCGCGGCTGGACGTGAAGACGCGCGGGCAGGAGAAGGCTCATGAGCTGAAGCAGCGTACGCAGGTGGCCGCCAGGTCCCGAGACGTACAGATTCGGAGCGGCATCATCGCCGCGATCATGCTTACCCTGATCCTGATGCTGGCCAGGAGGAAGCGTCGCCGGGTCAGCGACGACGAGTAGGCCGGGTCAGCCGGTCGAGAAAGGCCACGAGCAGCGCCTCGCGCATCGCGGCGGAGGCCAGGTCGAGCATCGCGTTGACCTCGGCCATCCGCTGCGGCAGCGCGAGGCGGTGTCCTGAGCTTGTCGAAGGGTCGCCCTCTGCGCCGGCGGCGCCGACGAGCCCGGCGGCGAGCAGCAGGCCGTCGAAGTCCTCCTCGGACAGGGAGAACGGGTCGAGGTCGCCGATGAACGCCGCGACGGCCGGATCGACGGTGACCGGGCCGGTGGCCACCGCGGCCGCGACCGCCTCGGCGAGAGCGGCGAGGAGCTCCGGTGCGTGGGGGAGCGTGGCCGCGCTCACCGACAGGTGGATGGTGGCGGGGGAGCCGCCGAAGGACATCTGCGGTTGGACGTACCAGCCGCGCACCGCCATCTCGTCGCAGACCGTGAACGGATCACAGCTGCCGTCGGTGGCGAGCGCGAGGAGCGTCGAGTCGGGAGTGCTGACCACGGCGAGCTCGGGCATCTCCTCGACGCCGGCGCGGATCCGGTCCACCGCCTCGAAGACGTCGCGGGTGAGTCGCTCGTATCCCTCATCGCCAAGCGAGCGCATCACTGCCCAGGCGCCGGCCAGCGGTCCGCCGGACTTCGTCGACTGCATCGTGGAGTTGAGCATGGTGTAGCCCGGCCACGCGGCCGAGGCGAAGAACTGCGGCCGCCGCAGCTCCGGGGTGCGGTGCAGCAGCACCGAGGTGCCCTTGGGGGCGTAGGCGTACTTGTGCAGGTCGACGGAGATCGAGGTGACGCCCTCGACCGCGAACGTCCAGGCCGGTACGTCCCGTCCCAGCCGCGTCGCGTAGGGCAGCACCCAGCCACCGATGCACGCGTCGACGTGGCAGCGGATCCCGCGCTCGGCCGCGGCTGCCGCGATCTCGGTGACCGGATCGATGACCCCGTGCGCGTAGGACGGCGCCGAGGCGACGACCAGCACCGCGCGCTCGTCCATCGCCGCGGCCATCGCGGCGGGATCCGCCCGGAAGTCCGGCCCGACCGGCACCAGCACCGGCTCGACCCCGAAGTAGTGCGCGGCCTTGTGGAACGCGGCGTGCGCGGTCGACGGGAGCACCATCCGCGGCCGCTCGATCGCGGGGTGCGCGTCGCGTGCGGCCTGCACCGCGAGCAGCACCGACTCGGTGCCCCCGGAGGTGACCGTGCCGACCACGGACTCGGGTGCGTCGAGGAGGTCGGCGGCCATGCCGACCACCTCGGTCTCCATCCGGAGCAGACTCGGGAACGCGGTCGGGTCCAGGCCGTTCGAACCGGCGTAGGCGGCCACCGCCTCGCAGCCGATCCGGTCGATGTCGGGCAGACCTGAGTCGTAGACGTAGGCGAGGGTGCGGCCACCGTGCACCGGCAGGTCGGCGGCCTGCATCGTGCGGAGCTGGGTCAGGGCGTCGGTCATACGGTCACGGTCCCATCAACGTCGTCGGCGGTGAGCGAGTAGCGCCGCAGCCAGAACAGGCTGAGGAGAGCCAGGCAGGCCGGCAGCACGGAGAATCCGAGTGTGATCGCGGTCAGCGCCGAGTCCGGTTGGGCGACGTCGCTCCCGGTCGAGGAGCGGTAGCCGCCGAGCGCGAGCACCGCGGCGTACACACCGGGCCCGAGCGCGAGCCCCAGGGTCTCGCCGGCGGTCCAGACGCCGGTGTAGACGCCGATCCGGCTCGACCCGCTGCGCCGGGCGTCGACGGCGGCCGCGTCGGGAAGCATCGCCATCGGGAACACCTGGCACCCGGCGTACCCGGTCCCGACGAGCACCACCGCGGCATAGACCAGGGCGACCGGCGCGGTCTGGGCGGTCGCGGCGAGCAGCGCGCCGACGGCGAGGACGACCGAGGCGGCGACGTACCCGTTCTTCTTGCCGATCCTGGCGCCGAGCGCCGCCCAGGCGGGAGTGAGCAGCAGCGCGGGGCCGACGAAGCAGACGAACAGGACCGTCGCCGCGCCGTCGCGGCCGATCACGTCGCCGGCCAGGTAGTCGACACCGGCCAGCATCGCCCCGAACGCGACGGCCTGGATCACGAACGTGATGAGCAGCCGGCGGAAGTCGGGCGCGGCCGCGACGATCCGCAATTGGTCACGCAGACTGCCCGGCCCCGGCTGGACGGTGTGGACCGGCGCCCGGCGGGTGCCGACGTACGCGCTGAACACTCCGACCAGGATGAGCACCGCCATCACCACGCCCATCACGCGATAGCCGTCGCGGCCACCGACGGCGTCGCGGATCATCGGCGCGGTCGCGCCGGCGAGCAGAATGGTGAGCGCCAGGATCGCGACCCGCCACGTCATCAGCCGCGTGCGTTCGTCATAGGAGTCGGTCAGCTCGGCGGGCATGGCGACATAGGGCACCTGGAAGAACGCGTACGCAGTCGCGCAGGCCAGGAAGAGGATCAGCACCCACAGCGCCTCGAGCCCGGTCGCCATCGACGGCGCCGCGAACAGCAGCGCGAACGCCACCGCCAGCGCGATCCCGGCCCGACGCAGCCACGGCCGCCGCGGCCCTCGCGGGTCCACGGTCCGGTCGCTGATCCGGCCCGCGATCGGGTTCAGCACGACATCCCACGCCTTCGGCGCGAACACGATGAACCCCGCCGCCAAGGCCGCGATGCCGAGGCTGTCGGTCAGGTAGGGGAGCAGCATCAGGCCAGGGATCGTGCCGAACGTGCCGGTCGCCACGGACCCGGAGCCATAGCCGATCCGTACGCCGGGCGGGAGGGTCGGGGCGGGCATGCCCGACATAGTGCCGTGGCCGAGCCCACGGCGTCAGGGGTTTCGCTTCATCCTCACCACAGGTAGCGGCGTACGAAAGCCTCCTTGACCGGACCGCCATGGGCGAACGCGGCGTCCACGGTCTCCTCGAGAGTGAGCGCCGAGAACGAGGTGTCGCCGTCGACGAGAAGATCCGCGTACGCCGCAGCCGCCTGCGCGAAGCTCACGTTCCGGGCAGGGTGGAGCAGGACGTGGCGGGTCTGGGGCGTCCACTGGTCGGGGTGGTTCCGCATCGAGAGCGCGAGGAGGTGGTCGCGCCAGATCTGGCGAAGCCCCGTGTCGAGCACCTTGTCCTGCCACCCCGGCTTGAACACGCCGGACGCCTCCGCGAGAGCGATCAGGAAGTCGGTCTGGTCCGCGTGGCGGGCGATCGCGTCCGGGCCGTCGGCCCGCGGCTTGGAGTCCTTGGCGGAGTGCTCGTGGTACTTCGTCTCGACGCCGAGCACGGTCAGCGGCGCGTTCGGTCGTCCGAGCACCAGCGCGACGTCGAAGGCGGTGCGGTCTCGGGTGTAGCGGTCGCTGCCTCGTCCCGGAGACCACTCGAAGAGGATCGCCGGCATCTCGGCGTCCGGCACGCCGAACAGCTCCGCCAATTGGCGCCGGGAGGCATGATTCTCGGGCAAGGACGCCTCGCCGAAGAGGTTGAACGCCATCGGCATCGACGAGAGCAGATCGCGATACAGGCGCTTCGCGTCGAGGGTCTGGCGGTCCTGCTTCTCCTCGACCCGCGCTCGGGCGACCCGGTGGATCTCCGGGGTGAGGAAGTTCGCGCCCGCCTCCGCGTCCCCGTCGCCGAGCTTGGTGCCGTTGGGGATGTCCTCGACCGGGGTCTCGTCGAAGCTCCGTCTCCCTGCGTGAGTGCCGAAGGAGACGACGCCGAGCTCGTCGACCGCCCAGCGATGCTGCCGCCACCGCGCCTCTCGCTTGAACGCCGTCATCAGCTGCCCTCCCGCCTTGTCGGTGTCGAACCAGCAGCCGGCGTCCTTCAAGTCATCCTGCGACGGCATCATCGATGTCACCGTGATCGTCCTTCCTCGGGGATGCCGTGATCATCGAGGCCCGGATCCTCCACGCGCGGCCGCACGAAACCGCTCATACCTCGCGTTGGGTATCCGGGGGTACGTTGACGCCATGCCGCTCGAGACCGGTGCCGTCGCGCCCGACTTCACGCTCCCCGCCCAGGACGGTACGTCCGTCACCCTCTCGTCGCTGATCGAGAAGGGTCCCGTGGTGCTCTTCTTCTACCCGGCCGCCGAGACGCCGGTGTGCACCAAGGAGGCGTGCCACTTCCGTGACCTCGCCGTCGAGTTCGAGGCGATCGGCGCCCACCGGCTCGGGATCAGCAAGGACAGCGTGGAGAAGCAGGCCGGGTTCGCCGCCAACCACGACCTCGACTATCCCGTCCTCTCCGATCCCGCGGGGTCGGTGGCCGAGCTCTACGGCGTGAAGCCCAGCCTACTCGGCAAGCTCGGACCGCTGCAGCGTACGACCTTCGCGATCGGCACCGACGGTCGGATCAAGGCCGTCGTCGAGGGCATGCTCAAGGCCGAGATCCACGCCGACGAGGCCCTCGCCGCGCTCAGGGACGACGTGGAATGACAACCACCATCGCCGTCACCGGCGCCACCGGCTTCGTCGGCGGTGCCGTCGCCCGTGCGCTGGGCGGCTCTGACGCCGCTCTCCGTCTTCTCGTACGTGACACCGCCAGGGCTCCCGAGATCCCCGGAGCCGACACGTACGCGGTCACCTACGGCGGCAGAGAAGCCGCGGTGACGGCTCTCGACGGCGTACAGACCGTGCTCATGGTCTCGGCCGCCGAGTCGGCGGACCGCCTGGAACAGCACCTCACCTTCGTCGACGCCGCCGCGACGGCCGGGGTCGAGCACATCGTCTACACCTCCTTCTTCGGTGCCGCGCCGGATGCCGCCTTCACGCTCGCGCGCGACCACTTCGCCACCGAGGAGCGGATCAAGGCGAGCGGGATGGGGTACACCCTGCTCCGCGACAACTTCTACCTCGACTTCCTCCCCTCCCTGGTCGGCGAGGACGGCGTCATCCGGGGCCCGGCCGGCAACGGGCGCTTCGCGGCGGTCGCACGTGCCGACGTGGCGCGCTCCGCCGTCGCGACGCTCACGGCCCCGCAGGATCACCGAGGACGCACGTACGACCTCACCGGCCCCGAGGCGCTCACGATGAGCGAGGTCGCGGACATCCTCACCGAGCACCGTGGGCGTGAGGTGCGCTATCACGACGAGACGATCGAGGAGGCCTACACCTCGCGTCGCCGATGGGAGGCACCCGACTGGCAGTACGACGCCTGGGTCTCCACCTACACCGCCATCGCCGCAGGCGAGCTCGACGGAGTCAGCACCGCCGTAGCCACCCTCACCGGGCGCGAGCCCCTGAGCCTTCGCGACTACCTCGCCGGCGAATAGGTCCGGGCACCAAGGAGTTTGCTGGGGACTGCTCGTCGCCATGCCGGGTACCGACTTCGGCATGGTTGCATTCGGATACACCCTGATGACCGAACAGGCGGGCCCGAGGGACCTCGTACGCCACGCCGTCGCTGCCGAGGAGGCAGGCTTCGACTTCCTGGTGATGAGTGACCACTACTCGCCATGGTTGACCGAGCAGGGGCACGCTCCGTACGCTTGGAGCGTGCTGGGCGCAGTCGCGCAGGCGACGCAGCGGATCCCGTTGATGACGTACGTGACCTGCCCGACGATGCGCTACCACCCCGCTGTCGTCGCCCAGAAGGCCGCCACCGTGCAGGCGCTCTCGGACGGTCGGTTCACCCTCGGCCTCGGCAGCGGAGAGAATCTCAACGAGCACGTCGTGGGCGCCGGCTGGCCGGCCGTGCAGACCAGGCACGAGATGCTCGCCGAGGCGATGGAGATCATCTCCGCCCTCTTCGACGGCGAGCTCGTCGACTACCGAGGTGAGCACTTCGAGGTCGATGCTGCCCGGCTCTGGGACCTGCCCAGCACCCGGGTGCCCGTCGGGCTGGCGGTCGGTGGTCCCGAGGTGTCCCAGCGTTGCGCTGCCCTGGCCGACCACCTGATCGCCGTCGAGCCCGACGCGGCTCTGCTGGAGGCGTGGAACGGTGTGCCGGAAGCGCCGAGAGTCGGTTCCGGGGGCACCCGGGCCATCGGCCAGATCCCGATCAGCTGGGATCCCGATGACGCCGACGCGGCGGTACGACGCGCGCACCACCAGTTCCGCTGGTTCGGCGGTGGTTGGGCCGTCAACAGCGAGCTTCCGACCACGGCGAGCTTCGCCGCGGCCTCGCAGTTCGTACGCCACGAGGATGTCGCCTCGTCGATCCCGTGCGGTCCCGACCTCGGTGCGATCACCGAGGGAGTCCGGCCCTTCTGGAAGGCCGGGTTCACCGATGTCGCCCTCGTCCAGGTCGACGGGTCGACGAATGACCAGTTCCTGGCCGAGGCGGCCGGGCCTCTGCTCGACGCGCTGCGCTCGGTGTCGGACTGAACCTCAGCCTCGCCGGCTCCGGGGTCGACGTCACCTCCAGGACAGGCTCGCCAGCACCTTGTGCGCGGCTTGCTCGCCCGACGCGGCGGCGTCGGCCAGCGACGGCATGTCGAGGGCATAGTCGCCCGCGAGGTGGACGGGCCCGAGATTCTGCTTGAGCGTCTCGAGCGATGCCCGGCCGCCGGGTCCCCAGAACGGCACGACCCGCGGGTGCCGACGGAGGATGCCCGCGTCGACCTTGCCCTCGAGTTCGGGGTAGACCTCGAGAAGGTCCGCGGTGAACCGTGCGACGATCTCCTCGTCGGTGAGCTCGAAGAGCTTGTCGGCCTCGGCGCCTCCTGCGAAGCAGGCCAGCGCGCCGCCGGGCTTGCGGACGTTCCCGCGGCGTACGGCGGCCGCGTGGTTGAAGATCGCCTGGAACGATCGGCCCGGGGTCGACACCGCGAGGAAGTCGTCCCAACGCTGGGGCTTGCCTTCCTCGTGGGTGAAGAAGCCCACCACCACGTAGCGGCCGTAGTGGATCGATTCGAAGGCCGTTCGGTAGGCCGCCGGCAGCCCGGGCATGATCTTGACCGCGACGTCCGCGGGCACCGCCACGATCGCCTGACGCGCCTTCAGCCGGGCGGGTCCGTCAGCGTTCTGGTAGTCGACGGTCACGCCGTCGGCGGTCCACTCCACGGAGCTCACCGGTGAGCTGAGCCGGACCCTGTCGCCGAGGTCCTCGGTGAGGATGTCGGTCAGCGTCTGGTTGCCGCCCTGCGGCAGCGTCAGGTTCGGCACCTTCTCCGGATCAGTGAGCAGGATTCCCATCGAGAAGACGAACTGCCGTGCGGCGGTCTCCTCGGGCTCGCAGCCCATCCACTGCCCGGACCACGACCGCACCATCTCGCGCGTGAGGTCGGACGAGACGCCCTGCAGGACGAAGTCCGCCCGACGGCGGTCGAGCTTGGCGCGGACGCGGTTGGCCCACCGGTTCTTCTCGCTCATCTCGAGGAACGGCACGTTCGCCAGGATGCGAGTGCCGACCATGGCCAGGCCGAATCGATCGCGCCAGGTCATCTTCGACCGGAACATCAGGGCGAACGGGTTCGAGGTGTCGACCTGCTTGCCGCCCAGGTGCAGGGCGACGGACTTGCCCTCCAGGGTTCCGAGCGGGACACGGTGGCGGTGGAGCGCCTCGATCAGGGGACCGGTGCCTTCGGTGAACTGGGTGCCGACGTTGATCCAGTAGTCGCCCTGGCGGACGGTGTCGACGCGTCCGCCGGCACGGTCGGACGCCTCGAGGACGACGACGTCGCGGTCGGCCAGGGTGGTCGCGGCCATCAGGCCGGCGATGCCTGCGCCGATGACGACGACCTCGTGGGACTCCGCGCGGACCTTGGGTGATGTGGTCATGGTTCTCAGCTCGCCTTCGTGGCGTGGGTGGTGTGATCGGTACGGCGCAGCGCCTCGAAGATGGAGGAGACGAGCCGTTCGGTGGCGCGCATGCAGCTCGGGCTGACCGCGGTGTAGGACAGGTAGCCGTGGACCAGGCCGCCCTCGCGGTCGACCTGCACTGTGACGCCAGCGTCTCGAAGTGCTGTCGCGTACGCGAGGCCGTCGTCGTGGAGCGGGTCGAACCCGGCCAGGTTGACGATCGCCGGCGGCAGGCCGGCCAGCGACGCCGCACGGTAGGGCGAGATGAGCGGGTCGGCGGGATCGGCTCCTGCCGGCAGGTAGTTCTCGACGAACCAGGCGACCTGCTTGGCCGACAGCGCGGGCGACCCTGCGAACTCGTCCTGCGAGGGGCGGTGCTCGACGAGGTCCGTCACCGGCTGGATCAGCACCTGGAGCATCGGCTGGACGTCGTCCTCGCGCACCTGCTGGCACAGGACGGCCGCGATGTTGCCTCCGGCGCTCTCGCCGGCGACGACGATTCGGCGCGGGTCGATTCCCCAGGCAGGGGCGTGATCGACGACGTACCTCCAGGCGGCGGCGGCATCCTCCTGTGCGGCGGGGAACGGATGCTCGGGCGCGAGGCGGTACTCGACGGAGACGACGTCGGCACCTGTTCCGTGCGCCAGCATCCGGACCGGGGCGGTGTAGCTCGTGCGGCTGCCGATGACGAACCCACCACCGTGGAAGAAGAGGATCAGGCCGCGGTCGGGGGTGCCAGTGCTGTAGCGCGTGGCGAGCAGGCCGTCCCCGATCTCGATCTCCTCCTCGATCCCGCACGCGGGAAGCCGCGCGGCGAAGAGGGCCAGGTCGCGCTCGGTCGTAGCCCGGGCGTCGGCAGTCGGCAGGTCGCTGTAGTCCGGTCCGGACTCTCCGAGCTTCATCAGCAGCGCGACGTCGGGCGCCATGATGTCGCCGGCCGTGTTGGTCGCGGGCTGTGCCAGCATCCGCTGAAGGCTCGCGGGCAGGCGGCTCAGGAAGACGAGGAGGGCTCGCTGGAGGCGCTGGCTCAGGGTGAAGCGCTGCGCGCTCATGACGCCGCCTCGACGCTGACCAGGTGCGGCGCCACAGTCTTCTTGGCGAAGTGGATGTCCTCGTGGATCAGCCGGCCCCGGAACAGCCGGTTGTCCTTCACGTACGTCGTGTGCATCTGCCAGGGCAGGCCGGTGCCCTGGCGCGGCAGTTCCGCCCGGGCCCGCTGCATGTAGCCGGCCGAGAGGTCGAAGATGTCCTGCGTGGGCATGCCCGCCGGCGCGACGGGCAGGGCGATGTCGTAGCCCTTCGCGTCCATCTCGCGGATCACCTCGATGGCGAGGCGGGCGACGTTGCGGATACGGAGGGTCCAGGTCGCCTTGGTGAAGCCGAGCATCATCGCCCAGTTGGGCACGCCCGAGATCAGCGCGCCGCGGTACAGCACCTGGTCCGCGACCTTGACCGGGGCGCCGTCCACGGTCGGCTGGATGCCGCCCAGCATCTGCATGACGAGGCCGGTCGCCGTGACGATGATGTCGGCCTCGAGCGTCTTGCCGGACGACAGCTGGACGCCCTCGGGGACGAACCGGTCGATCTGGTCGGTCACGACATCGGCGCTGCCGTTACGGATCGCCTCGAAGAAGTCGCCGTCGGGGGTCGCACAGAGGCGCTGCTCCCACGGGTTGTACGGCGGCGCGAAGTGGGTGTCGACGTCGAACCCCTTCGGGAGCTCCTTGGCGGTCATGCTGCGCAGCAGCTTGCGCCCGAAGTTCGGGAACTTCACCAGCACCGTCACGAGGAAGTGGTCGCGCCAGATGTTCTTGAACCTCGTGAGCCGGTACCCGAGCTTCTTGCCGAAGATCTTCAGCAGGGACTGGGCGATCTTGTCCACCTGGGGCATCGACGCGACATAGCTCGGGGTGCGCTGGAGCATGGTCACGTGTGCTGCCGCGCCCTCGCCCGTCAGCATCGCGGGCAGCATCGTCACGGCGGTCGCACCGCTGCCGACGATGACCACGCGCTTGCCGCTGTAGTCGTAGTCCTCGGGCCAGTGCTGCGGATGGAGGATGTCGCCCTGGAAGTCCTCGCGGCCCTCGAACCGCGGCTCGAAGCCCTTGTCGTAGTCGTAGTAGCCGGTGCCGCTGAAGACGAACCTCGCCCGGACGACCTTCTCGGACTCGTTGCCCGCCTCGTCGGTCACGGTGATGTGCAGGGTCCATTCCGCGTCCTCGCTGGACCAGTCGGCCGCGGTGACCTTGTGGCCCACGCGAAGGCTCTTGTCCAACCCGAACTCGGTGACGGTGTCCTGGATGTATCCGCGGATCAGGTCGCCGCCGGCGATCGCCTCCTTGTGCAGCCATGGCTTGAAGTCGTAGCCGTAGGTGTGCACCGAGTCGTCGGAGCGGATGCCCGGGTATCGGAACAGGTCCCAGGTGCCACCGACCGACGCGCGGGCCTCGAGCAGGAGGAACTCCTTGTCGGGGAACGCCTCCGTCAGGTGCTTGGCCACGCCGATGCCGGAGAGCCCGGCGCCGATGACGACGATGTCGGCGTACTCCGTCGCGATGGTCTGGTTCATTGCTGCACTTCCTTTTCAGTGGTGGGTCTGGTGACTGGCGGTGCGACGGGGGCGACCGAGGCGGTCGACGGCGAGGAACGCCACGAACACCACGGCTACGGCCACGACCGCGACGTACGACATCGCGTCGAGCGGTGGGGCGGGCGGGTTGAGGATGCCGTTGAGGTACATCCATGCCATCGCGGCGGCGCCGAGGGCCGCGCCGATGACGGCGAGCGGTCCGAGCCGTCCCTCTCGCCCGAGCAGCCGAAGTGCGCCCGCGCAGATGAGCAGGTAGGGGACGACCCAGAAGTAGACGATGAGCGTCGCGACCGAGTTGTAGACGCCGACGATGTTGTCGGGGTTGAGGGCGACCATGATCAGGATGGCTCCCAACCCGAGGACGCAGATCGTCACGACGGCGACGGCGGGGCTGTGGTGGCGCGGGTGGATCCGGCCGGCGCGGGCGGGCAGCAGGCCGTCGGCCGCCAGGGTGGCGACGAAGCGCGAGCCGTAGTTGACGAATCCGATGAGGGCAGCGAAGGTCGCGATCGCGAGCACCAGGTCGGTCGCGCTCGCCACCCCGCTGCCGAGCCCGCCTTCGACGGCGAGGGCGGCGGCGGGGGAGGTGCCTGCTGCCAGTGCGTCGCTCGCGGCGACGAGGGCGGGCACTTGAAGCAGGGTCGCCACGACGTACAGGGCGCCCAGGCCGACAGGCACGCACATGACGGCGAGCGGTACTGAGCGTCGGGCGTCGCGGGTCTCGGCGGCGAGCGCCGTGCTGCTCTCGAAGCCGACGAGGAACACAGCACCGGCGGCGACCCCCTGGAAGATGCCGCTCGGCGTGGCTCCCTCCAAGGACAGCTGGGCGCCGAGGTCGAGACCTGCGCTCGCGGCGGCTGCCACGGTGATGACCAGCATCAGTGGCACGGAGACGACGGCCAGCGTGACCGCGGTGCGCACCGAGGTGTCCAGACCCCGGTAGGCGATCGTTCCGGCGATCAGCACGGCTGCGCTGTAGATCAGCATCTGTACGCCGACATCGAAGCTCGCCTCGAAACCGAGGGAGAGCAGGAAGCTGCCGGAGAAGAGGCCGACCAGGAAGGCGATCGCGCCGATCTGCGCGACGTAGCCGAGGAAGAGCGCGGCGCCCGCCAGGATCCGAGCCCACGGGCTGAAGACGTGCGGCAGGTAGGAGTAGATCGATCCGGTGACTACGTAGCGTCGGGCGAAGGCGATGACCGAGAGCCCGACGAGGCTCGTGGCGACGGCAGCGATCAGGGCGCCCAGCCAGCTGCCGTTGCCGGCGGTGACGAGCACGAGGGCCGGGACGGAGGCCAACCCGACGGGTGGGACGTACGACGCCAGGGCCAGCCCGACGAGCTGGTTGCGGCTCAGGTGCTCCCGGTCGAGGCCGTCGACCGGAGGAGCGTCCGCCGGTGCGACCGGCTCCTCGGCGGATGCGTTGCTGCGCGTCATCGCGAGTCCCTCCTGACGAGAGAAGTTAGTCATTTGATTGGGTCGGATGACTAAGTGTGTGTCAGGGATCACGTCGCGTCAAGGGGTCGGATGGCGTTGCTCGCCGATCGATGAATCTCGCGCAGACGGTTGACAAGGGAGTTCTCGAGGGTCACCATCTTAGCCAATCGACTGAGTCGAATGACTAAGAAAGACGTCGGTAGATCTTCCAGGAGGCCGAGAGATGACCGAGAGCACGACGATCGAAGCGCCAGATGTGCGCCTCGACGCGACACGCGTCGCGATCGAGGACGACGCGACCCCACTGGTCCGCCTGATCGGGCGCACTCTGACCGTGGCCTCAGACCGGGGGGTTCCGGCCGGGGATCTGACTGCCGGCCTCGTCGGCACTGTGGCGATCCGATCCCATGACACCCCGCAGGCGGCGACGGTCGCCTTCGGCGCCGGTGTCGTGGAGGTGACGAGCGGAGTATTCGTCGAGCCTGACGTGACGCTCGTGGTCGACCTCCACGCCCGGTTCGCACCGACCCAGGAGCCGGCCGGTGACGCCGACCTGGCGGCGCAGGTCCTGCGCGCCCTGCGCCCGCCGCTGCCGCACTGGCGCGAGGCGGCCGTGCGGTTCTGGGAGACGACCCGCGACATCGCAGGCATCCCCGACGTCCTGATCGTGGAGGCTACTGGCCCGGACGGGCCTGAGCGGGGTCGGTTCGGGGAGGGGACGTCGACGTACCTGGTCGCCGGTCCCGCTGATCTCCTCGCCGGCGTCCTCAGCGGCGCCGACGACTTCCTCGCCTCCCTGGCCGCAGGTCTGCGGGTCCAGGGCACCTTGTCCCAGCTGTCCGTCATGACGGCGGCTTCCTGGAAGGTCCGCTTCGATGTCTGAGCTCGCACAGGCCCGAGGGGCCGTACGCCTCGAGGCCACGAACCACGAGGGCAGCCTCTTGGGCAAGAACGTCTCGCCGCAGAAGTTTGACGCGGGCAAGGACGCCGGCTTCGCCTTCGCCGACATCCTGTTCGCCATCGACCTCAACAACGAGATCGTCCTCGGCGACGCCTTCCCGGAGTGGCGGGGCAACCTCTACGACATCCAGATGATCCCGGACATGTCGACCCTGGTGGAGTGGAAGCCCGGTCTCGACTCGGTGATCGGTGACTACTGGCTCAAGGACGGGACACCGGTCCCGATCTGTCCGCGCAACCTCGTGCGGAAGCTGGTCGCTGGGCTCGCGAACAACGGGTACGCCGCCACCGTCGCCGTCGAGATCGAGGCGACGCTGTTCGAGGAGTCCGTCCAGGAGGCCAGGGCACGCGGCTATCGCGACCTCACGCCACTGGGCGGCAGCACCGGGGCGACGTACCACCTCGCCCGGTCCAAGGACTGGGTCGACTACATGGAGGCGGTCGTCGAGCGGCTCGACAGCGTCGGCATCGCGTGGGAGGCCTGGACCGACGAGGCCGCACCAGGCCAGACCGAGCTCAATCTCGCCCCGACCGACCCGGTCCGGCTGGCCGACAGCTGGGCGCGTACTCGCCAGGTGATGCGCGAGGTCGCCTTCGAGCGAGGCCACACGGTCTCGTTCATGGCCAAGCCGACCGCCGGCTTCGGCCAGGGGGCGCACATCAACCTCTCGCTCCAGAGCGACGGTGTGAACCGGTTCTTCGCCGAGGACGGGCCATCGGAACTCATGCGGCATGCGGTCGGCGGGTTGCTCGCGACGATGGAGGGGAACACCTCGATCGCTCTGCCGCAGATCACCTCGTACCGGCGGCTGGTCGACCTGACCGGGCCGCCGACGACGGTCAGCTGGGGCGTCAACAACAAGACGGCCGCGGTCCGGGCAATCACCGGCCACCCCAAGTACTCCCGCCTCGAGTACCGCCTCCCCGGCGCCGACGTGAATCCCTACCTCGCGCTGGCCGGCGTCCTGGCCGGCGTGCTGGCCGGGATCGAGCGCAACATCGAGCCGCCCGAGCAGGTCACGGACATGGCCTGGTGCCTGCCCGAGACCGCGGGAGTGAGGCGGATCCCCGACACGATGTCGAAGGCCGGTGCGGCGCTGGACGCCGATCCGCTGCTGCGCGAGTACCTCGGCGACGAGTTCGTGGACTTCTGGGTCGCCTCCCGCCGCTGGGAGTGGATGGAGTTCCACACCAAGGGCGGCGATCCGTTCGCCGAGCTCTCCGCGTGGGAGTCCCAGCGTTACTTCGAGTTCCCGTGAGCGCGCGCGAGGAGGCCGCGGTGATGCGCCCGCTGATCGGCATCACCGGACGCCGGTTCCAGCTGTCCGTGCTCAACGGCGCCGACCCGCGCTACGGCGACCGCTGCATCGACACCTCCATGTCGGACTTCGCGACCCGGATCGCCGAAGCCGGTGGACTGCCCGTGCACCTGTCCTACGACACCGATGCGACGGCGGTCTGCGACTGGCTCTCCGGCGTCGTGATCACCGGAGGCCAGGACGTACACCCCGCCTGCTGGGATGGAGACACCTCCGTGGTGCGCGACATCGACCCCCGGACGAACCCGCTGGTGCACGACCTCGAGCGAGACCGTTATGAGGTGGCGCTCGTCCGGGCGGCGATCGAGCGGAGGATCCCGGTGCTCGGCGTCTGCCGGGGCCTGCAGGTGCTCAACGTCGCCCTCGGCGGCACCCTCGTGCCCCATCTTCCGGACGGTCCGGTGAGCCACCTCTCGGCCGAGATCGCGCCCACGGACGGCACCGTCGACCACGTCGTCACCTTCACCCAGGGCTCGATCGCCGCCGACCTGTTCGGCAAGGACACGATCACCAACTCCTGGCACCACCAGGCCGTCGACAGCTGCGGCGCCGGGCTCATCGTGACCGGTCGGGCTGATGACGGCGTCGTCGAGTCGATCGAGGTGCCGGGACGGCCGATCCTCGGCGTCCAGTGGCACCCGGAGTGGATGAAGAGCAACGACCCGACGCTGACCTGGGTCGTCGAGCAGGCGGTGCAGCGGCTCGCCGACCACGGCCCCGCCGGGCGAGAGCAGAGGAGCCCCCAATGAACACGTACGTCACGACCGGACCGGTCGTCGAGGCCGGCCGGATGAAGGACGACCCCGCCGTTCCGACGCTGAGCCAGTTGCTGGCACAGCGCTCCCAAGACTCGGGAGACCGGGAGTTCCTGCGTTTCGGCGAGTGGTCGTGGAGCTTTGCGGAGATCGACGCCTGGACCTCCAGGTTGGCCCACCGGCTGATCGAAGTCGACGACGTACGCCCAGGCGACCGGGTCGCGATCATGCTCCCGAACGTCGTGCACTGGCCGGTGGCGTGGCTGGCCCTGCTGAAGGCCGGCGCGGTCGCGGTTCCGGTCAACTGCTCCTACCAGCGCTCCGACCTCGCCTTTGTCCTGAAGGACTCGGGTGCCCGGGTCGTCTTCACCGATGCCGAGCGCTCCGGCCTGGTCGTCGAGGTGCTGACCGAGGAGCCCGAGCTGGCCGGAGTTCGTGTCGTCGAGGTCCCCGACGACGGGTCCGAGCGCTTCCCAGCCACGGCGCCCGAGGTGCCGATCGCCGCCGAGACGCTCGCGAACCTGCAGTACACCTCGGGCACGACCGGCTTCCCGAAGGCGTGCATGCTCAGCCACGACTACTGGGTCCGGCTGGGGTGGGTCTGCGCAGCGGCCACCGGTCTCGGGGCCGAGGACGTACTCATCACCTCGCAGCCGTTCTCCTACATGGACCCGCAGTGGAACACCGCGCTCGCCCTGACGCTCGGCGCCCCGCTGGTCGTGCTGCCGCGGTTCTCCGCGTCGACGTTCATGGACGACGTACGCCGCCACCGGGCGACCTTCTTCTACGTCCTCGGCTCGATGCCCACCCTGCTGTTCAAGCAGCCGCCTACGGCCGAGGACCGGGAGAACCACCTACGGATGGTGCTCTGCTCGGGCATCCCGGTCGCGCTCCACGCCCAGCTCGAGGAACGGTGGGGTGCGCCGTGGCGTGAGGTCTACGGGATGACCGAGTCGGGGATCGACCTGGTCAGCTCGTTCGGTGACGCCGCTGCCGTCGGCAGCGGCAGCCTGGGTCGGCCGGTGCCGACCAAGCAGGTGCGCGTCGAGGATCCGGTCGAGCCGGGGGAGGAGGTCCCGCCCGGTGAGCCGGGCGAGCTCGTCATCTCGGGATTGCCGATGATGGACGGCTACTGGAACCGCCCCGACGCCACTGCCAACGTGCTGCGTGATGGCTGGCTGCACACCGGCGACCTCGTCGTCCGCCGTCCCGACGGCGGCATCCAGCTGGTCGGACGGCTCAAGGACATGGTGCGCCGCGGTGGCGAGAACGTCGCCTGTGCCGAGGTCGAGGCCGCCCTCGAGAGGGACGAGCGGATCGTCGCGGCGGCCGTCGTCGCCGTACCCGACGAAGTTCTGGGCGAGGAGGTCAAGGCCTTCATCCAGCTCAAGGAAGGGGTGCTGGGCGACCGGGCCACCGCGCAGGAGCTCCTCCAGCGCGCGGGCGACCAGCTCGCTCGGTTCAAGGTGCCCCGCTACGTCGAGTTCGTCCCCGACTTCCCGCGCACCCCCTCCGAGCGGGTATCGAAGCCCGCGCTCAAAGCCCGGGCCGCCGCCGAACCCGGCACCACCCACGACTTCGCCCGACTGAGGAGCCGACCATGACCACCCCTGCTACCGGTGAGGACCACATCGACCTCGACATCGTGCGCGACGTCGCGGTGCTCACTCTCGACCGCCCCGACAAGCTCAACGCGCTCACCGTCGACATGCGGCTGCGGCTGGCCGCCCGGGTGCGGGAGCTCGGCACGGGCGAGTCCGTCCGCGGCATCGTCCTCACCGGACGTGGCCGCGCCTTCTCCGCCGGAGAGGACCTGAAGCAGGCGCCGACCAACGAGGCCGAGGTCCACGAGGCCTTCGAGAGCTTCCACGACGTCACCCGCGCGATCCTGCAGACCCGGGTCCCTGTGGTCGCGGCGGTCAACGGGATCGCCGTCGGTGGCGCCTCGGAGATCACGCTGTGCTGCGACGCCCGGATCGGCACGCCGGCGACCGAGTACTTCCAGCCGGAGAACGCTCGCGGCCTCACCATCTCCAACGCGACCAGCCTGCTGCTCCGGCGCCTGGTCGGCAACCACGCGATGCGCATGGTCCTCGGGTCTCCGCGGGTCCCGTCGGCGGAGGCGCTGAGGATCGGTCTGCTCGACGAGGTGGTCGAGCCCGACAGGCTCGTCGAGCACGCCGTCGACACCGTCCACGCGTGGACTCCTGAGGGAAACACCACGGCGCTCCATCTCGCGCTGCTGCGGCCCCTGGTCGCGGAGGTCGAGGCCGCCTTCGAGCGCGAGGACCACGCCGCCCACGAGGCCTGGGCGAGCGGACTGCTCACCGCCGGCGTCGCCGGCTTCTGGAACACGAGGGAGACCACCGCATGATCACCACCCGAGCCGCCGTACTGAACGAGATCGGTGCACCGCTGGAGCTCACCGACATCCGCGTCGACGACCCCGAGCCGCATGAGGTGCGGGTCGCGGTCAGTCACGCGGGGCTGTGCCACAGCGACCTCCATTACATGACGGGGACCGTGCCGGCGGACGTGCCGGTCGTCGTCGGACACGAGGTGGCCGGCGTGGTCGAGTCGGTCGGCTCGGCCGTGACCTCGTTGCGTCCCGGCGACCGGGTCACCGGCGCACTGACCCCCTCCTGCGGCGGGTGCGTGAACTGCGACGCCGGACGCTCCACCCAGTGCCTGCGGCTCGACGAGGTACGCCGCCGGCAACGGCCCGCGTTCGAGACCCTCGACGGCCAGCCGATCGAGCGGCTCGCCGCTATCGGAGCGTTCTCGCAGCACATCCTGCTGCGGGAGAGAGCGCTCGTACGGCTGCCGGACGACGTCCCGCTGCACGTCGGGTGCCTGCTGTCCTGCTGCATCGTTACCGGCGTCGGCGCCGTCTTCCGCGGTGCTCAGGTACGCCCGGGCAGCACCGTCGCGGTCGTCGGCTGCGGTGGCGTCGGGTCGGCGATCATCCAGGGTGCGCGGTTGGCCGGCGCCTCGGCGATCGTCGCGATCGACCTGGACGAGGACCGGCTCAAGGCCGCCCGGACGTACGGCGCCACCCACGTCATCAACGGCGGCGAAGGCGACACGGTCGCGGAGCTCCGCCGCCATCTCGGCGACGGCGTCGACTACTCGTTCGAGGCGGTCGGCTCCGCCCGGACCGCGCAGACCGCGCTGGCCCTTCTGCGGCCGACGGGCACCGCGTGCCTCGTCGGCATCGCGCCGGCCGGCACCGAGATCAGCGTGCCGGCCCTGGACTTCTTCTTCGAGGAGAAGAAGCTCATCGGTTCCTACATGGGATCGGGCCAGGCGCGCGAGGACATCGCCCAGTTCGCCCGGCTCTACCAGCAGGGGCGCCTCCTCCTCGACGAGATGGTGACCCGGGTCGTCCCCTTCGCCGAGATCAACGAGGGCTTCGAGGCGATGAAGTCCGGTGACGTCACGCGCATCGTCGTCGACCTCCAGTCCTGACCCCCGAGATCCGCAGAGGAAGCCTGATGTCCAGCAACGAGACCACGATCGCCCAGCCGGTCAACTACATCGCCGACGAGTGGAGCGAGTGCACCACGATCGACGACGCGTGGAACGTCGACCCCAACACGCTCGAGCCGGTTCACCGGACCGTCACCACTCCGCTAAACGATGTCGAGCGCGCCCTGCGACATGCCGAACGGACGTACGGCGTCGGCCGCTGGGACGAGGAGGCCCGGCACGAGCGGGCCGAGATGCTCGATCGCGTCGCCACGCTTCTGGAGAGCAGGACCGAGGACATCGCGCGCACGGATGCGCTCACCAGCGGCACGCCGATCAGCGCCACGCGCACGGTGGCGTCCTTCCTGCCCTACCGCATCCGGGCCACGGCCGCTGACCTGCGGGAGATCCCGCGGGTCACCGCCCTGGCGGCCGGTGGCCGCGACGTACGCCTCTACAAGGTTCCGTGGGGGCCGGCGGCGATCCTCACCCCGTGGAACGGCCCCAGCTTCATTCCGGCCGCTAAGGTCGTCAGCGCCGTCGCGGCCGGATGTCCGGTGATCCTCAAGCCCTCGGAGCACGCGCCCGGCAGCGCCCAGATCGTCGTCGAGTGCTTCGTGGAGGCCGGCCTCCCGCCCGGGGCGCTGCAACTGGTCCATGGCACGGGTCAGGTCGGCGCGCGACTGACCGCCGATCCTCGGGTCAAGGTCGTCTCGTTCACCGGCGGACCCGCGGCCGGACGTGCCATCGCCCGCGCGGGCGCGGAGGACTTCAAGGTGCTGCAGCTGGAGCTCGGCGGCAACAACCCGGTGCTGGTGCTCGATGACGCCGACCTCGACGTCACCGCCGCCGGCATCCTCGACGGCATGACCAAGCTCAACGGTCAGTGGTGCGAGGGGCCCGGCAAGATCCTCGCCCACCGCAGCCTGGTCGAGCCCCTGCTGGACGCGCTGACGGAGCGGATCGCCAAGCTCACCGTCGGCCACTCCCTGGACGAGGACACGCAGGTCGGCCCCATCTCCAACGGACCGCACTTCCAGACCCTCCAGAGCCGGATCGGCGGATTGCGCGAGCTCGGGGCGACGATCCACCAGCCCGCGGCGCTTCCCGAGCTCGGCGGCTACTTCCTCTCGCCCACCGTCGCCTCCGGTGCCGATCCGGGCCGGGCGACGGCCGAGCTGTTCGGTCCGCTCGCCTCGCTGCACCCCGTGGACTCCGACGAGGAGGCGCTGCGGATCGCGAACGCCCATCCCTCGGGCCTCGACGCCTACGTGTTCGGCACTGACACCGACCGTGCCATCGAGGTCGGCTCGCGCATCGTGGCCGGTGAGGTGCGGGTCAACGGTGCGAAGGTCGCCGACCTCGGCGACGACTCGGCCCAGAGCTTCTGGGGCCCTGCCGGAATCGGTGGCCACGGGCCGGCCGAGTCCGTACGCGTTTTCTGTGGCGACCGGGTCGTCGGCGTGGACTCCCCGGACCTGCCGCTGTGAGAGCGGGCGCGGCGGTGCCTCAGGCCTTGGCCGGCACCGCCGCGAGCCGGGTCGTGAGCCAGGTTTCGAGCACGGAGCAGTTGATGTCCATCTGGGCCCTGGCGACAGAGACGTCGCCGTACGTCAGCCAGTTGACGCCGAATCCGTCGGCGAGGGTGGCCAGGACGTAGGTGACCTCGTCGATGACCTCCGGTGCGACCGGGTCACCGGCGGAAGCCTCCTGGAGGGCCTTGCGTACCGTGTCGAAGGCCTGGTCGTAGACGGCGATGCCGCGGTCGCCGTGCTGACGCCGAGCCCAGTTGACAAGCTCGAAGGTCGCGGCGGTGAAGCTGGGGGAGTCGAGGTAGCACTCCATCACGCCGCGCAGGATCTGCCGGGCGGCGTCGGGCAGCGTGGTGTGCGGGTCGCTCCCTTCGATGACCTCGCGGTACTTGCCGGCCACGAAGGTGTAGACGTCCGCGAAGAGGTCCTCCTTCGAGTCGTAGCAGTAGTGCAGCATCGCCACGTTGGCCTTGGCCTGCTCGGCGATCCGGCGCGTCGTCGCGCCGTCGATCCCATGGGCGGCGATGACCTCGACGGCGGCCTCGATGAAGTCGCGACGTCGCTGCGCGACCGGGATGCGTGCCATCAGGTCCTCCGGAGGGTGTTCGTGCGCCCGACGAAGTTGGGCGCTTGATTTAGTCAAGACGACTATATCAGCGCGGCCTCATGGATTCCCGCCAAGGAAAACTTAGTCAAACATCTTAGTCATAGATCTTGATCACATGACTAACTAAGTCGTAGCGTATGAGCCGGATCACACCTTCCCCGGATCGGAGACACCCCATGGCGCAGATCAACCAGGAAGCGGCAGCACGCCGCCGGGCGACGGCAGGACACAGGCCTGACAAGGGTCGGCTCATCGGCATCGGCGCGCTGATGGTCGTGCTGACCAACGCCGTGATCTTCATCCTTCCGCCGCTGCTGCCGGTGATCCAGGCGCAGTACGGGCTCGCCACGGTCGCCGAGACGACGTGGCTCTACACCGCCCTGACGCTCGGCGGGGGAGCGGGATTCATCCTGCTGCCGCGCCTCGCCGACCTGTACGGCGACCGGAACGCATCCGTCGCCGCGTCCGCCTTCCTCGCCGTCGGCGCGGCGATCCCGGCGATCGGCGACTCCTACCCGACGCTCCTCGCCGGGTGCGCCCTGATGGGCTTCGGCTGCGCTGCGCAGCTGCTGCCGCTGGGATTCCTGCGACGCAACCTCGGCGAGTCCGGCATCACCATCGGCGTCGCCGTCCTGGTGATCGCCACGGGCGCCGGCATCGTCGCCGGCATGATCGGCGGCGGCCTGATCGTCGAGACCCTGTCGCTGCGTAGCTTCTTCGTCATCCTCACCGCCGCCTGCGCGGCGACCACCCTCGCGACGTACGTCCTGGTCCCGCACGCCCCGCCGGCCGAGCGCGCCGGCCGGATCGGCGTGGTCGGCACGGTCTGGATGATCGGCTGGGTCGCGGCGATCCTGCTGACCCTGACGCAGGGTCTCGTCTGGGGCAACGCGGCCCTCATCCCGCTGGTGATCGGCATCGTCGGCGGCGTCGCCTGGATGCGCGCCCAGCGCCGGTCGTCGGCGGCCGTCTTCGACGTGGCCCTGATGCGTACGCCGCTGGTCACCACCTCATGCCTGTCGATCGCCCTGTTCGCGGCGGTGAACTCGGCCTTCCTGCTCCTGCTCAGCACCTACGCGCAGGTCATTCCCGAGGCGCTTCGCCCGGTCGACGCTTACGGCCTCGGACTCACTGCTCTGGAGACCGGCTGGCTGATGGTGCCCTTCGCGGTGACGTTCCTGGTCGGCGGCGCGGTGGTCGACCGTCCCGTCGCCAACGGACGCGGCGTACCCGTGTTCGTCGTGGGCGCCCTCATCAGCGCGGCCGGCCTGGCCTGGCTGGCGATGTTCCACGACCAGCAGTGGCACTACCTGGTCGGCGCCGGCGTCATGGGCCTGGGCTGCAGCATCGGGTACGCCGCCGGCTTCACTCTGGTGCAGGCAGCCGTGCCCGAGGAGAAGGCCGGGATGGCGGCCGGCGTCGCCGGCACCTTCATGGCCGTCGGCTTCGCCTTCGGCACCGCGCTCGTCAGCGCCGACCTCAGCGCCTCGCTGGTCCCGGTGCCCGGCACGACGCTCGAGGTGGCCGCAGAGGGTCTCTACGGCACCGGCTACTGGATCTCCGGAGTTCTTGCGCTGCTCGTCGTGGTGACCGTGCTGGTCTCCCGTGCCCGCGCGCGCCGGCGTACCAGCCGGCTCGCCGCCTGATCCGCTCCCTCCATCTCACCTGAAGGAAATCTGACATGAAAGAGCTGCTCTTCCTGCTGGCCGATCTGTGGATGATCGTCGTCGGCTTCACCTACGGATGGAAGTTCATCCGGCGCTACGACAACTACCTGCTCGGCCTGGAGTGGATGGTCGTCGCGACGTCGGGCTCGAACTTCCTGCTCTGGTCGCTCATCAGCGGCGACGAGGGCCACGTCCTGTACGACATCGCCTACTTCTTCGACGCGTTCTCGCGGTCGGTGGGCATCACCCTCATCCTCGTCCTCGGCCTGATGCGCGTGACGCACCGCTACAAGCCCAGCGTGACGGTCGAGGTCGGCGTCTTCGGGCTCGCGATCGCCGCCGGTCTCTACCTGCAGCAGTTCCGCGGCCACGAGCTGCACGTGGGACCTGCGTCGTACTACCTCGTGGTCAACCTGCTCACCACCGCGTTCCTCGCCTACTTCTCGTGGCGTCTGTGGACCATCGGAGCCAGGGGCCACGCGGTCGCCGCCGGGATGGCGAGCGCCGCGGCGACGGCGATCGCCCTCATGTACGACTTCTTCCCGTTCCCCGACGACGCGCACCGCACGGTGTTCTACGTGCTGGCGCTGACCACCTGGGGAGTGCAGATGTTCGTCTACTACCGCGCCTACGGCGCATTGCACGACCACAACGTCGCCACGGGCCTCGAACCGGCCGGCGATGACCGAAGGGTGGTCCGCGCATGAACACTGACCACGTCACCTACACCGCCTTCACCGGGTGGGTCGACCCACCGGCCGACGTCCGGGGAGCCCTCGACGGAGACCTCGACTGCGAGGTCGTCGTCATCGGCGGAGGCATCAACGGGATGTCGACCGCGCTGCGGCTCGTCGAGCGTGGTCAGGACGTCGTGCTGCTGGAGGCAGAGTTCTGCGGGTACGGCGCCAGCTCGCGCAACGCGGGGCAGCTGGCCGGCGCACCCGGCGGTGACCTTCAGCTGCTGAACCTGCTGTCCCGGAAGAAGATGCCGGGCATGATGCGGCTGGCCGAGCACGCCGCCCACCATGTCGAGGACTTCATCGCGAAGCACGACATCGATTGCGACTACGAGGCGACCGGCAACGCGTTCGCCGCCGTCTCGCGCGGCCAGATGGGGCGCGTACGCCGCGTAGCCAAGATCGTGACCCGCGCCGGCGGCCACGTGGAGGTCGGCACAGCTGCGGAGCTCGGGATCCCGCGCGGGCTCGTGGGCGGGATGCGGGAGGTCGTCGGCGGGAGGATGAACCCTGGCAAGTTCAGCCTCGGCATGCGCCGGGTCCTGCTCGACTCTTCCGCGCGGGTCTTCGAGCAGACGAAGGTCACCGACGTCAGGTGCGACGGCGGCCAGGTCGTGCTGACCACTCCGCACGGCCGGGTCCGGGCGGGCAAGGTCGTGCTGGCCACGAACGCGTACGCGGGGGAGTGGGACATCACTCCGAAGCACCTCTCCGTGCCGATCTACGTCATCGAGGTGGAGACCGAGCCGATCGCACCCGATCGTCTGGCCGCGCTGGGCTGGACCAGCCGCATGGGCCTGGTCACCCAGCACGCGATCATGGAGAACTACCGCCTGACGCCGCGCAACACCATCGTGTTCGGCGTACGCCGCCTCGAGCGGGGCACGAGCTATCCGCTCGCGGAGAAGGTGCCTGACCCCGGGCTGGTCGAGGAGCTCGCCGGCGCCTTCGCGACGCGCTTTCCCTCGCTGTCGGACGTGGCGATCGACCGCGCCTGGGGTGGCTGGATCGCGATCACCTCGTCCTGGCTTCCTCTTGCCGGCCAGGTTGGCGACACCGTCTACTACTCGATCGCCTGCAACGGTCACGGCCTGGCCCAGGCGCCGTACATCGGGACGCTCATCGCCGACGCGATCGTCGACGGCGAGCGGCACGAGGACCTGCAGACGGTGTGGCAGGAGAAGCCCAGCTTCCCGCGCCCGATGATGATGAGCCGCGCCGGACTCAGAGCGATCTGGGCCGTGGACCGCTTCAACGACCTGGTCAACGCCAGCCGGCGCCGTTCTCGGCTCAGGGTTTGAAGACGACCTTCACCATCCCGTCGGACTTCTCCTGGAAGGACTTGTAGGCCTCCGGAGCCTCGCTCAGCGGGAGGTGGTGGGTGGCGAACGAGTCCACGCCGAGCGGGTCCTCGTCGTTCTCGAGGAACGGCATCAGGTCGTCGGTCCAGGCGCGTACGTTGGCCTGACCCATGCGGATGCTGACCTGCTTGTCGAAGAGCTGCATCATCGGGAACGGGTCCATCGCGCCGCCGTAGACCCCGGCGATCGAGACGGTTCCCCCGCGGCGTACGGCGTCGAAAGCGGTGTGGAGCGCGGCCATCCGGTCCACGCCGGCGGCCTGCATCACCGGCCGGTTCACGGCGCCCGGCGTCATGGCCAGCAGCTTGGTCATCCCCTCCACGATGGGCGAGCCATGGGCCTCCATCCCCACGGCATCGATCACGGCATCGGCTCCGCGTCCGTCGGTCAGGTCGCGTACCTGCTCGGCGACCTTGCCGGACTCGAGGTCGATCGTCTCGGCCCCACGCTGCCGCACCCGGTCGAGACGCTCGGGTTCGCGATCAACGCTGATGACCCGGTGGCCGGCGTCGAGCGCGAAGCGGCTCGCCATGTCGCCGATGGGGCCGGCGCCGAGGACCAGCACGGTGCTCTCCGGGTCGGGGTCGGCGTACTGCAGTGCCTGCCAGGCGGTCGGCAGTACGTCGGAGAGGAAGAGGAACCGGTCGTCGGTCGGACCGTGCGGGACCTTGATCGGAAGCTCGTTGCCGAAGGGGACGCGCAGGTACTCGGCCTGTCCGCCCGGCACCTGGCCGTAGAGCTTGCTGTAGCCGAAGAGGCTGGCGCCGGTGCCCTGGTCGTGGTTCTGGGTGGTCTCGCACTGTGAGTGCAGGTGGTGCCGGCACATCCAGCAGGTGCCGCAGCTGACGTTGAACGGCACCACGACGCGGTCGCCGACGCTCACCTCGCGAACCGCGGGACCCACCTCGGTCACCACCCCCATCGGCTCGTGCCCGACCACGTCGCCCGGTGTCATGAACCCGGTGAGCACCTCGTAGAGGTGCAGGTCGGAACCACACAGTCCCGTCGAGGTGATCTCGACGATGATGTCGTCGCCCTCGATGATGCGCGGATCAGGGACGTCGTCCACGCGGATGTCGCGCCTTCCTTGCCAGGTGACTGCCTTCATGGATGTGCCTCCTTGGGATCGAGTCACCTCTGCGGTACCCGGATCCGTGGATTCAAGCCTGGCGAGCGGCTGTGCTGAACCTGGTCGTGATGGGTACCGGTGAGATTTACAGCAGACCGGCCGCAGGGAGGGTGTGGACAACATGAAGGTGGTCGTCATCGGTGCGTCGGGGAACCTCGGCAGCGCCACCATCCGGGCACTCACCGCAGACGGGGCCGCCGAGGTCATCGCCGTCGCGCGCCGAGCTCCGGACGGCCCTCGGTCCAGCGCCCATGCCTCCGTCGAATGGCGGATGGCCGATGTCTCGACGGCCAACCTGGAGCCGGTGGTCGAGGGTGCCGACGCGGTCGTGCACCTCGCCTGGAAGTTCCAGCCCACGCACCGTCCCGAGGAGACCTGGGCCACCAACGCCGTCGGCACGCGCAGGGTCCTCGACGCCGTCGCCCGAGCAGGTGTCAAGGCGCTCGTGTGCGCCTCATCGGTGGCGGCCTACTCGCCGGTCGCCCACGACGACCCGGTCGACGAGACCTGGGAGACCGACGGTGCGTCCTCGGCCGCGTACTGCCGGGAGAAGGCGTACGTCGAACGGGCCCTGGACGCCTTCGCCTGCAACCACCCCGAGGTCCGTCTCGTCAGGGTGCGGCCTGCGTTCGTCTTCCAGCGCTCGGCGGCCAGCGAGCAACGGCGCATCTTCGGCGGCGCCCTGGCCCGGCCCGCGTTCCTGGACCGGCAGCGCATCCCGGTGGTGCCGGTGCCCGCGGGCCTGCGGTTCCAGGCCGTGCACGCCGGCGACGTCGGCCGCGCCCTCGCCACCGCGGCGACCACCGATGTGACGGGTGCGTTCAACCTGGCCGGTGACGGCGTGATCGCCCGTGACGAGCTCGGCGACCTGATGGGCGCTCGAACGATCGAGGTCCCGCCGCCTCTCGCGCGTCATGGCCTGGATGGCGCTTGGCACGCACGCCTGGCGCCGGTCCCCGGAAGCCTGCTGGACGCGGTCATGCAGCTGCCGCTGATGTCGACCACCCGTGCCGAGCTGGAGCTCGCCTGGCAACCGCGCCACTCGGCCATGGACGCGCTCGAGGCCGTCCTCTCCGGGATCCCGCAGAAGGCGGGCAGCGAGCTCCCGCCCTTACGTCCCTGACCCATGAGGAGGAGCAGCCATGAACGACGACCTGTTGCACGCCTACCTGCAGCACCACTGGGCAGGGGCCAGCGCCGGAGCCGCGATGTTCGAGCGAGTCGGTCGCTCCCACTCCGACACCGACGTGGCCGCCCGCGTACGACAGCTCGCGACCGAGGTGAAGGAGGACCGGGATCAGTTGCGTCAGATCATCGAGGCGACGGGAGCCACCCCCTCGCGCATCGCCGCCACGACAGGGCGGGCCGTGGAGTTCGCCGGCCGGTTCAAGCCGAACGGCCGGCTGGTGCGCCGCTCGCCGCTCTCGGACCTGTTCGAGCTGGAGGCGCTGCGTGACGCGGTATCCGCCAAGCGGGCCGGGTGGCAGCTGCTGCGTGCCGCCACCGAGGACGACGTACGTGTCGACCCGCTGCAGCTGGACGAGCTCATCCGCCGCGCCGGCGACCAGCTCGCCCGGCTCGAGGACCTGCACCTGCGGGTGGGCCGCACTGTCATCGGCGCATGATGGCTTGGGATCAGTCTGGAAGTTTGGAGACGTGGTAGTGGCTCAATGCCCATCCGGCGTGTCCACGTTGTGCGATCACGGTGAGGTAGACCGTCACGTTTCCGTCGGGCCGCGTGAACAGCACACGGGCATATCCAGCTAGGGCCTCCTGGGCGATCTCGCGTGTGGAGAGGAGCTCGTACTCCGCCCGTAGGCCGACCGGCTGCTTGGCGTAGTAGCGGCTGATGAAGTCGCGACCGACCCCGGGCGCGGGGTCGAAACCCTGGAAGAGTGCGTCCTCGGTGAAGAGGGCGGCGACATCGGCTGGTCGGCGCTCGGCGATGGCCGTGGCCCACTGGTCGAGCAGGGTGCGCAGCTCGTGCTCCGCGCTGATGGTCTGGCTGGTCATGGAAGTTCTCCTTCGGGTGAGGTGGGACGACTCAGTGGCCGGCACTCTGACCGCCGTCGATGTGAAGGAACTCGCCCGTGACGAAGGGCGACTGCTCCAGGTAGAGCACGCCACGGGTCACGTCGTCGATCTCGCCCAGGGTCCCCATGGGGTGGAGCGCAGTGAGGAAGTCATGGGTCTCGGGTGCGTGCATGGGTGTCTTGATGATGCCGGGTGAGACCGCGTTCACCCGGATGCCGCGGCTGGCGTACTCGATGGCTAGCGACTTGGTCGCGGCCGCGACCCCACCCTTGCTGAGGGACGCCAGGACCGAGGGCACCGCAGCGGATGCGTTCTCGACCAGGGTCGTGGTCACGCTGACCACGTGCCCGCCGTCTCCCTGGTGGAGGAGTTGGGCGAGCGCCGCCTGCGTGACGTGGAAGAAGCCGTCCAGGTTGGTGCTCTTGATCGCCTCGTAGTCCTCGATGGTGTAGTCGGTGAACGGCTTGGCGACGAAGATGCCCGCATTGTTGACCAGTGTGTCGACCCGACCGAACCGCTCGACTGCCGTCGCGATCACGCGTCGTGCGATCGCGGCGTTGCCGATGTCACCCGCGACGGTCTGCAAGGTGTCGGTCGAGGC
This sequence comes from Nocardioides sp. NPDC127503, assembly GCF_040302165.1. Lineage (NCBI taxonomy): Bacteria > Bacillati > Actinomycetota > Actinomycetes > Propionibacteriales > Nocardioidaceae > Nocardioides > Nocardioides sp. NPDC127503. Next base: position 492,249 of record NZ_JBEORH010000002.1, on the reverse strand, counting down.
CGACTCGATGGATCGAGAGTTGGCGACGACGGCGTAGCCGAGGTCTTGATAGGCCGCGACGAGGGCGGCTCCGATTCCCTGAGAAGCGCCGGTGATGACGGCGACCTTTCGTGTGCTCATGGTGATGGGAACATAGACGGTCGGTCAACTATTCCACTAGGCGGTCGGTCTACAATCGGAGCGTGGGACGAACTTCTGATGCGCGCGAGCGGCTCGTCGCTGCAGGCACCGAGCTGTTCAGTGAGCGGGCCTACAGCTCGGTCGGTGTGGCGGAGATCGCCACCCGCGCTGGCGTGCAGAAGGGATCCTTCTACTACTTCTTCCCGTCGAAGGAGGCCTTGGCGCTGGCCGTTGTCGACGCTCACTGGGAGTGGCAGCGTGGAGAGTGGTCGGCGATCCTGGCGGGGCCGGGTACGGCGTTGGAGCGCCTTCGGGGGATCTTCGACGTGACCGCACAGATGCAGACGTCGGCGCTACGCGGCACTGGAGCGGTCACCGGCTGCCTGTTCGGCAACCTCGCCCTCGAAGTCAGCGCGAACAACCCGTCGATACAGAAGAGGCTTCAGGAGATCTTCGACGAGCAGGTCCAGATGATCGCCGAGCATCTGACCGTTGCGGTGGATGCCGGCGAGATCGAGATCGCGGACGCTCGGATGGCCGCGAAGTCGATCGTGGCCCAACTCGAGGGGCTCGTGCTCTTCGCCAAGCTGTTCAACGACCCTGGCGAGCTGGACGGCCTTTGGGGCAACAGTCTGCGACTGATCGGCATCACCCTGACCGCCGAGGAGTCGGCTTCCCGGTGAGGGTCGGATCTCTCTAGCGTGTGGTCCGGCCGCCGCTCGGGAGTTTGATGGGGCGGCTCGTACGGAAATCGGCAGTGCGGAATAGGTTCATGCCGTCGTTGTTTAGTAGATGGTCGGTCAACTATGAACGGCCTCAAGAGAAGGGACTCACCCCATGTCCGAAAACGTGAAGGTCACGATCGTCTACTACTCCTCGACCGGTACCACGGCAGAGGTCGCCCGCGAGCTCGAGAAGGGAGTGCTGGCCGCCGGCGCCGAGGTGCGCCTCACCAAGGCCCCGGAGCTCGCGCCGCTCTCGGCCATCGAGTCGAACGCAGCGTGGGCTGCGAACCACGCCACCACTTCCGACGTACCGGAGGCGTCGCCGGAAGACGTCGCCTGGGCCGATGTCGTCCTCTTCGGCACACCGACCCGGTTCGGCAACGTCTCGGCCCAGCTCAAGCAGTTCATCGACACGCTCGGTGGTCTGTGGGCTGAGGGCAAACTGGTCGACAAGATCTACAGCGGCTTCGTCTCGTCCTCCAGCCTCCACGGTGGCCAGGAGACGACGCTGCAGTCGCTCTACACCTCAGTGCACCACTTCGGCGGGATCCTCGTCGCACCCGGCTTCACCGACCCGGTCAAGTACGACGACGGCAACCCGTACGGGACGTCGCACGTCGACGCCCAGGGGACCAACCCCGTCGGCGACGTCACCCGGGCCTCGGCCAAGCACCAGGCCCAGCGTGTGGTCGAGATCGCCCGGCGCCTCAAGGCCGGACAGGCAGCCTGAGAGAGGAGTGGACCGATGGCCGAATTCATCGTTGAGATCACGACCGTGGTCCCCGACGGGACCCCGCAGGCGGAGGTCGATCGACGTCGGGCCGCAGAGGCGGCCCGGGCTGCGGAACTGACGGCGAGTGGCACCCTCGTTCGTCTCTGGCGGCCGATCGGCGAGATGCGGAGCATCGGCCTGTGGGTCGCCGCCGACGAGGCGGCCCTGCGGGCCGACGTCTTGGAAACCTTGCCGCTGTCCCCGTGGATGACCTTCGACGTCACCGCGGTGGCATCGCATCCGAACGACCCGGCCGCTCGCAACCGCTGAACGACACGCCCCCGCCAACCGCGCTGCACCTCGTCGGACCCTCAGGCGACGACGAGGTCAGCCGCGGCGGCGGCGCACTCGTGATCGGCGCATGACAGCAGAGCTCGCCGGTTACCAGGTGGTATGACATCACCGACTTGTCTGATCCTGAACTGCACCCTCAAACGCTCACCCGACGAGTCCAGTTCCGCGCTGCTCGGGTCCCAGATCCTCACGGAACTCACGGACCACGGGGTGAAGGGGGAGATGGTCCGGGTCGTCGACCACGACGTACGCTTCGGAGTCTCCACCGACGAAGGTGACGGCGACGCGTGGCCGCTGCTCCGCGAGCGGATGCTCGCCGCGGACGTGCTCGTGCTGGTCACCCCGATCTGGCTGGGCCAGCCGTCCTCGGTGTGCAAGATGGTGCTCGAGCGCCTCGACGCCGAGCTCAGCGAGACCGACGAGGACGGCCGGATGCTGACGTACGACAAGGTCGCCGGGATCGGCGTCGTCGGCAACGAGGACGGGGCCCACCACGTCACCGCCGAGCTCTGCCAGGCGCTCAACGACGTCGGCTTCACCATCCCCGCCAACGGCTCGACCTACTGGGTTGGCGAGGCCATGCAGGCCGTGGACTACAAGGATAAGCAGCCGACGCCGGAGAAGACCGCGGGCACGACCAAGACCATGGCCCGCAACCTCGCCCACCTCGCCGGCCTGCTGGCCACCTCGCCCTACCCGTCCGGGGAGTGAAACCCGGCCCTGCTCCTGGTCATGGCTGGCGGCTGGTCCCGGGCCGATCGCCGGTCACCTGGTCAGGGTGGTCCTTGGTGCCGGGCAGCATCTCCTGGACCTTCGACCGGAAGCCCTCGACGATCATGCCGATCCGGTCGCTGTCGCCACGGACGATCGACTCGGCCGCCTTCTCGATCTGGTCCCAGGTCGCGTGCGGCGGGATCGGCGGGACGGCGGGATCGGTGACGAACTCGACGACGCACGGTCGGTCGGCGGCGAGCGCCTCCTCCCAGGCCGGGACGACGTCCTCGGGCTTTTCGGCGAGGACACCGTGCAGGCCGAGACTGCGGGCGTAGGCGGCGTACGGGAAGTCCGGGAGCTGCTGGGACGGCAGGAACTGCGGTGACCCGCCCATCGCCCGCAGCTCCCACGTGACCTGGTTGAGATCATTGTTGTGCAGGACGGCTACCACCAGCCGCGGGTCGGCCCAGTCCCGCCAGTACTTCGCGATGGTGATCAGCTCGTTGATCCCGTTCATCTGCATGGCCCCGTCGCCGACGAGCGCGAAGCACGGCCGGTCGGGGTGGCCCGTCTTGGCGCCGATGACGTACGGAACACCCGGCCCCATCGTGGCGAGCGTGCCGGACAGTGAGCCTTGCATGCGGCCGCGAATTCTGATGTGCCGGGCGTACCAGTTTGCCGCCGACCCAGAGTCCGCGGCGATGATCGCGTCGTCCGGCAGCCTCGGCGACAGCTCGTGGAAGACGAGCTCGGGGTTGATCGGGTCGGCGGCGGTGTAGGCGCGGCGCTGCATGACCTCCCACCAGCGCGCGACATCGTTCTCGACCTTCTCGCGCCATCCATGATGGCTGCGCGGCTCGAGCAGCGGGAGCAGCCGGCGCAGCGTCTGAGCGGCGTCGCCCACCAGGTTGACCTCGAACGGGTAGCGAAGCCCCACCATGGTCGGGTCGATGTCGACCTGCACGGCGCGAGCCTTCCCGAAGTCGGGAAGGAACTGGGAGTACGGGAAGTTCGAGCCGACGACCAGTAGCCTGTCGCAGTCACGCATGAGCTCGTAGGAGGGCCGGGTCCCGAGCAGTCCGATGGAGCCGGTGACCCACGGCAGCTCGTCGGAGAGGACGTCCTTACCCAGCAGCGCCTTGGCGACACCGGCCCCGAGGACGTCGGCGACCTGCGTCACCTCGGCGGCCGCGCCACGGGCGCCCTGGCCGATCAGCATCGCAACCTTCTCACCGGAGTTGAGGACATCGGCCGCGCGCTGGAGCTCAGCCTCGGGCGGCACCGGTGCCGACCAGCTCATGTCCAGGCTCGAGGGGACCATCTTGAACGCGTGGCTGGGCGCGGCGTACTCGAGCTCCTGGACGTCCGCCGGGATGATGACCGCGGTTACGGTACGCCGGCTCGAGGCCACGCGCATCGCGCGATCGAGGACGTTGGGCAACTGCTCGGAGACCATGACGGTCTCGCAATACTCGTTCGCGACATCCTTGAACAGGGCCGGGAGGTCGACCTCCTGCTGGTAGCTGCCTCCCATCGCGGTGCGGGCGGTCTGGCCTACGATCGCCACCACAGGGACATGATCGAGCTTCGCGTCGTACAGGCCGTTGAGGAGATGGATGGCGCCAGGCCCGCTGGTGGCGGTGCACACGCCGGTGCGGCCGGTGAACTTCGCGTAGCCGACGGCCTCGAACGCGGCCATCTCCTCGTGCCTGGCTTGGACGAACGTGGGTTGGTTCTCCGCCCGCTCCCATGCCGAGAGCAGGCCGTTGATGCCGTCACCGGCGTAGCCGAAGACGTGCTCCACCCCGTGCTCGCGCAGTCGTTGCAGGACATAGTCGCCGACGGTCTGGCTCATGATTCCTCCTGGACCTGGAAACGCACTCCGGCGGGGTACCCCCGTCGCGCGGAGCGCATACGTGTGTGGTCCGGATCCGCTTCCGCTCGGCTGTCGCGACCGCGCGGCCGGTGGCGGGGTGGTCGCTGACAGGGCCCCCGGATCGCGTTCGTGGAGGTCGTGAAGGTGGCGTGGAATCACTCATCCAGCCCGACGACGGCACGCCGCGGGGTTCTGATGCAGCTTCACGTTGTCCCCCACGATCCTGCGGTCGACCCAGCTGTTGCGGGCAACCGAGAAGTTGCCGGCGTAGGAGTTTCTGACCACTCGCATGGACCGCACGTGATTGCGGACGACGCGGAGGTTGTTGCACGCCTTGTTGTCCCGGACCATCAAGGTTCCCCGGTTGTCGCGTACCACCAGATTGTTGGCGATCGACATCTCGCAGATCGCCACGTTGCGGGAGTTGCGGACCATCAGATTTCGTCCGGCGACCGGGTCCACGCGACACCCGGCGGCCCCGATGGTGACGCGCTCCACGACGTTGCGGATGTGGATGTTCAGGCCGACGTGCGTGTCGGTGATGCTGACCACCCTCGGCGCACCGGTGGTGCGGACATTGCCGGTGATCCTGGAACTGGTGATGACGCAGCGGACGCCGTCAGGGACGACTACGTGGCGGAACGTCCGGTGGTGGTAGCTGCCGTCGCAGACGAGGTCGGGCGGCAGCGCCTGGGCGCTGAGGACCGGCCCCAACACGGGTGCGAGCGCGCCAATGAGAAAGAAGACGACGAGCTGCTTCATGTGAACCCTCCGAGTTCGGGCGATGTGTGTCTTCATGACGCGCCAACGAGAACATGTGTTGCACTGGCTCGCCCATGTTCCAGATAGCCGATTCGTACTTCCCGCCGCGCTCCCGCCGCGGCGCATACGCGGCGGGCGAGGAGAAGCTCGACGAACAACGCGACTGAGCCCCTCTCCCGATGAAACGGGGGAGGGGCTCAGTCGGTCAGCGCTCTGTGGCCTAGATGTCGTAGTAGAGCTCGAACTCGTGCGGGTGCGGGCGGAGCTGGATCGGGAGGATCTCGTCGTTGGTCTTGTAGTCGATCCAGGTCTCGATCAGGTCGGGGGTGAAGACGTCGCCCACGGTGAGGAAGTCGTGGTCGTTCTCCAGGGCCGACAGGACGGCGCCGAGGGAGGTCGGCACCTGGTTGATCTCGGCCATCTCGTCCGGCGGAAGCTCGTAGATGTCCTTGTCGATCGGAGCGGGCGGCTCGATCTTGTTCTGGATACCGTCGATGCCGGCGAGGAGCAGGGCCGAGAAGGCGAGGTACGGGTTCGAGGACGGGTCCGGGAACCGGGTCTCGACGCGCTTGGCCTTCGGGTTGGTGCCGGTGATCGGGATGCGGACCGCGGCGGAGCGGTTACGCGAGGAGTAGACCAGCGAGATCGGAGCCTCGAAGCCCGGCACCAGGCGGTGGAAGGAGTTCACGGTCGGGTTGGTGAACGCCAGCACCGACGGGGCGTGCTTCAGGATGCCGCCGATGTACCAGCGGGCCATGTCGGAGAGGCCGCCGTAGCCGGTCTCGTCGTAGAACAGCGGCTCGCCGGCGTTCCAGATCGACTGGTGGACGTGCATGCCCGAGCCGTTGTCACCGAAGACGGGCTTCGGCATGAAGGTGACCGTCTTGCCGGCCTCCCATGCGGTGTTCTTGACGATGTACTTGAACTTCATGACATCGTCGGCAGCCTTGAGCAGCGTGTCGAACTTGTAGTTGATCTCGGCCTGGCCGGCGGTGCCGACCTCGTGGTGGGCGCGCTCGACGAGCAGGCCGGAAGCCTCGAGGTTCTTGACCATCGTGTCGCGCAGGTCGGCGAAGTGGTCGGTGGGGGAGACCGGGAAGTAGCCGCCCTTGTAACGCGTCTTGTAGCCCAGGTTGTTCGAGCCGTCGGGGTTCGTGTCGGCGCCCGAGTTCCACCAGGCCTCGACGGAGTCGATCTTGTAGAACGACTCGCCCTCGGAGGTGTTGTAGGCCACCTTGTCGAAGATGAAGAACTCCGCCTCGGGGGCGAAGAAGGCGGTGTCACCGATGCCGGTCGAGGCGAGGTACGCCAGGGCCTTGCGCGCGATGTTGCGCGGGTCGCGAGAGTAGGCCTCGCCGGTGATCGGGTCGTGCACGAAATACATCAGCGCGAGGGTCTTGGCGGCGCGGAACGGGTCGATGTACGCAGTCGTGACGTCCGGGTAGAGCGCCATGTCGGACTCGTTGATCGTCTGGAAACCACGGATCGACGAGCCGTCGAAGGCCATCGGCTCCAGGTTGAAAGACGACACCGGCACCGTGAAGTGCTGCTGTACGCCGGGCAGGTCGACGAAACGGATGTCGACGAACTCGACTCCCTCGTCAGAGATGAACTTCATGAGTTCGTCGTCAGTGCTGAACATCAATCCTCCTTGGCTCACCCGGGTGGGACGAGCCAGATAGGTCTCTCGCGATCGAGGCCGGACCCTCATGGATCCGACCGTGCCACGCAAATTACGAAGGGACGGTTGCGCAGGAGTGTCGCAAATGTTTCGGGCGTGTAACAGGTTGTGTGATTTGATCGGCAACCATCCCGGATCTCACCCTTCAAGACGTTGCCGCCTACCCTTACGACGTGACCAGTTCCGCCACTCCTGCGACGCCCACTCTGCCTTATGACACCGCGAGCTGGGGCAGGCGCGTCCTGGCACTCTTCATCGACTGGCTCGCGTCGTCGCTGGTGGCGTCGGTCTTCCTCGGCGTACGGGCGCTGCCGTTCGGGTCATTGATCGCCGGTGTCGACCCGCGGCCGACCGACAACCTGTGGATCCTGGTCGTCTTCATCGTGCAGACGGCGGTCTTCACCACGCTCGGCGGCGGCTCCTTCGGCAAGCTCGTCACCCGGCTGCGTACGGTGCGGGTGACGGCCGGCGAGCCGGACGTGCGCCCGCTCGATCCGCTGCGGAGCATCGCCCGTCAGATCCTGGTCGTCCTCGTCGTACCGCCGCTGGTCTTCCGTCCTGACCGGCGCGGGCTCCACGATCTGGCGGCAGGTACCGCGACCGTCACGCTTCAGACCTATCGACACGTGTTTCGCCGGGTTGGTTAACAGGCATCCGAGGGTAGGTTTGACCGGTCAGCCGCAAGCAGCGGCAAACACGAAGGGAAGCTCAATGACGCTCAACCGTACTCTCGGGCCACGTGGCCTCTGGCGCCGCGCTGCCGTCGCGGGCGTGCTGGCCGTATCGCTCTCGGGCCTGGTGGCCTGCGGTGGCGGTGGTGGGGCCGGCGGCGCCAGCGAGGGTGACTCGGTCTCGGCCGAGGAAATGACCGAGGTTATGAAGAAGGCGACGGACATCGACACCGCCCACTTCACCACGAAGATGGACGCGAAGGCCTCGGGCCAGTCGGTGTCGATGACCGGCGAGGGCGACATCCAGAAGGAGCCGCCGGCACAGCACTCCACCATGAAGATGAGCGGTGGCTCGATGAACATGGATCTGGAGACGATCCTTGTCGACGAGAAGATCTACATCAAGGGCATGATGGGCGACTCGTGGATGACCGCGAGCGCCGACGATCTCGCCAAGATGGGCGGGACCAGCCTGGAGTCGATGAGCAACCCGCTCGCCTTCTTCGACGGAATGGAGGAGTCGATCAAGTCCTCCAAGTTCGAGGGTGAGGAGAAGGTCGACGGCACCGACACCAAGCACTACAGCTTCAAGGTCGACTCCGCGGGCCTCGCGGAGAGCCTCGGTGCCGACAGCACCAAGGGCATGCCCAAGACGATCGACCAGGACATCTGGGTCGATGGCGACGGCCTGCTCCGCAAGGCAGAGGTCGGCATGGGCGACATGGGCACCGTCGAGATGCTCCTGTCCAAGCACGGTGAGGACGTGACCATCGAGGCGCCGCCGGCGGACCAGGTCACCGACATGCCGAGCATGGCCGGCTGACAGCCAGTTCGTACGCAGCAGGTCCGGTCCCCGTCGGGGACCGGACCTGTTCCATTCGTGGCACCGTGTCGGCACGACCGAGGTCGTGCATCTGCCAATTGGAATCCGACTTGAAATGTAGTCCGGGACGTTCCGGCCCATCTACCCGTGAGTAATGGACCGAAACGTCCCGGACTATCCATGCAAGAACGGTCAGCGGCCGCGGAGGTTGCCGCGCATGCCCTTCATCGAGGTCGGGACGGGGCCCTTCGGGATCGGCATGGCGCCGCGGGTGGCGTCGACGGCCTTGAGGCGGTTGAGGATGTCGGTGATCTCGGGGCCGGCGACGTTGCGGCCCAGCTTGGTGACGTGCTTGGTCAGCTGCGGCAGCGGCACCTCGTCCTCACCGTTGCCGGCGACGACGGTCGTGATCGGCACGTCGGAGAGGACGCGGGCGTGCGTGCGCTTGGTGCTGGCCAGCAGCGAGCGGACCTTGCTCGGGCTGTTGCCCTCGCCGACGAGGACGACTCCCGGAGGGCCGACCACGCGGTGGACCAGCGTCTGGCTGCGCGGCTCGACGCCGACGGCCTGGGTGACGGTCCAGCCCCGGCGGAGCATGGTCAGGGCGGCGTACCCGCCACCGATCTGGCCCTCGAGCCGGGAGTACATCACCTTCTGCGCGCGCCGCGAGAAGACCACCATCGCGGCGAGAAGGCCGGCCAGCAGGGCGCCGACGATCGTAAAGATCCAGGAGAAGATGCCCTCACCGGGCAGGAACCAGAAGATCACGCCGGCGACCGCGGCGACGACCACGAAGATCGCGCCGAGGAGGAGGCCGATCCTGGGGTCTGACTGCTTGGTGAGCTTGTAGGTCTCCACCATCTGCTGGCGGCGACTCATGCTGCTCGGGTCGGTCTGGGACATCTTCCTCTTTCAGTTCTCGTACGCAGGGACTCAGGCCACGGAGGAGGCGTCGCGCGCCTCGATCGCCTGACGGTACAGCCGACCGGCGCGGTAGGACGAACGAACGAGCGGACCGGACATGACGCCGGAGAAGCCGATCTCCTCGGCCTCGGCCTGGAGCTCGATGAACTCTTCGGGCTTGACCCACCGCTCGACGGGGTGGTGGCGCACGCTCGGGCGCAGGTACTGCGTGATCGTGATCAGCTCGCAGCCAGCCGCGTGCAGGTCGCGCAGCGCCTCGGAGACCTCTTCGCGGGTCTCGCCCATGCCGAGGATCAGGTTGGACTTCGTGACCAGGCCGAAGTCGCGAGCCTGGGTGATCACGTCGAGCGAACGCTCGTAGCGGAACGCCGGACGGATCCGCTTGAAGATCCGCGGGACGGTCTCGACGTTGTGCGCGAGCACCTCGGGACGGGACTCGAAGACCTCCTGGAGCAGCTCCGGGATGCCGTTGAAGTCGGGGATGAGGTTCTCGACGCCGGTCTCGGGGTTGAGCTCGTGGATCTGCTTGACCGTCTCGGCGTAGAGCCAGGCACCGCCGTCGGCGAGGTCGTCGCGGGCGACGCCGGTGATGGTGGCGTACTTCAGGCCCATGGTCTGCACGGACTCGGCCACGCGGCGCGGCTCGTCACGGTCGAGGTCCGTCGGCTTGCCGGTGTCGATCTGGCAGAAGTCGCAGCGCCGGGTGCACTGGTCGCCGCCGATGAGGAAGGTGGCCTCGCGGTCCTCCCAGCACTCGAAGATGTTGGGGCAGCCGGCCTCCTGGCACACCGTGTGCAGGCCCTCGGACTTCACCAGCGCGGTGAGCTCCTTGTATTCCGGCCCCATCTTCGCTTTGGTCTTGATCCACTCCGGTTTGCGTTCGATCGGAGTCTGCGCGTTGCGGACCTCGAGACGGAGGAGCTTGCGACCTTCTGGGGCAGGAGCTTGAGTCACCCCACAAGGGTACGCCGCGTGGTGGTGGAACCTCGAAGGCAGGCGGCTACTGGTCGGTCACACCGCCCGCCGTCGGCTCGCTCAGCCCAGGCTGGGGGAGAGCAGCGGGACCCGGGGAGTCTTCGCGGGGTCCGGCTTGGCGTCGAGGCTCGGGCCCGGCTCGTAGTCGCGCCAGGAGAGCATCTCGGCTACCTGCTCGTGGAGCACCGGCATCGCCTCGGCGTTGCTGATCTGCCGCCCGGTCTCGATCGAGAGGGTGGTGACCCCGGCGTCGGAGATCCCGCACGGCACGAAGCGCTCGTACCAGCCCAGGTCGACGTCGCAGTTGAGCGCGATGCCGTGCATTGTCACGTGCTGGCTGACCCGCAGCCCGATCGCCCCGACCTTGCGCTCCAGGCGGCGTACGCCGTCCGGGGTCTCGCCCGCGGGCAGCCACACGCCGCTGCGGCCGGGGACGCGGTAGGCGGTGACGCCGAACTCGGCGCAGGTGCGGATCATCGCCTGCTCCAGGCGGCGTACGAAGTCGACGACCTTGACCTTCTCCGGCAGCCGCACGATCGGGTAGGCGACGATCTGACCGGGGCCGTGGAAGGTCACCTCACCGCCGCGGTCGACGTCGATTACCGGGGCGCCGCCGGGATCCGCGGGCCGGTCCTCCGGCTTCGTACGCTTCCCGGCGGTGTAGGTCGGCGGGTGCTCGAGCAGCAGCACCGTGTCGGGCTCTTCGCGGTCCACGACGCGCTGGTGGACCTGCTTCTGCAGCTCCCAGGCGTCCAGGTAGTCGATCGTCCCGACCTCAACGAAGCGCAGCTCAGTCACACCGAGATCGTACGCCCCGGGCCGAGCGAGCCGAGCAGTGACCGGAACGGTGAAACGCCGGCTCGGCCGGATAACGGTTTGGCGATATCCCGGCGGGGGTAAAGAGCCCGTGTGCAGAATGCGGCTGTTTCGACCGGCCACGCTCGGGAGCGATCGGTCTTCGGATCAGCCTTGAAAGGCACCCGGTGAGATGACGAGCGGCGCGGCCCCGTGGGGACCGCGCCGCTCGTTGCTTACCGGCTCAGAGCTCGAACTGAGCTGCCTCGAGGCGCTTCTTGACGTCCTGGAGGAAGCGGCCGGCGTCGGCGCCGTCGACCAGGCGGTGGTCGTAGGTCAGCGCGACGTTGACCATGTAGCGCACCGCGATCGTCTCGCCGAGGTCCGGGTCGTCGATGACGACCGGGCGCTTCACGACCGCACCCGGGCCGAGGATGGCGACCTGCGGCTGGTTGATGATCGGGGTGTCGAAGAGCGCACCGAACGAACCCAGGTTGGTGATCGTGAAGGTGCCGCCGGAGAGCTCGTCCGGGGTGATCTTGTTGTTGCGCGTACGGTCCGCGACGTCGGCGATCTTCTTCGCGATGCCGGCGATCGAGAGGTCGCCCGCGTCCTTGACGACGGGGGTCAGCAGACCCTTCGGGGTGTCGACGGCGAAGGCGATGTTCTCGCGGTCGTAGTAGGTGACCGTGCCGGCCTCGATGTCGATCCCGGCGTTGAGCTTCGGGTGCACCTTGAGCGCGTCGATCGCGGCCTTGGCGAAGAACGGCAGGTAGGTCAGCTTGACGCCCTCGCGCTGCAGGAACCCGGCCTTGTTGGCTTCACGGAGGCGGGCGATGTTGGTGACATCGACCTCCATGACCTGGGTCAGCTGCGCCGCGGTGTGCAGCGACTCGGTCATCCGCTCGGCGATCACCTTGCGCAGACGCGAGATCTTCTCGGTGGTGCCACGCAGCGGCGACGGGGCCGCGGGAGCGGCGGAGGAAGCGGCCGGAGCGGCCGAGGCCGCCGGAGCTGCGGCTGCCGGGGCAGCGGCCGGAGCCGACTTGGCGGCGGCCGCCTGGAGGATGTCCTCCTTGCGGATGCGGCCACCGACGCCCGAGCCTGGGACGGTCTCGAGGTCGACGTTGTGCTGGGCCGCGAGCTTGCGTACGAGCGGGGTCACGTAGCCGCCGGGCTGGATCGCCGGGGAGCCGTCGGTGGACGGCGCGGCGTGAGCCGGGGCGGCAGGAGCCGGAGCCGGAGCAGCGGGAGCCGGAGCAGCGGGCGCGGCCGGGGCCGGAGCGGCAGGAGCCGGAGCGGGTGCGGCGGCGGCCGGAACGGGTTCGGGCTCCGGGGCAGGAGTCGGCTCGGGCTCGGGAGTGGGCTCCGGGGCCGGGGCGGCAGGTGCGGGCTCGGCAGCCGGAGCGGCGCCGGCGTCACCGACGAGCGCGAGCACGGCGCCGACCTCGACGGTCTCGTCCTCGGCGACCTTGATCTCGAGCAGGGTGCCGGCGACCGGCGAGGGGATCTCGGTGTCGACCTTGTCGGTCGAGACCTCGAGCAGCGCGTCGTCGACGGCGACCGTGTCGCCGACCTGCTTGAGCCAGCGGGTGACGGTGCCCTCGGTGACCGACTCACCCAGCGCGGGGAGGGCGACCTCGGTGGCGTTGCCACCGGCGGCAGGCGCCGGAGCGGCAGGCGCAGCGGGCTCGGCCGGAGCCTCGGGCTCGGCCGGAGCAGCCGGAGCCTCGGGCTCGGCGGCCGGGGCGGGAGCGGCGGCCTCGGGCTCGGCCGCGGGCGTGGCGGGCTCCGCCGGAGCGGAGTCGGCGCCGGCCTCGTCGGCAGCGCCGATGACGGCGAGCAGGCCACCGACCTCGACGGTGTCGTCCTCGGACGCCTTGATCTCGAGCAGGGTGCCGGCGACCGGCGAGGGGATCTCGGTGTCGACCTTGTCGGTGGAGACCTCCAGCAGGGCCTCATCGACCGCAACCGTGTCGCCGACCTGCTTGAGCCAGCGGGTGACGGTGCCCTCGGTGACGGACTCGCCGAGTGCCGGGAGAGTTACTTCGGTGGCCATGGATTCCTTCGTTCTACGTCTGTTCGTTGCTCTACTTGTATGTCCGGACACGCGCGTCACCACGACCGAGCACGAGGGCCCGGCGAGGAGAGAGTCGCATCGGTCTGGGCCGACACCTGCCCGACGCACTCATGATGCCGCCAGATGTGCGGCCAAGGGCGTCGATCACGGAGCCCATCTTGTCACTACCCCCGCAGCGCTGTGTCAACCGGACCACTACTGATCGGTAGCCATCTCGCGTACGTAGTCCACCAGTGTTGCCACCGCCACACCCGTGCCTCCGGGAGTGAGATGGCCCGAAGCGCCCCCACTGTTGAAGGAGGGTCCGGCGATGTCGAGATGGGCCCAGGGGAGACCGCCGGTGAACTCGCGCAGGAAGGCGGCGGCGTACAGCCCACCGCCCCAGCGGATCCAGTCGTGCTGGTTGAGGTCGGCCACCTTGGAGGAACGGATTCGCTCGTCCATCCATTCCGGGATGGGCATCGGCCACATCTGCTCGCCGGCGGCGTCGGCGGCGGCGAGTACGCGGTCGACGACGTCCTCGGAACCGAGTACGCCGCTGACCCTGTCGCCCAGCGCCATCACCATGTGGCCGGTGAGCGTGGCAACGTCGATGATGAGGTCCGGCGAGACCTCGGTCGCCCGTACGAGAGCGTCGGCGAGGACCATCCGTCCCTCGGCGTCCATGTTGGAGACCTCGACGGTCGTACCGCCGTAGTGGGTGACCACGTCGCCGGGACGGTAGGACGAGCCGGAGACCATGTTCTCCGCCATCGGCACGAACGCGGAGACCTTCACCGGCAGCCCGAGTCGGGCGATCGCGAAGGTCGCCTGGGCCACCGCGGCCGCACCGGCCATGTCCGACTTCATCGTGGACATCGAGCTGCCCGGCTTGATCGTGAGGCCGCCGGAGTCGAAGGTGATGCCCTTGCCGACCAGCGCGATGTGCGCGCGACTGTCGTCGGGGGAGTAGGTGAGCTCGACCAGGCGCGGCTTGGCCGCCGAGCCCATGCCCACGGCGAGGATGCCGCCGCAGCCGAGCTCGGCGAGCTGCTTCTCGTCGTACACGGTCGTCTCGACGCCCTCGACCAGCTCGGCCACGTGCGCGATGGCGTCGGCGAACGCCGGGGGAGTCAGGTCGGCGGGCGGGACGTTGACCCATTCGCGGGTGCCGGCGATCGCCTGGGCGAGGATCTGCGCCTCCTCGAAGGCGGTGACCGCGTCCGTACGCCGCGCGATCGCGCTCAGGATCGCGACATCGCTCGGGCCGTTGCTGTCCCCGCCCGACTTGCCCGTGCCCGACTTGGCTGAGCTCGATTTATAGGGGGTGAAGGTGTAGCCGCCGAGGAGGTAGCCCTCGGTGACGGCGCGCACCAGGTCGGGGGTGTCTGCCGGAAGAGACACGGCGACGGAGGTCGCGTTGGGGACCGAGCGGGCGGCGGCGCCGGCGGCGCGGCGTACGGAATCGGCCGAGTAGGTCCCGTCCGCACCGGGCTTGCCGAGCCCGACCAGAACGAGGAGCTGGGCGCCGATCTCGTTCCCTGCGGGCAGGCGGGTGACCTCGCCGGCCTTGCCGCTGACGCCGAGCGTGGCGAGCATCCCGCGCCACCGGCGTCCGTAGGCGGCCTGGACGTCCTCCGCGCCAGCGGTCACCTCGACAGCCTTCGCGCCCTGGCCGATGCCGACGACGACCGCCTCGGCACGGGTCTTGGCGGGGGAGGCGGTACGCAGCGTGTAGGTGATGTCAGGCAGGGTCACGCCGTGCAGTCTAGGTGTGGCACGCCCGGAGGGGGCGCCGACCGGGGAGTGTCGCCCTGGTGCGATAAGTTCGCGGTATGGCTGAAGAGACCTCCACGGGGGGCGGGTCGGAGCTGCTCCAGTCCCCTCTGCACGAAAACCACGTCGGACTCGGCGCGAAGTTCGGTGAGTTCGGCGGCTGGTCGATGCCGCTGGAGTACTCCGGCGTCGTCAAGGAGCACACCGCGGTCCGTGAGGCGGTCGGGGTCTTCGACGTCAGCCACCTGGGCAAGGTCATGATCAGCGGGTCGGGTGCGGCCGAGTTCGTCAACGCGTCCTTCACCAACGACCTCGGCCGGATCAAGCCCGGCAAGGCGCAGTACACGCTGTGCTGCGACGAGGAGACCGGCGGCATCGTCGACGACCTGATCGCCTACTACCGCGACGACGAGCACGTCCTGATCGTCCCCAACGCCGCCAACACCCCTGAGGTCGTACGCCGGCTCCAGGAGGCCGCGCCCGAGGGAATCACCCTCGCCGACCACCACCGCGACTACGCGGTGCTCGCCGTCCAGGGACCGAAGTCGGACGAGCTGCTCGAGGCGGTCGGGCTGCCGGCCGGTCACGAATACATGTCCTTCGTTGAGGCGGCCGCTCCCGATGTGCTCGGTGACGAGATCGGCGTCGTCGTGTGCCGCTCCGGCTACTCGGGCGAGCGCGGCTACGAGCTGATCGTCGCCAACGAGGCCGCCGGCGCGCTCTGGGACGCGCTGCTGTCCCGGGGCGAGGCGATGGGCGCGGTGCCGTGCGGCCTCGGTGCCCGCGACACGCTGCGTACGGAGATGGGCTACCCGCTCCACGGCCAGGACATCGCCCTCGACGTCACTCCCAACGAGGCTGGCCTCGGCTGGGCCGTCGGCTGGAAGAAGGACGCCTTCTGGGGCCGCGACAAGCTCGTCGCCGAGAAGGAGGCCGGCCCGAAGCGCGCCCTGCGCGGCATCGTCGCCGTCGGCCGAGGCATCCCACGTCCACACATGACCGCGTCGCTGACCGCTGACGTGCCGGTCGGCGAGGTCACCTCCGGCACCTTCTCGCCCACGCTGAAGAAGGGCGTCGGCCTGGTGCTCGTCTCGACCACGGTCAACCCGGAGGCCGAGATCGGCATCGACGTACGCGGCCGACGCGAGATCTTCCAGCTCACCAAGCCGCCCTTCGTCCCGTCGCACGTGCGGGAGGGCTGATGAGCATCCCTGACGTTCCCTCGGTGTTCAAGCAGCCGACGGCCGCCGACCGGCCGTGGTGGTGGCAGCTCGTCGACGCCGCGGGTGCCGATGTGCCGGTCGACGGCGATCTCGCCGGCCAGCGCTTCGCCAACCAGAGCGACGCCGAGTCGTGGGTGGGCGAGGTCTGGCAGGACCTCTTGGACGCGGGCGTGGCCGCGGTGGTGCTCTTCGAGCACGACCGGCAGGTCTACGGCCCGATGAAGCTGACCGCCTGAGGCTTCTCTCCGGCGATGGCTAGGCTCTCGCGCGTGACTGCCTACGAGTTCCGCCAGGTCGACGTCTTCACCAACGAGCCGCTGCTGGGCAACCCGGTCGCCGTCGTACACGGGGCCGACGGTCTCACCGACGAGCAGATGGCCGCCTTCGCGCGGTGGACCAACCTCTCCGAGACCACCTTCCTGCTGGCCCCGACGGACCCGGCCGCCGACTACCGGCTGCGGATCTTCACGGTCAGCGGCGAGCTGCCGTTCGCCGGCCACCCGACGCTCGGGTCGGCACACGCGTGGCTGGAGGCCGGTGGGAAGCCGAAGGGCGCCGGCCTGGTGCAGGAGTGCGGCGTTGGGCTGGTCGAGCTGCGCCGTGAGGAGAGGATCGCCTTCGCTGCGCCGGAGCTGCGGCGCGGCGGCGAGGTCGACGAGGAGACGCTGGGAGCCATCGCGAAGGGGCTGCAGATCGAGCGCGGCGAGATCCAGGGCGCGCGGTGGTGCGACAACGGCCCGGGCTGGGTCGGGGTGATGCTCGCCGACGCGGAGGCCGTGCTCGCTGTCACGCCCGACCATGCCGCTCTGGGGAATCACAAAGTCGGTCTAGTCGGGCGCTACCCCGAGGGCAGCGAGTGCGCGGTCGAGGTCCGGGCGTACTTCCCGGCCGACGGCGTCGCCTTCGAGGACCCGGTCACGGGGTCGCTCAACGCCGCGCTGGGGCAGTGGCTCGCGGGGTCGGAGCTACCGGAGGCGTACGTCGCTTCTCAGGGCACCGTCATGAAGCGGAAGGGACGCGTGTACGTCGAGCGGATCGAGGACCAGGTGTGGGTCGGCGGAGACACGCTGACCACCATCCGAGGGACGGTCGAGCTCTGAGCTGAGCTCTGACCTAGGCTGGGGCCGTGCAGTCCTACCTCGATCTGTTGACCCGCATCCTCGACGAGGGTGTGGAGAAGTCCGACCGCACCGGGACGGGCACGATCAGCGTCTTCGGTCACCAGACCCGCTACGACCTCAGCGAGGGTTTCCCGCTGCTGACGACGAAGAAGGTCCACACCCGCTCGGTCTTCGGTGAGCTGCTCTGGTTCCTGCGCGGCGACACCAACGTGCGCTGGCTCCAGGAGCGCGGCATCACGATCTGGGACGAGTGGGCCGACGAGAACGGCGACCTGGGTCCGGTCTACGGCTACCAGTGGCGTTCCTGGCCGACTCCTGACGGGCGCCACGTCGA
Source organism: Nocardioides sp. NPDC127503 (assembly GCF_040302165.1). Classification (NCBI taxonomy): domain Bacteria; kingdom Bacillati; phylum Actinomycetota; class Actinomycetes; order Propionibacteriales; family Nocardioidaceae; genus Nocardioides; species Nocardioides sp. NPDC127503. The sequence continues at coordinate 474,604 of NZ_JBEORH010000002.1, read as the reverse complement.
CCAGATCTCCAAGATCATCGACCAGATCCGCACCGACCCCGACAGCCGCCGCCACGTCATCAGCGCCTGGAACCCGGCCGATATCGACGACATGGCGCTGCCGCCGTGCCACACGCTGTGCCAGTTCTATGTAGCCGACGGCAAGCTGAGCCTGCAGCTCTACCAGCGCTCCGCGGACGTCTTCCTGGGTGTCCCGTTCAACATCGCGTCCTACGCCCTGCTGACCCACATGGTCGCCCACGTGACCGGGCTCGAGGTCGGTGACTTCGTGCACACGCTCGGCGACGCCCACCTCTACAGCAACCACCTCGAGCAGGCCCGCCTCCAGCTCACCCGTGAGCCGGGGACGCTGCCGACCCTGCGGCTCAACCCGGATGTGAAGGACATCGACGCGTTCGAGCTCGAGGACATCACGGTGGAGGGCTACGACCCTGCCCCCGGCATCAAGGCCCCCGTTGCCGTCTGAGGCCGGTTCGGGGCGCGTCGTGATGGTCGCGGCCGTCGCCGACAACGGTGTCATCGGCAACGGTCCCGACATCCCCTGGAAGATCCCCGGCGAGCAGGCCGAGTTCAAGGCGATCACGATGGGCCACACGCTCGTCATGGGTCGCACCACCTTCGAGTCCATCGGCCGCCCCCTCCCCGGCCGCACGACCGTGGTGCTGACCGGTGACAAGACCTGGTCGTACGACGGCGTGCTGGTCGCGCACGACATCGACTCCGCTCTCGCCCTGGCCGCGGAGGAGCAGGGCGACACGATCATCGCCGGGGGCGCGCAGGTCTACGAAGCAGCTCTGCCGTACGCCACCGAGCAGGTCATCACCCGCGTCCACCTGACTCCCGAGGGCGACGTCCTCTACCCGCCCTTCGACCAGGCGGAGTGGGTCGAGACGAAGCGCGAGCCCCACGAGGCGTACGACCGCGTCTTCCTCGTTCGCTCTCCCTAACGCGCGAGTAGGTGTCTCGCCCCTCTAAGGTAAACGGCATGGAGCTGCGCATCTTCACCGAGCCCCAGCAGGGGGCGTCCTACGCCGACATCCTCGCTGTCGCACAGAAGGCCGAGGAGCTGGGGTTCGGGGCGTTCTTCCGCTCCGACCACTACCTGAAGATGGGCTCGGTCGACGGACTGCCCGGACCGAGCGACGCGTGGACGACGCTCGCCGGCCTGGCCCGCGACACGAGCACGATCCGGCTCGGCACCCTGGTCACCTCGGCGACCTTCCGTCTCCCGGGTGTGCTGGCCATCCAGGCCGCCAACGTGGACGACATGTCCGAGGGCCGGGTCGAGCTCGGCCTGGGAGCGGGTTGGTTCGAGGAGGAGCACGAGGCGTACGGGATCCCGTTCCCGGCCCTGGGCGAGCGGTTCGACCGGCTGGAGGAGCAGCTCGAGATCATCACCGGGCTGTGGGCGACCGAGCCGGGGGAGACCTTCGACTTCAACGGGAAGCACTACACGATCAAGGACAGCCCGGGCCTGCCGAAGCCGGTCCAGACACGTGGCCACGCGGGCTCGATCCCGGTGATCGTGGGCGGCGGCGGCAAGAAGCGTACGCCGACGCTTGCCGCCACCTTCGCCGACGAGTTCAACGCCGCCTTCGTCTCCGTCGAGGACTCGCTGGCACTGTTCGAGAACGTCGGGCGCTTCGTCGAGGCCGCCGGCCGGGACGACTCGATCATCTACTCCGCCGCCCAGGTGCTCTGTGTCGGCCGCGACGAGGACGAGATCGCCCGCCGTGCGCAGGCGATCGGCCGCGAGCCGGCCGAGCTGCGCGAGAACGGCCTGGCGGGCACCCCGGACGAGGTCGTCGCCAAGATCAAGCGGTTCGAGGACGTCGGCGCGAGCCGCATCTACCTCCAGGTGCTAGACCTGAGCGATCTCGACCATCTCGCACTCGTAGCCGACGAGGTCATGCCGCGCGTCTGACGATAGTCTGTACGCCATGACTGATGCTCCCTTCGGCACCGTGCTCTCCGCACTCGTCACGATGTTCAACGACGATGGCTCGGTCGACCTGGAGCAGACCCAGAAAGTCGCCAAGCACCTGGTCGATCACGGCCACGACGGCATCGTCGTCTCCGGCACCACCGGCGAGTCGCCGACCACCACTCCGGCCGAGGACGGCGAGATCCTGGCCGCGGTCAAGGACGCCGTCGGCGACCGCGCCAAGATCGTGGCCGGCATCGGCACCAACGACACCCGCAACACCGTCGAGCTCGCCAAGCAGGCGGCGTCGATCGGCGCCGACGGCCTGCTCCTGGTGACGCCCTACTACAACAAGCCGGGCGAGCGCGGCATCCGCGAGCACTTCCGCACCGTGGTCTCCGCGACCGACACCCCCGTCATCCTCTACGACGTCCCCGGCCGCACCGGCTCCCCGATCACCCTCGACACCTACCGCGAGGCGATCACCTGGGACACCGTCGTCGCGGTCAAGGAGGCCGCCGGCGACTTCCCGCGCGGCACCAGGCTGCTCGACCTCGGCTACACGATCTACTCCGGTGACGACGCGCTCACCCTCGCCTGGCTGGCGCACGGCGCCGTCGGCGTGATCAGCGTCGCCGCCCACGTGCTCGGTGACCAGACGCGGACGATGATCGACGCCTTCGCGGCGAGCGACATCGAGACCGCCCGCAAGACTTATGCGCGGATGCTCCCCGCGATCGACGCCATCATGGGCGTCCCGAACTACGGAGCCACCACTGCCAAGGCCGCTCTCGAGCTGACCGGCGTGATCGACAACCGCAACGTACGAGGGCCCCTGGTGGCGCTCGACGACGACGAGGTCGAAGCGCTGCGAGCCGGGCTGGAGGCCTCTGGCCTTCTTTAGAAGGAATGCCTTTGTCTCACCCACACCCGGAGCTGACCGAACCCGGCAAGCTCCCCAAGGGCGGCCTGCGGGTCACCCCTCTCGGCGGCCTCGGCGAGGTCGGCCGCAACATGACCGTCTTCGAGTACGACGGCCGGCTGCTGATCGTCGACTGCGGCGTGCTCTTCCCCGAGGAGCAGCAGCCCGGTGTCGACCTGATCCTGCCCGACTTCGGCCCGATCCGTGACCGGCTCGGCGACATCGAGGCGCTGGTCCTGACCCACGGTCACGAGGACCACATCGGCGCAACGCCCTACCTGCTCCGCGAGCGCCAGAACATCCCGCTGGTCGGCTCCGAGCTGACCCTGGCCCTGCTCGGCTCCAAGCTGCGCGAGCACCGCCTGCGCGAGACCGTCCAGCACAAGGTACGCGAGGGCGACACGATCTCCTTCGGGCCGTTCGAGCTCGAGTTCGTCGCCGTCAACCACTCCATCCCGGACGCGCTCGCGGTCGCGATCCGCACCGGCGCCGGCCTCGTGCTGCACACCGGCGACTTCAAGATGGACCAGCTGCCGCTGGACGGCCGGATCACCGACCTGCGCGCGTTCGCCCGGCTCGGTGAGGAGGGTGTGGACCTGTTCCTCACCGACTCCACCAACGCCGAGGTCCCCGGCTTCACGACCGCGGAGAAGAAGATCGCGCCCGCGATCGAGCAGGTCTTCCGCGAGTCCGACCAGCGCATCATCGTGGCCTGCTTCGCCTCCCACGTGCACCGCGTCCAGCAGGTGCTCGACAGCGCGGTGGCACACGGCCGCAAGGTGGCGTACGTCGGCCGTTCGATGGTCCGCAACATGCAGATCGCCTCCGACCTGGGCTACCTGCACGTGCCCGAGGACGTCATCGTGGACGCCAAGGAGCTCGCCGACCTGCCGCCGGAGAAGGTCGTCATGGTCTCGACCGGCTCGCAAGGCGAGCCGATGTCGGCGTTGTCCCGCATCGCCAACGGCACCCACAACTTCGTGCACATCGAGCCGGGCGACACCGTCCTGCTGGCCAGCAGCCTGATCCCGGGCAACGAGAACTCGATCTACCGGGTGATCAACGGCCTCGCCCGTCTGGGCGCCAACGTGGTCCACAAGGGCAACGCCCTGGTGCACGTCTCGGGCCACGCGAGCGCGGGCGAGCTGCTCTACTGCTACAACATCGTCCGCCCGCGCAACGTGATGCCTGTCCACGGCGAGGTGCGTCACCTGCTCGCCAACGGTGACCTGGCCCGCCAGACCGGCGTCGAGAGCGTCGTCTACGCCGAGGACGGCGTCGTCGTCGACCTCATCGACGGCAAGGCCGAGATCGCGGGCAAGGTCGAGTGCGGCTACGTCTTCGTCGACGGCACCACCGTCGGAGACGTCACCGAGTCCGAGCTCAAGGACCGCCGGATCCTGTCCGAGGAAGGCTTCGTCTCGATCGTCGTCGTGGTCGACTCGGTCAAGGGGGTCGTCGCCAGCGGCCCCGAGATCCACGCCCGCGGCCATGTGTGGCCGGACAACGCCTTCGAGCCGATCAAGCAGCCGATCGTCAAGGCGGTCAACCGCGCCATCTCCGAGGGTGCGACCGACACCTACCAGCTGCAGCAGGCCATCCGGCGTACGTTCGGGCGCTGGGTCTCCAGCACCCACCGCCGCCGGCCGATGATCGTCCCGGTCGTCATCGAGGCGTAGCGAGCGCCAGCAGCACGCCAGCCGTGATCAGCGCCTGGCCGACGTGATAGGTCACCATGATCTGCACGTTGGTCAGGCGCGGCGGCTCGTTGCCGTGCTCAGCGAGGTTGAGCCCGATCAGGGTGTCGCTGACGACGAAGATCGTCGCACCCGCGGCGATCCACGCGCTCCCGGTCAGCCAGCCCAGCACGAGCATGGTGGCGATCACCAGGGAGTACGCAGCCAGGGCGGCCGCCATCGGCACACCGCCCATCTCCCGGGCGCCCCGGAGCACCCGGCCCATCGGGATCGCCAGCACGATCGCGACCGCGAAGCCGGCCCAGGACCACGTCGGTGTCTCCAGACCGAGGGCGAGGAAGGTCACGGCGTACGCCAGGTGGCCGACGAAGAAGAGCCCCACGCCGCCGAGGAACCGCCGGGCCGACGAGCCGATCATCGAGATGTCGCCGAGCATCCCGAAGAAGAGCGCGACGACCAGCCACCATGCTGCCGGCTCGCCGTCGCTGACCAGCCCCACCAACACCATCAGCCCCACCATCACCAAAGGTTTGGTGAAGTAGTGGATCCGGCGCCAGCCGGACCACACGCAGGTCCAGTCCGCCACGGCATCGGCGGCGGTGAGGAGGGCGACGAGGACTGCCAGGCTCTGCATGGCGGCAAACTACACCGCTGCAACACACCCCCATGGGGGTCCCGGGCCCAGGCTGCCTGGTCGAATACCCTGCTTGTATGGCGACCCGTACGTCTTCCCCGCCGGGTTCGCGGAGCTCGACCACCAATAAGAGCACCCGTCCCCGGAGTACGACCACGACAAAGCGAGCAACGGCCACGAGCCGGGCCCGCTCAAAGGCAGCGCCGAACAAGGGCCAGAACAAGCGCCGTCCCGCCGCAAAGTCGACTAACCGGAAGACGACGAACCGTACGCCACCTCGTGCCGTTCGCAACGGGCCCAGCCCGATCGCGGTCCTCTTCGACGCCATCTTCTCGACCATCGCCAGCCTGTGGCTGGCGATCGCCGGGGGAGTGGCAGCCATCTTCCGCGTCGGTGGCCAGGCCGCCAGTGACCTCGAGCCGGAGCACCGGCGCGACGGTGCCGGCCTGTTCCTGATCGGCCTCTCCGTCCTCGTCGCCGCCGGTGTCTGGTTCCAGCTCGGCGGACAGTTCTTCGACGTCGTACGCATCGCCGTGGCCGGCGTCGTCGGCAAGGTCGGCTGGCTGGTGCCGGTCGGGCTCGTCGTCGCCGGTGCCCGGCTGATGCGCGACCCGGTCAACGCCGCCCCGGTCGGCCGGCTCGCGATCGGCTGGGCCGCGTTCCTGATGGCCACGCTCGGCATCATCCAGATCGCCAACGGCAACCCGCAGCCCACCTCCGGCGACAGCAGCGAGCTGCAGTGGGCCGGCGGCGCGATCGGCTACGTCGTGGCCAGCCTGCTGCTGGACGTGCTGCGCTCGACGGCCGTGGTCGTCGTACTCCTGTCTCTTCTCGTCGTCTTCGGGATCCTGGTGATCACCGGGACCCCGCTCTACCAGGTGCCGAGTCGCCTGGTGGAGCTGCGCGACCGGGCACTCGGCTTGACCCCGCCCGAGGAGCTGAGCGAGAGCGGCACCAACATCCGGCGGGTGCGGCGGGGCAACAAGCTCTTCGCCGACGACGACACCTTCGACCCGGAGGGCTTCGAGCCCTACGAGACGCCGCTCCTCGAGGAGGAGAAGCCGAAGAAGAAGCGCAAGAAGGACGGGCTCGACATCGCGCTCGCCCTCGACGAGGACTCGGACGCCGACACCCAGCCCAACGAGGCCGTACCCAGCGACGCGGCGGGCCTCATGCCCGCAGTCGCGGACACTGGGCCGAAGCCCGGCAAGAGGCGCGACCTCGAGCCGCCGCCGCACGCCGAGCTGCCGCAGCGCGTCGAGCAGCTGATGCTCGCCGGCGACGTGGCTTACACGCTCCCGGGCAGCGATCTGCTCAAGCCCGGCTCGCCGCACAAGGCGCGCTCGAAGGCCTCCGACGAGATCGTCAGCCGGCTCCAAGCGGTGCTCGAGGAGTTCAACATCGACGCCGCGGTCACCGGCTACACCCGCGGCCCGACGGTCACCCGCTACATCGTCGAGCTCGGCGCCGGCGTGAAGGTCGAGAAGATCACCGGGATCCAGAAGAACATCGCCTACGCGGTGGCCTCCGCCGACGTACGCATCCTCTCGCCGATCCCCGGCAAGTCCGCCGTCGGTGTGGAGATCCCGAACAGCGACAAGGAGATCGTCACCCTCGGCGACGTGCTCCGCTCCAACGCCGCGCGCGGCGACCACCACCCGATGATCACCGGTGTGGGCAAGGACGTCGAGGGCGGCTTCGTGGTCGCCAACCTCGCCAAGATGCCCCACCTGCTGGTCGCCGGTGCGACCGGTTCGGGTAAGTCGTCCTTCATCAACTCGATGATCACCTCGGTGCTGATGCGGGCCACGCCCGACGAGGTCCGGATGATCATGGTCGACCCCAAGCGGGTCGAGCTCAACTCCTACGAGGGCGTGCCGCACCTGATCACGCCGATCATCACCAACCCGAAGAAGGCCGCCGAGGCGTTGGCCTGGGTCGTACGCGAGATGGACATGCGCTACGACGACCTGGCCAACTTCGGCTTCCGTCACGTCGACGACTTCAACAAGGCCGTACGCGCCGGGAAGGTGCAGCTCCCGCCCGACTCGGAGCGGGTCCTGTCGCCCTACCCCTACCTGCTGGTCATCGTCGACGAGCTCGCCGACCTGATGATGGTCGCCCCGCGCGACGTCGAGGACGCGGTCGTACGCATCACCCAGCTCGCCCGTGCCGCCGGCATCCACCTGGTGCTGGCCACGCAGCGGCCCTCGGTCGACGTGGTCACCGGTCTGATCAAGGCCAACGTTCCCTCGCGGCTCGCCTTCGCGACCTCGTCGCTGGCCGACTCGCGCGTCATCCTCGACCAGCCCGGTGCCGAGAAGCTGGTCGGCCAGGGTGACGGGCTCTTCCTGCCGATGGGCTCCTCCAAGCCGATCCGTGTGCAGGGCTCCTGGGTCTCCGAGTCGGAGGTCAACGCGGTCGTCAAGAGCGTCAAGGGCCAGTTGGAGCCGTCCTACCGCGAGGACGTGACCGCCCCGGCGGAGTCCAAGCGGGTGCTGGACGACGACATCGGCGACGACATGGACCTGGTCATCCAGGCGATCGAGCTGATCGTCTCGACCCAGTTCGGGTCGACCTCGATGCTGCAGCGCAAGCTCCGCGTCGGGTTCGCCAAAGCCGGCCGACTGATGGATATCCTCGAGTCGCGCGGCGTGGTCGGTCCCTCCGAGGGCTCCAAGGCACGCGACGTACTCGTCAAGCCGGACGAGATCGACGGCGTCATCGCAACAATCCAGGGGGAGATGTGAGCGAGAATTCACCGGCGGTCGAGACCGTCGACCCTGCCGAGAACGTCGAGGCCGTCGAGACCGTCGAGGCCCATGACGTCGACGTCGTCGAGGTACGCCGCAACGGCCGCCTCGCGCTGGTCGTGGCGCTCGCGTCGCTGCTCGTCGGCATCGCCTTCGTGCTGCGTGGCGGCATCGAGGGCTATCTGGTCGGCCTGATCCTGCTCGCCGTCGCGGCGGTGCAGGGCTGGACGGCCTGGGACTCCCGGATGCCGCTGCTGCTCGTGGACGAGCAGGGCGTACGCCTCCGCTTCGGCCAGACCTGGCAGGGCATCCCGTGGTCGAAGATCGAGTCCGTCGAGCACACCCCGCGCCCGGACGGGATCGAGAGGTTCTGGAAGGACGGCCGCATCGGCGTGCTGCTGCACGACGAGGACGAGGTGCTCGACGAGCTCTCGCCGACCGCCCGGCGCCAGGCGATGCTCACCGAGCGCCTCTACGGCCTCCCGTTCTCGCTCCCGCTCGGCCTCTCCACCCGCGTCCTGGGTGCCGGTGACGACGTCACCGAGGCCATCGCGATCGTCGCCGCCGACGGTGTCGAGGTCGTCGAGATCGACCCTGCGCTCGACGTCGAGGAACCGGAGACGGATACCGACGAGAGCACCGAAGACCACACCGAAGACAACACCGAAGTCAACGCTGCCGACGCCGCCTCGGACGACGGTGACACCGCGATCCGCCCGCCCCTTTCGAAGCAGGCCGGAGACACCAACCCCCGGATGCTCCGGGTCTTGGACGTGCCTGATATCAATGCCGCAGACGTGGTGGACGAGGCGGAGCAGGACCAGGTGGACCGGGACACTGACCAGGACGAGACGACGCCGAAGACCGACCCCGAGCCCGAGGTGAAGGCGGAGGTCAAGGCGGAGCCCGTCGCGCCGCTGCGCGAGCCTTCGACGGCGGTCCGGGTGGACGTACGCTACGTGCCCGAGGAGCCGCAGGAGACCATCGCCGTCCACGGCGCCAACGCGCTCCAGCTGGACTTGGCCGAGGCCGCGTTCGCCGACGTGGACATCGAGGACGCGGATGTCGACGACGAGACCGAGGCATTCAGGATCGAGTCGGACGTCGAGGACTCCGAGCCCGAGGGCGTACGTCCGATCGCGGTGCCCGACGAGGGCGTCAAGGCGCTGGCTATCGACGGTGTCGACGACGAGCCCACCGAGGTGGTGCCGACCAAGGTCCCCGAGATCGGTGCCGAGATCGCCGCGGCCCGCCGCCGGCTCGCTCTGGACATGGACGGCCTGGCCGAGTGGACGCGGATCCGTCCGCACGTCATCGAGGCGATCGAGGTCGACGACTTCGGCCCCTGCGGCGGCGACTTCTACGCCCGAGGCCACCTGCGCACGCTGGCGCGTGTCCTCGGCATCGAGGTCGCGCCGCTCCTGCGCACCTATGACGAGAAGTACGCCTCCGGCCCGGTCAGCCCGCGCGCTGTCTTCGAGGCCGAGCTCGCCCACAGCGCGGCGATCCGCCCCGTGCGGCGGATGCGCGGCGGACCGTCCTGGTCGGTCCTGGTCGCCGCCGTGATGGCGGTCATCCTGGTCTGGTCGGTCGCCCGCCTGGTCATCGACGGCACCCAGCACGAGCCCCAGGCCGGAGCGATCCAGCTCGACGGCTCCGCCGGCACCGACAGCCCCTACGGCAAGACCTCGCCCGTTCCGGTGACCATCTCCGCCGCCGGTGGCGGTGCCCACGTGGTCGTCCGCGACTCGCGCGGCAAGGTGGTCTTCAGCGGCGACCTCGCCTTCGGTGAATCGAAGGAGCTGCAGGTCACCCCGCCCCTGCGCGTACAGACCTCCGATGGCTCCCTCAAGGTCGCCGTCGGCGATGGCAAGGCCAAGGCCCTCGGCAAGACCGGCGAGGCCGCTCAGCGCACCTACACCGCCAACTAGCCCGACGACTCGGCGCGTCTGTCTCGCCTGGTTTGGTCGAGTCGGCGCAACTGTCCCAGCTACGGGACGGTTGCGCCGACTCGACAGTTGTGGGCGGGACAGTCACGCCGAGTTGGCAGAAATTCTGGGACAGACGCGCCGACTCGGCGGGGTTGTTAAAGAGTTCGGAGTTTGGTGACGCCGGTCACATCAGCTTTGGGGCCATCATCCGAGAGAGCGCTCTCACGAGTCGCCAGGACTCATCGCTCGGGCATCGGAAAGCGAGTCATCATGAGAAGTCTCAAGGCATTGGGAGCCGCGGTCGTCGCGGCCGGTGTGGTCGCGGTGGCGATCCCGCTGACATCGATCGGGCAGGCGTCGGAGGCGTCGGAGCCGGGCACCCCAGCAGGCTGGACCAAGGTGTGGAGCGACGACTTCACCGGCGCGGCCGGGTCGCGGATCAACACGAACAACTGGATCTACGACATCGGCCACTCCTATCCCGGCGGCGCGGCCAACTGGGGCACCGGGGAGATCGCCTACCACACCGACAGCACCCAGAACGTCTACCAGGACGGCAGCGGCAACCTCGTCATCAAGCCGATCCGCGACAGCGCCGGCAACTGGACCTCCGGCCGGATCGAGACCACCCGGACCGACTTCCAGCCGCCCTCCGGCGGCGTGCTCCGCGTCGAGGGCCGCATCCAGATGCCGAACGTCACTGGCGCGGCGGCCCAGGGCATCTGGCCGGCGTTCTGGATGCTGGGAGAGCCGTTCCGCGGCAACTACTGGAACTGGCCTGGCATCGGTGAGATCGACATCATGGAGAACGTCAACGGCGCCAACCAGGTCTGGGGCACGCTGCACTGCGGCACCTCGCCCGGCGGCCCGTGCAACGAGACCACCGGCCTCGGCGGGACCCTCCAGGGCTGCCCGGGCTCGACCTGCCAGTCGTCGTTCCACACCTACGCGATGGAGTGGGACCGCAGCACCAGCCCGCAGCAGATCCGGTTCTACGTCGACAACACGCTCTACCACACGGTCCGCTCGGACCAGGTCGACGCGACGACCTGGAACAACGCGACCAACCACGGCTTCTTCATCATTCTCAACGTCGCGATCGGCGGCGGCTGGCCGGGCAACCCGACGTCGGCGACCGCCTCCGGCGTACCGATGCTGGTCGACTACGTTGCCGTCTACTCCAAGGGCGGCGGCACCACCGAGCCGACCGACCCGCCCGCCCCGGGCAGCCGGGACGCCTACTCGACCATCCAGGCCGAGTCCTACAACGCCCAGAGCGGCACCCAGACCGAGACGACCACCGACACCGGCGGCGGGCAGGACGTCGGCTACCTCGCGAATGGCGACTGGCTCCGCTACGACGGCGTGAACTTCGGCTCGAGCGCTGCCCGTACGTTCTCCGCACGGGTCGCCTCCGGCGCGCCGGCCGGGGTCAGCGGCCTGGTCGAGGTACGCCTCGACAACGTGAACAACGCCCCGATCGGCAGCTTCTCGGTGGCCAACACCGGAGGCTGGCAGAGCTGGCGTACGGTCCCGGGCAGCATCACCGGGGTGACCGGCACGCACACGGTCTTCCTGCGGTTCACCAGCGGTCAGCCGGCCGACTTCGTCAACCTGAACTGGTTCACGTTCTCCCGGTGAGCGGTAGGAGAAGATAGGTTCCACTCATGAACGAGACCCCGGCCGGCCGGCCGACGCTGGAGACGGTGGCGCGGGCGGCCGGGGCCTCGCGAGCGACGGTCTCGCGCGTCGTCAACGGCTCCACGACCGTGCGCCCCGACGTCGCCGAGAGCATCCGCCAGGCGATCGCCGACCTCGGCTACGTGCCGAACCCGGCGGCGCGGAGCCTGGTGACGCAGCGTACGGACTCCATCGCCCTGATCCTGCCGGAGTCCGCGACCCGGGTCTTCTCCGATGATGCCTTCTTCCCTGGCGTGATCCGGGGTGTGGGGGAGGCGCTGGAGAAGGCGGACAAGCAGCTGGTGCTGCTGCTCGCCTCGACGCAGTCGAGCCACGACCGGATCCTGCGCTACGTGCACGGCCGCACCGTCGACGGTGTCGTGCTCGCCTCGATGCACGGCGCCGACACGCTGCCCGAAGAGCTGCGGGCGGCGGGCGTCCCGGTCGTCACCAGCGGGAGGCCGCTGGGCGAGGCGACCGTGCCGTACATCGACGTCGAGCACGCCAGCGGCGTGAAGGCGGCGATGGACCACCTCATCGGTCTCGGCCGCCGCCGGATCGCGACCATCTCCGGGCCGCAGGACATGGTCGCCGGGCGCGAGCGTCTCGCCGGCTACCTCGCCGGTCTCGAAGCGCTGCCGGGGGCGGTGCCGCTGGTCGAGGAGGGCGACTTCATGCGCCAGTCCGGCATCGACGCGATGGAGCGGTTGCTGCGGCGCGATCCCGGCATCGACGCCGTCTTCGCGGCCTCCGACCTGATGGCCGACGGTGCCCTGCGTACGCTGCGCCGGCTCGGGCGCAGGGTGCCCGCCGACGTGGCGGTGATCGGGTTCGACGACGTCGAGGCCGCGCGGTTCACCGACCCGCCCCTGACGACCGTGCACCAGCCGATCCACGAGATCGGCACCCGCCTCGCCGAGCAGATCCTCCGCCTGGTGGCGGGGGAGGAGGAGGTCGAGGCCTCCGTCGTGCTCCCGACGAGGCTCGTGGTCCGCGAGTCCGCCTGAGGCAGAGCCTCAGGCGTCACCCGCGCGGTAGCGCCGCTCGGGTCGGCCGGCGGTGCCGTAGTTGAGACGTACGCCGATCCGGCCCGTGCTCGCGAAGTGCTCGAGATAGCGGCGCGCGCTCACCCGGGAGACTCCGATCGCGTCGGCGCACTCGGTGGCGCTGAGCTCGCCGGCGGTCTGCAGCGCGGCCAGCACAGCCTGGGCGGTCTCGGCGCTGAGTCCCTTCGGCAGCCGCTCGCGCGCCTCCCGTGCGCCCTGGTGGCTGAAGACCTCGTCGATGCCGGCCTGGACCTCGTCGCGGTGCTCGGCACCCCCGGCTCCCTCGGCCCGTTGCCCGATCCGGGCGAGCGCCTCGCGGGAGCGGCGTACGTCATCGAGCCGGGCGGCCAGGTCCTCGAACGGGAACGGCTTGACCACGTAGTGGGCGGCGCCGCCGGCAGCGGCGGCCCGCACCGTGTCGGCCTCGCGGGCGGCGGTGATGACGATGACGTCGGTGTCGTCGCCTCGTCCGCGCAGCCGGCGCAGCAGCTCGATGCCGCTGAAGTCGGGAAGGTGCACGTCGAGCAGCAGCACGTCGGGGGAGAGGCGCGCTGTCTCCTCGAGCGCCTGGGAGCCGGTCGCGGCCACGCCGACGACCCGGAACCCCTCGACGCGCTCGACGAAGCGGGTGTGGATCGAGGCCACCATGAAGTCGTCCTCGACCACGAGCACGGTGAGCTCCGGTGCGGACGTCATCGGGCCTCCTCGGGGGCAGTGGTGGTGGGTGGGGCGAGCGGCGCGGCGCCCGGCAGCGTCGCGATGAAGACCGCTCCGGGGCGCTCCGCCAACCCGCTATTCTCCACCTCGACCTCGCCGCCGCGTGCACGGCACACCAGCTGGACCAGTGCGAGCCCGACGCCGCGGCCGCTGTCGTCGCGCGGTTTCGTGCTGAAGCCGCGCCGGAAGATCTCGGGCAGCCGCTCGGCCGGCACGCCACCGCCGGTGTCGGAGACGCGGACGGTCACGGTCTCGCCCTCGGCCGTCAGGCGTACGCCGACCCGCCCGTCGATCGGCCCGACCAGCGCGGCCGCGTCGACGGCGTTGTCGACCAGGTTGCCGAGGACGGTGACCACGTCGGCGGACCCGTCGGGGGTGAGCCGCGGCAGGGCGCTCGACGTCTCCAAGTCGATGCTCACCCGCCGCTCGGCGGCCAGGCTGGCCTTGGCGATGAGTAGGGCGGCCACCGCGGGGTCGTCGATCCGGGAGGTGATGTGGTCGCTCAGCGCGGCCCGGCGCGCGGTCAGCCCGGTGACGAACTGGCCAACCTCGGCGTACTCCTCCAGCTGGAGGAGCCCGGTGATGGTGTGCAGCTGGTTGCTGAACTCGTGGGTCTGCGCCCGCAGGGTCTCGGTGACGCTCTCGCGGGCGTTGAGCTCGCTCTGCAGCGCCACCAGCTCGGTGCGGTCGCGCAGCGTGGTGACGGTGCCGGCGGGGCGGCCGTCGTGGTGGACCCGGTTGCGGTTGAGCACGAGCACCCGCTCGCCGGTGACCAGCGGCGCATCGTGCACCTCCTCGAGCCCGCTGAGCAGGGCGAGCGTCTCGGCGGGCAGGTCGAGCTCGTTTAGCCGGCGCCCGGTCGGGTCCGAGGTCAGCCCGAGCAGCTCCCGGGCGCTGTCGCTCATCAGGCTGACCCGCCCATCGGCGCCGACGGCCAGCACCCCCTCGCGGATCGAGCGCAGCAGGCCCTCGCGGTGGTCGGCGAGGGCGGCGATGTCGCGGGGCTCGAGCCCACGCGTACGCCGCTTGATCAGCCGCGCCAGCAGCCACGACCCGAGCACCCCGAGCGCGAGACCGGCCAACAGCACGGTGAGGGCGTCGGCCCAGGTGCGGGCGAGGCGCTCGGTCAGCGGCGGGTAGTCCTCGGTCACCACGACCACGCCGACCGGACGCGGCGCCTCGGCGTCCGCACCGGTCGAACCACCGCCATAGACCGGGACCTGGGCGGCGATCGCGCGGCGGCCGGCATCATCGATGTCGCCGGACCAGGCCCGGGTCGTCTCGCGTCGGCCCAGGTCAAGCGTCTCGCCGACCCGGGTGGGGTCGGTGGCGACCAGAACGGTGCCGTCGAGCCCGGTGAGGTAGGCGGTGTCGGCGCCCGCGTCCGCGGCCCGGGTCTGCAGGTAGAAGCCCAGCGCCTGCCGGTCGGGAGTGCTGGTCAGCAGCCCGTCCTGGATCGCCGCGATCCCGGCCAGGCTCTCCGCGGCGGCGCGCAGCCGGTCCTCACGGGAGTCACGGAAGTCGGCGTCGCTCTGTCGCAGGGAGACGATGCTGGTCGCCACGACGACGAGCAGCAGCACCGAGAGCTGCAGCAGCAGCACCTGCCCGGCCAGCGTCAGATGGCGGCGCGGTCCGCGTGACCACAAGTTACACAACCTCCTTTGGTTGCCGAATGGTGACGACGGTCACCCCGGCCTGTGAGCATCGCCACTGACCGTTTCATCCCTTGAGTCTGGAGGCCAGCCGTTGTCGACGCCGACATCGCAGTCCCCGCCCCGACCGCCGCTGTCGACGCAGCAGGGCCGGGCAGCGAGCATACGCCGTACCCGCGCCCTCGCCGTTGTGCTCGTGACCTGCCTGCTTGCCGCGGCATCGGCCTGCGGCGTGACCGGGGGCGCGGAGTCCCGCGACCTCGACATGTGGATCCCGAACAGCCCCGGTGGCGGCTATGACCAGACCGGTCGGGCGGCCGTGGGGGTCCTCGACCGCGACAACATGACCGGCGGCGACATCCAGGTGACCAACATCCTGGGCGCCGGCGGCTCCGTCGCGATGTCCCGCCTGATGAGCGAGGAGGGCAACGGCAACCTGCTCATGACCATCGGTCTGGGCGTCGTGGGCTCCACCTACTCCTTCGGCGTGGACGCTCGTCCCCAGGACGCGACCCCGATCGCCCAGCTCATCGAGGAGCAGGAGGGCGTGCTGGTTCCGGCCGACTCGCCGTTCAAGACCATCGACGACCTGGTGAAGGCCTGGGCCGAGGACCCCGAGTCCATCGTGGTCGGCGGCGGCTCCTCGCCCGGTGGCCCCGACCACCTCTTCCCGATGCAGCTGGCCGAGGCCACCGGCATCGACCCGAAGAAGGTCAAGTACGTCCCGTACGACGGCGGTGGCCCGCTCACCAGCGCGCTGCTGGGTCAGAAGATCGACGTCGGCTTCTCCGGTCTCGCCGAGTTCGAGGGCCAGGTGGAGGCCGGTGAGCTGCGGGTGCTGGCCGTCTCGGGCGACGAGCGCGGCACCGGCGTCTTCGCCGACGCGCCCACGCTGACCGAGAGCGGCATCGACCTGGTCTTCCTCAACTGGCGCGGCGTACTCGCCCCGCCGGGCATCAGCGAAAAGCGCCGGCAGGAGCTGATCGACCTGCTCACCCGGATGCACGACTCGAAGCAGTGGCAGCAGGCGCTGAAGGACAACGGCTGGACCGACGCCTTCGTCACCGGCGACGACTTCGACGATCTGCTGGTCGAGCAGGACCAGCGCGTCGCCTCCACCCTGAAGGAGCTGGACCTGCTGTGAGCGTCCACGAAACCGAAACCCAACCCCCCGAGCCCAAGAGCCCCGCGCGCCGGGTCGACGTCGCCCAGTACGGCCTGGCCCTGTTCCTGGTCGTCGTCGGGATCTACACCGTCATCGACGCCACCGGCCTGGAGGTCGGCTTCGCCGACCCGGTCGGTCCCCGCGTCTTCCCGTACGTCATCGGCGCCGGCCTCGTCGTGGTCGGTGTGCTGCTGGCGGTCGCCACCGCCCGCGGCTCCCAGCCGGAGCCCGAGGAGGGCGAGGACGTCGACCTGAGCCAGTCGGCCGACTGGCTGACGGTCCTCAAGCTGGTCGCGGTCCTGCTGTTCACGGTCGCGACCGTGAACCTGCTCGGCTGGGCGATCTCGGGCGCGGTGCTCTTCGCCGGCGCCGCCTGGTCCCTCGGCTCCCGCACGCTCGTGCGGGACGTGATCGTCGGGCTCGTCCTGGCGGTCGCCAGCTGGTACGCCTTCTACGTCGGTCTGGGCATCCCGCTCACCCCTGGCGTACTCGACGGGATCCTGTGAGGACTGACTGATGGAGAACTTCGAACTTCTCATGGGTGGGCTCGAGTCCGCCCTGACCCCGATGAACCTGCTCTACGCCGCCATCGGCGTGCTGCTGGGCACCTTCGTCGGCGTGCTGCCCGGCATCGGGCCGGCGATGGCCATCGCGCTGCTGCTGCCCGTGACGTACCGGCTCGAGCCGACCAGCGCGTTCATCATGTTCGCCGGCCTCTACTACGGCGGCATGTACGGCGGCTCCACCACCTCGATCCTGCTGAACACACCGGGGGAGTCCGCCTCGGTGATGACGGCGCTGGAGGGCAACCGGATGGCCAGAGCGGGGCGTGGCGCGCAGGCGCTGGCCACCGCCGCGGTCGGCTCGTTCGTCGCCGGCACCATCGGCACCATCCTGGTGGCCTTCTTCTCGCCGGCCCTGGCCGACGTGGCCGTCAACCTGGGTGCGCCCTCGTACTTCGCGCTGATGGTCCTGGCCCTGGTCATGACCACCACGGTCCTGGGCACCTCGGCCCTGCGCGGCTTCGCGGCGCTGTTCCTCGGCCTGACGATCGGCCTGGTCGGTCTCGACCTCAACACCGGCCAGCCGCGGCTCACCTTCGGTGTGACCCAGCTCGTCGACCGGCTCGACATTGTGGTCGTCGCGGTCGGCATCTTCGCCCTCGGTGAGGCCCTGTGGGTGGCCGCCCACCTGCGTCGGAAGCCGGCGCACGTGATCCCGGTCGGCCGTCCGTGGCTGTCGCGTGACGACTGGGGCCGCTCCTGGAAGCCGTGGCTGCGCGGCACCGCCTTCGGGTTCCCGTTCGGCGCGCTGCCGGCCGGCGGCGCCGAGATCCCGACGTTCCTCTCGTACCTGACCGAGCGGAAGCTCTCCAAGCGCGGTGACTTCGGCCGCGGGGCTATCGAGGGTGTCGCCGGGCCGGAGGCTGCCAACAACGCCTCGGCCGCCGGGATGTTCGTGCCGATGCTGGCTCTCGGCCTGCCGGTGACGGCCACGGCCGCGGTGATGCTCTCGGCGCTCCAGGGCTACGGCATCACCCCGGGCCCGCAGCTGATGACGGACCACGCCGACCTGGTGTGGACGCTGCTGGCCAGCCTCCTGATCGGCAACACCCTGCTGCTGGTGCTCAACCTGCCGCTGGCGCCTCTGTGGGCCCGGCTGCTGCGGATCCCGAGGCCGCAGCTCTATGCCGGCATCCTGTTCTTCGCCTGCCTGGGTGCGTACGCCACCAACCTGGATCCGTTCGACATCGGGCTGCTGCTCGCCTTCGGTCTGCTCGGGCTGATCATGCGCCGCTTCGGCCTGCCTGTGCTGCCGTTGATCCTGGGTGTCATCCTGGGGCCGCTGATGGAGACCAAGCTGCGTGAGGCGCTGACGATCTCGGGTGGTGACTACGGTGTGTTGCTGAGCGAGCCGCTCGCGGTGGTCGTCTACATCCTGATCGCGCTGTTCATCCTGGGCCGGCCGTTCATCGCCCGGGTCCGGGCACGGGCCGAGCAGTCGGCCGACGTCGAGGACGAGAAGGAGCTGGTGAACTGATGAGTGAGACTCCCGCAGGTGGCTGGGTGGTCGTGGCGTGGGCGCCTGATGTCTACGGCTCGGTCGCGCTGGACTGGGCGCTCGCCGACGCCGAGCGTCGCGACCGTGGCGTCGTGGTCGTCAACGCATCGCGCGGCGACGCCCTGGTCGATGACCGCTACGCCCTCGATGAGCAGCTCGGCGAGCTCGAACGCCGGCTCACCGAGTCCGGCCGGCTCCACGAGATCCGGCAGTCCATCGACCCGGACGTCGCCGGCGCTGTCCTCGACGCCGCCGAGCAGCTCGACGCCAAGCTGGTCGTGGTCGGTCTGCGGCGGCGTACGCCGGTCGGCAAGCTGCTGATGGGCAGCGTCGCGCAGCGGATCCTGCTCGGCGCATCCTGCCCGGTCCTCTCCGTCAAGCCGGGCTCCGTGCCCGACTGATCGCCGCTCCACGGCGCGAGGGTTCGGTGTCCGGGGCGTGTGCCCGTCATACTTCACGGTGATGAGCACAGCCACCGAACCCTCCGCCGAGACCGCCCAGCCACTCCTGTCGGTCGCCATGGTGACCCTCGGGTGCACCCGCAACGAGGTGGACTCCGAGGAGCTCGCCGGCCGGCTGACGGCCGGAGGCTTCCGGCTGGTCGCCGATCCGGACGAGGCCGACACCGTGGTCGTCAACACCTGCGGGTTCGTCGAGCAGGCGAAGAAGGACTCGGTCGACACGCTGCTCGAGGCCGCCGATCTCAAGGAGACGGGCAAGGCGCAGGCCGTCGTCGCGGTCGGCTGCATGGCCGAGCGCTACGGCAAGGACCTGGCTGCCGAGCTCCCCGAGGCCGACGCCGTGCTCGGGTTCGACGACTACCCCGACATCGCCGCCAAGCTGCGCTCCATCCTCAGCGGTGAGACCCACCACCCGCACACGCCTCAGGACCGGCGTCTGCTGCTCCCGATCTCCCCGGTCGAGCGCGACGCCTCGGCCATCTCGGTCCCCGGCATGGCCGCGGTCGACCAGGTGCCCGGTTTCGCGGGACGTACGCGGCTCGACGACGCCCCGTGGGCGCCGCTGAAGCTCGCCAGCGGCTGCGACCGGCGCTGCACCTTCTGCGCGATCCCGCAGTTCCGCGGCTCGTTCGTGTCGCGGCGCCCCTCCGACGTGCTCCACGAGGGCCAGTGGCTGGCCCAGCAGGGCGTCAAGGAGCTCTTCCTGGTCTCGGAGAACTCCACCTCCTACGGCAAGGACCTCGGCGACATCCGGCTCCTCGAGACGCTCCTGCCGGAGCTGGCCGCCATCGACGGCATCGAGCGCGTACGCGTCTCCTACCTGCAGCCCGCCGAGACCCGGCCCGACCTGCTGAAGGTCATCGGCACCACGCCGGGCGTGACGCCCTACTTCGACCTGAGCTTCCAGCACGCCTCCAACGCCGTCCTGCGGCGGATGAAGCGGTTCGGCGACCCGGAGAGCTTCCTGGGCCTGCTCGAGCAGATCCGTGGCTACGCGCCCGAGGCCGGGGTGCGGTCCAACGTCATCGTCGGCTTCCCCGGTGAGACCGAGGAGGACCTCGAGATCCTCACCGACTTCCTGGTCGCCGCGCGCATGGACGTCACCGGCGTCTTCGGCTACTCCGACGAGGAGGGCACCGAGGCCGCCGGCTTCGACGAGTCGCTCAAGCTGGACGCCGACGAGATCCGCGCCCGCGTCGAGCACGTCAACGAGCTCGTCGAGGAGCTCACCGCCCAGCGCGCCGAGGAGCGGATCGGGGAGCAGGTCGTCGTGCTCGTCGAGGAGATCTCCGACGGTGAAGTGCTGGGCCGGGCCGCCCACCAGGGGCCTGAGGTCGACGGGATGACCTCCCTCGAAGGAGACATCGAGGGCGTACGTCCCGGTGATCTCGTGAACGCGACCGTCATCGCCTCCGAAGGCGTTGACCTGGTCGCGTCGGTGAACGGTTAAGGTGCAGCCCGTGAACGCCCAGCCGAACGATGACACCGCCGCCGTGAAGACGAGCAACTGGAACGTACCCAACGCGCTGACCACGCTGCGGATCCTCGCGGTGCCGTTCTTCGCGTGGGCGCTGCTGGCCGACGGCGGCGACAACCCGACCCTGCGCTGGGTCTCCTTCGTCATCTTCGCGCTGGCGATGATCACCGACAAGATCGACGGCGACCTGGCCCGCAAGCACAACCTGATCACCGACTTCGGCAAGATCGCCGACCCGATCGCCGACAAGGCAGTCACCGGGATGGCCCTCATCGGCCTCTCGATCGTCGGCGACATCTGGTGGTGGGTGACCATCATCGTGCTGCTGCGCGAGTGGAGCGTCACCTTGCTGCGCCTCTCGGTGCTCAAGAAGATCGTGATCGCCGCCGACCAGCTCGGCAAGATCAAGACCACGGTGCAGGCGGTCGCCCTCGGCGGCCTGCTGCTGCCGCTCCCGCATGGTTCGGCCCACGGTGGCGCCTTCGGTGACGCCCTGGTCTGGGAGCTGCTCTTCTACGCCTTCCAGATCTGCCTCGCGGTCGCGGTCGCGCTGACGATGTGGTCGGGGGCGCAGTTCTTCCACGGCGTATGGAAGCAGCGCGCCGCCCTCCGCTCCTCGTAGTTCTCCAATTTCGGGTAGTTGTAACTCCGTTACCGGACGTTCATCCAAGATCCCCGCCGCGGGGGCGTACGCCGCGTTATGGTCGCGTGGTTTCGGTCGGTGCTGAATCGGGCAGACCGCCCATCGCCTTCTACTTCCATGCGGGGAGTCATCCATGTTCTCAGCACGTCAGGTGCTCGGTTCGGTGGTCGGCCTGACGGCCGCCGTCGCCGGCATCGGAGCGGTCGCCATCCCGACCGCGCGCGCCGCCACGACGCCCGAGGCCGTCGCCATCGCCGACATCCAAGGCACCGGCACCGCCAGCCCGCTCGTCGGACAGACCGTCACGACCAGCGGCATCGTCACCGCGGCCTACCCCTCGGGCGGCTTCTTCGGCTTCTACCTCCAGACCCCTGGCACGGGCGGGTCGCTCGACCTCGGGTCCCACGATGCCTCCGACGCGATCTTCGTCTACCAGCCCCGCTCGGCGGGCGCCGTCACCGTCAGGCCCGGCGACGCCGTGACTGTGACCGGTGAGGTCACCGAGTACGCCGGGCTGACCGAGGTCTCGGTGCCCACGGCCGCCGACATCGTCGCCGAGGGCACCGGGTCGATCGACCCGGTCGTGTCCCAGTGGCCGGCGACCGCCGCGCAGAAGGAGTCGCTGGAGGGCATGCTCTTCGCGCCCCAGGGCGACGTCACGGTGAGCAACACCTACGGGGTCGAGAACTTCGGCGAGCTCGGTCTCGCCCAGGGTGACCGCCCCTTGCTCCAGCCGACCGAGGTGGCCCGTCCCGGGTCGCCCGAGGCCGAGGCCGTCGAGGCCGACAACGCCGCTCGCGGGATCGTGCTCGACGACGGCTCCTCGACCACGCTGCGCCCGCCGACGAGCCGGACGATCCCCTACGTCTCCAACACCGCGCCCGTCGTGGTCGGCGCCTCCGTCGACTTCCGCGGCCCGGTGATCCTCTCCCAGGGCGGCTCGCCCTCGGCGCCGACCTACCGCCTCCAGCCGACCCAGGTCGCCACCGCCGACCCGGCGTCGTGGCCGGCGGACTTCGAGGACGTACGCACCGACGCTCCCGACGAGCGCAAGATCGGCCGCCACGCCGACGTGAAGATCGCCTCGTTCAACGTGCTCAACTACTTCACCACGCTCGGTGACGCCAACGACGACAACGTCGGTGACGGTGGCTGCACCGCCTTCAAGGACCGCGCCGGCGACGGCAACAACGTCAGCGGCGGCTGCGACCAGCGCGGTGCCTGGGACCCGGCCGACTTCGGCCGCCAGCAGTCGAAGATCGTCTCCGCGATCAACGCGCTCGACGCCGACGTCGTCGGGCTGATGGAGATCGAGAACTCCGCCCGCCTGGGCGAGACCCCGGACGAGGCGACCAACTCGCTGGTCGCCGCGCTCAACGCGGCCGCCGGGCGCAAGGTCTGGACGGCCAACCCGTCCTCGGCCGAGCTGCCCGACGCCTCCGGCGCCGACGTGATCACCAACGCGATCATCTACAAGCGATCGGCCGTACGCCGCATCGATGAGGCCCGCGCGCTGGGCGACCAGAGCGGCGACGACCAGGCCTTCGGCAACGCCCGTGAGCCCATCGGCCAGATCTTCAAGCCCGCCGACGGCGGCGCGCCGTTCTTCTTCGTGGTCAACCACTTCAAGTCGAAGGGCTCGCCGGGCCCGTGGCCGGGCGACGGCGACACCGGCGACGGCCAAGGTGCCTCCAACGAGTCGCGGGTCCGCCAGGCCACCGCGCTGGTCTCGTGGGTCTCCTCGATCCGTTCCCAGACCGGGGTCACCGACGTCGCGCTCGCCGGTGACTTCAACTCCTACACCCAGGAGGACCCGATGCAGGTCCTCTACGAGGCCGGCTACGCCGACTCCGAGACGCTCAGCGGCAACGAGGAGTACAGCTACTCCTTCTCGGGCCTGGCCGGATCGCTCGACCATGTGCTCCTCAACCGCCACGCCCAGCGCCGCTTCACCGGCTCCGACATCTGGGGGATCAACTCGGGTGAGTCCCTGCTGATGGAGTACAGCCGCTACAACTACACCGGTGTCGACCTGCACACCGACTCGCCGTACCGCTCCTCCGACCACGACCCCGTCGTCGTCGGGCTGGAGCGCAACGCGGGCTAGGCGCTCGCTGACTGTGTTGGTCTCGACACCGGCTCGCTGGCGCTCGCCGGGCTCGACCAGCGGACCGCTGGTCGAGCCGCCGGAGCCGCTAGGCGAAGGCGTGTCGAGACCAACACAGCCGCTAAAGTTTCCGCATGGCAGCAGTCGATGATCTCCATGCCGCTCTGCGCGACGCCGGCGCCACCGTGGCGACCGCCGAGTCCCTGACCGCCGGCCGCCTGGCCGCGCTGCTCACCGACCCTCCGGGTGCCTCGAAGACGTTTCGCGGGGGTTTCGTGACGTACGCGACGGAGCTGAAGCACACCCTCCTGGGTGTTCCCGTCTCGGTGATCGAGACCGTCGGAGTGGTCTCCGCGGAGTGCGCGGCGGCGATGGCCGCGGGTGCGCGCGAGCGCTCGGGGGCGACGTACGGACTCGCGACGACGGGCGTGGCTGGGCCCGAGGAGCAGGAGGGAAAGCCCGTCGGGACGGTCTATGTGGGCCTTTCCGGTCCGCACGGTGAAACAACGACGCTTCTCGGACTGTCGGGCTCGCGCATGGAGATCCAGCGTGATACCTGTTTGTTCGCTGTTGATGAACTACTCGGACTACTTCGGCGGGAACATCGAGGGGTCAGGTAGCGTTGGAGCAAGACGTCACCCAGATGTCGGTGACTTGTGAACTGTAGGAGGCTGACCGCAATGGTGCTCTTCCGTCGACTTCTCGGCGAGGTGCTTCGTGCCCAGCGGCTGGAGCGTGGGATGACCCTGCGCGAGGTCTCCGCGCAGGCGCGAGTCAGCCTCGGCTACATCTCCGAGGTCGAGCGTGGCCAGAAGGAAGCCTCCTCCGAGCTCCTCGCCTCGCTCTGCAGCGCCCTCGACGTCGCTCTCTCCGACGTCCTTCGCGACGTCTCCAACGCGGTCGCCGTCGAAGAGGCCACCATCCTCCGGATGCCGGTTCGCGCCGCGGCCGACGCCGCCGCTGCTTGATTCTCTCCCCAATCTGGGGGAGTTTTCGTCACCCGTGTCTCAACGCGGACCGTTCCGTCTCCTTGCCGATGTGAGCCCACCACGGGCTCGCGCATTCATGGGGAGATGGTGCGATGAGCATGGCAGTCGATAACGAGCTTCCAGACCTGACGGTGCCCTCGCCGTGTGTCGAGGGCGACGCGCATTCTCCCGACCTGCTCGAGGCCGAGCTCTTCGGGCTGGAGGAGACCCTGAACATCCTTCGCGACGAGTTCACCTCGGTCGCACCCGGCGAGCGGACCCACGTCGCCCGCCACATGCGTGACACGCGGGTCCGGATCGCCCAGATCCGGCTGCGGCTGCTGCACGGCTGCTAGGCGCTAGGCCTGGCAGTTCGCGCAGTAGTAGGCCGGGCGCTCCTTGCCCGGCGGGCCGACCTTGGCGACGGTCACGGTGCCGCCGCAGCGCCGGCACGCCCGGCGGCCGTACACCCACATCTGCCGGGATCGCGACCAGTCGGCCTGCATCAGGTCGCGGGTGCGCTGGAGGATGCGCGGGAGTCGGTCGCCGGCCTCCGCGACCGTACGCAGCGGGTTGATCCCGGCGATGAAGCAGGTCTCTGCGGCGTAGATCGTGCCGATCCCGGCCAGGTTGGTCTGGTCGCGCAGCGCGTCGAAGAGCGGCCGCTCGGGTTGCCGTGCGAGGCGTTCGATGGCCGTGTCGGGGTCCCAATCGTCGGCGAGGATGTCCGGGCCGAGGTGGGCGACCAGTCGCTCCTCCTGGTCGCGGGGGACGAGCTCGACGATGCCGAGGAGGAAGCCGACCGCCTCGGTCTTCTCGGTGCGGAGAACCACCCGCGCCTGGAAGGCGGGCTTCGGCCAGCGCCGGCCCGCCTCGAAGACGCGCCAGGAGCCGTCCATCTTCAGATGGGTGTGCAGCGTCCACTCGCCGGTGCGATGGTCGATCCGGGTCAGCAGATGCTTGCCGCAGGCCACCGTCTCGCGGACGGTGCCGCCGGACAGGTCCGCCGTTGCCAGCTGCGGCACCCGGAAGTCCGTACGCGTCAGCACCTGCCCCGCCAGCCCCTTGTCGAGCCTGCGGGCGGTCCGGAGCACCGCGTCGCCTTCGGGCACGGTCTCACCTGCCTGGTGAGGTCAGGCGCAGGCCGCGCGGGGTGGCGATGAAGCCGGCGTACTGGAGCGCCTGGCGCAGCGGGGTGTCGCCGGACCCGAGCAGCGGGGCGCCGTCGGCCTTCTCGACCGTGAGCCGTCCCAGCGCCCCGCGTCGGACGGCGTCGGCGAGCGCCTCGGCACCGGGCTCGAGGAGGTTGGGGTCATCGGACCAGGTCAGCAGGGTGCGGCCGCCGCGCTCGACGTACATCGCCAGCTCGCCGTCGACCATCACCACGATCGCGCCCGCCTTGCGACCCGGCCGGTGGCCCTCCTCCGAGGCCGGCCAGGGGAGTGCCGCGCCGTAGGGGTTGGCCGGGTCGGTCGCGGCGAGCGCTAGGGCGACCGGCTTGTCGCTGGACTCGACCCGGGAGAACGTACGCAGCCGATCGACCGAGCCCGCGGTGCCGAACTGGGCCGCGCCCAGGCCCTCGACGAAGTAGCCCCGGCGGGCGCGGCCGGACTCCTCGAACGCGCTGAGCACCTTGTAGACGGCGGCGAACCCTCCGGGGGTGCGCTCGGACTGGACCGCGCCGCGGGTGACCACACCGTGACGGTCCAGGAGTCGTTCGGCCGCTGCGTGGGCGCGCTTGGTCGGATCGGGATCGGGCGCGGGCAGGATCGTCCAGCGCCCGGCCGTCTCCGGGAGACCGGCCCGGGCGGGCATCCGCGCATTGCCCGTGTAGCGCCCGCCGCGGGCGCGCGGCGGTGGCCGCCGGGAGCGGTGCGACGGCGTGCCGGAACGGGTCAGCGCCCGCAACGGCAGCAGGGTGTCGTTGCTGACCCGCCCGGACCAGACCAGCTCCCACAGCGCCGCGCTCAGGTCGGCGTCGCTCGTGGTCTCCTCGCTGTCGGCCGCCAGGGTCCGGGCGAGCTGGTGGAAGAACCAGGCTCCGCCGGGCTCCAGGGCCTCGAGGAGCCGCTCGGCGAGCGGTCCAGGCGACGTCTCAGCGGGCGGCGGCAGGGTCAGCTCCGCGGTGTCGGCCGGGTGTAGCGAGACCCAGCCGTCCGTGCCGGGCAGGGTGCCGTGGCCGGCCCAGAGCACCTCGCCGCCGGAGGTCAGCTCGTCGAGGAACGCCGGCTCGTAGTCCACTACCCGGGCGGGAAGGATCAGGCTCTCCAGCGCGCTGGCCGGGACCGGGCAGCCGGCCAGCTGGTCGACCACGCTCAGCACGCCGTCGACCCCGCGCAGCGCGCCCTTGCTTACGGACGCCTTCTGCCACGCCGGGAGGAACCTGCCCAGTGCCGCGGGGTCGACGGGCTCGACCTCCTTGCGCAGGCGCGCCAGCGAGCGTCGGCGCAGCATCCGGAGCACGTCGGCGTCACACCACTCCAGCCCGCTCCCGCCGGGCCGGAACTCCCCGTCGAGCACCCGCCCGCGCGCCGAGAGCCGCGCCAGGGCGTGCCGTACGACCGCCTCGCCCAGCCCCAGCCGCGACGCCACGTCGGCGACCGTGAACGGACCGTGCGAGCGCGCGTACCGCGAGACCAGGTCGCCGACCGGGTCCTCGACGGGCTCGGTGAACGCCGACGGTACGCCCGGAGGGACCGCCACCCCCAGCCCGTCCCTGAGCCTGGCCACATCCTCGACCACCGCCCACCGAGCCTCCCCGGCAACCCGCACCTCGACGACCCGTCGAGCGGTGGCAAGGTCATCCAGCATCGCCGAGACGTCACCCCGGTCGGCCGAGACGTCACTCGCGCTGGCCGAGACGTCACTCGCGCTGGCCGAGACGTCAGCCGGTGACGCTTCGACCGACGTACGTGACGCTTCGGCCGACGCGCCTGACGCTTCGGCCGACGCGCCTGACGCCTCGGCCGACGTACGTGACGCCTCGGTTGGGGTGGTGCGGGAGGTGATCTCATCGAGGGTCAGCGGGCCGATGGTGCGGATGAGGTCGGTGATGCCTTCGGCGCCTCGGGCTCTCCGGCCGGGGGCGAGGCGCTGGAGCTCGGACTCGACCTCGGCGAGGACCTCGGGGTCGAGGAGCTCGCGGAGCTCGGCACGGCCGAGCAGCTCGGCGAGGAGGCCCTGGTCGAGGGTGAGGGCGGCGGCTCGGCGCTCGGCGAGGGGCGAGTCGCCCTCGTAGAGGAACTGGGCGACGTAGCCGAAGAGGAGCGACTGGGCGTAGGGCGAGGGGCTCGGGGTGGCGACGTCGACGATCGAGATCTCGCGGCGCTCGATGCGCCGCAGGAGACCGACGAGGGAGGGGAGGTCGTAGACATCGCGGAGGCACTCGCGTACGGCCTCGAGGATGATCGGGAAGCTCGGGTATTGCGAGGCGACTTCGAGCAGGGCGGCGGAGCGCTGACGCTGCTGCCACAGCGGCGACCGGCGGCCGGGGTCGCGGCGGGGGAGGAGCAGGGCTCGCGCCGCGCACTCGCGGAAGCGACTGGCGAACAGCGCCGACCCGCCGACCTCGGTGGTGACCAGGTCCTCGATCTCGTCGGGCTCGAAGGCGATGATCTCGCCGGTCGGCGCCTCGGCATCGGTGTCAGGGAGGCGGATCACGATGCCGTCGTCGCTGTCGATCGCCTGCCCGTCGACGCCGTAGCGCTCCCGGATCCGCGCGTTGATCGCCAGCGCCCACGGGGCGTGGACCGGGCGGCCGTAGGGGGAGTGGACCACCAGCCGCCAGTCGCCCAGCTCGTCGCGGAAGCGCTCGACGACGATGTTGCTGTCGGAGGGGAGGACGTTGGTGGCCTCGGCCTGCTCGTGCAGGTAGGTGACCAGGTTGGCGGCCGCGTAGGCGTCCAGGCCGTCCTCCTGGGCTCGCGCCTCCGCCTTCTTCGCGGGCAGCGCGGCGAGCTCGCGGGTGTAGGCGCCGACGGCCTCGCCGAGCTCGGCGGGCCGGCCGAGCGAGTCGCCCTTCCAAAACGGCAGGCGTCCCGGGATGCCGGGAGCCGGGGTCACCAGCACCCGGTCGTGGGTGATGTCCTCGATCCGCCAGCTCGTCGCGCCGAGGGCGAAGACGTCACCGACCCGGGACTCGTAGACCATCTCCTCGTCGAGCTCGCCGACGCGCCTTCCGGTGCCTTCGCCGACCAGATAGACCCCGAAGAGGCCGCGGTCGGGGATGGTGCCGCCGCTGGTGACGGCCAGCCTCTGCGCTCCCGGCCGTCCGGTCACGGTCCCGGCGACCCGGTCCCACACGATGCGCGGCCGCAGCTCGGCGAACTCCTCGCTCGGATAGCGCCCGGCGAGCAGGTCGAGGGTGGCGTCGTAGGCGGAGCGGGGGAGGGTGGCGTACGACGCCGTTCTCCTGACCATCGTGAACAGCTCGTCGACGTCCCAGGTGTCCAGCGCGGTGGCGGCGACGACTTGTTGGGCGAGTACGTCGAGCGGGTTGGCGGGCAGGCTCATCGACTCGATCAGGCCCTGCCGCATCCGCTGCACGCTGACCGCGGTCTGGGCCAGATCGCCGCGGTGCTTCGGGAAGAGCACGCCGCGGGACACCTCGCCGACCTGGTGACCGGCGCGCCCGACGCGCTGGAGAGCGGAGGCGACGCTGGGCGGAGACTCGATCTGGACGACGAGGTCGACCGCGCCCATGTCGATGCCGAGCTCGAGGCTGGAGGTCGCGACCACCGCCGGCAGCCGGCCGGACTTGAGGTCGTCCTCGATCAGGGCGCGCTGCTCCTTGGACACGCTGCCGTGGTGGGCCTTGGCGATCACCTGGGCCGCGCCGTGCGACTGCCCCGACTGGGCCATCACCTGGGCGGGTGGCGGACCGGACTGGAAGACCCGGTCGGAGGCGATCTCGTTGAGTCGCGCGGTCAGCCGCTCCGCGATCCGGCGGGAGTTGGCGAAGACGATGGTGGAGCGGTGGGCGGTGACGAGATCGGCGACGTGCTCCTCGACGTGGGGCCAGATCGAGGAGGCCCGCTGCGGGTCCTCGTCCTCCTCCTCGCCGTAGGCGCTCGGCGCGGTCATGTCCTCGACCGGTACGACGACGCTCAGGTCCCACCGCTTCTCCGCCGGCGGCGCGACGATCTCGACGGGCTGGGCGCCGCCGAGGTAGCGCGCGACCTCCTCCAGCGGGCGTACGGTCGCCGAGAGTCCGATCCGCTGGGCCGGCTTGTCCAGGAGCGCGTCGAGGCGCTCCAGGGTCAGTGCGAGGTGGGAGCCGCGCTTGGTCGCCGCGACCGCGTGGACCTCGTCGACGATCACCGTCTCGACGCTGCGCAGCGTCTCGCGGGCCTGGCTGGTGAGCATCAGGAAGAGCGACTCGGGCGTGGTGATCAGGATGTCCGGGGGAGCGGTGGTCAGCTTGCGCCGGTCGGCCGCGGTCGTGTCTCCGGACCGCACCCCGACCCGCACCTCGGGCGCGTCCACGCCCAGCCGCTCGGCGGTCTGCCGGATCCCGACCAGCGGGCTGCGCAGGTTGCGCTCGACGTCGACGCCGAGCGCCTTGAGCGGGGAGATGTAGAGCACCCGGCACCGCTGCTTCTTCTCCGGCACCGGCTCGCTCAGCAGCTTGTCGATCGACCACAGGAACGCGCTCAGCGTCTTGCCCGACCCGGTGGGCGCCACTACCAGCGCGTTGCGCCCCGCCCCGATGGCCTCCCAGGCGCCGGCCTGAGCCGCGGTCGGAGCCGCGAAGGCAGCCGCGAACCACGTACGGGTCGGGTCGCTGAACTGCGCCAACGCCTGGGACGTGTCGCTCATGGGAACAAACCTAGTCGCGACCACCGACACTCAGCGGCCACACTTACCCCATGCATCTCATCAACCTCTTCGGCCCACCGGCGGTCGGCAAGATGAGCGTGGGGCGGGAGATCGCGGCACGTACGCCGTACCGCCTCTTTCACAACCACGCCACGATCGAGCCGCTGCTGGAGGTCTTCGACTGGGAGATGCCGTCGTTCGGCGTGCTCAAGGCCGAGTTCCGGCGACGGGTGATCGAGGAGGCGGTGGCCTCCGAGCTCCCGGGCCTCATCTTCACCTATGTCTGGGCGCTCGAGCTCCCCGAGGACGCGCAGGCCGTCACCAGTCTGGTCGCTCCTGTGGTCGAGGCGGGAGGGAAGGTCGACTGCGTCGAGCTGTACGCCGACATGTCGACCCGTCTGAGCCGCGAGGGCACCCCTGAGCGGCTGGCCGCGAAGCCGTCCAAGCGCGACACCGAGTGGGCGAGGGCCAACGCCGTGGACTGGAACGAGCGCCATGTGCTCTCGACCGGCCCGGAGATGCCGTTCCCGCTGGACTTCCCGCACACCGTGGTCGACAACACCCGCCTGTCCGCGGCTGAGACCGCCGAGGAGATCATCACCCGCCTCGGACTGCCGACCAATCCCTGATGTGTGCCGGCTGTCCTGAAACCCACGCGCGCTCGGCGCGCAGGTGTGGTCCAATCCCGCTGTGGACCTCGCGCTTGACCTGACCGACCGCGCAGTACGATCCGCGTCGCTCTACCAGGCGCTGCGCGACGCGCTCGCCGACGGCAGGCTCAAGGCGGGCGACCGGCTGCCCGCGAGCCGGGCGCTGGCCAAGGACCTCGGCATCTCCCGGAACACGGTCGCCACGGTCTATGAGCGGCTGGTCGCGGAGGGGTTCCTGGAGTCGCACGTGGGCGCGGGGACGTACGTCGCCGAGACCACGCGGCAGCGACGAGACCACGCTCCCGGCTCACTGACCCCGCGCCCGGGCTGGCGCTGGGCGCCGCGGCCGACGAGCGCGGAGGCGGCGGTCCCGGCGTACGACCTGCGGGTGGGCATCCCCGACGCCGAGCTCTTCCCGTTCGAGACCTGGCGGCGGATCCTCGCGGCCGAGTCGCGGCTGCGCGGCCACAACCCGGGCACGTACGCCTCGCCGGCCGGGCTGCCGAGGCTGCGCGAGGCGCTGGCGCACACGGTGGCCTACCACCGTGGGGTGCGGGCAGACCCGGGGCAGATCGTGGTCACCAGCGGCACCCAGCAGGCGCTCGATCTCGTCGCCCGGGTGCTCCTGGAGCCGGGCGACGTCGTCGCCGTCGAGGACCCTGGTTACCCGTCCGCGATCGACCTCTTCGCCTCGCACGGCGCCCGGGTGGTGCCGGTCCCGGTCGACGAGGAAGGGCTGGTCGTCGAGGAGATCCCGGAGCAGGCCCGGCTCGTCTACACGACCCCGAGCCACCAGTTCCCGCTCGGCGTACGCCTCTCCCTCCCACGCCGCCGAGCCCTGCTCGCCTTCGCGAACACGCACGACGCAGGGATCGTGGAGGACGACTACGACAGCGAGTTCCGGTTCACCGAGCGGCCCCTGGAACCGCTGCACGCCATGGACGATCAGGGCCGGGTGATCTATGTCGGCACCTTCTCCAAGTCGCTGCTGCCGAGCCTGCGTACCGGCTATCTCGTCGCCCCGGGATCGCTGGTCGACAGCCTCCTGGCCGCCAAACAGCTCGGCGACGGCTTCGGCCCCGTCCAGCCCCAGGCCGCCCTGGCCCGCTTCCTGGAGGAGGGCCTTCTCGCCCGTCATGTGCGCAAGGCGTCCAGGACGTACGCCGAGCGCCGCTCGCTCCTCCTCGAGGCCCTCTCCACGTGGCCGGTCGAGGTGCTCCCGTCGGCTGCAGGACTGCACCTGTCGGCCTACGCGGAGCTCCCCGCCGACCTGCCCGAACGTGCCGCGGCCGAGGGACTGGCGCTGGACACGATCGCCGCTCATCGGCTGCTTCCTGGCCGCGACGGTCTCTTCCTAGGCTACGGAGCCGTCCGCACAGAGAGCCTCCCGCGCGGGCTCGAGCTCCTGGCCGACCTCGCGGGCTGGGCGTGAAACCCGCCGCGACCGGGCCCGACGTGACGTGGCCAGCGACCAGGCCAGACCGGCGCCGCCACAGACCAGCGGGCCGAGCAGGTGCGCACCGGTGAGACCCAGCAGGATCAGCGCCGCGACCAGCGAGCAGACGGCGGCCCACCACGACCGCCCTCCCCGCGGCAGCAGCCGCAGCGCGGCCGCCGCGCCCACCACGTAGAGCAGCGAGAACGTACCCGAAGCCATCAGCAGCGCCGCGTCCGTCGAGGAACCCGCCACCCAGGTCACCGCGAGGGTGCCGAGCGCGACGGCACAGATCGCGAGCAGCGAGCGACGGGGGATCTCGGAGGCCGGGGCGGCGAGGACCCGAGGCAGCCCGCCCTCACGGGCCAGCGACGCCCCGAGCCGCGAGCCGCCGGCGAAGTAGGCGTTGATCGCCCCGACGGTCAGCAGCACCGCGACCACGGCTGTGACCGGCCGCGCGGGCTCGCCGAAGCCGAGCACGAGCAGGTCCGCCAGGGGTGCGGCACCGGAGGTGGACTCGAGCGCCGCGACCGTCGCGAACGCGATCCCGAGGTAGAGCACCGTGACGACCACCAGCGCGATGACGGTCGCCCGGCGGATGTCGCGCGCCGGGTCGCGGTAGTCGGCCGACAGCGAGGAGAGGATCTCCCACCCCGCGAACGCCCACACCAGCATCGCCGCCGCGGTGCCGACCGAGCCCCACCCGTGCGGCGCGAACGGCGTCAGCCGCTCCAGCTCGGCGTGCGGCAGTGCCACCACGACCGCCACCGCGAGCAGCACCGCGATGGCGCCGGCGATCGCCAGCTGTACGCCCCCGGACACCTTGATCCCGAACCAGTTCATCGCGGTGACCAGCACGATGATCGCCGCCGTCGCCGCCAGCGACATGCTCTGTCCGCCGCCGAAGGCGTCCGCGACGTACGCCCCACCGAACCCCGCCGCGACCGGCGCCCCCACGCCGATCGTCAGGTAGAACGCCCAGCCCACCATCGTCGCGACGTGCTGGTTGAAGGCGAGCCGTGCGTACGTCGCCACCCCGCCGCCGTCAGGATGCCGCGCCCCCAGCGCTGCGAAGGTCGCCGCCAGCGGCACCGAGAGCACGATCAGCGCCAGCCAGGCCACGAGCGAGGCCGGTCCGGCCTCGCTCGCCGCCAGCGCGGGCAGGGAGATGACACCGGTGCCGAGCACCGCACCGAGGGTGAGGGCCGCGCCCTGGGGCACGGAGAGTCCGTCGTTGTTCACAAGCGTGACGCTAGTGAGCGCAGAGCCCTCCCCGCCCGGCCAATCAGGCCCCCGTCTCCTGGGCCAATCACTGGGCCAATCGGCGCCCTAACGTACGTTGCGCCGCACCCGCTTCTCGTACGCCGCGCGCGCCGCCGGGTCGACGCCCGCGAGCAGTTGCGAGGCGTTGGTGGCACGGTCGACGAAGTCCTGGAACCGGCGCGGCATCGCCTGGGTGATCTTGGTCAGGGCCTGGGCCCAGTTGGGCACCCAGACCTCGGGCCGCGGTTCGCGGATGACCGACTCGATCGCGGCCG
Organism: Nocardioides sp. NPDC127503; assembly: GCF_040302165.1. Classification (NCBI taxonomy): domain Bacteria; kingdom Bacillati; phylum Actinomycetota; class Actinomycetes; order Propionibacteriales; family Nocardioidaceae; genus Nocardioides; species Nocardioides sp. NPDC127503. The sequence continues at coordinate 441,326 of NZ_JBEORH010000002.1, read as the reverse complement.
CGACGTCCTCGGGAGTGACCGGCTTCATCCCCTTCGCCTGTGGCACCCCGTCGGCCAGCTCGGTCTGCACCACCGCCGGCAGGATGAGCGAGACGTCGACCCCGGACGGTGCCAGCTCCATCCGCAGCGCCTCCGAGAAGCCGACCACGGCGAACTTCGATGCCGAGTAGGTCGCCGCGTCCGGCACCGGCACCCGCCCGACCGCCGAGGCGACGTTGACGATGTGACCCTGACCTCGGTCGACCATCGCCGGCGCGACCGCCTTGATCCCGTTGATCGGGCCGTGCACGTTGACCTCGAAGATCGCCCGGGTGAGCGCGTCCTCCTCCTTCAGGACCGACCCGAGCGGCATGATCCCGGCGTTGTTGACCAGCACGTCCCACGGGCCCAGGTCGGCGACCGACTCGAGGAACGTGCGCCAGGAGGCGGGGTCGGTGACGTCGAGATGTGCGGCCACGACCCGCGGCCCGAGCTCGGTGGTCAGATCCTCGAGCAGATCCGGGTCCAGGTCGCCGACGGCGACCGTCGCCCCGGCGCGGGCCAGCCGCTCGACCGTGGCGCGGCCGATGCCACGGGCGCCTCCGGTGACGATGATGGAGGTTCCCTCGATCTGGCGTGTCATGACTCTCCTTCGGTGGTGCGGACCAGGCTGCGTACGGCTTTTCTGTCGGTCTTGCCCACGCTGGTGACGGGGACGGCGTCGAGGATGAGCACCTCGCGGGGGTACTTGTGCGGCGCGAGCCGTGTCTTGACGAAGGCGATCAGCTCCTCGGGGGTGGTCCGGGCGCCGGGATGGAGGGCGACCGCCGCGACCACTTCCTCGCCTCGCTGAGCGTCGGGGCGCCCGACCACCGCGGCAGCGGTGACCGCCTCGTGGGCGAGGAGCGCGTCCTCGACGTCGCGGGGGAAGACGTTGAACCCGCCCCGGATGATCAGGTCCTTGATCCGGTCGTCGACGTAGAGGTAGCCGTCGGCGTCGAAGTGGCCGATGTCGCCGGTGTGCAGCCAGCCGTCGACGACGGTGGCGGCGGTCTGGGCCGGGTCGTTCCAGTAGCCCTGCATCACTCCGGGACCACGCACCCAGATCTCGCCCTCCTCGCCCGTCGGGACGGGGGAACCGTCGGGGCCGGCGATGATCACCTCGGCGTGGGAGAGCGGCTTGCCGACGCTGCCGGGCCGCGACTCCTCGACGGTCGAGGCGGCGATGACCGCGCTCGACTCGGTGCAGCCGTAGCCCTCCAGGATGGTCACGCCGAAGGCCTCCTCCGCCTTCTCCCGCAGCGCCGGCAGCAGCGGCGCGCCGCCGCTGCCGAAGGAGCGCAGCGAGCTCAGGTCGTAGTCCTGGTAGGGCTGGTCGAGCAGCATCTGCAGCATCGAGGGGACCACCGTGCTCGACTCGATCCGATGCTCCTGGGCGAGCTCGAGCCACCCCTTGGCGTCGAACCAGCGCTGCAGCACCGAGCTCTGCGGACGCGAGGAGTGCATCCCGCTGATGACCACGATCAGGCCGTACGCATGGGAGAGCGGCAGCGGCAGCAGCCACCGTGTCGTGCCCTGGCTCTCCCCGACCCGGTGGAGGGCGTGGCCGGACTCCCACAGCCCGCGGTGGCTGAGCATCACGCCCTTGGCCCGCCCGGTGGTGCCGCCGGTGTAGAGCAGGGCCGCGAGGTCGTCGTCACCGCGAGGCGCGATATCGATCGGCTCGGCGCTCTCCAGGCTCTCGTACGTCACCGCATCGGTTCCCTCAGGGACGTCTCCGGCCACGATGACGGTGAGCTCGAGGCCCTCGGCGGCCGCCTGCACCAGCGGCAGCAGTTCGGGCGTGACGATCGCCGCGCTGGCCCCGGAGTCCTCCAGGATGTGACGTAGTTCGGGCGGGGTCTGCAGGAAGATCACCGGGGTCACCACCGCGCCGAGGCGCCACAGGGCGCGATAGCTGACGAAGACCTCGGGGGTGTTCATGGTGAGCACCACGACCCGGTCGCCGGGCTCGATCCCAAGCCCGCGCAGGCCGCCGGCGACCCGTGCGGACCGCTCGGCGATCTCCTTGGAGGTGTGCCAGGCGCCCTCGAAGAAGACCATCGGGTAATCGCCGTGACGGGCGTAGGACTCCTCGGCCAGCACCGCGAGATTGTGCTCGCCCGGCGCGCTCACCGGGCACCCAGCTTCCGCAGCGCCTTGAGCTGCCCGTTGCCGAGCTGCACGAACTTCTCGACCGTCTGCCCCTTGAACGGCCCGATCGGCCCCATCCGGGAGGCCGCGAGGGTCTGGGCGTCGGTGAACTTTCGGATCCCGTCCGCGCCGTGGCGGCGCCCGAGCCCGCTCGAACCCATGCCACCCATCCCCGCCTCGATGCTCCCGGCCGCCAGGGCGGCGCCGTCGTTGATGTTCACCGCGCCCGCGCGGATGCGGCGAGCGATCATGTCGGCCTCGCGTACGTTCTTGCTGAACACGCTCGCCGACAGCCCGGCCTCGCCCTGGTTGGCGATCCGGACCGCGTCCTCGTCGCTGTCTGCGCGGTAGAGCGCGAGGACCGGGCCGAAGGTCTCGCCCAGGCATAGGTCCATCTCGTCGGTCACGCCCTCCAGGACGGTCGGGGCGAAGGCGTACGGACCGACCTCGGCGAGCGGCTCACCACCGGCCAGAACGGTCGCGCCCTTCGCGACCGCGTCGGCGACGTGGGCGGTGACCTTGTCGAGCTGTGCCTGCGAGGCCAGCGACCCGACGTCGGCCGAGTAGTCGAAGGTCTGCCTGACGACCTGGCCCTCCGTCTCGGCGACCAGCGCCTGGCGGAAGGCGTCGTAGACGTCCTCGTGCACCACCACGCGCTCGATGTGGACGCACATCTGGCCGGTGTTGGCGAAGGCCGCCATCACCGTGCCGCGAGCGGCCTGGGCGAGGTCGGCGTCGCGGCGGACGATGAGCGGGTTCTTCCCGCCGAGCTCGAGCGAGGCGCCGATCAGCCGGCCCGCGGCGCGCTGGGCCACGATCCGCCCGGTGGCTGTCGAGCCGGTGAAGGCGATGTAGTCGACGTTGTCGATGACCGCCTCACCGGTGGCCGCGCCCGGTCCGGTGACGACCTGCCAGACGTGCTCGGGCAGTCCTGCCTCGGCCATCAGCGCCCGGGCCCACAGCAGCGTCAACGGCGCCTGCGGGTCGGCCTTGCTGATCACCGCCGCCCCGGCGAGCAGGCCCGGGATGGCGTCGCCGACCCCGAGATAGAGCGGGTAGTTCCACGGCGAGATGATCCCGACGACCTTCTTCGGCACCCGCACCTCCTTCACGGAGGTGATGCCGGGGATGGCCCCGCGAACCCGCTTGTCGGCCAGGTACGCCGGGCCGCGCCGGGCGTAGTGGCGGGCGATGGTGCCGACCTGGAGGATCTCCTGCCAGGCGTGGAAGCGGGCCTTGCCCATCTCCCACTGGATCAGGTCGAGCACCTCGTCCTGGCGCTCGACCAGCAGGTCGTGGAAGCGGAGCATGACCTCGGCGCGGTCCTGGAAGGCCAGAGTGGCCCAGTCTGGCTGGGCCGCCCGCGCCGCGGCCGCGGCCTCGGCGACGTCCGCAGTGGTGACCGACGGCACCGGGGCGGTCGGCCGGGCGTCGTACGGCGCGGTCGCGGTCAGCGTGCCGTCACCTCCGGAGACCGCGCAGGCCACCCATCGGGTCCATGAGGCGAGCCGTGCGTCGTCGATCCAGCCGGGACGTACGCTCGCGGCCTCCGTTGTCTTCGTGGTCATCGATCTCCTCAGATCCGGGTCAGATGGATGGGGTTGCCGTCCTTCGGGAACGGCAGCGAGCTGTTGTCCAGGGGCGCGCGGTAGCCGGGGGAGACGCTCCACCGGTAGTCGCGCAGGACCCGGTGCAGGATCGACTTGACCTCGAGGCCGGCGAAGTAGAGTCCGATGCACTTGTGCACCCCGCCGCCGAACGGCTCCCACGCCATCCGGTGGCTCTTGTCCTCGCGCCGGTGCGGCGCGAAGCGCTCGGGGTCGAAGACGCCCGGGTTGGTCCAGTAGTCCTCCATCATGTGGCTGTACTGGACCCCGACCATCACGCCGGTGTCGGCTGGGATCCGGACCCCGAGGAGGCTGGTCTCCTTGACGGTACGCCGCATCAGCGCGGGCACCGGGGCACGCAGCCTCAGCGCCTCCCGCATCACCAGGTCCAGGCTGGTGAGGCTCTCGATCTCTTGCATCGTCGGCGCCTCGCCGAGCGCCAGGGACTCCTCGCGGCAGCGCTGCTGCCACTGCGGATGCTGGCCGAGGTACTGGAGCATCGTCGAGGCGGTGATGGTCGAGGTGTCGTGCGCGGCCATCATCAGGAAGATCATGTGATTGACGACGTCCTCGTCGCTGAACCGCTCGCCGTCGTCGGTCTCGATGTGGCACAGCACCGAGAAGATGTCGTCGCTCGCGGTGGCTCGTTTGGCGGGGAGGTAGTGGCGCAGGAAGCCCTCCAGCACCTTCCGCCCGCGGAACGCCCGGCCCCAGCGGGTCAACGGCACATCGCCGCGTACGACACCGGCGGCCGCCTGCACGCAGGCGATGAACGCCTTGTTGACCCGGTCCATCTCGGCCCGGCTGGTCTCGGCAGCACCACCCATGAAGATGTCGGCGGCGATGTCGAGGGTGAGCTGCTTGAGCCGCGGATAGGCCTGGAACGCCAGCGCGTTGGCCCAGCCGCGCATGCCCTGCGCGATCGCCGGGTGCATCGCGGTGGTGTAGGTGGCGAGCCGGTCCCGGGTGAAGGCCTCCTGCATGATGCGGCGATGGGCGTGGTGCTCCTCGAAGTCGAGCAGCATCAGGCCGTGGTCGAAGAAGGGGCCGACGATCTGCCCCCAGGCCGGCCCGTTGGCGTACGCCTTCTCCTTGTTGCGCAGCACCGCCTCGCAGGCGTCCGGTCCGAGCACGACCACCCCGGCCTCGCCGGCGCGGAAGAACGGCGAGACCGGACCGTACGTCTCCCACTGGTGCCGGTAGAAGCCGACCGGGTCGCGTGAGTAGGCCAGCAGCCGGCCGATCCAGGGGAGGCCGCGGTCGCCGGGCGCGAGTCGTGGGACCTCGCGTAGCGCCTCGGTCGCTGTCATGGTGCCTGATCCATCGTGTCCGACCTCCCGGTCCCGAGTGACTCTGCTGAGGTTAGTCAAGTAGAACGTGTTCCCGCAGTGTTTCACGGGGCATGGATGTGGCCGGCGCGTTGTTGAGGTGTGCGTGGAGAGCTACGAATCAGTGGTGATCGGTGCCGGTCAGGCCGGTTTGTCGGCGTCCTACCACCTCAGCCGGCTGGGCGTACGCCACGTCGTGCTCGATGCCGAGCGGCGCCCCGGTGGCGCCTGGCAGCACCGCTGGGACTCGCTGACCATGCACGACGTACACGGCGTGGCCGACCTGCCCGACGGGCGGGCACCGGGGGAGTCCGGGGAGCGTGCGAACGTCGCCGTGCCGGGATGGTTCGGGACCTATGAGTCCTTGCACGACCTGCCCGTGGAGCGCCCGGTGAAGGTCGCCTCGGTGACCTCGGTCGGCGACCTGCTCGCCGTGAACTCGGCCGACGGGCGGACCTGGTTCACCCGGACGCTGATCAACGCGACCGGAACCTGGACGCGACCGTTCGTCCCGCACTACCCGGGGGCCTCGACCTTCCTCGGGGAGCAGGTGCACACCCACGACTATCCCGGTTCTGCGCACTTCCGGGGGAAGCGGGTCGCGGTGGTCGGCGGGGGAGCCTCGGCGGTGCAGTTCCTCGGCGAGCTCGCGCCGGTGACCGACGTCCTCTGGGTGACCCGGCGCGAGCCGGTCTGGCGCACCGACTTCGACGCCGAGCGTGGGCGCGAGGCGGTGGCGATGGTGGCCGAGCGGGTCGAGGCCGGCCTGCCGCCCGCGAGCGTCGTCAGCGTCACCGGTCTCTCGCTACGTCCGCAGGAGCAGGAGGCCGCGCGGCTCGGGGTCTATGGACGCCGGCTGCCTATGTTCTCCCGCATCGAGCCGGACGGGCTGCGATGGGACTCGGGGGCGTTCGAGCCGGTCGACGCGATCCTGTGGGCCACCGGGTTCCGCCCCGCCGTCACCCACCTCGCCCCGCTTCATCTGCGCAGTTCGCATGGCGGGATTCCGCTGCTGCGCGACTCCGCCGACGTCCAGACCGCCGTCACCGCTGCGTACGACCCGCGTGTCCAGCTCGTCGGCTACGGTCCCTCCGCGAGCACCATCGGGGCCAGCCGCGCCGGCCGGGCCGCGGCCCTCGCGGTCCGGCGACAGCTGGCCGAGAAGGGTCAGCTCGTGGCTCCGTGAGCCTCGATCACAGCGCGCCGAGGTCGGCGGAGATCCAGTGCTCCGGGGTGAGCCGGATCGTCACCTCGGGCGGAAAGTTCGCCGCCTGCGCCAGGTAGGCGTCGGCTGCCTCGGGAGGCAGGTAGCGCCGCGCCATCGCCTCTGATTCGCCCTCGGCGGCATCCGCGATCTGCACCGGACCCTCGATCGAGACGTACCGGACCGTCGGCTCGAGCCGCTCGACCATCAGCGTGCACCGTCCCGCGGCGCGGATCAGTCTCGTCTTCAGGGAGTCCTTGCCGGTGACGAACCATGCGTCTCCGCCGGGGGTGTAGTCGTACCAGATCGGGACGGTCAGGGGCGCTCTTCCGTCTTCTCGGGCTACTGAGAGCGCTGCGATCAGGGGCTGGGTCAGAAGCTCTTGGCGGTCTGTGAGTGGAATACCCATGCTTTCGACCGTACTTGTTGGTCAATGTGGCCGCCGATTGTTTTTCGAGGGCCTCTACGCTGTGGCCTGGCGTCCCGTGTCAGGAGGACATGTGCAGCGTGGCGAAGTCTGGTGGGTGGAGTTCGACGAGCGGCGGCTGGTCGTGCTGCTGTCGGGAGACGAGGCGTCCGGGATCCAGGTGATGCAGGTCGTCGCTCCAGCGGGTGTCGACCTCGCCGGTCTGGGCGTCGAAGTCGCAGTAGGCGCCATGGACGGACTGCCCTTGGAAGGCGTGCTTCGGTTCGCGTTGCCGCGCCCGGGCTTCACCCCGTGCACGTGGCTGACCACCCTGTCCCGCGACGACCTGATCGAGCGAGCAGGAGCCCTGTCCTCCGCGAAGCTCAGCGAGATCGAAGATGCCCTCCGTCTCGCCCAGGGAGACTGAGTGGCATGCGACGGATCGGCGTACTGGGTGGGATGAGCTGGGAGTCGACGGCGGAGTACTACCGCCTGCTCAACGAGATCACCGCGAAGCGGCTCGGCGGACTGCACTCGGCGGACCTGCTCGTACGGTCGGTCGACTTCGCGGAGATCGAGGAGATGCAGGCCGCCGGCGAGTGGGAGCGCGCGGGGGAGCGCCTTGCCGAGGAGGCGGCGACGCTCAGCGACGCCGGAGCCGAGGTGATCGTGCTGGCCACCAACACGATGCACAAGGTGGCCGGGGCGTTGGAGGAGACGTACGGGGATCGGTTCCTGCACCTCGGCGACACGACGGCGGCCGCGGTCGGGGCCGCAGGTGTCGGTCGGGTGGGGCTCCTCGGCACCGGGTTCACGATGTCGCAGCCGTTCTACGCCGACCGGCTCCGCGGTCACGGCCTCGAGGTCGTCGTCCCCACCGAGCCGGACCAGGAGACCGTCCACCGGATCATCTACGACGAGCTGTGTCTGGGGACGTTCCTGGACAGCTCCCGGCAGGCGTACCTCGAGGTCATCGACCGTCTCGTCGGCGCCGGCTGCGAGGGCGTGATCCTCGGGTGCACCGAGATCGAGCTCCTGCTGCCGATCGAGACGTACGCGGGTGTGCCGCTGTTCCCGACGACCCGGCTGCACTGCGAGGCGGCGATCGAGGCTGCCCTCAGGGCGTAGACCACTCCTCGGCGAGGATCGCGTAGGAGAGGCCGTCGAGCCAGCCGCGGGTGCGGTGCAGGGAGTCCTTGACGGTGTGCGACTCGCGTCGCATGCCGAGGCGCTCCATGAGCCGCCAGGAGGCCTCGTTGTCGGCGAAACACTCCGCGACGACCCGGCGCAGACCCAGGGGGCCGAAGCAGACGTCGAGCACGGCGCGTACGGCCTCGGTGGCGTAGCCGTTGCCCTGGTGGGCGGGGTCGATCGTCCAGCCGAGCTCGGCCTGGGTGCCGTTGGCATGCTCGCGCACCTCGGTCTGCGACCAGGGGTCGGTGATCCGCAGCATGAGGTCGCCGACGATGACACCGTCGCGCTCGATCACCAGACCGGGCCCGATGACGTCGGGGTTCTCGAAGACCTTGCGGTAGGCCTCGAGGTCCGCGAACGCGGTCGTCACCCACTCGGCCACCTCGGGAAGCCCTCGGAATGCCCAGGTCGGCTCGATGTCGGCGGGCGTCATCCGGCGGATCACCAGACGCTCGGTGCGTAGCGGCCAGTCGGCCTTCTCCAGCGGATCAGGTCGGGCGTCGATCATGCGCCTACTTTCGCATCCACCCGTTCCGGGACGCCACCGAGTTCTTCGGGCAGACCTTCGTGGCGCACGACCAGGGAGGTGACCGCACGGGTGAGGCAGACGTAGAGACGCCGGAGGCCGGTGTCGCGGTCGGGCTCGCCGGCGACGATCCCCGTGGGGTCGGAGACGACCACGTGGTCGAACTCGAGTCCCTTCGCCAGCGAGGCGGGAACGAGGTCGAGATGGGCGTCGAACTCGGTCTCCTCATCGGCCGTCACCCCGATCTCGGCGAAGGAGAGCCCGGCCTCGGTCAGCTCGGTGCGCACCGTCGCCAGCGAGGCGTCGGGCACGATCAGCCCCACCGACCCGGGGCGCTCCAGCGCAGCCTCGAGCGCCTCGATGACCGACGAGGTGGTGAAGGCGAGGTCACCGCGAGTGCGGCGCACCGCGACCGGCGGCTCGAGGTCGGGGGCGATGTGGGGGAGGAGGCGGGCCGCGTAGGCGATCACGTCGGCCGGGACCCGGAACCCACGCGTCAGCTGCTCGACATGGCCGTCGGGCTTGCCGAGGTGTGCCAGCGCATCGGCCCAGGACGAGGAGGCCCACGGCGTGGTCGCCTGGGCGAGGTCACCGAGGATCGTCAGCGACCCCGTGGTCGAGCGACGGCCGAGCGCGCGCAGCATCATCGCGGAGAGGTCCTGGGCCTCGTCGGCGACGATGTGGGCCACCGACGGAGTGCGGTCGAGGAGGTCGGCGATCTCGTCTAGGAGCACCAGGTCGGCCAGCGACCAGCGCGCCGCCCCGGCCGAGCGCGGCGGTTTCTCCCAGAGCAGGCTCGCCTGCTCCGTCTCCGAGACCAGCCCGTCAGCGACCTCTGCGAGCCATGCCGCGTCGGTGAACAGCCGAAACAGGACCCGGGTGGGCTTGAGATCGGGCCAGAGCGCGGCGGCGTAGTCCTTGACCGGCTTGGCCCGCGCGACCGCGTCGTGCACCCGGTCGTCGGGCGAGTCGCCCGAGCGCTCCATCTGCACCAGCACCCGGTGGGCCAGGGCGCGCGGGAGCAGCGCCCGGCCCGCGGCGTACCTGAGATCGTTGGCGCGCAGCCCCTCCAGCGCCTCCCGCGCCTCGTAGGTCGGCACCCGCCAGCGTCGCGAGCCGCGCGGGACGACCAGGGCATCCTCCGGCTCGCCGACGTGGGACCAGACCGCCCGACGGAGCACCTCGGCCATGCGTACGTCGCCCTTCAGCGTCGCCACCGGCGCGGCCTCCTCCGCGCGGACGGCGCCATGGATGGCGACCAGCTCCGCGATCGTCGCCTGCTTGGCCTCGATCTCGCCCAACGCGGGGAGCACGTCGCGGATGTAACGCAGGAACGAGGCGTTGGGGCCGATGATCAGAACCCCGCGCCGGGTCAGCTGGTCGCGGTGCGCGTAGAGGAGGTACGCCGCCCGGTGCAGCCCCACGGCCGTCTTCCCCGTCCCTGGCGCACCCTGCACGACGATCGTCTGCGACAGGTCGGCGCGGACCAGGACGTCCTGCTCGGGCTGGATGGTCGCGACGATGTCGCGCATCGGTCCCACGCGCGGCCGCTCGATCTCGGCCTCCAGGATCGCCGAGTGCTCCTGCCCGGGCCCGGCGTCGGTCAGCGACTCGTCCTCGAACGCCGTCAGTTCCCCGTGGGAGAACCCGTAGCGCCGTCTCCGCGCCAGCCCCATCGGCTCGGTCCGCGACGCCCGGTAGAACGGGACGCTGACCGGAGCCCGCCAGTCGACCACCATCGGGTCGCCCGCGCCGTCGGAGATGTGGCGCCGTCCGATGTGGAACGATTCCGCTCCAGCATCAGCGATCCGGTCGATGCGCCCGAAGAAGAGCGGCACCTCCGGATCGTCGGCGAGCTGCTCCAGCCGGCGCGCGAGCGTGGCGTCGAGGATCTCGGCGCTGACCCAGTTGCCGGCCGTCGAGGAGTCCAGCGACTCCACCTTCCGCCGCATCCGAGCCAGATCCTGCCGGGAGGCGGCCAGATGCTCGCGCTCGGCGTCGAGGTCGTCTATGGGCATGGCTGGTTCATCGCTTCTCCGTGGCGGCAGGGTTCGACGGGGCGTGGGGTCAAAGGCTCCAACATAGGCGACCACGGAGTGGGCGCCCAACAGGTTTATCGGGGCGTGCGTTGGGCACTGGGATGCACAATTGCTCCGTGAGCCTGTTCGATCGTTTCCGACGCCGCGGGACGCGCATGAGCCGTCCGACAGGCGAGAGCTACACCGGATCCACAAGGGTGCGCGCCGCGGACTCCACCGACCAACAGCATCTCGAGCAGTTCGTGAAGACCCGACGTGGTGTCGAGGGGTTCGTCGAGCCGCGTACGGTCGTCAGCGAGGTGACCCTGCTTCTGGTCGCGCATGACGGCGAGTGGACCCGGCGGCGGGTGCCGTCGGCGCAGTGGGCGCACAAGTTCGCCAACAAGCACCAGGTCCCGTCCTACGACGCTGCCGTGGTCGGCGTACCGCAGCGGATGCGCGACTACAACCGGCGCCAGCGCCGACAGGCGTGATCTAGTCTTTGCCGACGTGGGTGAGGACCTGATGATCTCGGCGCGCGGCTTGCGCAAGTCCTTCGGCGACTTCGAGGCGGTGCGCGGGATCGACGTGTCGGTACGCCCCGGTGTGGCCTTCGGTTTCCTGGGGCCCAACGGCGCCGGCAAGTCCTCGACGATGCGGATGATCTGCTGCGTCTCGCCGCCGAGCGGGGGAGAGCTGCGGGTCTTCGGGATGGATCCGGCCAAGGACGGGCCGAAGATCAAGGCGCGGCTCGGGGTGTGCCCGCAGGAGGACACCCTCGACGTCGAGCTCAACGTCTACGACAACCTCTTCGTCTACGGCCGCTACTTCGGGCTGCCGCGGGCCGAGGTGAAGGGACGGATCGAGGAGCTGCTCGACTTCGTCCAGCTCACCGACAAGGCCAAGGCGAAGGTCGACGACCTCTCCGGCGGCATGAAACGACGACTGACGATCGCCCGGAGCCTGATCAACCGACCCGAGATCCTGGTCCTCGACGAGCCGACCACCGGCCTGGACCCGCAGGCCCGTCACGTCATCTGGGACCGGCTCTTCCGGCTCAAGCAGGCGGGCGTGACGCTGCTGCTGACCACCCATTACATGGACGAAGCCGAGCAGCTGTGCGACGAGCTCGTCGTGATGGACCAGGGCCGGATCGTGGCCCACGGGACTCCGCTGGGACTCATCCAGCAGCACTCCACCCGTGAGGTCGCCGAGCTGCGCTTCGGCGTCGGTGAGCACGAGGCGCTGGCTGCCAAGGTCGAGGACCTCGCCGAGCGGGTCGAGGTGCTGCCCGACCGGCTGCTGCTCTACAGCGACGACGGCGAGGCGGTCATCGAGGCCGTCCACAGCCGCGACCTGTCGCCGGTGGCCACCCTGGTGCGGCGCTCCTCGCTCGAGGACGTCTTCCTGCACCTGACCGGCCGGACCCTGGTGGACTGATGACCGACTACGCCGACTCGGGGCCGGCGACCCCGCCGACCGCGCCCGCGGGGCTGGTCTCCGGGGCGCTGCGGATGGGCGACTACTGGCTCACCGTCCTGGCGCGCACCTGGAAGGGCGGGGTGATCACGACCTTCGTGACGCCGTTCTTCTACGTGCTGGCGCTGGGCGTGCTGCTCGGCGGCTTCGTGAAGGCGGATCCGGCCACCCTGGAGGGCGCCGACTCCTATCTGGCGTTCGTCGCACCGGGGATGGTCGCGGCCCACGCGATGACGATCGCCTTCTCCGAGATGACCTACCCGGTCTACGGGATGGTCAAGTGGCAGCGGATCTACTTCTCGATGATCGCCTCGCCGCTGACCGCCTCCCACATCGTGCTGGCCCAGCTGGGCTTCCTGATGCTGCGTACGTTGTTCGCCTGCGGCGTCTTCCTGCTGGTCCTGGCCCCTTTCGGGGTCTTCGAGACGTGGTGGGGCGTGCTGGCGGCGTGGCTCGTGCAGGGGCTGGTCGTGCTGGCCTTCGCGACGCCGGTGCTGCTGTTCTCGCTCTCGATCAAGGGCGAGGAGTCCTTCGCGCTGATCTTCCGGCTGGGGATGATCCCGCTGACGCTCTTCTCCGGCACGTTCTTCCCGGTCGCCAACCTCGGGCCGGTGCTGGAGAAGGTCGCGATGGCCTCGCCGCTGTGGCAGGGCGTCAACCTGACCCGGATGCTCGCGCTGGGCGAGATCGACTGGGCGCTGGCCGCCGTCCACGTCGGCTATCTCGGGCTGCTCGCGGGCGTCTGCTGGTGGCTCGCGGTGCGCAAGCTGGGCGAGAGGCTGGTCTCCTGACATGGCACTCTTCACTGCCGCCGTGGGCGCCACCGTCGCCCGGCCGCTGCGGGGCGGCGAGGCCGCCCGGCTGCTGCTGTGGCGCAACATCCTGGTCTACCGGCGCGCCTGGCTGGTCTTCATCACCGGCTTCCTGGAGCCCGTCTTCTACCTGTTCTCGATCGGCATCGGCGTGGGCGCGATGGTGGTCGGCTTCGAGTACGCCGGCAAGCCGGTCGACTACCGCGAGTTCGTCGCGCCCGGGATGATCGCGGCCTCGGCGATGAACGGGTCGCTGCTGGATGCGACGTTCAACTTCTTCTTCAAGCTGAAGTACAACAAGCTCTACGACCAGATGCTGGCCACCCCGCTGCGTACGGCCGACATCGCGGTCGGCGAGATCCTCTGGAACCAGCTTCGCAGCGGGATCTACGTGACCGCGTTCCTGCTGATCATGGTCGCGATGGACCTGGTCCACTCCTGGTGGGCGCTGCTGGTGGTGCCGGCGGCGCTGCTCATCGGGTCGGCCTTCGGGGCCGTGGGCATGGCGCTGACGACGTACATGACCTCCTGGCAGGACTTCGAGAAGGTCACCCTCGCGATGATGCCGATGTTCCTGTTCAGCGCGACGTTCTTTCCGGTGACGGCCTATCCGGAGTGGCTGCGCTGGATCGTGGAGGTCACGCCGCTCTACCGCGGCGTCGTGCTGTGTCGCGAGCTGACGCTCGGGGTGCCGTCGTGGGGCTCGCTGGTCTCGGTGGTCTACCTGCTCGCTTTCGGGGCGGTCGGGCTCATCGTCGTGCGCCGCCGGCTCGACTCCCTACTCCTCACCTGAGCGGCAGCAACTCGCGTCTCAAAGGCAGGATCTCCCTCGTGGCGGCCCTGGCTGGCCGTCAAGATTGATCCATGACTTATGACGCGATCCAGCCGGACACCAAGGACTGGACCTGGGTCCTCGACCGGCCCTGCCCGGAGTGCGGCTTCGTCGCCGGGGCCGTGACCGCGGACCAGCTCCCCGAGATCGTGCGGGACAACGCGACCTACTGGGAGATCTACCTCGCCGCCGACAACGCCCGCGACCGCCCTCAGCCGGGGGTGTGGTCGGTGCTGGAGTACGGAGCACACGTACGCGACGTCCACCGCGTCTTCGGCGAGCGGCTGCAGCAGATGCTGACCGAGGACGAGCCGCAATTCGCCAACTGGGACCAGGATGTGGCCGCCAGTGAGGGCGACTATGCGAGCCAGGACCCGGTCGTCGTCGCCGAGCAGTTGATGGACGCCGCCGACGAGATCGCCACGATCTACGAGAAGGTGCCGCCGGACGCGTGGGGTCGTCGCGGGACCCGGTCCAACGGCGACGTGTTCAGCGTCGAGTCGCTGGGCCGCTACCACCTCCACGACGTCGTCCACCACCTGTGGGACGTACGCTCGGCCGCCAAGCAGGCGACCGTCGCCGCCTACGACGCCAGCGTCGCGACGTACGTCCAGGGCAGCTCGTTCTCCGAGGAGAACCGTTCGGTCCTGGACAGGTTCCTGGCCGCGCTCGAGCCCGGCGACCACGTGCTCGAGATCGGCACCGGGCCCGGCCACGACGCGAAGGCCCTCGAGGCCGGGGGAGTACGGGTCCGGCGCACCGACATCAGCGAGGGGTTCGTGGCGCACCTGCGCAAGCAGGGGTACGCCGCTGCCTGCCTGGACCCGCTGACCGACGACCTCCGCGACCCGGTGCACCCCGACGTTCCCTATGCCGCGGTCTGGGCCTCGGCGACGCTGCTGCACGTGGCGCGTGACGACATCGGGACGGTGCTCGCCCGGCTTGCCGAGGTGACCCGCCCCGGCGGTGCGCTGCACGTGTCGCTGAAGGAGGGCGACGGCGAGGAGTGGACCAACCGCGGTCGCGTCGAGGCGCCCCGCCTCTTCGTCTACTGGCGCGAGCCCGCGCTCCGGGCGGCGCTGGACGAGGCGGGCTGGGAGGTGCTCGAGGTGGGGCACGCCGACGGACGTCTCGGCGAGGTCTGGCTCGACGTCCTCGCCCGCCGGCGCACCTGAGCCAGAGACTGGGCCTGAGTAGCATTCGAGACGATGAGACACACGGAGTTCTGGTCCCGGATGGATGAGGCGCTCGGCGCGGGCTACGCGCGAGCGTGGGCCCGCCAGTTCGTCATGGGCGAGCTGGGCGGGCGCACCGCCCAGGAGGCGCTCGACGACGGGGTTCCGCCCAAAGAGGTCTGGGCCGCGGTCTGGAATGCCCTGGAGCTGCCGGCGCGTGAGCGGTGACAGTGCTCGCACCGGGCTCGGTGGCCGCGGTCCAGAAGCGCACCATCCTCACCCTGGTCGCCACCCAGGCGGTCGGGGCGATGGGCATCACCATCGGCATCGCGACCGCGTCCCTGCTGGCACGCGACCTGTCCGGCTCGGAGTCGATGGCGGGTCTCTCCCAGACGACCCAGGTGCTCGGCGCCGCCGTCGCTGCGTACGTCCTGGGGCGGGTCATGGACGCGCGCGGGCGCCGATTCGGGCTGCTGGCCGGCTACCTGCTCGGGGCGGCCGGTGGGCTGCTGGCGGTGCTGGCGGGCGTGGTCGGCTCGATGACACTGCTGCTGGTCGGCGCGGTGCTGCTGGGCGCGACCACCGCGGCGAACAACGGCGCGCGCTACGCGGCCACCGACCTGGCCCCTGCCAGGAGCCGTGCGCGAGCGCTGTCGGTCGTGGTCTGGGCGACGACGTTCGGTGCGGTGATCGGCCCCAACCTGACCGGCGTCGCCGAGATCTTCTCTGAAGCCGTCGGGATCCCTGTCCTGACCGGGCCGTTCGCGATCGGGTCGATGGCGATGCTGGCCGCCGCGCTGGTGGTCGGGGTCTTCCTGCGGCCTGACCCGCTGCTGGTCGCCCGGGAGGGTGCTCCGGTCACGGAGAAGGCGAAGGGCACGAGCTGGCGCCGGGCGATCGCGGTGATCCGGGAGCGCCCCGCGCTGGCGGCGGCGGTCGTCGGGCAGGCGGCGGCCCACGCCACGATGGTGGCGGTGATGGTGATGACGCCGCTCCACATGGAGCACGGCGGCGCCGGCCTGGAGGTCATCGGACTGGTGATCAGCGGGCACGTCCTGGGCATGTTCGCCTTCGCGCCTATCGCCGGCTGGCTCGCCGACCGCATCGGCCGGGCCGACGTGATGGCGCTCGGCGGCGGAGTGCTCCTGGTGTCCCTGGTCCTGTGTGCCGCGGCGCCGCAGGGCAGCTCGGGGCGGATCTTCGTCGGGCTCTTCCTGCTCGGCCTCGGCTGGTCGCTGGCCACGATCGCGGCGGCCACCTCGGTCGCTGACCACACCCCGCTCGAGGTTCGCGCCGACGTCCAGGGCACCGCCGACCTGATCATGGGCGTCTCCGCTGCCGCCGCCGGGGCGGTCTCGGGCGTCGTCGTCGACCTGGCCGGATATCCGGCACTCGCGCTCGCCACGATCCTGCTGGTCATGGTGCTGTTCGGAGCTGCGTACGTGGTTCGTCGGTCCGCCGACGCGCCCGCCTGACGGGCAGGGCCGTTGGGCGGCCCTGCCCGTGACGGCGTGCTCAGCCGATGAGCTTCTCCATGGTGTCGATCTCGGCCGTCTGGGACTCGATGATCGTCCCGGCCAGGTCGACGGCGGGCTTGAACTGGCCCTCGTCCTGCTCGGTCTCGGACATCTCGATCGCGCCTTCGTGGTGCTCGATCATCATCTTCAGCCACATGTCGCTGAACTCGGCGTCGGAGGCGTTCTCGAGGGAGTCCATGTCCTCGGCCGACATCATCCCGGGCATGTCCTCGTCCATGCCCTCCATCGAGTCGGACATGCTGCTGTCCTCCTCGCTGTGGCCCTCGTGGCCGCCGTTGACGTGGTCACGCATCGTCGACGGCACCTCCTCGCCCCACTCCTGGAGCCAGCCGGACATGGTCTCGATCTCGGGGCTCTGGGCCGCCCGGATCGAGTCCGCCAGCTCCTGGACCTCGGGCTCGAGCTTGCGGTCCATGGTCAGGTCGACCATCGACAGGGCCTGGGCGTGGTGCTGGATCATGTCGGTCGCGAAGGTGACATCGGCCTTGTTGTGCTCGGTCTCCGAGAGCTTCTGAGGCGCCTCGGCCTCGTCGCTGCCGCCGCAGGCAGACAGGGTGAGCAGCACGGCCAGGCCGGCCGCCGCCCAGGTCGCGCGGAAGAGGGGACGTTGCGTACGCATCTGTTGTTTCTCCTTGTCAAGTGCTGTTTCCGGGCATCGCTGAACCACCTGCGGACCTCGGGCGTGGCCGGGGTCGCGGGTGGTCAGGCCGCTCAGCACCTGATGACGGAGTAGGCCCAGACCGACGGCGGGCCGGTGGCGGGATAGGTGAGCAGGGGCGCGGATCCGCCGGTCCGGAACCAGTTGCGGGCCCGCGAGAACCACCAGGCAGGAGTACGCCGCCACAGCCCGCTCAGCAGCAGCGCGCCGGCGGCGAGCAGGAACGCCGCGCAGAGCATCATCGCCGTGTGCCCCTCGCCGCCCGGGTGTCCGGCGTCGTCGGCTGCTCCGTGGTCGGAGTGCTCGAGAGCGTGGGTGTGCTCGACGTGGGCGGCGGGCAGGCTCAGCGCGCCGTGCTCACCGTCGGTGTCGGTGCCGTGGAGGCTCAGCGCATGCATGGCCAGCAGACCGGCGACCGTGACCACGACCGCTGCCAGCAGACCGGCGCGCGCGACCATGCGGGTCCTCCGCTGCCGTCGTCGCGCTGCCGTCCACACACAGCACACCCTAAGGAGTCCTTCGCGGTTGGACAAAGTGGGCTCCCGAACCGGATGCCGCTTGCATGTGCATACCCCCATGGGGTATGAATGTCGGGTAAGCACGACGAACGATCGAGCAAGGGAGCGACATGACGTCGCATGACGGGCACCTGCACGCCGGACACGACCACGCCGGAGATCAGCACTCGATGCACGAGGGCCACGAGGGGCACGGCGACCACTCCGGGCACGACGCGCACGGTGGTCACGGTGGGGGCGGGGTGAACGCGATGGCGGCCAGCGCCACGCTGCACTGCCTCACCGGATGCGCGATCGGCGAGATCGCCGGACTGATGATCGGCACCGCGATCGGGCTCAGCACGGGGTGGACGATCGCCCTGGCCGTCACGCTGGCGTTCGCCTTCGGCTACGCCCTCTCGACCCTGCCGCTGCTCAAGTCGGGCCTGGCCGTCGGTGCGGCGTTCAGCGTCGTGCTGGCCGCCGACACCCTCTCGATCGCGACGATGGAGCTGGTCGACAACCTGGTCATGGCGCTCATCCCTGGAGCCATGGAGGCCGGGCTGGTCAACGTCGTGTTCTGGATCGGGATGATGATCGCCCTCTCGGTGGCCTTCGTGGCGGCCTTCCCGGTCAACCGATACCTGCTCCAGCGGGGCAAGGGGCATGCGCTCACCCACCAGTACCACGGTGCGGAGCCGGTCCAGGAGGGCGTACGCCGCTTCATCCCGTCCTTCTCCAGCGGCGCCCTGGCCGCGGTGATCATCGCGTTCATGCTCGGTGGCCTCTCGGTCGCCATCGCCGACGAGATCGGCGGCGGTCCGGCCCCCGCCGAGCAGGTCGAGATGCAGAACCACTGAGAATTCGACGACCTCGACACGCCCGAACAGGTGTTCACATCGAACGCTTGTTCGGGCTAGTGTGTGGTAGTAGGTGGAGCGTGGTTCGTGCTATCGGCCAGGCAAAAACAGGGTCGTGAAACACCGTGCCAGAGGGTCCCGTTCAAAACTGTCGGTGGTCCCGTCTAGCGTCTGCCTTGATGACGACGAAGACACGTGGACAAGCGGCAGGCAAGGGGAAGAAGTCTGCCCCTCAGGAAGGAAAGAACATGGCGGCAGGTGATCGCGAGAAGGCATTGGACGCCGCTCTCGCCAACATCGAGAGGCAGTTCGGCAAGGGCTCGGTCATGCGGCTGGGCGATGAGACCCGGGCTCCGCTGGAAGTGATCCCGACCGGCTCGATCGCGCTCGACGTGGCGCTGGGTCTGGGCGGTCTGCCCCGCGGGCGGGTCGTGGAGATCTACGGTCCGGAGTCCTCGGGTAAGACGACGGTGGCCCTCCACGCGGTGGCCAGCGCGCAGCGCGCCGGCGGCATCGTGGCCTTCATCGACGCCGAGCACGCGCTCGACCCGGAATACGCGAAGAACCTCGGCGTCGACACCGACGCCCTGCTGGTCTCCCAGCCCGACTCGGGTGAGCAGGCCCTGGAGATCGCCGACATGCTGATCCGCTCGGGCGCGCTCGACCTGATCGTCATCGACTCCGTCGCGGCGCTGGTGCCGCGGGCCGAGATCGAGGGCGAGATGGGCGACAGCCACGTCGGTCTGCAGGCTCGACTGATGAGCCAGGCGCTGCGAAAGATGACCGGTGCGCTCAACAACTCGGGCACGACCGCGATCTTCATCAACCAGCTGCGCGAGAAGATCGGCGTGATGTTCGGTTCGCCCGAGACCACGACCGGTGGTCGCGCGCTGAAGTTCTACTCCTCGGTGCGACTCGACGTGCGCCGGATCGAGACGCTCAAGGACGGCACCGACATGGTCGGCAACCGCACCCGCGTCAAGGTCGTGAAGAACAAGGTGGCCCCGCCGTTCAAGCAGGCGGAGTTCGACATCATGTACGGGAAGGGCATCTCCCGCGAGGGCGGCCTGATCGACGTCGGTGTCGAGGCGGGCCTGGTCCGCAAGGCCGGTGCTTGGTACACCTACGAGGGCGACCAGCTCGGTCAGGGCAAAGAGAACTCCCGCAACTTCCTCAAGGACAACCCCGACCTGGCCAACGAGCTGGAGAAGCGGATCCTGGAGAAGCTCGGGGTCGTGCCGACGGTCGACGCCCCGGCCGACGGCGAGGCGCCCGTTGCCGAGCCTGCCGGCGTCGAGGACTTCTAGGTCCAAAGGCACCGGCTGACCCGTGGCTTCGTCAAGGCCTGACCGTTCGTCCACCCAGGATCCCTGGGTGGACGAACGGCCCGCGCCCGACTGGCTGGGCGACGTCTCCCTCGGCGTAGAAGCCTGGGCCGGGAAGAACCCGTCCTCCCCGTCGGTCGAGCCGTCGCTCCCGTCGGTTGAGCCGTCGTCGCGACGAAGGAGCGACGACGTGTCGAAACCAACACGTTCCCGTCGGAGCAAACCTCGCCCCGCAGACCCCGCGGATCCCAAGAACGACCCCGAGCCCGACCACGAGGCGATCGCCCGCAAGATCCTCCTCGACGCCCTGACCGGCCAGGCGCGCAGCCGCAAGGAGCTCGCCGACAAGTTGGAGAAGAAGGAGGTCCCCGCAGCCCTGGCGACACGGCTGCTGGACCGCTTCGAAGAGGTCGGCCTGATCGACGACGAGGCCTTCGCCAAGGCATGGATCGCCAGCCGGCAGCCCGGAAAGGGCCTGGCGCGACGAGCCCTGGCCCAGGAGCTGCGCCGCAAGGGCATCGACGACGACGTGGCCCGCGACGCGCTCGACGAGATCGACCCCGACGACGAGCGCGAGGCCGGCCGGCGAATGGTCCGGCGCAAGCTGCGCTCCCTGGAGCGCTTCGACGACCAGACCAAGACCCGGCGTCTGGTCGGGATGCTCGCCCGCAAGGGATACGGCGCCGGTGTGGCCTTCAGCATCGTTCGCGAGGAGCTCGCTCTGGCCGATGACGATGGCGCCGACGGTCTCGTGTCAGAATCCGACCTGTGAGTGAGCAGCAAGAGCGCGAGATCCTGACCTACGACCTCTTCGGCACCGCAGTGCGCGACATCGCCCAGAAGGTCGTCGACAGCGGCTACGAGCCCGACATCGTGCTCTCCATCGCCCGAGGCGGTCTCGCCCTCGGGATGGGCCTGGGCTACGCCCTCGACGTGAAGAACCTGTCCGCGATCAACGTGGAGTTCTACACCGGCATCAACGAGCGTCTCGACGTCCCGATCATGCTCCCGCCGACCCCCGCGGCCGTCGACCTGACTGGGATGAAGGTGCTCATCGCCGACGACGTCGCCGACACCGGCAAGACCCTGGAGATCGTCCACGACTTCTGCGAGGGCCACGTGGCCGAGGCCCGCACCGCGGTGATCTTCGAGAAGCCGTGGACGGTGATCAACGCCGACTACGTCTACAAGAAGACCGACCGCTGGATCGACTTCCCGTGGTCCTCCCAGCCGCCGCTCGTCGACCGCCGCGGCGGCCAGGCCCACTGACCCCACACGGTTAACCTGGGTGCATGTTCACTCCGGTTGCGGTCCACACCGGGACACACCGTCTCGGTGGCGTGACGCGCCCGGGGGAGAGCTGGGCAGCGGCGGCCGCGAGGATCGCCGGGCGGCCTGCGTACGCGGTGGATCTCTCCGGTGAGGTGAAGGAGTTCTCCTCCGACCCGATGCCGGTGGTGGCGCTGCGGCCGATGACCCGCGGCGACCTGCCACACCTGATCCGCTGGCTCAACGCGGAGCACGTGCACCGCTGGTATGCCGTCGACGGTGAGCCGACGCCCGACTGGGTGAAGGAGAACTACGGGCCGGACATCGACGGCAAGACCCCGGTGACGTTCTGGGTGATCGAGGTCAACGGACGGTCGATCGGCTTCTGCCAGGACTACCGGATCAGCGAGCAGCCCGACTACGCGTTGCTCACCCCTGACCCGGAGGCGATCGGCTTCGACTATGCGATCGGGGAGCCGGCGTTTGTGGGCCGGGGGATCGGCCCGCGGATGGCCTGGGTCTGGCTGACCTCGATACCGCGCCGCTATCCGGGAGCGACGGCCTGCTTCGCGGCCCCCGACCACCGCAACGCAGCCTCGCTGCGGATGCTCGCCAAGGTCGGCTTCGAGCAGGGCACCTGGTTCGACGAGCCCCAGCCCGACGGCTCGACGACCACGATGGTCGGCTGCTCGCTGGATCTGCGACGCGTTCTCGGCTGACCCGCCCCGGCGGCCCCGGTCGCGGGCCTATCGTCGACCCATGACCCTTCTTGACGAGCTGCGGCTGCCGGCCGGACCGGTGGACCTGCGGAAGTACGACACGAACTCCGCGCCCGGCGTCGGCGTCGACAAGGAGACCGGCAAGCAGGTGCTCGCCGAGCTCGGCCCGATGCTGCTCGAGCTGCAGACCAAGCTCTTCGCCTCCAGGGAGAGCGACGACCCCCGGCGGGTGCTGCTCGTCCTGCAGGGGATGGACACCTCCGGCAAGGGCGGTGTGCTCAAGCACACCGTCGGGCTGGTCGACCCTGTCGGCGTCAAGATCACCAGCTTCAAGGCGCCGACCGACGAGGAGCGCGCCCAGGACTTCCTGTGGCGGATCGAGAAGGCGGTGCCGGAGCCCGGCTACCTCGGCGTCTTCGACCGCTCCCAGTACGAGGACGTGCTGATCGGTCGCGTCCGCGAGCTCGCCCCACCCCAGGAGATCGAGCGGCGCTACGGCGCGATCAACGACTTCGAGAAGAGGCTGGCCGACGATCGCATCGTCATCCTCAAGTGCATGCTGCACATCTCGCCCAAGGAGCAGAAGAAGCGGCTCATGGCCCGGCTCGAGGACCCGACGAAGCACTGGAAGTACAACCGCGGCGACGTCGACGAGCGCCAGCTGTGGGACAGCTACCGGGAGGCGTACGAGATTGCGCTGGAGCGCACCAACACCGAGTACGCTCCGTGGTACCTCGTGCCGAGCGACAAGAAGTGGTACCGCAACCTGGCCATCGGCGAGCTGCTCCTGGAGACACTGGACCGGCTCGATCTGGACTGGCCCGCGCCCCGCTTCGACATCGCCGAGGAGAAGAGACGATTGGAAGAGGACACCATCTCGTGAGTCTTGAGACGGTGCGGGTGACTCGGTATGTCACCCCGCTCCGGGAGGGCGGCAGCCTGCCCGGGATCGTGGAGGCCGATGACCTCGGCACCTATGTCTGCAAGTTCCGTGGCGCCGGGCAGGGGCTGCGGGTGCTGGTCGCGGAGGTGATCGTCACCGGCCTGTGCCGGGCGCTCGACATTCCCACGCCCGACCAGGTCGTGCTCGACCTCGACCCCGAGATCGCCCGTTACGAGGCCGACGAGGAGGTCCAGGACCTCCTCAACGTGAGCGCCGGCCTCAACCTCGGCATCGACTTCCTGGCGGGTGCGTTCGGCTACGACGCCGCCTACTCGCCGGACCCGTCGCTCGCCGGGCGGATCCTGTGGCTGGATGCGCTGATCGCCAACGTCGACCGCTCCTGGCGCAACCCCAACATGCTGCTGTGGAACGGCGCGCTCTACGTCATCGACCACGGCGCCTCGCTCTACTTCCACCACGTCTGGCCCGGCGGGGGCGGCGACCCGGCGCGCTACGCGGCGCAGCCCTACGACACCTCCGAGCACATCCTGCGGGCCTACGCGGACGAGGCGATCGCCCAGAACGACGACCTCGCCGCGCGGCTCGACGACGCGGTGCTGGAGAAGGTGCTCGCCGACGTACCCGACGAGTGGCTCGAGCCGGTCCCCGGCTACGACACCCCGGAGTCGCTGCGCGAGCGCTACGTCGCGTTCCTGCGGGCGCGCCTCGACGGCGAGCGCCCGTGGCTGCCCGCGGCCGAGCCCGCCCAGGAGGCGTGATGGACGCCTACCAGTACGTCGTGCTCCGCTGCGTACCCCGACCCGAGCGCGAGGAGTTCCTCAACGTCGGCGTCGTCCTCCACTGCCCCGAGCAGAAGTTCCTCGCCGCCCGGTGGACGCTCGACGAGCAGCGCCTCGCCGCCTTCGCCCCGGGCCTCGACCTCTCCCTCGTCCGGGCCGCCCTGGAGTCGGTGGACCTGATCTGCGCCGGCGCCGCCCACGCCGGCTTCGGCGCGGGCGTCCGAGCCACGGCGTACGGCCTCCGGTCGCTCTCCGACAACGAGTCCGCCCGCTTCGGCCTCCTCAAGGCCCCGAAGAGCACGGTCCTCCAGCCCGGCCCCGTCCACGGCGGTGTCACGGCCGATGCCGTCGCCGAGCTGGACCGAGTCTTCGCCCACCAGATCACCTGAAATCCCCGCCGAGTCGGCGCGTCATGACGCGCCGACTCGGCGGGGATTGTTGTCAGGATGCGCCGACTCGGCGCGGGACGGGTCAGATCAGACCGGGACGAGCTCGACGGCACCGACGGCGTAGCGGGCCAGGATGGTGCGGGCGACCTCGGGGTGGGCGCCCATCGGGTCGCTGACCGCGACGGCGCCGGCCTCGAGGGCGAGCTCCTTGGCGCGGTCGGGCAGCTGCCCGGGGGCCAGGAAGAGCATGCCGACGGCGATGTGGCGGCGACCCTCGGCCCGGAAGGCACGAACGGCCTCGCCGGTGGCCGGCGGAGCAGCCGAGGCGTACGCAGCCACGACCGGCAGCTTGTGGTGGGCACCCCAGATGCGGGCCAGGCGGGCCACCGACTGGTTGGCCAGCGAGTCCGAGGAGCCGGCGGCGGCCAGGACGAGCGCGTCGAGCTCGCGTACCCGCGCGTCCTTGAGCGACGCCCGCAGGCGCTCGTCGAGCACCTGCAGGAAGACGCTCTCGAGGCCGAGGATCTCGCTGGTGTGGATGCGCAGGCCGGAGTGGCGCGCGGTGGCCTCGGCGATGACCGAGGGTACGTCGACGCGGGCGTGGAACGCCTCGGTCAGGAGCAGAGGCACGACGACGATCTCGTCGTGGCCGGCCTTGACCAGCTTGTCGACGACGGCCTGGAAACGCGGCCGGGAGTGGTCGAGGAAGGCGGCTTCGATACGGAGGTCGGGGCGCAGGGCGCGCACCTCGGCAATGAGGGCGTTGATGGTCGCGGCGGACTGCGGGTCGCGGCTGCCGTGAGCCAGGGCTACCAGAGCGGGAGCTGCCATTGTCTTCATCCTTCGGTGTTGCAGGTCTGTGTTGTATTGCGCCCTCCGGGCGCGGGCTGTGGCCGGGATCAGGCGTGGATGCCGCACTCGGTCTTGCCGGTGCCGGCCCATCGCCCGCTGCGCGGGTCCTCGCCGGGGGCTACCCGGCGGGTGCACGGCGCGCAGCCGATCGAGGGATACCCGTCATAGACGAGCGGGTTCACGAGTACTCCGTTGTCCTCGATATATCGCTCGACCTGCTCGTCGGACCATCGCGCCATCGGCGAGACCTTGACCTTCTGGCGCTTGGCGTCCCAGCCGATGACCGGGGCGATGACCCGGTTCTTCGTCTCCGCGCGGCGCAGGCCGGTGGCCCAGGCGTCGTAGGAGGCGAGCGAGTCGGCCAGGGGCTTGACCTTGCGCAGCGCGCAGCACAGGTCGGGGTCGGTCCGGTAGAGGTCCTTGCCGTATTCGGCGTCCTGCTCGGCCACGCTCTGCACGGGCGTGATCGTGAGGAGGTTGACCGGCATCGTCGCCTCGACGGCGTCGCGGGTGCCGATCGTCTCGATGAAGTGGTAGCCGGTGTCGAGGAAGACCACGTCGATCCCGGGCACTACCTTCGAGGCGAGATGAGCCAGGACCGCGTCACCCATGGAGGACGTGATCGCGAACCGCTCGCCGAAGGTGGCGGCGGCCCACTCGATGATCGTCTCGGCCGGGGCGAGCTCGAGCTCGGCTCCCCAGTGGGAGACGATCTCGCGCAGCTCCTCGGGCGTACGTCCCTCGGTGTCGACCGCGCGGTTGGCCCTTGCGGCTGCTGTGCTGACGCTCATCGGTGCGCCTCCTTCGTGGTTGCCCGAGAGATCTGTCCAAGTGACTTCAGCTGGAAGGCGCGCAGGCAGGCGCGGCATTCCCAGGACCCGTGCGTGGCCTCGTGCGGCCACAGGTCGGTCTCGCCACAGAACGGGCAGTGGAACGGGGTGCTTGCGCGCTCGCTCATGCGGTCACCTCGTCCAAGGTCTTCTCGCCGCGCAGCAGTACCTCGTCGGCCCGCGCGGTCCAGGCGGAGAAGGTCTCGGCCTCCTCGCGGTCGGCCAGGTAGTTGACGACCAGCGCGGAGATGTAGTCGTCGAGCCCGGCGGAGGTGACCTTGTGCGCGCGCAGCTTGCGCCCGAAGTTGGCGGTCAGCCCGGTCGCGCCGCCGAGGTGCACCTGGAAGCCCTCGACCTGGTTGCCCTCGTCGTCGAGGACCAGCTGGCCCTTGAGCCCGATGTCGGCGACCTGGGTCCGCGCGCAGGCGTTGGGGCAGCCGTTGACGTTGACGGTGATCGAGGCGTCCAGCTCCGGGAACCGCGACTCGAGCGAGGCGATCAGGTCGCGGGCCCGGTCCTTGGTGTCCACGATCGCGAGCTTGCAGAACTCGATCCCGGTGCAGGCCATCGTGTTCTGGCGCCAGTTGGAGGGCCGGGCCGAGAAGCCGATCGCGTCCAGCGCGGTGACGAGGTCCTCGACGACCGCGGGGTCGACACCGATCAGCACGATCTTCTGGTACGGCGTGAGCCGGGCGCCCTCGACGGCGAACTTCTCCATGACGCCGGCGAGCTCGACCAGGTGGGTGCCGGAGATGCGGCCGGCGATCGGTGCCAGGCCGACGTACTTCTTGCCGTCCTTCTGGTCGTGGATGCCGACGTGGTCGCGGTGTCCCAGGGGCGACTCGGGGGAGGGGTTCGAGACGAGCTGACGGTCGAGGTACTCGTTCTCGAGGACCTCGCGGAACTTCTCCTTGCCCCAGTCGGCGACCAGGAACTTCAGCCGGGCCCGCGAGCGGAGCCGGCGGTAGCCGTAGTCGCGGAAGATGCCCGCGACACCGGCCCACACGTCGGCGACCTCATCGATCGGCACCCACACACCGAGCTTCTCGGCCAGGCGCGGGTTGGTGGAGAGCCCGCCGCCGACCCAGACGTCGAAGCCAGGGCCGTGCTCGGGGTGGACGGTGCCGACGAAGGCGATGTCGTTGATCTCAGGCGCCACGTCGTGGGAAGGGTGGCCGGTCAGCGCGGTCTTGAACTTGCGCGGGAAGTTCGAGAAGGCGGGGTCACCCAGGTAGCGGGACTCGATCTCGCGCAGCGCCGAGGTGCCGTCGATGATCTCGTCGGCAGCGACGCCGGCGACCGGCGAGCCGAGGAACGGACGCGGCGAGTCGCCGCAGGCCTCGGTCGAGTGCAGCCCGACCTCCTCGAGGCGCGACCAGATCTCCGGGACGTTCTCGATGTCGATCCAGTGGTACTGGATGTTCTCGCGGTCGGTGATGTCCGCGGTGTCCCGCCCGAAGTCCACGCCGATCTGACCCAGGGTGCGCACCGCGGCGGGGGAGAGGAGCTTGCCGTCGGAGCGTACGCGCATCATGAAGTAGCGGTCGTCGAGCTCCTCCTCGTCGAGGATGGCGGTCTTGCCGCCGTCGATCCCGGGCTTGCGCTGGGTGTAGAGACCGAACCACCGGAAGCGGCCGCGCATGTCGGCCGGATCGATCGAGTCGAACCCGCGCTTGGAGTAGGTGTAGAGGATCCGGTCGCGAACGTTGAGCGGGTCGTCGTTCTTCTTCGACTCCTCGTTCTTGTTCAGCGGCTCGGTGTAGCCGAGGGCCCACTGACCCTCGCCCTTCTTGGGCCGGGGGATCTCGGTTCGGGTGGCGCGCTTGGCCTGAAACCGGTTGTCGCTCATGTCAGAGAAACCTTTGCGTCGGTCGTGGACGCACGGCGGAGCAGGGACGTGCTCGCGGCGGGCGCCCGGGATGTCTGTCGGGCGGCGGGCCAGCGGCTCGACGCGGTGAAATGCGGAGCGCTGGGCGTCAGTGGCGCCAACAGATCGAGCTGCGGATGCGGCAATAGTCCACGTGGCGTCGAACCACGAGGTGCGCATGTGTTGCAGCAGTGACCATGTCAAGGAGTCTCAGGTAGCGGACGGGTCTCACGCAATCTGGAATCCCGATATATGAGACATCGGTCCGTTATGTGGGACGTTCCCGCTTGTTCACGCGGGCAGTGTGGCCGAGGTCACCATCTGGTCACGGTCTCTCAACCGGGCTGAGCCGTCAGTCATTCCCGCGGACGGTGATAGGGGACGTACGCAACGCACCGGAGGACCACGATGCTGCTCTCGTACGCGCGGCTGACTACGCTGTGACCCATGAGCGATCTGTCCGCCTTGACGAGTTCTGCCTACAACCAAGCCCTCGAGGTCATCGCCTCCGTGGAGCCCCGCATTGCCGAGGCGACCAAGCAGGAGCTCGCTGACCAGCGCGCCAGCCTCAAGCTGATCGCGAGCGAGAACTACGCGAGCCCCGCCACGCTGATGACGATGGGCACCTGGTTCTCCGACAAGTACGCCGAGGGCACCGTCGGTCACCGCTTCTACGCGGGCTGCCAGAACGTCGACACCGTCGAGCAGATCGCCGCCGAGCACGCCAAGGAGCTCTTCGGCGCTGAGTACGCCTACGTGCAGCCGCACTCCGGCATCGACGCCAACCTGACGGCGTACTGGGCCATCCTCGCCCACCGGGTCGAGGGCCCGTGGCTGGAGAAGATGGCCGTCAAGAACATGAACGAGCTCTCCGAGGCCGACTGGGAGACGCTGCGCGGCGAGCTCGGCAACCAGCGCCTGCTGGGCATGTCGCTGGACGCCGGCGGCCACCTCACCCACGGTTTCCGCCCGAACATCTCCGGCAAGATGTTCCACCAGAACCAGTACGGCACCGACCCGGAGACCGGGCTGCTCGACTACGACTCGCTGCGTGCCAAGGCCAAGGAGTTCCAGCCGCTGATCATCGTCGCCGGCTACTCCGCCTACCCGCGCCGGGTGAACTTCGCCAAGATGCGCGAGATCGCCGACGAGGTCGGCGCCACCCTGATGGTCGACATGGCCCACTTCGCCGGCCTCGTCGCCGGCAAGGTGTTCCAGGGCGAGGAGAACCCGGTTCCCTACGCCCACGTCGTCACCTCGACCTCCCACAAGTCCCTCCGCGGCCCGCGCGGCGGCTTCATCCTGGCCACCGAGGAGTACGCCCCGAGCGTCGACCGCGGCTGCCCGATGGTCCTCGGCGGCCCGCTCTCCCACGTCATGGCCGCGAAGGCCGTCGCCTTCGCCGAGGCGAAGCAGGAGAGCTTCCAGATCTACGCCCAGGAGGTCGCCGACAACGCCAAGTCGCTCGCCGAGGGCTTCCTCAAGCGCGGCGCGAAGCTCGTCACCGGCGGCACCGACAACCACCTCGTCCTCCTCGACGTGACCTCCTTCGGCCTCACCGGTCGCCAGGCCGAGTCGGCGCTGCTCGACTCCGGCGTGGTCACCAACCGCAACTCGGTCCCGGCCGACCCCAACGGCGCCTGGTACACCTCGGGCGTCCGCCTCGGCACCCCGGCGCTGACCACGCGCGGCTTCGGCGCCGACGAGTTCGACCGTGTCGCCGAGCTCATCGTCGACGTGCTCTCGAAGACGACGCCAGGCACTACCAAGGCCGGCGGCCCGTCCAAGGCGTCCTACGCCATCGAGGACTCCGTCGCCGACAACACGAAGGCCGCCGCGGCGGAGCTGCTCGCGAAGTTCCCGCTGTACCCCGGTCTCGACCTCGCCTGATCCCGTGCCTGCTCCGAAGCGACCCAGCTCGATCCCCGGCGTGGGGGCCCCTGAGAAGGTGGTCCCGACGGCGGCGGTGCGTGTCGTCGTCGAGGACGAGTGGCCGGCGCTCAAGAAGGTGCGCCTCGCGGCTCTCCAGGACACTCCTCGTGCGTTCTGGGCCTCCTACGACGAGGTCGTCACCTGGCCCGACGAGCGTTGGCGGCTGTGGGCCGCGTCCGGTGCGGCCTACATCGCCTGGCTCGGCGAGAAGCCCTCAGGGCTCGCTGCCGGGATCATCCACGACGGTGAGCACCACCTGATCAACATGTGGCTCGCCCCCGAGGCGCGTGGTCACGGTCTCGCCGAGGGCCTCATCCTGGCAGTCGCGGGCTGGGCTCGTCGTGACGGTGCCTCCGTGCTGACCCTGTGGGTCGTCGATGGCAACGAGTCCGGGCGCCGTCTCTACGAACGCCTCGGCTTCGAGCTCACCGGTGAGACGCAGCCCTTCCCCGAGGGTGACCCGCGCACCGAGTCGAAGATGGCGCTCCGCCTCACCTGACCTCGATGGCCGACCCACGCGAGGGCGTGACCCCCGACGGTCTGATCGTCACGGGAGCGCGCCGTGACCGGGTGCCGTCGGCGTACGAGCCGGTCCTTGCGTACGTCCTCGGGCGGGTCCCGCCGGAGGTGTCCGTGCAGGTCTACGGCTCGGTGGCCAACGGCACCGCCACGGTGCCCACCTCCGACGTCGACCTGCTGACGATCGGACTCCCGGCGGCGGACGCCTCCGCGCTCGGAGCCGATGCTTCGGCTGCCTTCGCCGAGCTCTGCCGTGGCGTGGAGATCGCCGCGGCGTCCGCGGACGACTATCTCGGCGAGGGTGACGAGGCGTACGGCAACCGGGTCTTCCTGCGCCACTACTGCGCCCATCTCGCCGGCCCCGACCCGGGCGAAGCCCTGCCCGGGTTCCCGGCGGACGCTCGTGCCGCCCGCGGCTTCAACGGCGACATCGAGCGTGCCCTGCGCAGGTGGCGCGCCGCCCTCGGTCGCGACGACCCGAGCGACCTCTCCCGCCGGATCGCGCGCAAGTCCCTCCTTGCACTGGCCGGCCTGGTCAGCGTCTACGACGGCACCTGGTCCACCGACCGCTTCGCCGCTGTCGCCCGCTGGAGCGAGATCGAACCGGCCCGGGCGCCCGAGCTGGCCAGGCTCCGGACGCTGTGCGACGGCGGCGGCGCGTCGGCCGACGAGACCGAGGCGCTGCTCGCCGCCGGCGGGGTCGTCGAGGCCATCGTCGCCCGCTTCGCGGCGGAGATCGGGCTGTGGCAGCCCTAGACTCGGCCCGTGACAAGTGAAGAGGTCGAGGTCAGCGCCCTGGCGATCAATGTCGCCGTTCCCGAATCACTTCAGTGGACGGACACCCGCCGCGACGTGGTCTTCCGGCTCAGCACCCTCAACGTACGTCTCCTGCCCGACGGGCGCCTCGCGGCCAAGGCCTACGGCCGCCCGGTCGAAGGCGGCCGCAGCGCCTACACCTCGTTCCCGGTCCCGGACCGCCCCGAGCTGAGCGCGCTGATCGGCGAGGCCGCGCAGGTGGCTGCCGAGCGGTGGCGGACGGCGTACGCTCCGGAGGCATGACCCCGGAAGAGGTCGACGCCTTCGTCTCCTCGCTGGACGGCTGCCGCCACAAACCGCGCGGCTGGTATCTCCACGACCGCCTGGTCGCCAGGCAGGTCGATGCGAACACCCTGCTCGTCCGAGTACCGATCGAGCGCCGCGAGGCGCTGATCGAACGCTGGCCGGACGCCTTCGGCATCCCGCCCAGGATGGAGGCCCACCACAAGATCGAGGCCTACCTCGACCGCGCCGCTCCGGATGCCGTCCGCGAGGCGATCCGCCTCGCTTGGGAGTTCCAGCGCCGCGAGTGACCCGACTCGGCGTCAGTGGCCCGGATCGCCTCGACCTAGCCCGGCATCGCGGCCGACGATGATCGCCTTGCCGCGCTCGGACAGGTTCAGCTTCGCCAGGATCACCGAGACGTTGTTGGCCACCGTCTTGGGGGACAGGAACAGTGCCTGACTGATCTCGACGTTGGAGAGGCCGGCTGCGACCTTGTCGAGGATCACCCTCTCCCGATCGGTGAGCTCCGGGAACGACTCGGCTGATCTGGTGGGGCCGCCGGCGAAGAACGTACGCATCCGATGTGCGAGGGCGGCTCCGAACACGGCCTGGCCGGCCGCGGCCGAACGCACCGCGGCGAGGATGTCCTCGCCGTCGGCGCCCTTGAGCAGGTAGCCGACCGCGCCGGCGGCGATCGCCGCATGCACGGTGGCGTCGTCATCGAACATCGTCAACACCAGCACGACCAGGTCGGGCCGAGCCTCGAGGATCTCGTGTGTCGCCTCCAGACCTGAGCGCCCTGGCAGCTGCAGGTCCATCAGGACGACGTCCGGCTCGGTCTCGGCAACGACCTCGACCGCGCTTCGACCATCGGCGGCCTGACCGACAACCGCGATGTCGTCGACGGAAGCCACCACTGCCTCGAGCCCCTGCCGGACGAGCTGGTGGTCGTCGACGATGACCACCCGGATGACTCCGTCGGCTCTCATCGCGGTGCCTCGGCGGCTGCGGGATCCGCGAGCGGGAACGACGCCCGGAGGCGCCCGCCGTCGCTCGTCGGACCGATCTCGAGGGTTCCACCGAGCTCGGAGACGCGCTCACGCATGCCGATGGTGCCGACTCCGGCCGTCCAGACTCGCCTGGATGCTCCGTCGTCCACGATCTCGAGAAAGGCGTTGCCGTCGATCGTGCCCAGGCGGACTCGGCAACTGCCGGCATCGGCATGCCGGACCACATTGGTGACACCCTCGATGCTGATCCGGTACAGCGCGACCTCGACCGCAGCCGGCAACGCCGGGAGGTCACCGTCCTCGACCGCGATGTCGAGGCCGCCGACCTCGCCCATCCGGCGCACCTGGGCGGTGATCGCCCCGACGACGCCGAGGTCGTCCAGGGCGGGCGGACGGAGGGAGTAGACGACGGTACGCAGATCCGCGATCGCCTGGCTCGAGGCCTCCTTCGCCCGGGCGAGGAGCGGGAGTGGGTCGCCGCTGCCGGCAGCCAGGCGGCTCCGCATGGCATCGAGGTTGAGTCCGACACTTGTCAGCAGCGGGCCCAGGCCATCGTGGAGATCGCGGCGCAGTCGGCGCCGTTCTTCCTCCCGCGCCTCGACGATGCGCTGACGCGACATCGCGAGGTCGGTGGTGAGCGCCTCGGCGTGCACGGCCGCACTCGCTTGTCGGGCCAGGTCGGCGAGCACCGCCTGATCCCGCGTGTCGAGCGCCGACTCGCCTCGCCGCGGCGCGGCAACGAGGCTTCCGACCTGGATGCCCTGGGACACGAGCGGCCAGCGGCCGAGATCGGCCTCCGTCGGCGGTGGGTCGCCGTACTTGGCCAGCAGCTTGCCGTCACCGGGTCGCTCGATCGCGACGTACGGCAGCCGGAGCGAGACGGCGACCGTGCTGACCACTGCCTCCAACGCCGCGCCTGGCGCGGCCGCGGCGTCGAGACGTTGACCGAGATCGCGCAGCGCACGATAGGGATCCGCCCGATGGCCGTAGAACAGCTCGTCGACAAGGTGCTGACTGAGCCGCAGCGCCGGGCCGAGGACCAGGGCGGCGACCACCGCCGCGGTGACCAGCCCGGCCCGCTCCCGCTGGAACGCAGCGGCGACCGAGGTGAGCGTCGCGAAGACCCCCACGACCAGGACGGTCACCATCAGGTACGCAGCGGACCGCCGGATGATGGTGTCGATCGCCCACAACCGGTAGCGGACGATCGGGATCACCAGGGTGCTGGTGAAGATCAGTCCGTCGGCCGCGTACACCGCCAACGGCAGCGATTCGGTGATCGCGAAGGGGAACAGCGCGAGCGTGAGGACGACACCGAACGCCCGCCACTTGAGCTGGTCACGCTCGATGCCGGTGGCCTTCCATGCGCGCCGGACGACCTCGAGCCCGGCGATGATTCCCAGGAGGATCACCAGCGGGACGGCTGCCGTGAGTCCGAGTCCGACCTCTCCGAGGAGCGTCCCGCTCGTCAGGGGATTGCGGAGTGTCTCGACCGTCCCGTCGGCTCGATCCAGCTCGAGGGTCCAGTCACCGATGAGCCCGCCGATCAGTCCGAGCGCGATGCCGATCAGGAGCAGCAGGTTCAGCACCCGCCCGAATCTCGAGGTGACCTTTCCGCTCGGGAAGCGGACGTTCACCAGGCCCTGAACCGCGACCGGCAGGAACTGCACCGTCGCGAGGAGGCACCCGAACCGCAGCAGAGCGTTGTCGGATCCCGCGCTGAGGGCGACGTACGACTGAGAGGCGATCGCGATCCCGACGGCGACGACCGCGGCGCAGCCCGCCAGCAGCCAGCCGAACGGGAGATCCGGGCGACGGACCACGAGGAAGGCGCCGACGACCGCATAGGGCACGACGTACGCGAGCGTCGTCGCGTATTCGGCGACCTGCCCACGAGGAGCATCTGTCGGCGTCATCAGGGCCGCCAGCGCGACACCGGCTCCGACCAAGGCGACAGCGAGCAGTACGCCGGCCGCCGGCACCGGGTGGGTGCGGGGTGACCAGGAGCGCTCAGCGATCACGGTGCTCGTCACGATATCCCCACAGTGACCCTGGGGCGCTGCGCGCGCAATGGGGTGGCGTTCCCGGCCATCGGGATGTTCTCCCGAGAACGCGGGAGGGCGCGGTGATTCCCGCCTCTGTCCGCGGGAATCGGCGGGGCAGACGATCAGATCCGTGGCGTCTGCACTCATCGCCGGCGCCTACCGAGAACATCAACTCAGGAGGACAGCATGAGCTCCACCATCCAACCCGCACCCCCGGACAGCACGGGGCGTACGAAGCGAGTACGCGATCGTCGCGCCTTCTGGCGCATCCTGCTCGCGGTGATCCTGCCGCTGCCGATGCTCGCCAAGGGGATCCACTACATGCTGAGCCCGGCCGGAGGCGACGTCACCTTCACCGAAACGGTGACAGCGCTCGAGGCCCATCCCGACATGCTGGAGACCCTGAAGTGGCTGGACGCGGTCTTCGTCGTCGGGCTCATCCCCGCCACCATCGCCCTGGCGTGGGTCGCCCGCCGTGGCGCCCCACGACTGACCACGGCCGGCGGGGCCATCGCGCTGACGGGCTTCCTCGTCGGCATGCCCCTGATGGGCGGTGTGATGACACCGGCGCTGGTCACCGTCCAGCACGACCTCGACCCCACGTCGATGGCAGCCCTGGATGACGCCCTCCACCAGGAGCCGCTGCTCGGGATCGCCTCGCTCCTGTTCATCGTGGGCATCGTCTTCGGTCTCGGCCTGCTCGGCGGCGCGCTGATGCGCAGCCGTGCCGTGCCGGTCTGGGTCGGCCTCGCCGTGATGGTAGGAGCCGCCACCCACCCGTTCATCCCGAACAACATCGGTCAGGGCGTCGGCCTCATCGTCGCCGCGATCGGGTGCGCCGGTGTCAGCGTCGCCCTGCTGCGCATGACCAACGACGAGTTCGACCTGCCACCTCAGGTGTGATCGTCCGGCTTGCGCCAGACGGACACGTGACTCGTGGAGTCGTTGGTGAACTCGGAGCGGTCCCAGCCGGCGTACCTCGACTCCAGCGTCATCCCGGCCAACCGCGCCATCAGGTCGAGCTCGGAGGGCCACACGAACCGGAAGTTGTGTGGCCCGTACCGGAAGCGGCCGTCGGCCTCGCGGGTGTAGTGGTGCGAGATCGCCTGCTGGGTGACCAGGTCGTAGGTGTCGAACCCGAGGTGCGCTGGGGAGACGTCGAACGGGGTCGCCGGGCTGCCCGGGGGAAGCCGCCG
This sequence comes from Nocardioides sp. NPDC127503, assembly GCF_040302165.1. Classification (NCBI taxonomy): domain Bacteria; kingdom Bacillati; phylum Actinomycetota; class Actinomycetes; order Propionibacteriales; family Nocardioidaceae; genus Nocardioides; species Nocardioides sp. NPDC127503. The sequence continues at coordinate 406,343 of NZ_JBEORH010000002.1, read as the reverse complement.
CAGGCCGGGCACGCCGACCTCGACCAGGAAGCGCCCGCCCGGCGCCAGATGACGAGCGGCATTGGCGAAGCAGGCGACCTGCTCCTCCTGCGTACGCAGGTTCCCGATCGTGTTGAAGACCAGATAGACCAACGAGTACGTCCCCACCCCAGGTGCCTCGGCGGAGGCCATGTCGCCGACGACGACCGGGATCTCCTCCTCGGTGACCTTGCGCCGTAGGACCTCGACCATGGGCTGGGACAGCTCGATGCCGGCGACCGGCACCCCCAGCTCCCGCAGCGGTACGCCGATCCGGCCCGTCCCGATGGCGAGCTCGAGCGCGGGGCCGCCGTCGGCGACCTCGGCGAGGAAGCGGGCCACCGGCCCGGTCACCTCGGGTGAGTTGACCCAGTCGTCCGGGTCGTCGTAGCGCTCGGCGTCGTCGCGGGTCCACAGGTCGCTGCTGGTCATGGGCATCGACTCTGCCCGGCGGCGCACCCCGGGCGCGAACCATTTTAGGCGGGCCTTCGTCGGCTCAGAGCCAGGAGTAGCCGACCTCGGGCCGCCCACCGCTGGGCCCGTAGCGGACCCCGCGCGCGGCCAGGCCCTTGTCGGCGAGGTGCTCGAGGTAGCGCCGAGCGGTGACCCGTGACGCGCCGACCACCGCAGCGACCTCGCTTGCGGACAGGTCGCGCTCGGCCTCGCGCAGCGCGGCCGTCACGGCCCGCAGCGTCTCCGGGCTCATGCCCTTGGGCAGCGGCGTGCTCCCGGTGGGCCGCAACGACCCCAGGAGCTGGTCGACCTCGTCCTGGACGACCTCCTCGGGGGCCGCGTCCAGCCGGGCGCGGTAGTCGGCGTACTGCTCGAGCTTGTCTCGGAAGGTCGCGAAGGTGAACGGCTTGAGCAGGTAGAGCACGACCCCCTGTACGACGGCCTGCCGCACCACCTTCGTGTCCCGCGCCGCCGTCACCGCGATCACGTCGCACAAGTGCCCGGCGGCGCGCAGCCTGCTGAGCAGGCCGAGCCCGTGCCCGTCGGGCAGGTTCATGTCGAGCAGGATCAGGTCGACCGGAGCGCCCGCCTCTCGGGCGGCGTCGAGCGCGCGGACCGCATCACGCGCCGAACGCGCGATCCCGGCCAGGGCGAAGCCCGAGACCCGGCCGACGTACGCCGCATGGGCCTCGGCGGCGAGCGCCTCATCCTCGACGACCAGCACCTTGACGCTCACGCCGCCGCCTCCGTAGCGCAAGCGCCAGAATACGGACGCGGCGGCCTGAGGCTTGTGGTCGCTCGCTGGCGCTCGCTCATTCCGCCACCTCCGTGCCGAGGGTGACCGTGAACTCGGCCCCGCCGAGGTGGGAGCGGCCGATGACGACCTCGCCACCATGGCGCCGGGCGATCTGGCCGACCAGCGCCAGGCCCAGGCCGCGGCCCGTGCCGGGCTCGGCCTTCGTCGTCCAGCCGCGGTCGAGGACGCGCGCCGAGTCGGCGTCGTCCAGGCCGGGACCGCTGTCGCCCACGCGGACCGTGAGGGTGTCGTCGTCACCGGTGAGGTGGACCTCGACCTGGCGGGACTCGAAGCCGGAGACGGCGTCGAAGGCGTTGTCGACGAGGTTGCCCAGCACCGTCACCAGGTCGCGGGGTGGGATGCCCGTTCCGGGTGGCACCTCGCCGACGATGCGGAACTCGACGCCCTGCTCGGCCGCCTCGGCCGACTTGCCGAGCAGCAGCGCGGCGACGACGGGGTCCTCGACCGCGCCCACGACCCGGTCGGTGAGGAGCTGGGCGACCTGGAGCTCCTCGGTGGCGAACTCGACCGCGTCCTGCTCCCGGCCCATCTCGATGAGGGACACCACTGTGTGGAGCCGGTTGGCCGCCTCGTGGTTCTGCGACCGGAGCGACTCGGTGAGGCGGCGTACGACCTCGAGCTCGCCGGTCACCGAGCGCAGCTCGGTGTGGTCGCGCAGCGTCACCACGGCGCCGACCTCGCGACCGTCCCACAGCGCGGGGGCCGAGGAGACCACCAGGATCCGCTCGCCGGCGAGGTAGAGATCGTCGGACTCGGCGGTGCGGCCGCGGGCGGCGGCGACCAGCCCGGGCGCCAGGTCGAGGTCCTCGATCCGGGTGCCGATGACGTCGTCCGGCAGCGCCAGCAGGCGTCGCGCCTCGTCGTTGACCAGCTGCACGCGCCCCTCGCCGTCGAGCAGGAGCAGACCCTCGCGGACCGAGTGGAGGACGGCGGAGTAGTACTCGTACATCCGGGCCAGCTCGCGCTCACCCATGCCGTGGGTCAGCCGGTGCAGACGACGACTCAGCAGCCAGGCACCGGTCAACCCGGCGGCCAGCACGAGTACGCCGCACAGCAGCACGATCGTGACGTCGCGCTTGAGACCGCGGTTGATGTCGCTGACCGTGATGCCGACGGACACGAGCGCGACGACCTCGTCGCCCTCCTCGACCGGCACCACCGCGCGGACCGACGGGCCGAGCGTGCCCGTGTACTGCTGGGTGAAGACCTTGCCGTCAGGCGCGTTGCCGAGGTCGCCGACGAACTTTCCGCCGATCTGCTGCGGATCGGTATGGGTGTAGCGGGTGCGGTCCAGGTCCATCACGACGACGAAGTCGGTGTCGGTGTCGCGGCGTACCTGCTCGGTCCAGGGCTGGAGGGTCGCCGTCGGGTCCTCGCCGCGCAGTGCTGTGCTGACGGTGGGGGAGTCGGCGACGGTCTGGGCGACCGCCACCGCGCGCTGGGTGGCGCGGCTGTAGGAGTCGCGCTGGGCGTCGTAGGAGGCCATCAGGATGCCGGTGACGACGAGCAGCAGCACCGTGCCGAACTGGAGGAGCAGGATCTGCTGGGCCACCGGCCGATCGCGCAGAACGCGGCGGCGGAACGGGTGGACACGGGGCACCACCTCATTCTGGACCACCTGCGTTGCGTGGATGTGATCGTGGCCACGAACACAACGAACACAACAGTGACGGTCGTCACGTTCTCCCGGAGAGTTGCCCGAGTTGCCCCGGAGGGCAGGACACACCGGACCAGGAGGAACGATGAGTACGACCACCACTGAGACAAGACCCAAGAAGGACCGGACACATTATCTCTACATCGCGGTGATCGCCGCGGTGGTACTTGGCATCCTGGTCGGGTTGATCGCCCCATCGTTCGCGGTGGAGCTGAAGCCGATCGGCACGGCGTTCGTGAACCTGATCAAGATGATGATCCAGCCGATCATCTTCTGCACCCTGGTCATCGGCGTCGGCTCGGTCGCCAACGCGGCCAAGGTCGGCAAGGTCGGTGGCCTGGCGCTGGTCTACTTCATCGCGATGTCCACCGTCGCCCTGGCGATCGGCATGATCGTCGGCAACATCATCGACCCGGGCAACGGCCTCCAGCTGAGCTCCGACGCGTCCAGCGCGGGCCAGGAGGCTGCCTCGGAAGGTCACGCGAGCACGACCGACTTCCTCCTCAGCATCATCCCGACCTCGCTCTTCTCGGCCCTGACCTCCGGTGTGGTGCTGCAGACCCTGCTGGTCGCCCTGCTGGTCGGCTTCGCGCTGCAGCGGATGGGGGAGTCGGGCAAGCCGATCCTCAACGCGATCACCTCGCTCCAGAGGCTGATCTTCCGCGTGCTGGCGATGATCATGTGGGCCGCCCCGGTCGGCGCCTTCGGTGCCATCGCCGGTGTCGTGGGCGAGACCGGCATCGACGCGCTGAAGAGCCTCGCGGTCATCATGATCGCCTTCTACATCACCTGCGCGATCTTCGTCTTCGGCATCCTGGGCGTGCTCCTCAAGCTGGCGACCGGCGTCAACCTCTTCAAGCTGCTCAAGTACCTCGCCCGCGAGTTCCTGCTCATCCTCTCCACCAGCTCGTCCGAGTCGGCCCTCCCGCGCCTGATCGCGAAGATGGAGCACGCCGGTGTCGAGAAGGCGACCGTCGGTGTCGTGGTCCCCACGGGCTACTCGTTCAACCTGGACGGCACCGCGATCTACCTGACGATGGCCTCGATCTTCATCGCGGACGCCATGGGTGACCCGCTGAGCATCGGTGAGCAGATCGGCCTGCTGCTGTTCATGATGATCGCCTCCAAGGGTGCCGCCGGTGTGACTGGTGCGGGCCTGGCGACCCTGGCCGGCGGGCTCCAGTCCCACCGCCCGGAGATGGTCGACGGGGTCGGGCTCATCGTGGGCATCGACCGGTTCATGTCCGAGGCCCGTGCGCTGACCAACTTCGCCGGCAACTCGGTCGCCACAGTCCTGGTCGGCCACTGGACCAAGACGATCGACCACAGCCAGCTCGACCGTGTCCTGGATGGTCAGGACCCGTTCGACGAGACCACCATGGTCGACGACCACGCCGCTCCGCCAGCGGCAGAGACCGACAAGGCTCTCGTCTAGACCCCCATGGCACCAGGCCGTACGCCGCGCGACACGCGCGACGTACGGCCTGATGTCGTTCGTGCACGAGCTGTCATCTGTTGCGGTAGAGGATCCGGGCCAGCTCGAACGGCGCGGCGCGCCACGACCCGATCGGCTCGTCGTCGAGCCCGATCCGGCCGAGCGCGGCGACGATCCACGAGAACGCGAAGCAGCCGATCCCGGCGATGGCCCAGATCCCGACAGTGCGCCAGGCCAGGTCGCCGCCGAAGGCACGGAAGATGCCGATGACGGCGGCGATCACGGCGATCGCTCCGATCAGCCAGAAGACGATCGAGCAGATGGCAGCCGCCAGCCGGCCGGCGACGGCAAGCGGGTCGCGAGGAGGCTGGTGATGGGGCCCTTGACCGGGCCCTTGATGGGGAGGATGCGGATAGTTCATTTGGGCGCTGATTCTGGCCTAACTCGGCCGCTGGAGCCACACCGGGCTGGCGGGTCTTCATGGCCCCGGACTGCGTGACAGGTATCCTCCTGCGCGTTCTCGGGTGAGTGTTCGACAATTTGCCCGGGACATCGATGGACCATAACGACTAATGTTATGGAGATCACATAACGAGGCGCTGCCTCGTGGACCCGACGCGGCCTGCGTGGCACGACTCCGTGGATCAAACGACGATGGAGGGTGCAATCAGATGCACGTGCGAAAGTGGCAAATCGGAGCAGTAGTCGCAGGTCTGCTCGCCGTGACCGGGTGTGGGGTGCCGGGCGGCGGTGGCAGCAACGATGCCGGCGAGACCGAAGACGGAGACGGCAGCATCCAGATCCTCGGCGCGATCCCCGAGGGCGAGGCAGTGGGGCTCAACGCGGCCCTCGACACGTTCACCAAGGAGACCGGGATCGAGGTGACCTACACCCCCTCCACGGACTTCACCACCGAGATCCGCACCAAGGTCAACGGAAACGACGCGCCCGACATCGCGCTCTTCCCGCAGCCCGGTCTGGTCGCCGACCTGACCGAGTCGGGTGACACGCTTCCGCTCGACGACCTCATCGACGTCGGCTCGCTCGACGACACCATGATCCCGGGCCTGATGGACTCCGTCGAGATCGACGACAAGACCTACGGCGTCCCGATCCGCGTCTCGATGAAGTCGCTGGTCTGGACCCCGAAGAACTTCGAGCAGTCCGGCTACAAGGCGCCTGAGACCTGGGACGAGCTGAGGAGCCTCGAGGACCAGATGATCTCCAAGGGCCAGACCCCGTGGTGCCTCGGCGCCGAGGCCGGTGCTGACACCGGCTGGGTCTACACCGACTGGGTCGAGGAGATCGTCCTGCGCCAGGAGGGCCCGGAGTTCTACGATGACTGGGTCTCCCACGAGGTCCCCTTCAACGACCCGAAGATCGTCGAGGCGATCGAGACCATGGGCGACATCATCAACAAGCCGAAGAACGTACGCGGCGGGGCCGACGGCACCCTGAGCGAGCCCTTCGGCGACTCCCCGCTCCCGCTCTTCGACGCGAAGCCGGGCTGCCAGATGCACCGCCAGGCCAACTTCATCACCACCTTCTTCCCGAAGGACGTCCAGCAGGACCTGGCCGGCAACGTCGGCGTCTTCGCGCTGCCGGGCAGCATGGAGGGTGGCTTCGAGGGCAACCCGGTGCTCGGTGCCGGTGACATGGCGACCGCCTTCACCAACGACACCGACGTGGTCGAGCTGATGGAGTTCTTCGCGTCGCCCGACTTCGGTGCCGAGTGGGCCAAGTCCGGTGGCTGGCTCTCCCCGAGCACGGAGTTCGACAACTCGCAGTACGCCGACCCGATGTTCGGCGAGATCGCGACCCTGCTTCAGGACGCCGACACCTTCCGCTTCGACGGTTCGGACCTGATGCCCGCGCAGGTGGGCGCCGGGACGTTCTGGAGCGAGATGAACGCCTACGTCGGAGGTGAGAAGAGCGCTCAGGAGGCTGCCGACGCGATCGAGGAGAGCTGGCGAGGATGAGCGATGATCCGTACCTGAAGATCCTCAACGGCCTGGTCGCGATCGTCCTGGGGGTCGGCGGCACCGCCGCTCTCTACTGGGTGCTCAACTTCCTCTCAGGCCTCCTGCCCGGCAAGTGGGACAGGCGGATCAAGCCGTACGTCTTCATCGGCCCGGCCATCTTGGTGGTCACCGTCTTCCTGGTCTACCCGGCCCTGATGACGGTGATCTACAGCTTCGCCGATGACAGCAGCATCAACTGGGTCGGGTTCGACAACTACACGGCGCTCTTCCGCGACGACGAGTTCATCGGCACGTTGGTCAACAACCTGCTCTGGATCCTCATCGTCCCGGCAGCCAGTGTCATCGTCGGCCTGCTCGTGGCGGTGCTGGCCGACCAGCTCAAGGCGTTTCCGGAGCGGGTCGCGAAGTCGGTCATCTTCATGCCGATGGCGATCAGCTTCGTCGGGGCGAGCACGATCTGGGGCTTCGTCTACGCGACCAGGTTCGCGCAGGGCGACAAGCAGATCGGGCTCCTCTCGGCGATCTCGACCAGTCTCGGGTTCGAGCCGGTCGCCTGGCTTCGCATCCAGACCGGCAACCTCAACGACCTGCTCCTGATCGTCATCATGATCTGGTTGCAGGCGGGGTTCGCGATGGTGCTGCTCTCCTCGGCGATCAAGGGCGTGCCCGACGACACCGTGGAGGCCGCGCGCATCGACGGGGCCACCGAGATCCAGATCTTCTTCAAGGTCGTCGTGCCGCAGATCTGGCCGACGGTGATCGTGGTCTTCGTGACGATCCTCATCCTCGTGATGAAGGTCTTCGACATCGTCTACGTGATGACCGGTGGCCGGTCCGGCACCTCGGTGCTGGCCAACACCTTCGTCCTCGAGCTCTTCGAGTTCGGTGACGCCGGTCGCGCGGCCGCGGTGGTCGTGGTCCTGATGATCGCCGTGATCCCGGTGATGATCTACCAGATGCGCCAGTTCAAGAAGCAGGAGGCCGGTCGATGAGGAGCTTCACCCTCGGCAGCGTCGCTGTCCGTGTCGGCATCGTCCTGCTGTGCGTGCTCTGGTTCATCCCGACGCTGGGTCTGCTGATCTCGTCGTTCCGCAACGAGGCCGACGTTAAGTCGTCGGGCTGGTGGACCGTCATCACCGACCCGTTCTCCCAGTGGACCCTCGACAGTTACTCGCAGGTCCTCGAGAGCGGGATGGCGAACGCCTTCGTGAACTCGATCGTCGTCTCCGTCCCCGCGACGGTGCTGCCGATCATGATCGCCGCATTCGCTGCGTACGCGTTCACGTTCATGCGGTTCCCGGGGCGCAACGTGCTGTTCATGGTGATCGTCGGGTTGCTGGTGGTCCCGCTGCAGGTGGCCTTCGTGCCGCTGCTCAACCTGTTCGGGAGCTATGACCTCAACGGCACCTTCCTTGCGGTGTGGCTGGCCCACACCGCGTTCGGGATGCCGTTGGCGGTCTTCATCCTGCGCAACTACATGGCGACCCTGCCGCAAGAGATCATCGAGTCGGCCGAGATCGACGGGGCCTCCCACTTCCAGACCTTCTGGAGGCTGATCGTGCCGATGTCGGTGCCCGCGCTGGCAGCGTTCGCGATCTTCCAGTTCCTCTGGGTCTGGAACGACCTTCTCGTCGCGCTCATCTTCCTCGGGGCAGGTGACAACGAGGTCGTCACGATCACGTTGCGCGACCTGATCGGCGACCGTGGCCAGGAGTGGCACCTGCTCACCGCTGGTGCGTTCATCACGATGACAGTGCCGCTGCTGGTGTTCTTCTCGCTGCAGCGTTACTTCGTCCGTGGGCTCACGGCCGGGTCCGTCAAGGGCTGAGGTTCGGTCCGCAAGCGGCGGGCGTCATGTCTCCTTCGGGGGCATGGCGCCCGTTGCGCGTCCCGGGCCGCTACAGGGTCGGCGTCGCTCGCCGCATGACGGCCCTCTGGTCGCCGCCGGCGAGCATGCCGTACGTCCCGCCGTGACCATCCAGGCGGCTGGCGCAGAAGATGTCGGCCACCTCGTCCGGGCCGTGCTGGACCAGGAGACTTCCCTGGAGGAGGGCGGCCATGCTGCCGGCCAGTCGCCTGGCCGAGCGCTCCAGCTCCTCGGGACTCGTCATGGACTCGCCTAGCAGGGAGAGGGTGGCGTCGACGGCCCGGTCGTAGCGTCTGTCGGCGCCCTTGGCCCTGCCGACCTCGGTGATCCACGCGTCGAGAACCCCGGGTTCGCGCTGGATGGCGCGTAGGACGTCGAGGGCGTTGACGTTGCCGGAGCCCTCCCAGACCGAGTTGAGCGGGGACTCGCGGAAGAGCAGCGGCATCACCGACTCCTCCACGTAGCCGTTGCCGCCCAGGCACTCCAGCGCCTCGGCGACCATCGCCGGGGTGCGCTTGCAGACCCAGAACTTCGCCAGCGGCAGGCCGATGCGGCGCAGGGCCCGCTCGTGTTCGTCGTCCGGCCGGTCGACGGCGGCGGCCAGCCGCATCGCCAGGATGGTGGCCGCCTCGGACTCGACGACCAGGTCGGCGACCACGTTCTGCATCAACGGCTTGTCGGAAAGCGCGCCGCCGAACGCGGATCGGTGGGCAACGTGCCAGCTCGCCTCGGCCACCGCCCGGCGCATCAGGGCGGCCGAGCCCAGCACGCAGTCGAGGCGGGTGGCGGCGACCATCTCGATGATGGTGCGTACGCCGCGCCCCTCCTCACTCAGCCGGTAGGCGATCGTGCCGCGGAACTCCAGCTCGGAGCTGGCGTTGGAGCGGTTGCCGAGCTTGTCCTTGAGCCGCACCACGTCAAGGCGGTTCCGCTCTCCCGAGGGAAGGACGCGGGGGAGGAGGAAGCAGGTGAGGCCGTCGGGTGCTTGGGCCAGGACCAGGAAGACGTCGTTCATCGGGGCCGAGGTGAACCACTTGTGCCCGTGCAGCTCGTAGACGTCGTCGCCGACCGGACGCGCCTCGGTGATGTTCTGGCGTACGTCCGAGCCGCCCTGCTTCTCGGTCATCCCCATGCCCGCCAGGGTGCCGAGCTTTCCGGCGGGGTCGCGGAGACCGAAGTCGTAGGTCGTGGAGGCGAGCCTCGGCGCCCACTCCGCGGCGAGGGACTCGTCGGCGCGCAGCGCGGGGACTGCGGCGTACGTCATGGAGATCGGGCACAGGTGGCCGGGCTCGGTCTGGGACCAGGCCAGGAACCCGGCGGCGCGGCGTACGTGGGCGTGCTCGTCGCCCTTCTCCGCCAGCGCCCACGGCGCGGCGGCCAGGCCGTGGCCGACGGCCCTCTCCATCAGCCAGTGCCAGGACGGGTGGAAGGCGACCTCGTCGATCCGGTTGCCGTAGCGGTCGTAGGGAACCAGCTCGGGGTGGAAGCGGTTGGCGAGGCGGCCGTGCTCCTGGGCCTCGGCGGTGCCGGCCTGGGCGCCCAGGGAGACGAGCGAGTCGAGGGTCTCCTCGTCCGCATGGCGCAGGACCGCCGCGGACAGCGCGGCATCCCCGGTGACCACGTTGTGACCGGCGAGCTCCGGCGCCTGGTTGGTGACACGGCGGATGTCGGAGGCACTCATGCAACAGACGATAGAGCGCGGCGGATAGGGTCGTGATGTGTCCGAGACATCTGCATACGCCCCGAAGTGGGCCGGTGTCGAGCAGGTCGCTCTTCCCGAGACGGTGCGGTCGCCCTGGTGGCAGCTCGGACGGCGACTGCTGGCCGCGCTGGCGATCCTGGTCGGGACGGTCCTGCTGGTCTACCTCGACCGCGACGCGTACGCCGACAACAACGATCCCACGGGCCAGATCAGCCTGATCGACGCGATCTACTACACGACGGTGACGCTGAGCACGACCGGCTACGGCGACATCGCCCCGGTCGAGGCGCATGCGCGGATGATCAACGCGTTCATCATCACGCCGGCCCGCATCGCCTTCCTGGTGCTGCTGATCGGCACCACTCTCGAGGTCCTCACCAAGCAGGGCCGTGATCTCATCCGAGTCGCTCGCTGGAGGAGAAGGATGTCCCAGCACATCGTCGTCGTCGGGTACGGCACCAAGGGTCGCAGCGCCGTGGAGACGCTGCTCACCAACGGAGCGGATCCGGAGGAGTTCGTCGTCGTCGACCCCGACCCGGTGGCGCGCTCCGATGCCCACTCCGACGGGATCGCGGTGGTCACCGGGGACGCGACCCGACGCGAGGTGCTGATGCGGGCGGGCGTCAAGGACGCCCAGCAGGTCATCATCACCACCAACCGTGACGACTCCAACGTGCTCACGATCTTGACGGTGCGGCAGATCAACCCCGAGGCGTGGATCGTCGCCGCGGCCCGAGAGCGCGAGAACGCGCCGTTGATGAAGCAGTCCGGAGCCGACTCGGTGATCACCTCCGCCGACGCCGTCGGCCGGCTGATGGGTCTGTCGACGATCTCGCCGACCCTGGGCTCGGTCATGGAGGACCTGCTCAACTCCGGCACCGGGCTGGAGGTCGGTGAGCGCGACCTGCTGGTCAACGAGGTCGGCAAGCAGCCGCAGCAGCTGGCCGACCAGGTGATCGCGGTCGTACGCGACGAGAAGGTCTTCCGCTACTTCGACCCGGTCGTCGGCACCCTGTCGCGCGGGGACCGGCTGGTCGTCGTGCGGGCCGCGAGGGAGCTGCCCTGGGCGCCGCGTCCGGGGACGCACGGCGAGGACACCGCAGAGGCGTAGCAACACCCGCCGAAATAGAAGTCAGCCGCTGGCGTCTCGGGTCACCAGCGGCTGACATGGAAGAGATTAGCCGACCCTCCGGCGACCTTCAAAGAGTTGATCTGCACTTTTATGAAGATGGCCCGGATGGGCTATGCCGGGTAGTTCGAGGCGGTGGCCGCGTGGCGGTTTCGGAGGCGTCCGTCGCGCCTGGGATGATGTACGCATGACCGAGGCGCCCCACAGCCCCGGGTCTGCCGACGGGCAGCCGGGTCTTTCCGAGAACGAGAAGCGACTGCTCGACTTCGAGCGCTCCTGGTGGTCGGCCGGCACCGGTCGCGACGACGCGGTCCGGGAGCAGCTGGGGATGAGCGCGGCCGACTACCACCGCGCCGTCAACGACCTGATCGACAAGCCCGAGGCGCTCGCCTACGACGGAGTCCTGGTGCGCCGGCTGCGACGGCAGCGCGACGCGCGACGTACGCAGCGCTCGAAGAACCCCCGCTCATAGCCCTCTTGGGTGGTCCGAGTAGCCCGGTCGGATCATTTGCACTCTTCTGCATTGCAGGTGCTTGCACGTGTTCAGGATCGTCGGCTAACGTTCTTCTTGTCAGCCGCTGGTGACCCGAGACGCCAGCGGCTGACTTCTATTTCGGCCCACTTCCCGGGCTGCCGTTGCAGGCGAGCGCCTCCGGCAACTCTTGCGAAAACTGACGCATCCGACATGTGCCCGTGGGTATTCATATGTTGGCGTAAATGCGACTCCGTGCAGTGCGCGATTGTGAGGCTGGACGCGCATTGACCCGCTCCGCGGCCGATCGCCACTGTCCACAGGTCAGTATCGGCTGCTCCGCCTCGGCGGGGCCGGCTCAAGGAGAGTCTGCGTGAACAACAGACGCGTAGCACAGGGCCTGACCATGGCCCTCATCTCGGCGGTGGCCGCCATCAGCATGCCCACAGGCGTGCAGGCGGCCCCCGACCCCAAGCCCGGCAAGGGCACCGTGGCATCCCAGGAGACCGACGACGGCCGCGCCGTCGTCACCGGCAAGGAGGCCAGGACCGAGGCGGAGAGGTCGGCTGCGGCCTTCGTCGCCGCCGATCCCGCGGCGCTGAACCTCGGCGCCAAGGACGAGGCCGTCAGGCTGAAGACGTACCAGTCCTCCGGGCTGCAGTACGTCTCCTACGACCGCACCCACCAGGGCCTGCGCGTCGTCGGCGGTGACTTCGTCGTCGCCGCCGACGCCGAGGGCAACCTGCTGGGCACCTCGGTCGCCCAGGACGCTCCGGTCAAGGTCTCCACCACGAAGCCCGCGATCACCGAGGCGAAGGCACGGACGGTCGCCAAGGGCAAGGTGACCAGGCCGGTCGTCGAGTCCAGCGAGCTGGTCATCGTCCAGGGCGAGACCGGCTCGGACCTGGCGTACGAGACGATCGTGACCGGCACCCGCGCGGGCGAGCCCTCACGGCTCTCCGTCTTCGTCGACGCCGCCACGGGCAAGGTGCTCTCCACCAAGGAGCACGTCGTCGAGGGCACCGGAAACTCGGGCTACTCCGGGTCCGTGTCGATGTCGACGCAGCTCTCCGGCTCGACGTACTCGATGACCGACCCGTCCGCGACGACGCTCAAGTGCCAGAACTCGAGCGGCAACGTCACCTACACCGGCACCGACGACTCCTGGGGCAACGGCGACCCGACCAACCGGGAGACCGGCTGCGTCGACGCGTTCTACGCCGCCCAGCAGGAGAAGGGCATGCTGACCTCGTGGCTGGGGCGCTCGGGCATGGACGGCTCGGGCGGCTGGCTCCCGATCCGGGTGGGTCTGGCCGACGTGAACGCCTACTACGACGGTACGCAGGTGCAGATCGGGCACTCGCAGTCCGGCTCGCGCTGGATCGGCTCGCTCGACGTCGTCGCCCACGAGTTCGGCCACGGCATCGACGACCACACCCCCGGCGGGATCTCGGGTGGCAACACCCAGGAGTTCGTCGCGGACACCTTCGGTGCGGCCACCGAGTGGTACGACAACCAGACGGCCAACGACACCCCGGACTATCTCGTGGGTGAGGAGATCGACCTGGTCGGCGCCGGGCCGATCCGCAACATGTACAACCCGTCGCTGGTCGGCGACGACAACTGCTACTCGTCCTCGACGCCGGGCGACGAGGTTCACGCCGCCGCCGGACCGGGAAACCACTGGTTCTACCTGCTCGCCGAGGGGTCCAACCCGACCAACGGCCAGCCGACCTCGCCGACCTGCATCGGGTCGAGCGTCACCGGTGTGGGGATCCAGAAGGCGATGAAGGTCATGTACAACGCGATGCTGCTGAAGACCTCCTCGTCGTCGTACCTGAAGTACCGCACCTGGACGCTCACCGCGGCCAAGAACCTGTACGGCACCACCACCTGCACCGAGTTCAACGCGGTCAAGGCCGCCTGGAACGCCGTCTCGGTTCCGGCCCAGACCGGTGACCCGACCTGCACCCCGGGTGGCGGCAGCAGCCCCGTCACGGTGGCCTCGCCGGGCTCGAAGACCGGCACCGTCGGCACCGCGATCTCGTCCTTCACGGTCACGGCCTCGGGCGGCACCTCGCCCTACACCTACACCGCGACCGGCCTGCCGGCGGGCGTCTCGATCTCGTCCTCGGGCACGGTCTCCGGTACGCCGACCACGGCCGGCACCTACACGCCGACGGTCACCGCGACCGATGCCGCCGGTGTGACCGGCAACGTGCAGTTCACGTTCACGGTCTCCGGCACGGGTGGCGGCACCTGCTCGGGCCAGAAGCTGACCAACCCGGGCTTCGAGTCCGGCGCGACCGGCTGGACCGCCTCCTCGGGTGTGATCGACGGCTCGACCAGCGCGCCGGCGCACTCCGGGTCGTACAAGGCATGGATGAACGGCTACGGCTCCACCCACACCGACACGCTGTCGCAGTCGGTGACGATCCCGGCCGGGTGTGCCGCCTCGCTCACCTTCTGGCTGTACGTCGACTCCGATGAGACGACCACGAGCTCGGCGTACGACAAGCTGACGGTCAAGGCGGGGTCCACCACCCTGGCGACCTATTCGAACCTCAACAAGGGTTCGGGCTACGTCCAGAAGTCGCTCAGCCTCAACGGGCAGGCGGGCTCGACGGTCACCCTCACCTTCACCGGTACGGAGGACTCCTCCCTCGGGACGAGCTTCCTCATCGATGACACGGCAGTGAACCTGTCGTAGGAGAGACAGAAGCGCGGCGCCCCGCCTCCCTCTCGGGAGCGGGGCGCCGTCGCGTTCTTCGTACGTTCGTACGTCAGTCGCGCGCCGTCAGGATGAGCGGGCCGTCCTCGGTGATCGCGACGGTGTGCTCCATGTGGGCGCCGCGGGAGCCGTCGGCGCTGCGCAGGGTCCAGCCGTCGGGGTCGGTGAAGATCTCGTCGGTCGTGTGCAGGAACCACGGCTCGATCGCGATGACGAGACCGGGCTGCAGCTTGAAACCGCGGCCGGGGCGGCCGTCGTTGGCGATGTGCGGGTCGCCGTGCATGGTGCGGCCGACGCCATGGCCGCCGAACTGGGTGTTGATCTTGAGGCCCTTCGCGCGGGCGACGCCTGCGATCGCGTGGGAGATGTCGCCGACCTTGTTGCCGACGCGCGCGGCGTCGATGCCCGCGGCGAGCGCCTGCGTGGTGGTCTCGATCAGGTCGAGGTCCTCCTGGCGGGGCGTGCCGACGACGACGGAGAGGGCCGAGTCGGAGACCCAGCCGTCGACGCTCGCGGCGAAGTCGACGCTGAGCAGGTCGCCGTCCTGGAGCTTGTAGTCGAAGGGCAAGCCGTGCAGCACGCCGTCGTTGACCGAGGTGCAGAGCACCTTGCCGAACGGCATCGCGCCGAAGCTCGGGTGGTAGTCGATGTAGCAGGACTCCGCGCCGCGGTCCTTGATCATCTTGTGCGCCAGCTCGTCGAGCTCGAGCAGGTTCACACCCACGGCAGCGTGCTCGCGGAGTGCGGTCAGGACATCGGCCACGAATCGGCCGGCGGGCTTCATCTGCTCGATCTGGGTCGGGGTGCGCAGTTCGATCACAGGCACAGCGTAGCCTGAGAACGGTTCTCAGTAGAACTCAGCGGTGCGCGCTCCGCTTCAGCAGCGAGCATCGCGAAGCGCAGCTGCCTTTGAGGTCAGGAATCGGCGCTCGGCGAGATTGGTTGCCCGCACAGAGGCCAGATCGTACGCAGCGGCAGCACCGTCCAGGTCGCCGGCGAGCTCCAGCAGATGAGCGCGCACCGCCGGCACCCGCGGATGGTCGGCGAAGCCGGCGGCGCCGTTCTGGGCACAGTCGCGCAGGAGCTCGTCGAGCAGCGCGAGCGCGGGACCCGGGCCGTCGGCGTACCCGACCGCGACCGCCTTGTTGAGCGTCACGATCGGACCGGGGGCGACCTTCTCCAGCAACCCGTAGAGCGCGGTGATCTGCAGCCAGTCGGTCTCCTCCGCGGTGGGCGCGCGATTGTGGAGCGCGGCGATGGCGGCCTGGATCTGGTAGGTCCCCGGCCGCCCGGTGCCGATGACGGAGTCGATCAGGGCGATCCCCTCGCGGGTGGCCTCGCCGCGCCACCGGCTCCGGTCCTGGTCGGCCAGCGGCACCACGGCGCCGTGCGCGTCGATCCGGGCCGGACGACGAGCGTCGAGCAGCAGCATCAGCGCCAGCAGCCCGCCGAGCTCGCCGTGCGCGCTCCCCGTCATCCGGGCGAGCGCGGTGCGGGCGAGGCGGGTCAATCGGATCGCCTCGGCACACAGGTCGACCCGCTGCAGCTGGTCGCCCTCGGTCGCGACGTACCCCTCGTTGAAGAGCAGGTAGAGCACCTTCAGCATCGCCGGGATCCGCGCGGCGAGGTCGGCGGCGCCGTCGATCCCGAGCGAGCGGCCCTTGATCGTGGCCTTCGCCCGGGAGATCCGCTGCGCCATCGTCTTCTCCGGGACGAGGTAGGCGCTCGCGATCTCCCGGGTGGTGAGCCCGCCGACCGCCCGCAGGGTCAGCGCCACCGCCGAGGCCGGAGTCAGGCTGGGATGACAGCAGAGCAGGAGTACGTCGAGGGAGTCGTCCCCTTCGTACGTCTCCTGCCCCTCCGGCTCTGCCAGCTGATCGGCCTGCTCGCGGTCGCGGCGGCGCGACTCGCTGCGCTTGGCGTCGACGAGGCGGTGCATCGCGGTGGTGACCAGCCAGCCGCGGGGCTGCTCCGGAATGCCTCGTTCCGGCCAGGTGCGTACGGCCTCGACCAGCGCCTCCTGCACCGCGTCCTCGGCCGCATAGAAGTCGCCGCTGCGGCGGGTGACGATGGCGACGACCTGGGGCGTGAGGTCACGCAGGAGGTCAGCCGGCAGCGCCTCGGTCACTCGATGCTCGCCTCGCCGAAGGCGATGGTGTCGTCGACGGAGGAGCCGTCGGTGCCGTGGTACATCCGGCGCACCTGGATCGGCTGCTCAATCGGCCGTCCGCCCGGGCCGGGCGCGGCGGAGTAGAGCCCGGCGATCTCCAGGGCGCGCTCCTGGGTCTCGGCGTCGATGATCATGTAGCCGGCGACCCACTCCTTGAACTCCTGGAACGGTCCGTCGGTGACGGTCTTGTCGGTGCCGTCCGAGGTCACCACGAAGGCCTGGTCGGGCGGCGTCAGCGCCTCGACGTGCACCAGCTCGCCGGACTCGGTCAGGGCCTTGTTGAGCGCTTCGTAGTAGCTCATGTGGCCCTGCACCTCCTCCGGCTTCCACCCGGCCAGACCGCCGGGAGTCTCGTCGTTGCCGGCTTGGTAGTCGAGGATCATCAGGTAGCGAGGCATGTCCTCACCCTTCCACTTCGGACGCTCCTTGTAAGCGCCATTCACCAGGGGAACGGAGCCGGCTGCCCGATAACTACATGCTTCTGCGTACGACTTCGGCGTAGGTTTCTCGCCGTGCTGAAGGCCTATGACGAACAGTTGCGAACCGATGCCGAGACCTCCGGGGCGGTGTCGGTTACCCGGCACGGTCCGTTGCGGATGGCCACCTTCGGGGGCGGACGAGGATTCATCTCCTACCAGGACCTCGACGGGGCTGATGCCGCCGGCGTCGAGGAGCTGGTCGCTGCGGCGGTGGCGCACTTTGACGCCGATCCAGCCGTCGAGGAGGTCGAGTGGAAGACCCGCGGCCACGACCACGCCCCGGGGCTGCACGAGACGCTGCTGCGGCACGGGTTCGCGCCCGAGGACCCCGAGTCGATCATGGTGGGCGAGGCCCGGCTGCTGGCCGTCGACGTGCCGCTGCCCGACGGGATCGGCCTGCGTGCCATCACCAGCGAGGAGGACGTACGCGCCGCCAGCTTCGTCCAGGACGGCGTCTTCGGCTCGCCGGCCTCGGAGGCTCGGGTCGAGAGCCAGCTGCGTGGGATCGCGGCGGGGGAGAGCGAGATGTGGGTCGCCGAGGCGGACGGCGAGATCGTCAGTGCCGGCCGGATCGACATGGTGCCGGACACGGAGTTCGCCGGCATCTGGGGCGGAGTGACGCTGGAGAAGTGGCGCGGCCGCGGCATCTACCGCGCCCTCACCGCCGCTCGCGCCCGCACCGCCATCGCCCGGGGCAAGCGCTACATCCACAGCGACTCCACCGAGTTCTCCCGGCCGATCCTCGAGCGCTCGGGGCTGGCGAAGGTCGGCACCACCACGCCGTACGTCCGGCGCAGCCCTCGCTGATCAGGGCGCGACCGACGCGACCTGACCCGAGCTGGCCAGCGACTCGGCGATCCGGCCGCTCGCCTTCAGGTCCTCGACCAGCTCGTGCAGGAAGCTCACGGTGGCAGGCGAGTGGTTCCGCGCGACCGCCACGGCCTGGCGGATCTCCATGAACCGCGGCTCGACCAGCCGCAGACCGGGGTCGGCGGCGACGTGCCGGGTGAGGGGCTGCCGGATCCCGGCGGCGACCTCGAGCCCGAGCTCGCGGAAGGCGTCGATCCCGTCGGCGCCGCGTACGACCTCGGCGTTCTCCAGCGTGCGGGTCAGGAAGAGGTCGTAGGCCGAGCCCTCCTTCACGCCGACCCGAACGCCGGGGCGGTCCACGTCGTCCGCGGTCCGGATGGGGGAGTCGGCCGCGACGGCGTAGACGCCCTCGATGAGGACGTACGGCGCGGTGAACTCGACGTCGGCGGCCCGCGCGGGCTCGATCGCGAGGAAGGCAACATCGGCGGCCCCGGTCCGCAGCGCCTCGAAGGACTTGCGGGCGGCGTCGAAGCACTGGAAGGAGACCGGTACGCCGAGCCGGTGCGCCAGCTCGCGGGCGATGTCCACGGTGACTCCGCTCGGCGCCTCAGGGGTGCCCTGGGCGAGGACCGGGTTGCCCAGATTGATCGAGGCGCGCAGAGTGCCGGTCGGTGCCAGATCGGCGGCGTGCTGCATCGGGTCAAGCATCAGGGTCCTTCGGCAGGAGGGTGCGGATCGGGTCGCCGACCAGCCAGGCGGCGATGTCCTCGACGGCGCCACCGTAGAAGCGTCGGTAGTTGTCCTCGGTGACGTAGCCGAGATGCGGGGTCGCGACCACGTTCGGAAGATGGCGCAGCACGTCGTCGACGGGCAGCGGCTCGACGTCGAAGACGTCCAGGCCAGCTCCGGCGATCGTCCCGGAGCCGAGGTGGGCGACCAGTGCCTCGGTGTCGACCAGACCGGCACGCGAGGTGTTGACCAGGTGGGCGGTGGCCTTCATCGAGGCCAGGTCGGCATGTCCGACGATGTGTCGCGTGGCCTCGGAGAGGACGAGATGGATCGAGACGATGTCGCTGGTCTCGAAAAGCGTGGCCTTGTCGACCGCACGCACCCCGAGCGGCTCGGTGCGCTCGGGGGTGAGGTGGGGGCTCCAGGCGACCACATCCATCCCGAACGCCTGCCCGACGGCCGCGACCCGAGCCCCGATCTTGCCGATCCCGAGCAGGCCGAGGGTCCGGCCGTGGAGGTCGCTCCCGACGGTCCGCTGCCAGCCGGGCCCGGTCGCCTCGGTCACGATGTGGCGGGTCAGCGCATGGATCAGCGCCCAGGTCAGCTCGACGGGAGGATGCGGGCTCGACGAGGTGCCGCACACGGTGATCCCCAGCCGATCCGCCGCGGCGAGATCGATCGAGGCATTGCGCATCCCGGTCGTGACCAGCAGCTTCAGGTCGGGCAACCGTTCCAGGACGGCGGCCGGGAACGGCGTACGCTCCCGCATCGCCACCACGATCTCGGCACCGTCGAGCGCCCGGACCAGCGCGTCCGGCCCGAGGTGCTCGGTCAGCGACGTCACCTCGATGCCGTCGAGAGAGTCCCATGCGGCGTACGTCCTCGCCACGTCCTGATAGTCGTCGAGAATCACGCAGCGCACGTGCAGAGCGTACGAGGTGGGTCAGTAGCGATTCAGGAGGTGCTCGGGAACGAGGTGGAGAAAGGCGGCCAGGTCGGCCAGACGTGGTTCGAGCTCTTCGGGTCGCGCGGGTCCGTCGATGACCATGACCAGCCAGGTCCCGTCGAACTGATAGCGCGCCACGTTGCGTAGGAGGTGGTCGCGCATCTCCTCGTGGAGCACAGCCGTGGCAAACGCCTTGCGGGTCGTCTCCACGAAGTACGCGCGTTCGAAGGAGTCCTCGCTGCGGGAGAGCAGCCGCGACAGGCCAGTGGGGCGGGGCTTCGGCCGAATGTGCAGCCACGGGTGGAGATGCCCGAGGTCGAACCCGACCAGGTGGAGGCGCTCCGATCGGTAACGGTAGAGGCCTCGGATCATGGGTTCGCGCGACCACGACCGGTGCTCGTAGGAGAGGAAGGGCAGGCCGGCGTGGGTGCCGGTGACCACGTCGATCGCCTGTGGTCCGGGGGTGAGTGCGGAGTCCGCTTCCGTCGGCATCAGCTGGAATCTCGTCGGGGCGCTCTCGCCCTTGCTGGTGTAGGTCCAGCCGCGACTCGCGCACAGGGCTGCATACGCGGCGTCCGGGCCGGGATCCCGAGCGAGCCGGCGCATCTTGACGCCCGTCGTTGTCGCGACCCCGACGGCGTAGAGGCCGTACGCAAGCACTGCTGCGGCCAGGATATGAACGACACCGACGTCGGCGAGCATGGGTGAGAGTGTGCCGCAGCCTCTGCCGGAGCGGGGTCAGACCGCGTGATCTGCTGAGGGCAGATCTGCCCACGGCAGATTCGCTGGAATGCGGCGTACGCGTGGATCAGGCTCGACAGCATGACCCAGACACCCATCACGGCCGGGCCGCTCGACGAGCAGCTCACGGCACGACTGCAGAACCAGAGGATCATCGTGCTCGGCCAGGAGGTGGACGACGCGATCGCGAACCGGATCTGCGCCCAGCTGCTCCTGCTCAGCGCGGAGGATCCGCACCGCGACATCTCCCTCTACATCAACTCGCCCGGCGGCTCGGTGACGGCCGGGATGGCGATCTACGACGTGATGCACCTGATCCCCAACGACGTCTCCACGCTGGGGATGGGGATGGCGGCCAGCATGGGGCAGTTCCTGCTCACCGCGGGCACGCCGGGCAAGCGCTACGTCCTCCCGCACACCGAGGTGCTGCTGCACAAGGGATCCGCCGGGATCGGCGGCTCCGCGGCCGACATCGAGGTGCAGGCCGCACGGCTGGCGCGGATGACAGAGCAGATGCTCCGGATCACCGCGGCCCACACCGGTCAGAGCGTCGAGCAGATCGACCACGACTCGCTGCGCGACCGGTGGTTCACCGCCGAGGAGGCGCGCGAGTACGGGTTCGTGGACGAGGTGCTCAACGACGTGCAGTCGGTGACGCCGGTGCAGCAGCGCAGCGCCGCCTTCGGTCTCTCCGCGGCGGGAGGTGCCCGATGAGCTCGTACACGATTCCCTCGGTCATCGAGAAGACCCCACGTGGCGAGCGGGCGCTCGATGTCTACAGCCGCCTGCTCTCGGACCGGATCGTCTATCTCGGTACGCCGATCGATGACGGGGTGGCCAACGTGGTCATCGCGCAGCTGATCCACCTGGAGTCGGACGCGCCCGACACGCAGATCGAGCTCTATCTCAACTCTCCCGGCGGCGACCCGACCGCGATGCTGGGCATCTACGACACGATGCAGTTCCTGCGTTCTCCGGTGGCGACCACCTGCGTGGGCCAGGCGGCGGGCTCTGCGGCCGTGCTGCTGGCCGCGGGGGAGCCGGGGCGGCGTACGGTCCTCCCGCACGCGCGGGTCGTGCTGCAGCAGCCGGGCCAGGACGGTCAGCGGGGCGATGTCACCGACCTGCAGGTCGCGGCGAAGGAGATTGGCCGGGTGCGAGCCGAGATGGACGCGCTGCTGGCGCGCCACACCGGCCACGGCACCGACCAGATCCACGCCGACACCGAGCGCGACCTCGTCCTCGGGGCCGAGGAAGCGGTGGCGTACGGCCTGGTTGATGCGGTGCTGGAGAGCCGCAAGCTCGCCTCGGTGTGACCTGGGGTGACCAGGCCGGCGGAGGTCAGGCGGCGAGAGCCATCGGGCCGGTCGGGCGGGCGCCCGCACGCAGCGTGCGGGTGACCCGCTCGGTGAGGTCGACGAGGCCGAGGCCCAGCGCACCACCGACCGCCTCGAGCACCTCGGAGCTGGGCTCCTTGCGGCCGCGCTCGATCTCGGAGAGATACTGCGTCGAGACACCGGCATCGCCGGCGACGTCGGCGAGCGTGCGCTCCTGGCGGGACCGCTCGTCGCGGATCACCTGGCCGGCGGCTTCACGCCACAGCGGCGCCGGCTTGTCGTGGTCCGGCAGCGGATGGCCGGGAAACCTGATCACTTCGCCCATGCCAACACACTAGCGCCCCACACGAGGCCCCGACGGCCCGTTCGCGCCGGGCGAACAGACCTCTTACCAGGGGTTATATCGGTCGAACGATAGATGACAAGGACTTGCCAGCAAGGCCCGACACCCCGATAGTGGTCGCACAGTTTGGATCTTTGTAGGTCTACTGTGCACGACCAGAGAACTTGTCGAGTCGTTGGTATCACGGGGGAATCGTGTTGCATCGCAAGCAGATCGCCTTGGCTGGAATGGCAACGGGGCTGGCCATGACGAGCATCGGGATTGGTGGCCTGATCGTCGGCAACGCCGGAGCAGAAGAGCCAGGACACAACTACGCCACGGACGAGTCCGGGATCAGCCTGATCTCGCCGGTCTCGCCGGTGGCACCGCTGGAGAAGTCGTCCTCGACGCCTTCGCAGGCTGGTCCACCCAGCCAGATGGGTCCCGGGAGCGAGGTTCCCGAGGTCGCTGAGCCGGTCCCGGCGAGCCCGCGGTCGGTCGAGGAGTCGGCAGGCGGCTCCATGTCCCCGCTCCCGGCGCGACCCACTCAGGTGCCGTCGGAGCCGAGGCCCTCGGGTAGGCCGACCGAGTCGCCGAGCGAGCCCAGCCAGTCGCCGAGCGGGAGCCCGAGCGACCCGAGCGAGTCGCCGAGCGAGCCGAGTGAGTCGCCGAGCGAGCCGAGTGAGTCGCCGAGCGAGCCCAGCGAGTCGCCGAGCGAGACCCCCAGCGAGTGACCCAGGCTCCCGGGTGAGGTGCCGCGATGCCCCGGGGTGGGTAACGCTCGAGGCCTCGCTGCCCTACGCTGTGCGCCACACCAGGCGCGGGGCGGGTACAGGGAGTCGAGTTGCAGAGCAAGCAGGTCGCCGTGGCAGGCATCCTGACGGGCGGAGTCATCACCGGTCTCGGGGTGGTCGTCCTCATCGCCGGCCTGGCGCAGGCCGAGCGACCCGATCGTGACCCGGTCACTGGTTATGAGGACGTCGGGAACGTCTATCCCGATGTGGATCCGCTGCCGCCGGCGCCCGGATCGACGCCGTCCGAGGAGCCCTCGGACGGCTCGTCCGCGCGTCCGCGTGGTTCTGCGGCCGATCGTGACGGCGCGACACATCAACCGGAGGCCGACCCGTCGATGACCGGCGGCCCGAATCGGCCGACGCCGTCGCGTGAGCCGGACGAGCCCGCCGAGACCGGTGGCTCGACGCCCACCTCCGGGCCCACGCGTACGGCGGAACCGGAGCCCAGCGTCGAGCCGACCGAGTCGGCAGATCCGACCACGGACCCGACGCCGACGGAGACCGCGACCCCGACTACGGAGCCGTAGTCACCAGCCCCGCTCGCGCCACTCGGCGAGATGAGGACGCTCGGCGCCGAGCGTGGAGTCGTCGCCGTGGCCCGGATAGAACCAGGTCTCGTCGGGGAGGGTGCCGAAGATGCGCTCCTCGACATCGTCGAGCAGTTGGGTGAAACGTACGGGATCCTGCTGGGTGTTTCCGACGCCTCCCGGGAAGAGGCTGTCGCCGGTCCACAGATGTGGCATGCCCTCGGGGTCGCGGTAGACGAGGGCGACCGACCCGGGCGTGTGTCCGCGCAGCGCGATGACCTCGAGGGTGCAGTCGCCGACGGTGACGGTGTCGTTGTGGGAGAGCGTGCGAGAGATGGGTACGCCGGTGGCCTCCGTGATCGCGGCGGCATCGGGCTCTCCGGCGAGGGTGGTGGCGCCGGTCGCGGCGGTGACGTCGGCCAGGGCCCGGTGGTGGTCCCAATGCTGGTGGGTGGTGACGACGGTGGCCAGCTCCTCACCGATGAGTGGGAGCAGGGTCTCCGGCTCGGCAGCGGCGTCGATCAGAAGCTGTTCGCCGGTCGCCCGGCAGCGCAGCAGGTAGCAGTTGTTGGACATCTGCGCGTCGACGGCGACCTTCGTGATGGTCAGCCGGCCGAGCTCGCGTACGTCGGCCGGGCCGCCCGGTTTCACCGCGCCTGTATAAGTGGTAGGGGCATCGCTCATGCGTCTATGCAAGCACGTCGGACACGACCAGAAGTAAAATGTCGGTGCTCCGTGAGAGGGTGCCATCTGGGAGTCTTCCCGGCGTCGTATGATGCGAACATCTGTTCGACGCAGTAGCGCGATGCGATAAGCACTGGACGAGGAAAGAACGTGGCGGAGCAGCAGCTGATCATCCGGGGAGCCCGGGAGCACAACCTGAAGGATGTCTCCCTCGACCTGCCTCGGGACTCGATGATCGTGTTCACCGGCCTGTCCGGAAGCGGGAAGTCGAGCCTCGCGTTCGACACCATCTTCGCGGAGGGCCAGCGTCGCTACGTCGAGTCGCTGTCGGCCTACGCTCGACAGTTCCTCGGTCAGATGGACAAGCCCGACGTCGACTTCATCGAGGGGCTCTCCCCGGCGGTGTCGATCGACCAGAAGTCGACCTCGAAGAACCCGCGCTCGACGGTCGGCACCATCACCGAGGTCTACGACTACCTGCGTCTGCTCTACGCCCGCGCCGGGCGTCCGCACTGCCCGACCTGTGGTGCGCCGATCGAGCGGCAGACGCCGCAGCAGATCGTGGACCACGTGCTCACGCTGGAGGAGGGGCGCCGCTTCCAGGTGCTGAGCCCGGTGATCCGGGCCCGCAAGGGGGAGTACGTCGAGCTCTTCAGCCAGCTGCAGCAGCAGGGCTACTCCCGGGTGCGGGTGGACGGCGAGACCCACCAGCTCGACGCGCCGCCCAAGCTCGAGAAGCAGAAGAAGCACACCATCGAGGTGGTCATCGACCGGCTCGCGGTCAAGGAGTCCTCCAAGCGGCGGCTGACCGACTCGGTCGAGACCGCGCTGGAGCTGGCCGGCGGTCTGGTCGTCTTCGACTTCGTGGACACCGGCGAGCAGATGAAGTTCTCCGAGCGGATGTCGTGCCCCAACGACCACCTGCTCGACACCGACGAGCTCGAGCCGCGGTCGTTCTCGTTCAACTCGCCCTTCGGCGCCTGCCCGGCCTGCACGGGCCTCGGCACCCGGATGGAGGTGGACCCCGAGCTGGTCGTCCCCAACCCGGCAGCCACGCTCTCCGAGGGCGCGCTGCAGCCCTGGTCCCAGGCCCACGTCGCCGAATACTTCCTGCGCCTGCTGGAGGCTCTCGGTGGTGAGCTCGGCTTCGACCTGGACACACCCTGGGACGACATCCCGGTGGCCGGGCAGAAGGCGATCCTCGACGGTCACGGACACAAGGTGCACGTGGTCTCCGTCAACCGCTACGGCCGGCGCCGTTCCTACGACGCCGAGTTCGAAGGCGTACGCCGCTGGGTGGAGCGGCGCCACAAGGAGGCCGAGTCCGACACCACCCGGGAGCGCTTCGAGGGCTACATGCGGCAGGTGCCGTGCCCGACCTGTAAGGGCACCCGGCTCAAGCCCGTCTCGACCTCGGTGACGCTGGGGGAGCGGAACCCTGCTACTGGGCGAGGCGGTCTCAACATCGCCGAGCTCTGCGCGCTGCCGATCAACGAGGCCGCGGAGTGGCTCGACCAGGTCGAGCTCAGCGGCCGGGAGCGACAGATCGCCGAGCAGGTCCTCAAGGAGATCCAGGCGCGGCTGCGCTTCCTCCTCGACGTCGGCCTCGACTACCTCTCCCTGGAGCGACCCTCAGGTTCGCTCTCCGGCGGTGAGGCCCAGCGGATCCGGCTGGCGACCCAGATCGGGTCCGGTCTGGTCGGCGTCCTCTACGTGCTGGACGAGCCGTCCATCGGCCTCCACCAGCGCGACAACCACCGGCTGATCGAGACCCTCGAGCGGCTCAAGCGGCTCGGCAACACCCTGATCGTCGTCGAGCACGACGAGGACACCATCAAGGTCGCCGACTGGGTCGTCGACATCGGCCCCGGCGCCGGTGAGCACGGCGGCCAGGTGATCCACTCCGGCACGGTCGAGGAGCTGCTAGCCAACGAGCAGTCGGTGACCGGTCAGTATCTGGCGGGTCGTCGCGAGATCGCCGTCCCGGCCGTACGCCGCCCCCGCACCGCCGGGCGGGAGCTGACCGTCCACGGGGCCAAGGAGAACAACCTCAAGGACATCGACGTCACGTTCCCGCTGGGGCTCTTCCTCGCGGTCACCGGCGTCTCCGGCTCGGGCAAGTCGACGCTCGTCAACGACATCCTCTACACCGCCCTGGCCAAGGAGTTCTACCGCGCCCGCACCGTTCCGGGCCGGCACACCAAGATCTCCGGCCTGGACAACGTCGACAAGGTGATCCACGTCGACCAGTCCCCGATCGGGCGTACGCCGCGGTCCAACCCTGCCACCTACACCGGCGTCTTCGACCACATCCGCAAGCTCTTCGCCTCCACCCCGGAGGCCAAGATGCGGGGCTACCTGCAGGGCCGGTTCTCGTTCAACGTCAAGGGCGGCCGCTGCGAGGCCTGCTCCGGTGACGGCACGATCAAGATCGAGATGAACTTCCTGCCCGATGTGTACGTCCCGTGCGAGGTCTGCCACGGCGCGCGCTACAACCGCGAGACGCTCGAGGTGCACTACAAGGGCAAGTCGATCGCCGAGGTGCTCGACATGCCGATCGAGGAGGCGGTGGAGTTCTTCGCCGCCGTGCCCGCGATCGCGCGCCACATGAAGACCCTGGTCGAGGTCGGCCTGGGCTACGTGCGGCTGGGGCAGCCCGCGACCACCTTGTCCGGTGGTGAGGCGCAGCGGGTCAAGCTCTCCGCCGAGCTGCAGAAGCGCTCGACCGGCAAGACGCTCTACGTCCTCGACGAGCCGACCACTGGCCTCCACTTCGAGGACATCCGCAAGCTCATCGGCGTGCTCTCTTCGCTGGTCGACAAGGGCAACACAGTGCTGGTGATCGAGCACAACCTCGACGTGATCAAGACCGCCGACTGGATCATCGACATGGGTCCGGAGGGCGGCAACCGCGGCGGCATGGTGATTGCCGAGGGCACTCCCGAGACCGTCGCCGAGACCCCTGGTAGCCACACCGGTGGCTTCCTCGCCCCGCTGCTCGACGGCAAGGCCGCCGAGCAGCCGCCGGACAAGCCGGTGAAGGCGAAGGAGGAGCCGGCCAAGACCCCCGCCAAGAAGACGGCGGCCAAGAAGAAGCCGGCGACGCGGAAGAAGGTCAGCGCGTCCTGACCTGAGATCGAGATTTGCCCGACGGTTTGCGCTCAGCCGGGGACACGCACGCCTATTCTGGGCGGCATGAGTGAATCTCGAATCACCCGGCGGAAGGTCGTCACCGGCACCGCGGTGACCGCGGTCGGCGTCCCTCTCCTGGCAGCATGCGGCAGCGGTGACGGCGACACCGGCTCCTCGGGTGACGGCGGGTCAGGTGGCAGCGGCCCGCTGGTCGCGACCAGCGAGGTCCCGGTCGGCGGGGGAGTGATCGTCGCTGACCGCAACCTGGTGGCCACCCAGCCGACCGAGGGCACGTTCAAGGTCTTCTCCGCGATCTGCACCCATCGGAGCTGCCCGGTCACGAAGGTCGCGGGCGGCACCATCGACTGCCCGTGCCACGGCAGCCGGTTCTCGATCGAGGACGGCTCGGTGACGCAGGGCCCGGCGACGGGTGCGCTGGAGGAGGTCGCCTTCGAGGTCACCGACGGTGAGATCGTCCCCAGCTGAGCCACGCCTCGTCGAGGCGTCGCCCCCGCAGGCCGAGGCGTCACGCGCACAGATCGAGGCGTCAGTTCTGCAGGCCGACACGTCACGCCGCTGCCCACTCGACCTGCAGAAGTGACGTTTCGGCAGGATTGACTCAGGCGCGCGCGAGAGCCTGTGCCCGCCACAGCTCATCGCGCGGCGAGCGGCGGCGGTCGAGCCGGGCATCGAGCAGCACCCGGGCCTCGTCCCAGCGGTCGGCGCGAAGCAGGGCGGCGATGCGGGCCTCCTCGATGATCTCCCGCTGCGCGTCGGAGCCGCCGAGACCGCGGATCGACGGCGCGAGCACGGCGAGCCTGTCGGCGGCAGCCGAGTTCTCGTCGCGCGCCATCAGCCCGAGCGCCTCGGCGAGCGGGGCGACGACGGTGGCCATGGTCGGGTGTACGTGCCCGGCGGCCCACGACCTCAGCTCATCGAGCGCACCGGCGTCGCCGGTGGCGAGGTGAGTGACCGCGGTGTGCATGGCCAGGAACGGGGTGGCGGGCCGGATCATGGTCTCGCGGCCGGTGACGCGTACGACCTCGGCGATGTCGGGCACGTCGCGAGCACCCGGCGTGAGCGCCCAGCGGAAGAGCAGCGAGCCGGAGTCGACCAGCGCCCGGCAGCCCAGCGCGTGGCCGGGCTGGAGCTGGGTCTCGTAGCGGCGGCGTACGGCTTCCAGGTTGCCCAGCGAGAGCTCGTGCAGCGCGGCGTGCCAGGAGAAATGGGAGAGCGCGTCGATCTGGGCGCCGTCACCGAGCACCCACGACGACATCCACGCGAGTCCGGCCTCGTGGTCGCCGGTCTCGTAGTGGGCATGTGCGCGGGCGTGGGCCGAGTGGCCGGCGCCGGGCTCCACCGCCAGCGACGCACAGGAGAGCGACATCGCGTCGTCGAAGCGGCGCTGCTCCTGGCGTACGAAAGCAAGGAGGCCGGTGAACCACCAGTCGTCGCCGTAGGCGGGCGCGGCACGTTCGACGATCGCCCACGCCTCCTCGGGCACCTCGGTGGCTCCGGCGAATGCGATGGTCGGCACCGCGGTCGAGAGCAGCAGCGAGTCCCGCGGGAAGGCGGCCAGATGGTCGATCAGCGGCCGCGGATTGCCGCCGATGTGGGCATCGACCGCGTGGACGTGGCTGCGTTCACGCTCGGTCGCCCGCCGGGCGTGCAGTCGAGCCTGCTTCAGGCGAGCGCCGACGTCGACGGGCGCGCACATCTCGTGGCCGAGCAGTGCCAGCGCCGCGTGTCCGAGCGCGAAGGTCGGGTCGAGGACGATCGAGGCCGCAAACGAGGCGAGAGCGCCGTCCCGTAGACGAAGCACGTCGAGCAGCCCCTGGGAGTAGGCCCGGGCAGCTTCGTCACTGGTGGTCAGCGCGTATCCGTAGCGGTCACGACAAGGCACATAACCATACTAGGCCACTAGACTTTAAAACCCAGGCCTGCCCGGCGAATTTCCCCAGACTCAGGGAGCCAGGAGCTCGCCGGAACCCCGAGGAATCAGCCGAGCGCCGATGGTGACCGTCTGCGGCGGGCCCGCGGTGTCGCCGGCGATTCGCTGGAAGAGGAGTCGCGCGGCGGCGGCGCCCATGGCACCGGGATCCTGGGCGACCACGGTGAGCCCGGGCTGGAGGAGATCGCCGAGCTCGACGTCGTCGAACCCGACCAGGGCCAGTCGCGTCGAGCGCCGGGCGAGCTCGCGGAGCACGCTGACGGTGGTGCGGCTGTTGCCGCACAGCAGTGCGGTCGCCGGTGACGGCCCGTCGAGCAGCCGGTCCAGCGCGTCGGCGGTAGACGCGGGGGACGGCGGCGCCTGCGTGACGAGATCGTCGGAGTAGGGCACCCCTGCCGACTCGAGCGCCTCGCGATAGCCGCGCAGGCGCTCGCCGGCGGTGTAGATCTCCGGTGCGTCGCCGATGAAGCCGATGCGGCGATGGCCGTGGGAGAGCAGATGCTCCACGCCGCGCCGGCTGCCGCCGCGGTTGTCGGTGAGGATCATGTCGGCCTCGATGTCGCCGGGCGGCCGGTCGACGAACACGACCGGGATGCCGGCCCGCATCTCGGGGAGGAGATAGGAGTGGCTGGTCCCGGCCGGCACGACGATCAGGCCGTCGACGCGCCGCTCGCAGAAGGCGAGGGCGAGCTCGCGCTCCCGGTCGGCGTCCTCGGCCGAGGAGCCTGCGAAGACCATCGTCCCGTGCTCCCGGGCGACCTCCTCGACCGCGCGGGACAGGATCGAGTAGAACGGGTCGGCGACGTCCTCGAGCAGCAGCCCGACGGTGCCTGACCGTCCCTGCCGGAGGTCGCGGGCGCTGGCGTTGCGCCGGAACCCGAGCTCGGCGATCGACTCGAGCACGGCCGCGCGCAGGTCGTCGTTGACGTTCGACTCGCCGTTGACCACCCGCGAGACGGTCTTCAGGCTCACCCCGGCCGACGCCGCGACGTCCTTCATGGTCGGGCGGCGCTGCTGACGGGTCTGCTCAGGCGAGGGTGGTGCCACGTGCTCAGCGTAGACGTCGATCCGAGCGCGACAACGATGTCTCGATTTTTCCCGTGTGTCGGCACAAATCACCCAGCATCCGCAGCGTGCCCGCGTAAATCCTTCTCAAACCACGTTGACAACGTTGTCATCCCACGGTTCCATCTGGGATGGCCCCCATGTGAAGGAGATCACACCGATGCACCGTTGGGACGCACCACGCAGAACGAGAGGCCGGGCCCGCCTGGCCGCGATGATCGCCGCGACGGCGACGCTGATGGTCGCGATGAGCGGCACCGCGCCCGCACTCGCGACCCCGGAGGCACCTGAGCCCTCGGCCCCCAAGAGCGACACCGCCGATCCCCAGCAGGCCGCGGAGGGCGGTGACTGGGAGACCTCTTTCGAGGAGAACGAGCCCCAGCCGAGCTGGGCCGACCTCGTCGACACCGACGACGACGGGAACCCCCGCACCGCGGGCGTCACCGGACCGGACCACTTCGGCATCCCCGGCGACATCTCCGAGCACATCACCGGCGTCACCGCCAGCGGAGAGAACACCGGCTCAGGTGAGGGGGCCGCCGAGCTCGTCGACGGCGACATCAACACCAAGTGGCTCACCTTCGCGACCACGGGCTGGGTGCAGATCGAGCTCGACCAGCCCGTCAATGTCGTCAGGTACGCCCTCACCTCGGCCAACGACGCCGCCGAGCGTGACCCCAAGAACTGGGTGATCCAGGGCTCCACCGACGGCCAAGCCTGGACGACCGTCGACACCCGCACCGGCCAGTCCTGGGACGAGCGCTTCCAGACCCGTGAGTTCGAGATCGCCTCCCCGCAGGCGTACTCCCACTACCGCATCGACATCTCCGCCAACCAGAGCGGCGGCATCATCCAGCTCGCCGAGTGGCAGCTCTCCGACGGCTCCGAGCCCCCGCCGCCGCTGAAGAACATGACCAGCCACCCCGACGACGGCCCCGCCACGGCGTACGCCGCGAAGTCGAAGGTCGGCTTCACCGGAGTGCACGCCTTCGAGTACGCCGGCAAGATCACCGGCGACAAGGGCCACTCCTACAACCGCGTCTTCGACGTCGACATCCCGGTCGGCGCCGAGACCGAGCTGTCCTACCTGGTCTTCCCCGAGTTCATCGATGGTGACCTGAGCTACCCGAGCACCTACACGGCCGTCGACCTGGCCTTCACCGACGGCACCCTGCTCTCGGAGCTGGGCGCGCTCGACGAGCAGGGCTACGTACTGTCCCCGAAGGGCCAGGGCGAGTCGAAGTCGCTCTACACCAACCAGTGGAACAAGAAGAGCTCCGTCATCGGCGAGGTCGCCGCGGGCAGGACGATCGACCGCATCCTGGTCGCCGTCGACGCCCCGAGCGGCCCGACGAAGTTCCGTGGCTGGTACGACGACATCGCGATCACCGCCTCCCCGGACGAACCACAGATCACCAGCAGCGTCGACTACGCCGTGACGACCCGTGGCACGCAGTCCAGCGGCAGCTTCTCGCGCGGCAACAACATCCCGGCGACGGCGGTCCCGCACGGCTTCAACTTCTGGGCGCCGATGACCAACGCCGGCTCGCTGTCGTGGTTCTACCGCTACCACCAGGACAACGACGCCCAGAACCGGACCAGCCTGCAGGCGCTGACGCTGAGCCACGAGACCAGCCCGTGGATGGGCGACCGGCAGACCTTCCAGGTGATGCCGTCCGCCGCCGAGAGCACCCCGGACCCGGGCCGCAACGCGCGCGAGCTCACCTTCGAGCACGAGAACGAGACCGCCCGGCCCCACTACTACAAGGTCGACTTCGACAACGGGCAGAGCGCCGAGATCGCACCCACCGACCATGCGGCCGTGTTCCGGTTCACCTACCCCGGTGACTCCGCGCGGCTGGTGTTCGACAACGTCAACAACGACGGCGGACTGACCCTCGACCCGGCGGCCGGGACGCTGACCGGCTTCACCGACACCCGCAGCGGCCTGTCCAACGGCGCCACCCGGATGTACGTCTACGCGACCTTCGACCAGCCGGTCACCGGCGGTGGGAAGTACGCCACCGCCGAGCGCCCGAACGTACAGGGCCATCTCCAGTTCGACGCCGGCGCGGACAGGACCGTGACGATGCGCATCGCCACCAGCCTGATCGGCATCGACCAGGCCAAGCGCAACCTCGAGCTCGAGGTCGCCGACGACTCCTTCGACACGGTCAAGGAGAAGGCGAAGGCGCTGTGGCAGGACAAGCTCGACGTCCTCGACATCCAGGGCGCGACCAAGGACCAGAAGACGACCGTCTACTCCAACCTCGCCCGGCTCTTCCTCTATCCCAACTCGGGCCACGAGAACACCGGCACCGAGGACGAACCGGTCTGGAAGCACGCCGTGCAGTCCACCTCCGGTGACACCAACCCGCCCGGAACGACGCCCACCCACACGGGGGCCGAGATCAAGGACGGCAAGGTCTATGTGAACAACGGCTTCTGGGACACCTACCGCACCACCTGGGCGGCCTACTCGCTCCTGGAGCCGAGCCAGGCGGCCGAGATGGTCAACGGCTTCGTGCAGCAGTACAAGGACAACGGCTGGATCTCGCGCTGGTCCTCGCCGGGCTACGCCAACCTGATGACCGGGACCAGCTCGGACGTCTCCTTCGCCGATGCGTACGTCAAGGGGGTGGAGGGGATCGACGCCGAGGCCGCCTATGCGGCCGCGGTGAAGAACGCCACCGTCCGGCCTCCGGGCTCCGCGACCAACTCCAACGTCGGCCGCAAGGGCATGCAGACCTCGGTGTTCCTCGGTTACACGCCCGCGGCCGTGAGCGAGGGCGTCTCTTGGGGGCTCGAGGGCTACATCAACGACTACGGCATCGGGAACATGGCCGCGAAGCTCGCCGAGCGTGACGGAATCTCCTCGGCCGAGCGGAAGCGGCTGCGGGAGGAGTCGGAGTACTTCCTCGGCCGGGCCCGCAACTACGTCAACACCTTCGACACCAAGGTCGGCTTCTTCCAGGGCCGCAACGCCGACGGCACCTTCAAGAAGTCGCCGGCCGACTACAACCCGCTGATCTGGGGGAGCGACCACGACTACACCGAGACCAACGGGTGGAACTTCGCGTTCCACACCCCTCAGGACGGCCAGGGCCTGGCCAACCTCTACGGCGGTCGCGGCGGGCTCGCGAACAAGCTGGACACCTTCTTCTCCACACCGGAGACGGGGGAGTACCCGGGCTCCTACGGCGGCATCATCCACGAGATCCGCGAGGCCCGTGACGTACGCATGGGGCAGTGGGGCTTCTCCAACCAGGTCAGCCACCACATCCCGTGGATGTACAGCTACACCGGCCAGCCCTGGAAGACGCAGGAGATCGTCCGCGAGACCCTGCGCCGGATGTACACCGGCTCGGAGATCGGGCAGGGCTACGCCGGTGACGAGGACAACGGCGAGACCTCGGCGTGGCATCTCTTCGCCTCCCTCGGCCTCTACCCGCTCCAGATGGGCAGCGAGAACCTCGTTCTCGGCTCGCCGCTGTTCACCAAGGCCACCCTCCACCTCGAGGGCGGCAAGGACCTGGTGATCAAGGCACCCGCGAACAGCAACGAGAACATCTACGTCCAGGGCGTCATGATCGACGGCAAGACGTGGGACAAGACGTACGTCTCCCACAAGGAGCTCGCCGACGGCGGCACCATCGAGTTCGACATGGGCTCGAAGCCGTCGCGCTGGGGCACCTCGCCCAGCGCCGTCCCGCCGTCGCTGACCACCGGCTCGGAGCCGGCGACGCCGATCGCCGACAAGTCCGGTGCTGGAAAGGGCACGGTCTCGGCCAGCGGAAGCGACGGCGAGAGGCTGGTCGACAACGACTCCGCGACGCAGACGACCGTGGCCGGCGACGGCTGGGTGGAGTACCGGTTCTCCGGGACCAAGGTGCCGGTGTCCTTCTACACCCTCACCAACGGCGCCGACGGTGGCTCACCGAGCGGCTGGGTCGTCAAGGGGTCCAACGACGGCGCCGACTGGAAGGTCCTCGACCGGCGCTCGGGTGAGGAGTTCGCCTGGCAGCAGGCCACCCGGCCGTTCAAGCTCGAGTCGGAGTCGAGGTTCAACCGGATCCGGATCGAGTTCACCGGGACCCCGGGCGAACAGATCACGCTCTCGGAGGTGGAGCTGCTCGGCTAGCCGATCCGGGCACCCCCTGCGTACCGCCAGCCTGTCGGTCCTCGCCGATAGGCTGGCGGACGTGCCCGATCCGCAGAGCTATCGCCCGAAAGCTGGGAGCATCCCCACCCAGCCAGGGGTCTACCGGTTCCGCGATCCCAAGGGGCGGGTGATCTACGTCGGCAAGGCGATCAACCTGCGTCAACGGCTCGCGAACTACTTCCAGCCGATCCCCAGCCTCCACCCCCGCACGGCCACGATGGTGACCACCGCGGCCAGCGTCGAGTGGACGACGGTCAACAACGACATCGAGGCGCTCCAGCTCGAATACACCTGGATCAAGGAGTTCGACCCGCGGTTCAACGTCAAGTACCGCGACGACAAGTCCTACCCGTGGCTCGCGGTCACCGTCGGCGAGGAGTTCCCGCGCGTCATGGTCGGTCGCGGCGCCAAGCGCAAGGGCACCAGATACTTCGGCCCCTACGGCCACGCCTGGGCCATCCGTGAGACCGTCGACATCCTGCTCCGGGTCTTCCCGATGCGTTCGTGCAGCAACGGCGTCTTCAAGCGCTCGCAGCAGATCGGCCGCCCCTGCCTGCTCGGCTACATCGACAAGTGCACCGCCCCTTGCGTCGGCAACATCTCGCCCGAGGAGCACCGCGAGATCGTCGACGACTTCTGCGACTTCATGGCCGGCCACACCACGACCTTCACCAAGCGGATCGAGAAGGAGATGTACGCCGCATCCGAGGCGCTCGACTTCGAGAAGGCCGCGCGGCTGCGTGACGACCTCGCCGCGATGCACCGTGCCCTGGAGAAGCAGGCGGTGGTGCTCGGCGACGGTGCCGACGCCGACGTGATCGCCCTGGCCGAGGACCCGCTCGAGGTCGGCGTGCAGATCTTCTACGTACGTGGTGGCCGCATCAAGGGTCAGCGCGGCTGGGTCGCGGACCGGATGGACGACGCCGACACCGCCGGCCTGGTCGAGCACTTCCTGCTCCAGCTCTACGCAGGCGAGGACGCAGAGGCGATCCCGCGCGAGATCCTGGTCCCGGCGCTGCCGCCCGACCACGAGACCCTCGAGGAGCTGCTCTCGGACGTACGGAAGGCGAAGGTCAGGATCCGGGTCCCGCAGCGCGGCGACAAGAAGACGCTCCAGGAGACCGTCGCAAACAACGCCAAGCAGGCCCTCGCGCTCCACAAGACCAAGCGCGCCAGCGACCTGACCATCCGCAACCGGGCGCTCGAGGAGATCCAGGAGGCGCTCGAGCTCGACGAGGTGCCGCTCCGGATCGAGTGCTACGACATCTCCCACCTGCAGGGCACCGAGATCGTGGCCAGCATGGTGGTCTTCGAGGACGGGCTGGCCCGCAAGTCCGAGTATCGCCGGTTCATCATCAAGGGCCAGGACGGCTCCGACGACGTCCGGGCGATGCACGAGGTGATCACGAGGCGGTTCAAGCGGCTCCTCGACGAGCAGTCGACGTCGATCGTGTCGACCGAGGTCGAGGGGGCCAGCGGCCCGATGCTGGTCGACCCGGAGACCGGCCGGCCCCGCAAGTTCGCCTACGCCCCCGGCCTGGTCGTCGTCGACGGCGGCGCGCCTCAGGTGGCGGCCGCGCAGCGGGCCCTGACCGAGCTCGGCATCAATGACATCCCGGTCGTCGGCCTGGCCAAGCGGTTGGAGGAGGTCTGGGTCCCCGACGAGGAGGACCCGGTGATCCTGCCGCGCAGCTCCGAGGGGCTCTACCTGCTGCAGCGGGTCCGCGACGAGGCGCACCGGTTCGCCATCACCCACCACCGCGGCCGTCGGTCGAAGTCCATGGTGGAGAGCCTGCTCGACGACGTACCCGGCCTCGGCGAGGTGCGTCGTAGGACGCTGATGAAGCACTTCGGCTCGCTCAAGAAGCTCCGCGCGGCGACCGTCGAGGAGATCGCCCAGGTGCCCGGCATCGGGCCCGGCACCGCGACAGCGATCAAGACCGCTGTGGAGCAGACGGCGAAGAATGGCAAGGTTAGCGCCATCAACGTCACCACCGGCGAGATCATCGAGGAGTAGGTCATGCACAAGGGGGAGGTCGTCGTCATCACCGGCATGACCGGTGCCGGGCGGAGCACCGCCGCCAAGGAGTTGGAGGACCTCGGCTACTACGTCGTCGACAACCTGCCGCCGAGCCTGCTCCCGCAGGTGGTGGAGCGGGTCGACGCGGCCCGCGGCCCGGAGCAGCCGGTGGCGGTCGTGACCGACGTACGTTCCGGGTCCTTCTTCGCCGAGCTCGAGGAGATCGTGGCGAAGAAAGCCACCGGGCGGCGTACGACCCTGGTCTTCCTCGATGCCGCCGACGACACGCTGGTCCGCCGTCAGGAGGCCGCGCGGCGGCCCCACCCGATGCAGCGGGGCAACGAGCGGCTGCTGGACGCGCTCGAGCGGGAGCGGGTGGTGCTGGCCAACCTGCGTGGCGCCGCCGATCTGGTCATCGACACGACCCAGCTCAACGTGCACCAGCTCACCGCGAGGATCGCGGAGGCGTTCGGCACCCCGGAGCGGACGACGCTGAAGGTGTCGGTGGTGAGCTTCGGGTTCAAGTACGGGATCCCGGTCGACGCCGACTTCATGGCCGACATGCGTTTCCTGCCCAACCCGCACTGGGTGCCCGAGCTGAAGGACGGCAACGGACGTGACAACCCCGACGTCGCCGCCTACGTCTACTCGCGCCCTGGTGCGGAGGAGTTCCTGAGCGGGTATGTTCCGGTGCTCATCGGAGTGACCAAGGGCTATCTCCACGAAGGAAAGAGGTTCATGCGCGTGGCAATCGGGTGCACGGGCGGCAAGCACCGCAGCGTGGCGATGGCGGAGGAGATCTCCAGGCGGCTGCGAGATGCCGGCCTGGATGCGAAGGCGATCCACCGAGACCTCGGGCGGGAGTGAGAGTGGCCGGGGCCGACCGACCCGGAGCAGATGCCCAGGCCGTCGTCGCCCTGGGGGGAGGGCACGGACTGCATGCGTCCTTGAGCGCGCTGCGGCTGCTCGTCGACGACCTGACCGTCGACCAGCTCACCGCGATCGTCACGGTCGCTGACAACGGCGGCTCCAGCGGCCGGCTCCGAAGGGAGTTCGGCGTGCTTCCGCCGGGCGACCTGCGGATGGCGCTCGCCGCGCTGTGCGGCGCGGACCGCTGGGACGACACCTGGGCGCAAGTGCTGCAGCACCGCTTCGCCGGCGAGGGCGAGATGCGCGGCCACAACCTCGGCAACCTGCTGATCGTGGGCCTGTGGGAGCAGCTCGGCGACCACGTCGAGGCCCTCGACTGGGTCGGCCGCTTGCTGGGCGCCAAGGGCCGAGTCCTGCCGATGGCGCTGGTCCCGATGGACATCGTCGCCGAGGTCAGTGGGCTCGTCCCCGGCGACCCGGACGCCAGGCTGGAGATCAGCGGCCAGGTCGAGGTCGCCACCACCGACGGCCGGATCGAGTCGATCCAGCTGGTCCCCGACAACCCGCCGGCCGCCCCCGACGCCGTCAAGGCGATCTGCGACGCCGAGTGGGTGTTCCTGGGCCCCGGCTCCTGGTTCACCTCGGTCCTGCCGCACCTCATGGTCCGCGCCCTGCGCGAGGCCCTGGTCGCGACCTCCGCGAAGATCGTCGTCGTGCTCAACCTCGGCGAGCAGCCGGGGGAGACGACCGGCTTCGGCCCCGCCGAGCACCTCTCGGTCGTCCTCGACCACGCCCCCGACCTCCGCATCCACACCGTCCTCGTCGACTCCTCCCTCGACGGTCTCGACGACCTGTCGCGGGTGGCCGAGAAGTGCGGTGCGCAGGTCGAGGTCGCCGACGTCGCCGTCGGCGACGGGACCCCTCGCCACGACCCGGAGCGGCTCGCCGCTGCGTACGCGAGGGTGATCGGGGCGGGTTAGCGCTCGAACGCCGCAGCGAGGATCGCGGTCAGCAATTCGACGTGCACGTATTCGTCGGCGAGACGTGTCAAGCGGGCGAGTCCTCCAGGGGCAAGCGAGCGCGGCGGCGCTGACGGAGCTCACGAACGAAGAGGCACAGCAGCGCTGTGCCGAGGGCGGCATGGATGAGGCCGTCGACGCGATATCCCCAGTCCGATGTGCCTGTCTTTGCCTCGATGTATGGCGCCCCTCGACGATTCCTCCGACTCCCATGCAGACAAGGATCACGCCCAGGACCAGATATGCGCTCGCCGCCCAGCGATCAGGCGGGTATACGGGCGTACGAGCGATCTTGACGACTCCCGCCACGAGGCCGGCGAGCACGAGGCACTCGATTCCGACGAAGAAGAGCAAGTCGTCGACACCAGCGCCCCTGGACTCCACCGAGGTGAGTGCGCCGAACGGGCCGGGCGTACAGCACAGACCGAGGACGAAGATCCACAGCAGGCGCGAATCCGGATCGCGGGGGTCGATAGTGGGTTGAGGCACGATGACGCACGCTAGGGCATGCGGGCAGGGCTGGCCGCTGGAACGGCGATCTCGCCGCCGGACGTCGCCGGACCCACTCCCGCCAATCGCGTCATGAGTCCCGGCGGGCGCCGATTCCTCTTACTGCAAGCCTCTCTCCGGCCCTACACACAGAGTGCTCTGACGTGGAACCGATTCGAGGGTCGTTGACAACAATGAAAGACTCTCCGGCATGGCGATGACGGGACAGGTGAAGGCCGAGCTGGCCTCCACTCAGATCACCAAGACATGCTGCCGGAAGGCAGAGGTTGCCTCGACGTTGAGGTTCGCTGGGGGGATCCACATCGTGGCAGGCAGGATCGTGGTCGAGGCTGAGCTCGACACCGGTCTGGCCGCCAGGAGATTGAAGCGAGACATCGCCGACGTCTTCGGTCACGAGGCAGAGGTGGCTCTCATCCAGGCGAGCGGGCTTCGTAAGGGCAGCCGCTACATCGTGCGCGTGGTCAAGGACGGTGAGGCGCTGGCGCGTCAGACCGGCCTTCTCGACCAGCGTGGCCGGCCGGTGCGGGGCCTTCCGCCTGCCGTCGTCTCGGGCGGCGCCTGCGACGCCGTGGCCGCCTGGCGTGGTGCCTTCCTTGCCCACGGCTCGCTCACCGAGCCGGGCCGATCCTCCTCGATGGAGGTGACCTGCCCGGGCTCGGAGTCCGCTCTCGCGCTCGTCGGCGTCGCCCGTCGTATCGGCATCTCGGCGAAGCCGAGGGAGGTACGCGGCGTGGACCGTGTCGTCATCCGCGACGGTGACGCGATCGGCCAGCTGCTCACCCGCCTGGGTGCCCACGAGTCGCTGATGGCCTGGGAGGAGCGCCGGATGCGCCGCGAGGTCCGCGCCACCGCCAACCGGCTGGCCAACTTCGACGACGCCAACCTGCGCCGTTCGGCCCGTGCGGCCGTCGCCGCCGGCGCCCGCGTCGAGCGCGCCCTGGAGATCCTCGGCGAGGACATCCCCGACCACCTGCGCCAGGCCGGCAAGCTCCGTCTGGAGCACAAGCAGGCCTCGCTCGAGGAGCTCGGACAGCTCCACGACCCGGTGCTGACCAAGGACGCCATCGCCGGCCGTATCCGCCGCCTTCTGGCGATGGCCGACAAGCGGGCCGAGGAGCTCGGCATCCCCGACACCGAGGCGTCGCTGACCGCGGAGATGCTCGCCGAGGACGCCTGAGAGCAGCCTCCACGGCCTGAAACCGGCCCGAGCCCCTCGACAGATCGAGGGGCTCGGGCCGTTTGCTACTCGTCCGTCTTTTGGAACGATCCAACCCACTCTCCCGCTGTTCAGAGGCGCTGGGTAGTGTCGGCGTCAGCGGGTGACCCCGCGCACAATCTTTTCGACGCGAACCAGGAGTCCACGTGACAGTTCGAGTAGGCATCAACGGATTCGGCCGGATCGGCCGCAACTTCTTCCGCGCGGTGCGCGCCTCCGACCTCGACATCGAGATCGTGGGGGTGAACGACCTCAGTGACAACGCAACCCTCGCGACACTGCTGAAGTTCGACTCGATCCTCGGCCCCCTCGACGCCGACGTGTCCGCCACCGAGGACGCGATCGTCGTCGACGGCAAGGAGATCAAGGCGTACGCAGAGCGCGACCCGGCCAACATCCCCTGGAAGGACCTCGACGTCGACGTCGTGATCGAGTCGACCGGGTTCTTCACCGACGCGACCAAGGCACGCGCCCACATCGACTCCGGCGGGGCGAAGAAGGTGATCATCTCCGCGCCGGCGAAGAACGAGGACGCCACCATCGTGATGGGCGTCAACGAGTCGATCTACGACCCCGAGGCCCACACGGTGATCTCCAACGCCTCGTGCACGACCAACTGCCTGGCGCCGCTGGCGAAGGCGCTCAACGACGGCGTCGGCATCAACCAGGGCCTGATGACGACCATCCACGCCTACACCGCCGACCAGAACCTTCAGGACAACATCCACAAGGACATGCGCCGTGCCCGTGCGGCCGCCCTCAACGTCGTGCCCACCTCGACCGGCGCCGCCAAGGCGATCGGTCTGGTGCTGCCGGAGCTGAAGGGCAAGCTCGACGGCTACGCGCTGCGGGTGCCGGTGCCGACCGGCTCGATCGTCGACCTCTCCTTCGAGGCCTCGCGCGAGACCTC
Source organism: Nocardioides sp. NPDC127503 (assembly GCF_040302165.1). Lineage (NCBI taxonomy): Bacteria > Bacillati > Actinomycetota > Actinomycetes > Propionibacteriales > Nocardioidaceae > Nocardioides > Nocardioides sp. NPDC127503. Next base: position 365,686 of record NZ_JBEORH010000002.1, on the reverse strand, counting down.
GGTCGAGGAGATCAACTCGATCATGGAGAAGGCCGCCGACGGGAAGTACCTCGTCTACTCGACCGACCCGATCGTCTCCTCCGACATCGTCACCAACCCGGCGTCCTCGATCTTCGACGCCCCGCTGACCAAGGTGATCGGCAACCAGGTCAAGGTCGCGGCGTGGTACGACAACGAGTGGGGCTACTCCAACCGGCTCGGCGACCTGGTGGCGTACGTTGGCGCGAGCCTGTGACCCAGCGACCTGCCTCACAGGTTAGGGTCTAGCCCGTTATGTCTCTGAATCTCACGCAGCTCATCGAGCAGGGTGTCGCGGGCAAGCGAGTTCTCGTGCGCTCCGACCTCAATGTCCCGTTGGAAGGCACCACGATCACCGACGACGGTCGCATCCGTGCCTCGGTGCCCACGATCAAGACGCTGGCGGACGCCGGCGCCAGGGTCGTGGTGGTCGCCCACCTCGGTCGGCCGAAGGGGGAGCCGGACCCGGCCTACTCGCTGGCCCCCGTGGCGACCCGCCTCGGTGAGCTGCTCGGTGCCGAGGTCGCCTTCGCGACCGACACCGTCGGCGACTCCGCCAGCTCGGTCGTCGGCGGCCTCGCCGACGGCCAGGTCGCGCTGCTGGAGAACGTACGCTTCAACGCCGGTGAGACCAGCAAGGACGACATCGAGCGGGCGACCTTCGCCGCCGAGCTCGCCGCCCTGGTCGACGCCTTCGTCTCCGACGGCTTCGGCGTGGTCCACCGCAAGCAGGCCTCCGTCTACGACGTCGCCAAGCTGCTCCCGAGCGCGCAGGGCGACCTGGTGGCCACCGAGATCGACGTGCTCAAGCGGCTCACCGAGACCCCCGAGCGGCCCTACGTGGTCGTCCTCGGTGGCTCGAAGGTCTCCGACAAGCTCGGCGTGATCGACAACCTGCTCGGCAAGGCGGACAAACTGCTCATCGGCGGCGGCATGGTCTTCACCTTCCTCAAGGCCCAGGGCTACGAGGTCGGCCAGTCGCTGCTCGAGGAGGACCAGATCCTCACCGTGCTCGGCTATCTCGAGCGCGCCGAGGAGATCGGCGTCGAGATCCTGCTGCCGACCGACGTCGTGGTCGCCGACTCCTTCGGCGACGAGGCATCCGCCCGCGTGGTCGCGGCCAACGCGATCCCGGCCGACTCGCTCGGGCTCGACATCGGTCCGGAGTCGGGCCAGACCTACGCCGCCGCGCTCGAGGGCGCCAAGACGGTCTTCTGGAACGGCCCCATGGGCGTCTTCGAGCAGGCCGCCTTCGCCGAGGGCACCCGCGCGGTCGCCCAGGCGCTCACCACGATCGACGGCCTCTCGGTCGTCGGTGGTGGCGACTCCGCCGCGGCGATCCGCCAGCTCGGGTTCGCCGACGACCAGTTCGGTCACATCTCGACCGGCGGCGGCGCCTCGCTCGAATACCTGGAGGGCAAGACGCTTCCGGGCATCGCCGTGCTGGACGAGGCGACCGTGGTCGGGGGACTGGGCTGATGGCGGCCAAGAAGCCGGCCGCGGGGCGCACCCCGCTCATCGCCGGCAACTGGAAGATGAACCTCAACCACCAAGAAGCGGTGGTCCTGGTCCAGAAGCTCGCCTGGACGCTCTCTGACAAGCGCCACGACTTCGCTGCCGTGGAGGTGGCGGTCTTCCCGCCGTTCACCGACATCCGCTCGGTGCAGACGCTGGTCGACGGCGACAAGATGCGCATCACCTACGGTGCCCAGAACGTCTCCACCCAGGAGTCCGGCGCCTACACCGGCGAGGTCTCGGCCTCGATGCTGGCCAAGCTCGGCTGCTCCTACGTGATCGTGGGTCACTCCGAGCGTCGTGAGCACTATGGCGAGACCGACGAGATCGTCGCGCTCAAGGCCAAGATCGCGCTCAAGCACAACATCGTCCCGATCGTCTGCGTCGGCGAGGGCCTCGAGGTCCGCCAGGCCGGCAACCACCTCGACCACTGCACCGCACAGGTCGAGGGCTCGCTGGCCGGGCTCACCGACGCCGAGGTCGGCCAGATCGTGATCGCCTACGAGCCGGTCTGGGCGATCGGCACGGGGGAGACCGCCACTGCGCAGGACGCCCAAGAGGTCTGCGCCGGCATCCGGGAGCAGCTCGAGAAGAGCTATGGCGCGGAGATCGCCGGTGGCGTACGCATCCTCTACGGCGGCTCGGTGAAGCCCAACAACGTGGCCGCACTTATGCAGGAGGCCGACGTCGACGGGGCGCTGGTCGGCGGGGCGAGCCTCTCGGTCGAGGACTTCGCGGCCATCTCGCGCTACTACGACCTGCCAGTTCTCTAGGCCAGTGCTGTAGGTTTCGGGCTCTCCAGATAGGATTTCAACGTGGAACTTCTCTTCACCATCATCCTGGTCATCGCGAGCGCGCTGATGATCCTGCTCGTGCTGCTTCACAAGGGCCGCGGTGGCGGACTCTCCGACATGTTCGGTGGCGGTGTCTCGAGCTCGCTGGGTGGATCTTCGGTCGTCGAGCGCAACCTCGACCGGCTCACCATCGGCATCGGTGTGATCTGGTTCGCCTGTGTGATCGCGCTCGGCCTGCTGATGGCCTACTGAAACATTCCCCTTCAGCGCACGCGCGATAGCGTCTAAACTCATCGACGCTGGACGGAGATTTTGCCGTCCGATTCCCCCAAAGTGGCCTCTCGGGGCTGCGAACTTTAAGTTGAGAGAGGACACCGCAGCACCATGGCAGGTGGAGGGAACGCGATTCGGGGCTCCCGAGTCGGTGCTGGGCCGATGGGTGAGGCGGAGCGCGGCGAAGCTGCGCCACGGAAGGCCGTCACCTACTTCTGCACCAACGCACATCGCTCGGTCATCACCTTCGCCGTCGAGGCGACGCCGCCGGATTCCTGGGACTGCCCCAAGTGTGGTCTCCCGGCCGGTCTCGACGCGGAGAACGCGCCCCCGGCGCCGAAGATCGAGCCTTACAAGACCCACCTCGCCTACGTGAAGGAGCGCCGCTCCGACGCCGAGGCCGAGGACATCCTGGAGGAGGCAATCGCCCTCCTCCGCTCCCGCCGCAAGTCCGGCGAGATCATCTTCTGAAACACCCACCGAGTCGGCGCATCTGCTCCAAGCAGAGGCGCCGACTCGGCGCATTTGTCCCGCCTGGGACGAACGAGTCGGCGCAACTGTCCCGGGCGTCAGCTCGCCAGCCTTCGGCCCCGCCGCCGGAGTGCCTCATGGTGCAGTCTACGGATGCGTACGTCCGCGTCCCCGGTCCGTGTGAAGAGGTCGCGCTTCGTGAACGCCTCGACCAGCCACCCCTCGCGGCATGCGTCCAGCCGTCTCTCCCGATCATGTGCCTGTTGGGCAGGGGAGGAGTGCCACTCGGCCCCGTCGTACTCGACCGCGGCGAGCAGATCCTCGTTGGCCAGGTCGAGACGTGCGACGAACTCTCCGGCCATTGTCGGAACCTCGACCTGGGGTGTCATCGGGAATCGGGCTTGGTGACAGTGCAGGCCGAGCACCGCCTCGGGCGGTGACTCGAACCGGCCGTCGGCGAGCGGGCCGATCTCACGGAGGGTGGTGACCCACCTGTGGCCGCGGAACTGCTCGATTCCCGCGAGGAACTCCTCAGGCTCGTACGCTCCGAGTCGGTGCATCATCGAGACTCCGGCGATCGCCTCGTCCGGCCAACGGACGCGACCGAGGTCCCAGGCCGTACGCAATGGGGTGGTGACGCGCAGACCACCGATCTCGTCGGTCTCACTGTCTTTCACATCGCGTTCTCCGCTCCTGGCGATGTCATTGCGCAGCCGGCCGTGGCCGGTTGGTCGGAAGAGTGATAGCGGGCGAAGGCTGAGGTGCTCACCGGGGGCGAGGATCATCTCAGCCCCGAGGAGCCACCCAGCATGTCGGTCGACGACGATGCAGTCGGCCGGTGCGATCAGCCTCAAGCACGCCGCCCGGGTGGGGAGTGAGTCGCCGACTTCGGTGGCCAGGTAGACGCCCTTGATGGGGCGGCGCACGAGGCCTGTGTCTAGGAGCGCGCCGAGCCGCCTCCGTGAGATGCCCGCTTCACGGGCCATCTTGAAGGTGAACGGCTCGGTGATCGGCAACGGGAAGGCGCTACCGAGGCTTCCGTTGAACAGCATCTCGTACATGTCCATGCCGCGAGTCTGTGGATCTTGGTCCGGTGTCGCCACCGGGCCCAGTGAGACTGTGGAAAACCCTGTGGAAGATCTGGGGCTGACGCGCCGAGTCGGCGCATCTGCGCGAGACAGATGCGCCGACTCGACGGGGAGGGCTTAGCAGGTTGCGCCGAAGATGGACTCGGCGTACTCCGGGTGGTCGACGAAGGGGTTTCGGTTGCGCTGGTAGGTCGAGTAGACCTTGTTGTTGCGGGTGCGCTCGGCGGCGGTGACGGGGTCGGCGTTGTGCCAGCCGAGCAGTACGCAGACCTTGCCGAGGTAGTTGGTCGAGCCGTTGATGGAGTTGTTGACCTCCAGGTCGGCGAAGCCGTCGTCGCCGTTGTAGCGCACGGCCATGTAGAGGATGCCGCGGGCGAGGTCGCCCTTTACGCTGTCACGTGGCTCGAAGGAATCAGCGTCGGTCCAGCAGTCGCTGCACTCCGAGACCGCCGACCCGCCCAGATCGAAGTCCTTGCTGCCGCGGGTGGAGTTGACGGTGACGTCCTCGGGCCGCAGGTGGTGGACGTCGGTGCCGGGGCCGTTGCTCGTGCCGAAGTCGCCGTGGCTCTGCGGCCAGGTGTGCTCGCGGTTCCAGTTGTTGGCGTCGCCGCCGTTGTTGGTCTTCGGTGTGGAGACCCCGGAGTAGAACTCGATCACGTTCGAGGAGTTGTTCGGGTCCTGGTCGAGGACCTTCAGCGCCTCCCAGACCGCGCTGTAGGACAGCGTGGTGTGGCCGTCGATGATGTTGTGCAGCGCCGACTTCAGCGACGAGCCGGACAGGCCGGCGGCCGGGTCGTAGTAGCCCGCCGGGATGTTCGGGTCCGCGGTCGGGGTGGCCGTCGGAGTGGGAGTCGGAGTCGGGGTGGAGCCGGCGAACGCGAAGGCGGTGGCGTTCTTGTGGCCGGGATGGGAGAAGTACGCCGTCAGGGTGCCGGTCACATCGATCTGACGCCCCTTGAGGCTCGGGTTGGACCGGAGGCCCCACGCGCTGCGGAACGCGTCGGGGATCTGCACGTAGAGCATCTTGGACGTGCTGGTCTCCGAGGCCGAGTCAGCGATCGCGAGAGCGTAGTCGCTGGGGTAGTTGCTGGTCACGACCGTGCTGGTCGCTGTGGGTTGGCCGACGACATAGCCGCGTACGGTGGCCGTCGAGCCGTTCTGGGTGGCGATCGCCGTGGTGACGTTGATCGTGGCCGCCTGGGCCGGGGAGGTCGTGATCACGACCGCCATGAAGCTCGCCAGAGCGAGGGCAACGAGGCTGGCCAGGGTGAGGCCGAGCCGCCGAGAGGGGCTGAGGGACATGCTCGGATGGTGGCAGGTCCGCAGGGGTGCGCGGCACCCGTAACGGGAAAGATTTACCCGGCGTTAGCATGCTGGGTAACTGAATTTCCGAGACATTCGCGCCGACTCGGGGCGCCTGAGCGGGACAGACGCGCCGAGTCGGCGTGGGTCAGAGCTTGGAGGCGGCGGCCCGGTCCAGGAACCAGGTCGTCTCGGTGGTGCCAGTGACGCCGGTGGCCGGGATCTCGGCGACCGTGGCGCCGCCGTGGGCCTTGGCCACCGCTTCGGCCTTGCCCTCGCCGCTGACCAGGAACCAGACGGTCGTGGACCGACGCAGCGCCTCGACGGTGAAGGTGATGCGCTCCGGCGGCGGCTTGGGGGAGTCGGTGACGCCGACGGCGATCGCGTCCTTCGCCTCGAGCTGCGGGAAGCCGGGGAAGAGAGAGGCGATGTGGCCGTCGGGGCCGACGCCGAGCATCAGGATGTCGAAGCCGCCGGAGCCGTGGCTGCGTACGTCCTCGGAGAACTGTGCCGCGGCCTCGTCGACGCTCAGGCCGGAGTCGGTGGCGGGCATCTCGTGGATGCGGTGGTCCGGGACGCCGACCTCGGTCAGGAAGGCGGCGCGGGCCTGGCCGGCGTTGCGGTCGGGGGAGTCAGCCGCGACGTAGCGCTCGTCGCCGAAGAAGAACTCGACCGCGCCCCAGTCGACACCCGACTCGGGCGCGAGGCGTGCGATCTCGCGATGGATCGCCTCGGCGATCGTGCCACCGGTGAGGCCGATGGCGGGGACGTCGCCGGCCGCCTGCAGGTCGGCAACGCGGCTGAGGAACTCCCCGGCGACCGCCGAGGCCAGGGCCTCAGCGGTGTCGTGGACCTCGATGAGTGACTCGGGATGACCGTCGCTGGTCACGTGCGCTTCTCTCTGTAGTAGGCGATGAGGGATTGGGTAGAGGCGTCCTGCTGCTTGGCGGTGTCCGCGTCACCGGAGACCGCCGGGCTGATCTGGACAGCGAGCTGCTTGCCGAGCTCGACGCCCCACTGGTCGAAGGAGTCGATGCCCCACACCACGCCCTGGGTGAAGGTGATGTGCTCGTAGAGGGCGATCAGCTGGCCCAGGACCCCGGGGGTCAGCGACGGCGCCATGATCGAGGTGGTCGGCCGGTTGCCGGAGAAGACCCGCGCGTTGACGATGTCCTCCGCGGTGCCCTCGGCGCGCACCTGCTCGGCAGTCTTGCCGAAGGCGAGCGCCTGCGTCTGGGCGAAGAAGTTGGCCAGGAACAGCTCGTGCACGTCGATGTTGCCGTCCGCGAGCGGATAGGCCGGGTTGGCGAACGCGATGAAGTCGGCCGGGATCACCCGGGTGCCCTGGTGGATCAACTGGTAGAACGCGTGCTGTCCGTTGGTGCCGGGCTCCCCCCAGAACACCTCGCCGGTGTCGGTGGTGACCGCGGTGCCATCCCAGCGCACCGACTTGCCGTTGGACTCCATGGTCAGCTGCTGAAGGTACGCAGGGAACCGGTGCAGCAGCTGGGAGTAGGGCAGCACGGCGTGGGTCTGAGCGTCGAGGAAGTTGACGTACCAGACGTTCAGGAGACCCATCAGAGCCGGCACGTTCTGCGCGAGCGGCGTCTTCGCGAAGTGCTCGTCGATGGCGTGGAAGCCGCCGAGGAACTCGGCGAACCCCTCCGGTCCGATGGCGATCGCCAGGGAGGTGCCGATCGCGGAGTCGACGGAGTAGCGGCCGCCGACCCAGTCCCAGAAGCCGAAGGCGTTCTCCGGGTCGATCCCGAAGTCGGCGACCTTGTCCAGCGCCGTGGAGACCGCGACGAAGTGCTTCTTCACGGCATCGGCGGAGTCGACCTCGTCACCGAGCGCGTCGAGCAGCCAGGTGCGCGCGAGGCGGGCGTTGGTCAGGGTCTCCAGCGTCGAGAAGGTCTTCGAGGAGACGACGAACAGGGTGGAGGCGGGGTCGAGCCCCTTCAGCTTCTGCCCGGCGTCGGTGGGATCGATGTTGGAGATGAACCGGCACTCGATCTCGGGGTGACGGAACGGCTCGAGCGCTTCGTAGGCCATCACCGGGCCCAGGTCGGAGCCGCCGATGCCGATGTTGACGACCGTGCGGATCCGCTCGCCGGTGACGCCCTTCCACTCACCGGAGCGGACCCGGTCGGCGAAGGCGTACATCTTCGCCAAGGTCTCGTGGACGGCGGGCACGACGTCGGTGCCGTCGACCTCGAGGGAGGCGTCGGCGGGAAGACGCAGGGCGGTGTGGAGCACCGCGCGGTCCTCGGTGACGTTGATGTGCTCGCCGGCGAGCATCGCGTCCCGCCGTGCCTCCAGACCGACCTGCTCGGCAAGCGCGAGCAGGGTGGCCAGGAGGTCGTCGGTGATGAGGTCTTTGGAGAGGTCGACGAAGAGGTCGGCCGCCTCGAAGGTGAAGCGTGTGGCCCGGCCGGGATCATCGGCGAACCACGAGCGCAGGTCTGGCTCGAAGCCGGCCCGCAGCTCGGTGAGTGCCTTCCAAGCGTCCGTCGTCGTCGCGTCGACCGGGCCTTCGCTCACTGCTTGACCGCCTCGATCTGGGCGACGACGGTGTCGACGAGCTCGGTCCAGGAGACCTTGAACTTGTCCACGCCCTCGGTCTCCAGCACCAGGAAGACGTCGTCGAGGTCGACTCCGACAGAGCGGAGCGACTCGAAGACCGTGGCCGCCTCGGCGCCCTTGCCGGTGACGACGTCGCCCTTGACCTCGCCGTGGTCGGCGAAGGCCTCCATCGTCTTCTCCGGCATCGTGTTGACGGTGTCGGCGACGACCAGGTCGGTGACGTAGAGGGTGTCGGGGTAGGCCGGGTTCTTGACTCCGGTCGAGGCCCACAGCGGCCGCTGGGCGTTGGCGCCCTCACTGGCCAGCGCGGTCCAGCGCTCGCTGGCGTGGACCTCCTCGAAGGCGGCGTAGGCGGCGATGGCGTTGGCCACCGCGGCCTTGCCGAGCAGCGCGTTGGCCTCGGGGGTGCCGATCGCCTCGAGCCGCTTGTCGATCTCGGTGTCGACGCGGGAGACGAAGAACGAGGCCACGCTACGGATCGTGGACAGGTCCTTGCCGGCTGCCTTGGCCTGCTCCAGACCGGTCAGGTAGGCGTCCATCACCGCGCGGTAGCGCTCGACCGAGAAGATCAGGGTCACGTTGACCGAGATGCCCTCGGCGATCGCGGCCGTGATCGCCGGGAGGCCCTCGAGGGTCGCCGGGATCTTGATCAGCACGTTGGGACGGTCGACCGCGGCCCACAGCGCCTTCGCGGAGGCGATGGTCGCGTCGGTGTCGTTGGCCAGGGTGGGCTCGACCTCGATCGAGACCCGGCCGTCGTCCTTGGTGGAGTCGGCGACCGGCGCGAAGATGTCGCAGGCGTTGCGTACGTCCCGGGTGGTGAGGCCGAAGATGACCTCGTCGACGTTCTTGCCCTCGGCCACCAGCGAGCGGAGCTGCTCGTCGTAGCGCTCGCCGTTGGCGATCGCGGCGGCGAAGATGGTCGGGTTGGTGGTCACCCCGACGACGGACTTCTCCTTGACGAGATCGGCGAGGTTGCCGGTCTCGATGCGCTCGCGGGAGAGGTCGTCGAGCCAGATGGATACGCCGGCCTCGGCCAGCGCCTTGAGACGGTCAGACATATTTCATGCTCCCTTGTTGATGGCGGCGAGGCTCTCCTTGGCGGCCGTGACGACCGCCTCGGGGGTGAAGCCGTACTCCTTGAACAGCAGCGCTCCGGACGCCGAGGCGCCGAAGTGCTCGAGCGAGACGATCCGGCCGACGTCGCCGACGTACTCCCGCCAGCCCTGCTTCACGCCGGCCTCGACGCTGACGCGCGCCTTGACGCTGGGCGGGATCACCGAGTCGCGGTAGTCCTGGTCCTGGCCCTCGAACCACTCCAGGCACGGCAGCGAGACGACGCGGGCACCGATGCCCTCCTTCGCCAGCTCCTCGCGGGCGGCGACTGCGTACTGCACCTCGGAGCCGGTGCCGAGCAGCACCACGTCGACGGTCCCGGTGGGGGAGTCGAGGAGTACGTAGCCACCCTTCGCCACGCCGCTGGTGTCGGCGTAGCCGTCCTTCCCGCGGGGGAAGGTCGGCAGCGCCTGACGGGTCAGGATGAGCGCCGAGGGGCGGTCGTGGTGCTTGAGCACCTCGAGCCACGCGGCGGCGGTCTCGTTGGCGTCGGCGGGGCGGACCACGTCGAGACCCGGGATCGCCCGGACCGCGGCGAGGTGCTCGACCGGCTGGTGGGTCGGGCCGTCCTCGCCCAGACCGACGGAGTCGTGGGTCCAGACGTGGATCACCGGCAGCTTGGACAGCGCCCCGACGCGTACGGCGCCTCGCATGTAGTCGGAGAACTGGAAGAACGTGCCACCGAAGGCCTTGGTCGGCGAGTGGGCCACGATGCCGTTGAGGATCGCGCCCATGGCGTGCTCGCGGATGCCGAAGTGGAGCACGCGGCCGGCGTAGGGGTCGCCCTTCCACTCGTGGGTGGAGCGGTCCTCCGGGACGAAGCTGGGCGCACCGGAGATGGTGGTGTTGTTGGAGCCGGCGAGGTCGGCCGAGCCACCCCACAGCTCCGGCAGAACCGGGGCCAGCGCGTTGATGACCTTGCCGGAGGCGGCACGCGTGGCGATGCCCTTGGCGTCGGCCTCGAAGAACGGCAGCGCGTCGGCGATGTCGGCGGGAAGCTCCCCGGCCCGCATCCGCTCGAGCAGCTTGGCGCCCTCGGGGTTGGCCTCGGCCCAGGCTGCCTCCTCGGCGCGCCAGGCCTCCTCGGCCTTCTCGCCGCGCTCGATGAGCTGGCGGGTGTGGGCGAGCACCTCGGGGTCGACGTCGAAGGACTTGGCCGGGTCGAAGCCCAGGATCTCCTTGGTCGCTGCGACCTCCTCGGTGCCGAGTGCGGAACCGTGAGCGGCCTCGGTGTTCTGCGCGTTCGGGGCGGGCCAAGCGATGACGGTGCGCAGCACGATCAGCGACGGCTGGTCGGTGACCTCGCCGGCGGCGTTGATCGCGTCGAACAGCGCCGGTACGTCCTCCTGGTAGCCCGTGCCGTCATGGGTCCAGTCGACCTCCTGGACGTGCCAGCCGTAGGCCCGGTAGCGAGCGGCGACGTCCTCGGTGAAGGCGACGTTGGTGTCACCCTCGATCGAGATCCGGTTGGCGTCGTAGATCATCGTGAGGTTGCCGAGTTTCTGCGTGCCGGCGATCGAGCTCGCCTCGCTGCTGACGCCCTCCTGCAGGTCGCCGTCGCCGGCCAGGACGTACGTCTTGTGATCGAACGGGCTCGGCTGGTCGACCGGTGTGTCCGGGTCGAGCAGGCCGCGCAGTCGGCGCTGGGCCATCGCGATGCCGACGGCGTTGGCGACACCCTGGCCGAGCGGGCCGGTGGTCACCTCCACGCCGCGGGTGTGGCCGCGCTCGGGGTGACCCGGGGTCAGCGAGCCCCAGGTGCGCAGGCTCTCCAGGTCGCCGAGCTCGAGACCAAAGCCGCCGAGGTAGAGCTGGATGTAGAGGGTGACGCTGGAGTGGCCGACGGAGAGCACGAACCGGTCACGACCGAGCCAGTCGGTGTCGGCCGGGTTGTGCTTCATCACCTTCTGGAAGAGCAGATAGGCAGCCGGAGCCAGGCTCATCGCGGTGCCAGGGTGGCCGTTGCCGACCTTCTGCACGGAGTCCATGGCGAGTACGCGGACGGTGTCCACGGCCTTGCTGTCCAGATCGGTCCACTCGAGTACAGGTTTGGTGCTCACGAGGTGCCTTTTCAAATTCGTAGAGTCCACTTGGGAAGTTCTTGGGCTGGCCGTGGGGGCTGCCGAATCCGAGCCTACTCACGCCCCGGGTTAGACTGCGAGCCGCATGCTGTGAACTGCCTGTATGAGCCGCATGTGAAGCCTCAACCCGATCGAGAAGGATCTTCTCAGTGACGCACGTCGAACAGCCGGTCCCCGACCTCGACCAGCGTAGCGACCGCGCGTCAATGCGCGATGTCATCTCGGCGTACGTCTCCTTGACGAAGCCCCGCGTGATCGAGCTGCTGCTGCTCACCACCGTGCCGGTGATGTTCTTCGCCGCCCAGGGTGTCCCGGGCGTCGGCCTGGTCGCGGCCACGGTCGTCGGCGGGATCTTCTCGGCCGGTTCGGCCTCGGTCTTCAACTGCGTCTACGACCGCGACATCGACGAGCAGATGAGGCGTACGCGGCGCCGGGCTCTGCCGCGGCACGTGGTCACCCCGCGGGCGGCCCTGATCTTCGGGTCGATCCTCGCGGTGCTCTCGGTGGTCGTGCTCGGCCTCTTCGTGAACTGGCTCTCCGCGGGCCTGTCGCTGGCCGCCAACGCCTTCTACGTCTTCGTCTACACGATGCTGCTCAAGCGGCGCACCACGCAGAACATCGTCTGGGGCGGCATCGCAGGCTGCTTCCCGACCCTGATCGGCTGGACCGCGGTCACCAACTCGGTGAACTGGGAGCCGCTGATCCTGTTCATGGTCGTCTTCTTCTGGACCCCGCCGCACACCTGGGCCCTGGCGCTGCGCTACCGCGAGGACTACGCGCAGGTCGACGTGCCGATGCTGCCGGTGGTCAAGTCCGCCCGTCACGTGGGCGGCCAGATCGTGGCGTACTCCTGGGTCATGGTCGCCACCTCGCTGCTGATGTGGCCCCTCGCCTCCACCGGCTGGCTCTACCCGGTTGCCGCCGTCGCCCTCGGCGCCGTCTTCCTCGTCCAGGCCCACCAGCTGCACGCTCGTGCCAAGGGCACCGAGGACCTCGCCAAGATCCGCCCGATGCAGCTCTTCCACAGCAGCAACCTCTACCTGAGCCTGCTCTTCGTCGCCCTCGCGGTCGACCCGCTCATCGGCTGATCGCCTCCCGCCGAAGCGTCACCCGCGTCGGCCGAGGCGTCAGCTACGTCGGCCGAGCCGGCAGCACGCTGCCCACTCGAGCGACGCACCTGACGTCTCGGTCTGCAGGAGCGACTTCTCGACCGACGCGCGTGACGCCTCGGCCTGCGGGAGCGACTTCTCGGCCGACCGGGGTGACGCCTCGACGAGGGTGCGTCAGGCGGAGTGAGCGCGGGTGGAGACGAGGACGCGGGCGAGGCCGGCGGAGACTAGGGCGGCGCCGAGCATGTGGAAGCCGACGAGGAGGACGGGGAGGTCGGTGAGGTACTGGACCCAGCCGATCAGGCCCTGGGCGAGCTCGATGACCAGCAGAACGATGGTGACCCGGCGGACGTACGCGTTCTTGCGGCCCAGCCACAGCGTGACCAGGGTCGCGGCGATCAGCGCGTAGACGGCGTAGGCGTGGATGTGGGACATCAGCGCTGGGTCGAGGCCGGTACGGCGGGACTCGAGGTCGCCGGAGTGGGGGCCGGAGCCGGTCACGACCGTGCCGAGCCAGAGTGTGAGCCAGCCGACGACCAGCGTGACGACGGAGGCGATGCGCACGCTCCGCGCAGCCTCCTCACGCTCCGGCGAACGGATCTCGTCGAGGAGCCAGACGCACAGTCCGACCATCGCCATCGACAGCAGCAGGTGGAGGGCGACGACATACGGGTTGAGGTCGGTGAGCACCGTGATCCCGCCGATAACGCCCTGGAACGGGACGCCGAGGGCGATGACGATCGCGAGGTTGCGTACGACTCCGCGGCGCCTCCACACCGCGATGACGACCGTGATCGCGATCGCGGCGAGGACGTAGGTCAGCAGCCGGTTGCCGAACTCGATGACGCCGTTGATCCCGAGGGCCTCGTGAGCCACGTAGGACTCCTCGGTGCACTTGGGCCACGTGGGGCAGCCGAGGCCGGAACCCGTCAACCGGACCACTGCACCGGTCACCACGATCCCGATGTTGGCGATGAGGTTGGCGATGGCCAGACCGAACGCATGGGCACGGAGCCAGCCGAGGACCTTGTCCTTGGCCGAGGGAGCCGGGCCGGTGGAGGGTTCGGTGGTCGTCATTCCCACTTGAAGGTCCTAGCTGTGAGGGTGGAGCCGAGAACGGCCCAGATCAGGAGTACGCCGAGGTCTCGCCAGGCCGGGACGCCGTCGAGGAAGGCGGTGCGCACTGCCTCGCCCAAAGCGCCAGAGGGGAGCCAGCGAGCGACGTCGCCGTAGGCGCCGTAGGCCGTCAGCGGCAGCACCACGGCGCCGCCGGCCAGCAGAAGCAGGTAGATGAGGTTGGCCGCGGCCAGGGTCGCCTCGGCGCGCAGCACGCCGGCGACGAAGAGCCCGAGCGAGGCGAAGGCCAGCGTGCCCATCGCGATGGCGAGGAAGAAGGCGAGGACGGTGCCGAACCCTGCGGCGGGGGTCCAGCCGAGGATCTGGCCGACGCCACCGATGACGAAGAGCTGCACGAGCTGTACGCAGCCGAGCGCGAGCACCTTGCCGGCGAGCAGGCCGATCCGGGGGAGCGGTGAGGCGCCGAGGCGCTTGATCACGCCGTAGCGCCGCTCGAACCCGGTCGCGATCGCGAGGCTCGTGAACGAGGTCGACATGATCGCCAGGGCGAGGACGCCCGGGGTGAGGAGGTCGACCAGCGGCTGGTCAGTGCCGAGGTCGAGGTCGATCGCGTTGCCTGCGGTGACGCCGCCGATCAGCACCATCACCGGGATGACGACGGCGAGGAGGAGCTGCTCGCCGTTGCGGAGCATCAGCTTGGCCTCCATCAGCGCCTGGGCGATCACCTGCCGCGTGATCGGTGCGCCGCCGGGCCGAGGGGTGAAGGTCCCCGTGGCAACCTCAGACATGCTCGACCCCCTCGGTGAGATGGAGCCCTCCGGTGAGATCGAGGAAGACGTCCTCGAGGCTCCTGCGACCCAGGGTCAGCGACTCCGGGAGGACGTCGTTCTCCTCGCACCAGCGGCTCACCTTGGAGAGCGTGGTCGGGTCGGCCTTGCCGGTGACCCGCATCGAGCGCTCGTCGAGCAGGATGACCTCGGTGTCCTCACCGAGCGCCTTGCGCAGGGACTCGCGGGCACCGGGCGGGAACGGTTTGGTCACGACCAGCCTGACAGTGGCGGTCGCGCCGCCCCTGGTGAGCTCGAGCGGACTGCCCGAGGCGATCATCCGGCCGCGGTCGATGATGTGCACCTGGTCGGCCAATTCCTCGGCCTCCTCCAGGTAGTGGGTGGTCAGCACGACGGTGACGCCGTCGGCGCGCAGCTCGCGCAGCAGCTCCCAGGTCGTACGCCGCCCCTGCGGGTCCATGCCCGCCGTCGGCTCGTCCACGAACACCAGCTCCGGACGGCCCACCAGCGCCATCGCCAGCCCGAGCCGCTGCTGCTGCCCACCGGAGAGCCGCCGGTAGGGGGTGCGACCGCACTCGCCCAGTCCCAGGCGCTCGGCGAGGTAGTCGACGTCGAGCGGATGCGCGTGCAGCCGCGCGATGTGGCGCAACATCTCCATGGCGCGTACGCCGCTCCAGGCGCCCTGCCCCTGCAGCATCACCCCGATCCGGGGGAGCAGCTGCTTGCGGTCGGCGATGGGATCGAGCCCGAGGACGCGTACCGTCCCCTGCTGAGGCTTGCGGTAGCCCTCGCAGGTCTCGAGCGTGGTCGTCTTGCCGGCACCGTTGGGGCCGAGCACGGCCGTGATCGAACCCTCCGCGACGCTCAGCGAGAGTCCGTCGACGGCCGTCTTGTCGCCATAGGTCATGCGCAGGTCGCGTACCTCGACAGCAGGCCTGGCGACGGAAGAGTCCACGGCGGCAGTCTAAGAAGGCGCACGCCACCGGCCCAATCGCGTAGGTGCGATCCCATGGATTCTTAGGTGCCTGTAAGGACGTTGGCCGCCCAACTCCCACCGAAGGACGGCCAACGCGGGGATGAGACGCGATGCCCCCAGGCCTATGACGCGGTGTCTCAGACACAATTTCTGCTCAGGAGATCAACAGGCAAGGCGGTCAGGAATCGAGAAGCCCCCAGGGCCCCCGGATTCCTAAGGTCAAGACATGTTCACTCTTCAGACCATCACCCTCGACGCAGCAGACCCCACGGACGCCCAGGCGTTCTACGAGAAGGCCTTCGGGCTGACCGACCAGATCTCCGTACGCCAGGGCCCGGGCACCGGCACCGGCCGGCCGTTCACGATCTCCCTGGTCGTCGGCCAGCCCTCGACGGTCGACAGCCTCGTCGACTCCGCGCTCACCGCTGGCGCCACCTCCCTCAAGCCGGTCGAGAAGTCGTTCTGGGGCTACGGCGGCATCGTCCAGGTCCCCGACGGCTCGATCTGGAAGATCGCCACCTCGGCGAAGAAGGACAGCGGCCCGGCCACCCGCGAGATCGACGACATCGTCCTGCTCCTCGGCGTCGCCGACGTCAAGGCGAGCAAGCGGTTCTACGCCGAGCGCGGGCTCGGCGTGAAGCGGAGCTTCGGAGGCAAGTACGCCGAGTTCGAGGCAGCTCCCGGTGCAGTCCAGCTCGCGATCTACCCCCTGCGTGCCCTGGAGAAGGAGACCGGTGTCGCGGTCGACCCGGCCGCTGCGTACGGAATCGTCCTGAGCGGCGGCAGCGAGGCCTTCACCGACCCGGACGGGTTCACCTGGCAGGCTGGAGACCATGGCACGCACGATCGCGACGAACACGACCGTTGATCTCGAGGGACTCCTGGAGTTCGTACGTCCCCGCCACCAGATGATCCTGGTGACCAGCAGAGCCGACGGGTCCCCGCAGCTCTCGCCGGTCACCGGCGGCGTCGACGACGACGGGCGGATCGTGATCGCGACCTACCCCGAACGGGCCAAGACCCGCAACGCCCGCATCCGCCCGCAGGTGAGCGTGATGGTCCTCTCCGAGGAGTGGAACGGCGCCTGGGTCCAGGTCGACGGCGAGACCGAGGTCCTCGACGCGGCGAGCGGTGGGGAAGCGCTGGACGCGTTCGTTACCTACTTCCGCAACATCTCCGGGGAGCACTCCGACTGGGACGAATACCGCCAGGCGATGGTCGACCAGGGCAAGTCCCTCCTCCGGATCACCCCGAAGCGCTGGGGCCCGGTCGCCACCGGCGGCTTCCCCGCCCGCCTGGCCTGAGACCGAGCGGCCGCTGGTATCTGCTGGCGGGTTCAGCGGCGCTGCCAGATCCCGAGGCGGTGGCTCCACGGGAGTCGCGGGTTCAGCCGGCGCGGCTCGGAGAGGTGGACCAGGTCGAAGTCGGAGCCGAGCGCGCGGGTCATGTCCTCAGGGACGTACGTCCATGGCGGGCCCGGCTCCTCGCTCGGCCGGTCGATCGGGAAGACCCCCGACGCGACTCGGCCGCCGGGGCGTACGACCGCGCGGGCCAGGTCGCCGATGCGGCCGCGCCAGGCGGGCGGCAGTGCGCAGAAGAAGGTGTGGTCCCACATCAGGTCGACCGGCCCGCCGGTCGCGGCCAGGACGACGTCGACGTCGAATGCGTCGCCGACCATGTAGGTGAGATCCGGATAATGCTCTGCTGCGTGGGCGGCTGCCGTGGGGGAGACGTCGACAACCGCCGTACGCCATCCGGCAGCCGCCAACCCCGCCGCGTCGTGTCCCCGGCCGGCACCTGGCGCGAAGGCGGTGCCGGGCTCCCCGAACAGCGCCGCGTCCTCCTCGATGTATGCCAGGGGAGCGCCGAGGTCCCAGCCGGTCGTGCCGCGGACGTACGCGGTTTCCCAGTCCGTGGGGTCATTGGCGGTCATGGGCCACATTCTCTCGGACCGGCGCAGGGAGAGCAGGGCGCCCGGGCGAATCCCCGATTCCAGGTCGGTTCCGTGTGCCGTTGTCGACCGGTACGCTTTCGAACATGAGATCGACTGGCGGCGCGTCCCGGCGCGACGTACCGCTGCCGTTCGACATCGCTCCTCATGCGTTGCCCGCGCCCGTCAAGCGATCATCGGCGCCTGCGTCGGAAGAGGGGACGCAGGTCTACCGTCTTGTCGGCGCCCACCTCACGTCTCGCGGCCTTCCGCCGGGCTCCGACCTGATGATCAACCCCCGCCGACCCAAGCGCGGCGAGGTGGCGGTCGTACGCTTCGGCGGCCGCACCAGGGTCGGTGTCTTCGACCTCGAACGCGGTCGCGCGGTCCTGCGTTCGGACCGCGGCACCCGCTGGCTGCCGCCCGACGCCGTCTACATCGGCGTCGCCGCCCTCGCCTCCCCAACCCTTGACGGGATGCCGACAGGCTGACCAGTGATTCGCTGCTGATCGGGATGCGGTCGTGACGTACGACACGTTGGCGGCGCCGCGTGGGCAAGTAAGGGTTGCCTTCGTTGAATCGCCTGGGGGAATAACGTCACAATGGTGTTGTGAAATTCGACGAGAGCACTCTGCACCCCGCAGAGACCAACGAGGAGAGCACCCGCCAGCGGGTCGCTCGCTCGCTGCTCGTCGACGGTCCGCAGACGGCTGCGACGCTGGCCAAGCGGCTCGATCTCACGCCGGCCGCGGTCAGGCGCCACTTGGACGCCCTGGCCGAGGAGGAGGCGGTGGAGCAGCGTGAGCCGCGCACCGCATCCACGCGTGGGCGGGGCCGCCCGGCCAAGCTCTTCGCGCTCACCGACCAGGGTAGGGACGGCTTCGAAAAGAAGTACGACGACCTGGCGGTCGAGGCGCTGCGGTTCCTCTCCGAGGTGGCCGGCGAGGAGGCCGTGCGGGAATTCGCGGAGCGCCGCGCGGCGTTCATCAAGCAGGGACTGGACCGGATCGCCGCCAGCGAGACGGACCTCAGCCCCGCTCAGGTGCTCGCAAATGTGTTCACGGCCAACGGCTATGCGGCCTCCGTCAGGGAGCTGCCGCTGATCAATGGCCACGACGCAGGTGAGCAGCTGTGCCAGCAGCACTGCCCGGTCGCCCACGTCGCCCAGGAGTTCCCCGAGCTCTGCGAGGCGGAGACAGAGGCGATCGCGAAGCTGCTCGGCACCCACGTACAACGCTTGGCCACCATCGCCCACGGCGACGGAGTCTGCACGACGCACATCCCTCCTGGATCCTCCGGTCCCGGCGAAGTTTCGAAGAAGAAGGAGCAGGTCACGACATGACCTCCATCGAGGAGCTCAACCCCGAGCTGAAGGGCATCGGCAAGTACGAGTTCGGCTGGTCCGACTCGGACGTCGCCGGTGCCGCGGCACAGCGCGGTCTCAACGACGCCATCGTCCGCGACATCTCCGGTAAGAAGTCTGAGCCGCAGTGGATGCTCGACCTGCGCCTGAAGGGCCTCAAGCTCTTCGGCCGCAAGCCGATGCCCACTTGGGGCTCCGACCTCTCGGACATCGACTTCGACAACATCAAGTACTTCGTGCGTTCGTCGGAGAAGCAGGCCACCTCGTGGGAGGACCTGCCCGAGGACATCAAGAACACCTACGACCGACTCGGCATCCCGGAGGCGGAGAAGCAGCGCCTGGTCGCCGGTGTCGCCGCGCAGTACGAGTCGGAGGTCGTCTACCACTCGATCCGCGAGGACCTCGAGGCCCAGGGCGTGCTCTTCCTCGACACCGACACCGCGCTCAAGGAGCACCCGGAGATCTTCCAGGAGTACTTCGGCACGGTGATCCCGGTCGGCGACAACAAGTTCGCCGCGCTGAACACCGCCGTGTGGTCGGGTGGCTCCTTCATCTACGTGCCCAAGGGTGTCCACGTCGACATCCCGCTGCAGGCCTACTTCCGGATCAACACCGAGAACATGGGCCAGTTCGAGCGCACCCTGATCATCGCCGACGAGGGCTCCTACGTTCACTACGTCGAGGGCTGCACCGCGCCGATCTACCAGTCCGACTCGTTGCACTCCGCGGTCGTCGAGATCATCGTGAAGAAGAACGCCCGCGTTCGCTACACGACCATCCAGAACTGGTCGAACAACGTCTACAACCTGGTCACCAAGCGCGCCGTCTGCGAAGAGGGCGCGACCATGGAGTGGGTCGACGGCAACATCGGCTCCAAGGTGACCATGAAGTACCCGGCGGTCTACCTGATGGGTGAGCACGCCAAGGGCGAGACGCTCTCCATCGCCTTCGCCGGCGAGGGCCAGCACCAGGACGCGGGCGCCAAGATGGTGCACGCCGCCCCGAACACCTCCTCGTCCATCCTGTCGAAGAGCGTTGCGCGTGGCGGTGGCCGCACGTCCTACCGCGGCCTGATCCAGATCAACGAGGGCGCTCACGGCTCCAAGTCCAACGTGCTGTGCGACGCGCTCCTGGTCGACCAGATCTCCCGCTCGGACACCTACCCCTACGTCGACATCCGCGAGGACGACGTCTCCATGGGTCACGAGGCCTCGGTCTCGAAGGTCTCCGACGACCAGCTGTTCTACCTGATGTCCCGCGGCATGGCCGAGGACGAGGCGATGGCGATGATCGTGCGCGGCTTCGTCGAGCCGATCGCCAAGGAGCTCCCGATGGAGTACGCCCTCGAGCTCAACCGCCTGATCGAACTGCAGATGGAAGGAGCGGTCGGCTGATGACCGCAGCTGTACAGGAGGCTCTGGAGCTCGACAAGGTCGAGTCCCACCTCCACCCCGAAGGCTCTTTCGACGTCGAGGCGCACGAGGTGCCGAAGGGTCGCGAGGAGATCTGGCGGTTCACCCCGCTCAAGCGCCTCAAGGGCATCCACAACGACGCTCCGTTTGCCGACGGTGCTACCAAGGTGGAGGTCGAGGCGGCCTCTGGCGTGACCGTCGAGACCGTGGCTGCCGACGATGAGGTACGCGGCAGCTCGGGCCTGGTTCCGACCGACCGCGTCTCGGCGCGGGCCTGGGCGGCCAGCACCGGGGCGACCCTCGTGCGGATCCCGACCGACACCGTCGTCGAGGGCGCGACCGTGATCCGCCATCACGGCACCGGCTCGGAGACCGCCGGCGCCGGTCATGCGGTCATCGTGGCGGAGAAGTTCGCCAAGGCGACCGTCGTGCTGGTCTTCGAGGGCTCTGCCGTCGTGGCCGACAACATCGAGATCGTCGTCGAGGACGGCGCCGACCTCACCGTCGTCTCCGTCCAGGACTGGGCCGACGACGCCGTCCACCTCTCCACCCAGCACGCCAAGGTCGGCCGCGACGCCAACCTCAAGCACGTCTCGGTGAGCTTCGGCGGCGACGTGGTGCGCCACGACTTCTCGGCGGAGTACTCCGGCCCCGGCGGCTCCGTGGAGTCGCTCGGCCTCTACTTCGCCGACGCCGGTCAGC
Source organism: Nocardioides sp. NPDC127503 (assembly GCF_040302165.1). NCBI lineage: Bacteria > Bacillati > Actinomycetota > Actinomycetes > Propionibacteriales > Nocardioidaceae > Nocardioides > Nocardioides sp. NPDC127503. The sequence continues at coordinate 345,088 of NZ_JBEORH010000002.1, read as the reverse complement.
ACATCGAGCACCGTCTCTTCGTCGACCACACGGCCCCGAAGACCAAGTCCCACGTGGTCTACAAGGGCGCGCTGCAGGGCGAGAAGGCCCACGCGGTCTGGATCGGCAACGTGCTGATCCGCAAGGAGGCCGAGGGCATCGAGACGTACGAGGAGAACCGCAACCTCATCCTCACCGACGGTGCCTGGGCCGACTCCGTGCCCAACCTGGAGATCGAGACCGGCGAGATCGAGGGCGCGGGTCACGCGTCGGCGATCGGCCGTTTCGACGACGAGCAGCTCTTCTACCTGCAGAGCCGCGGCATCTCCGAGACCGAGGCCAAGCGCCTGGTCGTGCACGGCTTCTTCAACGACCTGATCCGTCAGATCGGTGTCCCCGAGCTCGAGGAGAAGCTGACCAGCACGGTCGAGGCCGAGCTCGCCAAGAACATCAACACCCTTATCGAGAAGGACGCAACCGCATGAGCACGCTTGAGATCAAGGACCTCACGGTCTCGGTCAACACCGAGGACGGTGCCAAGGAGATCCTCAAGGGCGTGACCCTGACGATCAACTCCGGCGAGACCCACGCGATCATGGGCCCCAACGGCTCGGGCAAGTCGACGCTTGCCTACTCGATCGCCGGCCACCCGAAGTACACCATCACCGGCGGCACCGTCACCCTCGACGGTGAGGACGTCCTGGAGATGTCGGTCGACGAGCGCGCCAAGGCCGGTCTCTTCCTGGCGATGCAGTACCCCGTCGAGGTCCCCGGCGTGAGCGTGGCCAACTTCCTGCGCACCGCGAAGACCGCGCTGGACGGCGAGGCCCCCAAGCTGCGTACGTGGGTCAAGGACGTCAACGGTGCGATGAACAAGATGCACCTGGACCCGACCTTCTCGCAGCGTTCGGTCAACGAGGGCTTCTCCGGCGGCGAGAAGAAGCGTCACGAGATCGCCCAGCTCGACATCCTCGACCCGGCGTTCGCGCTGCTCGACGAGATCGACTCCGGCCTCGACATCGACGCGCTCAAGGTCGTCTCCGAAGGGATCAACGACTTCCGCGCCCGCGATGGCAAGTCGGTCCTGCTGATCACCCACTACACCCGCATCCTGCGCTACATCAAGCCTGACCACGTGCACGTCTTCGTGGCCGGCCGGATCGCGGAGTCGGGTGGGCCGGACCTGGCCGAGGAGCTGGAGGCCAACGGCTACGAGAAGTACGTCTCGGCAGGGGTCTGACATGAAGGGTCTGCTGCCCGACCTGGATCTGGTCCGTAAGGACTTCCCGATCCTGGAGCGCACCTTCGACGGCGGCGAGACCCCGCTGGTCTACCTCGACAGCGCCAACACCTCGCAGAAGCCGCAGATCGTGATCGACACGATGGTCGACCATCTGGAGCGGCACAACGCCAACATCGCTCGGGCGATGCACCACCTGGGTGCCGAGGCCACCGAGGCGTTCGAGGGGGCGCGCGACACCGTCGCGCGCTTCCTCGGCGCGCCCGAGCGCGACGAGGTGATCTTCACCAAGAACGCCTCCGAGGCGCTCAACCTGGTCGCCAACACCGTGCCGCTGGCCGCCGGCGACGTGGTCGTGACCACCGAGATGGAGCACCACTCCAACATCGTTCCGTGGCAGCTCGCCACGCAGCGCGCAGGTGCGACGTTGAAGTGGTTCGGACTCACCGACTCCGGTGAGCTCGACCTGTCGAACATCGACGAGCTGATCACGCCGGCGACCAAGATCGTCGCGCTGACCTGGGTCTCCAACATGCTCGGCACGATCAACCCCATCGCCGAGATCGCCCGCAAGGCCCACGAGGTCGGTGCGCTGGTCGTCGTCGACGCCGCCCAGGCCGCCCCGGTGCTGCCGATCGACCTGGCCGGCATGGCCGAAGAGGAGCGTCCCGACTTCCTCGCCTTCACCGGCCACAAGGTCGTCGGCCCGACCGGCATCGGCGTGCTGTGGGGCCGGCGTGCCGCGCTCGAGGCGTTGCCGCCGTTCCTCGGTGGTGGGGAGATGATCGCGACGGTGTCGATGGAGAAGTCGACCTACGCGCCGATCCCGCACAAGTTCGAGGCCGGCACCCCGCCGATCGCCGAGGCCGTGGGTCTCGGTGCGGCGCTGGAATACCTCATGCACCTCGGCATGGAGAACGTCCACGCCCACGAGCAGGCGATCACGGCCTACGCGCTGGAGCGCCTCGCGACCGTCCCGGGCGTGACCGTGCTCGGCCCGGCCGACGCGGCCAAGCGCGGCGGCGCGATCGCCTTCGAGCTCGACGGGGTGCACCCGCACGACGTGGCCCAGGTGCTCGACTCCAAGGGCGTCGCCATCCGCGCCGGGCACCACTGCGCCAAGCCGGCTCACCAGCGGTTCGGCGTCCAGGCCTCCAACCGGATGTCGTCCTACCTCTACACCACGCCCGCCGAGATCGACGCGCTGGTCGAGGGGTTGGAATACGTACGCACGTTCTTCAAGTTGGACAAGTGATGACTGCCGCGAACCTCGAGAGCATGTACCAGGAGATCATCCTGGACCATTACAAGAACCCGCACGGAAAGGGTCTTCGCGACCCGTTCGAGGCGGAGGTTCACCACGTCAACCCGACCTGCGGCGACGAGATCACCCTCCGGGTGCACGTCGACGGCGGCAAGATCGAGGACATCTCCTACGACGCCCTCGGCTGCTCCATCTCGCAGGCGTCGGCCTCCGTGCTCAGCGACCTGGTCGTCGGCAAGACGGTCGATGAGGCGATGGTCATCCACGAGGAGTTCCTGCGACTGATGCAGGGCAAGGGCCAGGTGGAGCCCGACGAGGACATTCTGGAGGACGGCATCGCCTTCGCCGGCGTCGCCAAGTTCCCCGCCCGGATCAAGTGCGCGCTGCTGTCGTGGATGGCCTGGAAAGACGCCACCGCCAAGACGCTCGCTGAGGAGAACTGATGACTGAGACCGACCACACTGAGCACGATCATGCGGGTCACGACCACGCGGGTCACGACCATGCGGGTCACGACCACTCCGGTCATGACCACTCGGGCCACGGCCATGGCCACGGTCACGAGGCCCCGGAGTGGCAGGGGATGCGTACGTCCACGGTCGAGGGCGCGAGCCTGAAGATCGAGGACGTCGAAGAGGCGATGAAGGACGTCGTCGACCCCGAGCTCGGCATCAACGTCGTCGACCTGGGCCTGATCTACGGCCTGCACATCGAGGACCAGTCCAACGTGGTCATCGACATGACGCTGACCTCTGCCGCCTGCCCGCTGACCGACGTCATCCAGGACCAGACCTCGCAGGCCCTGGAGGGCATGGTCAATGACGTCCACATCAACTGGGTCTGGATGCCGCCGTGGGGCCCGGACAAGATCACCCCCGACGGCCGCGAGATGCTGCGCGCGCTCGGGTTCAACGTCTGAGGGTTTCGCCCGACGTGGAGTCCTGAGGTCACTGGGTGACCTCAGGACTCCCACGTCATTTCAGGCGACGCTTCTAGCCCTCGCGATAGCTTCCTGGCTGCGCTTGTAGGGCTTCCGTCCTGGAGTTCTGGGAGTGTCCCGAGGTTTGCCGCTCTCCAGGAGCACACCGCCCCAGACTCCCCACTCCCTCCGGGCGGTCCCGAGTTCGAGGCAGGTCTGCCGCATCGGGCACTCGGCGCAGACCTGCTGCGCCTCGGCGAGCTGGGTGAGGTCCTCGGGATGAAAGAGCTCCGGGTCCTCGCCCACGCAGGCCCACTCGTCGGTCCGGGGAGTCGGGTGCTTCAGCGTCAGCTCGTAGGTCTTCGAGCTGTTGCCCTCTCCGAAGAGTGTGATGATCTCCATCTCGTTCACCTCCTGGTGATGCTGCTGGACATGAGAAAGGGCCGCTTCCGATTCGATCGGAGCGGCCCTGGTGGATGCGGTGAGCACCTACGTTCGTTGCGGCTCCGAGCGCGCAAACTCCACGTCCTGGACCGGTCGGCCCAGGTGCTTGCAGATCGTGGTCTCGCGCATGACATCAATGGTATTCACCCCGCCCCAGCCGGGACCACTGGTTTGTCGCGGGAAACGTGCCGGTGACGACGGCTTAACCGGCGGCGTACGCGGCCTCGTTAGCGTCCGGGGAGCCACGTCCCCGACGCTTAGGAGACCCGATGAAGGTCTTGAAGTCCCCGGCCGTCCTGATCCTCGTCGGCGCGGTCGCCGGCATCGTCTTCGGCCTGGTGGTGGGGGAGTGGGCGGCGAACCTCAAGTTCGTCGGTGACATCTTCATCCGGCTGATCCAGATGGCGATCGTCCCGCTGGTCGCCTCGTCGGTGATCGTCGCGACGGGCACGATGACGGGGGCGGGCGCCGGCAGGCTGGCCGGGGCGACCTTCGGCTGGATGCTGGGGTTCGCGGTGGTCGCCGCCTTCGTCGGCTGGGGGCTGGCGGAGCTGATCCAGCCGGGCTCGGGGATGCGCTATGACGGCGAGCTCGACCCGACCCTGACCGACTCGGCCGCGGCGACCGCGGTCGGGTGGCAGCAGACGGTGACGAGCTTCGTCTCCACCAACGTGGTCGAGGCGATGGCCACCGGCGCGATGGTGCCGATCATCGTCTTCGCCCTGATCTTCGGCCTCGCGCTCAACCGCTACACCGCGATGAACGGCCCGACCGTCGTGCTCACCTTCTTCGAGCAGATCCAGGCGATCGTCCTGCTGATGATCAGGTACGTCATGTTCCTGGCGCCTATCGGCGTCTTCTGCCTCCTCGCCGACCTCGCCGGCCGCGTCGGCTTCGCGGTCGTCACCACCGCGCTCGCCTACCTGGGCGCGACCCTTGCCGGCGTCGTGATCATCTCCGCGCTCTACGTCGTCGTGGTCGTCGCCGTCACTCGGCTCAACCCGCTGCGCCTGCCCGCGAAGCTCGCCGAGCAGACCGTCGTGGCGATCACCACGACTTCGTCGGCGGTCACCTTCCCGACGGTGCTGAAGAACGCGGTCGAGAAGTTCGGGATCTCGAAGCGGGTCGCGGACTTCACCCTTTGCCTGGGGATGACGATGGGCTCGTGCGGCGCGGTGCTCAACTACACGATCGTGGTGCTCTTCCTCGCCCAGGCCTCCGGCGTCTCGCTCTCCCCGGGCGACATCGCGCTCGGGATGGCACTGGCGGTGCTGCTCAACATCGGCACGATCACGGTGCCCGGCGGGTTCCCGGTCGTCGCCATCTTCCTGGCCACGTCCCTGGACCTGCCCATCGAGGCCGCCGGGCTGCTCATCGCCGTGGACTGGTTCACCGGCATCCTGCGTACGTTCCTCAACGTGAACGGAGACACCATGGTCGCCCTGCTGGTCGCACACGGCGTGGATGAGATCGACCGGGACGTGTACGCCGGGACGAAGCCGGTCGTGGAGCCTGTCGCGGAGGCTGCGGCCTGACACGATGGAGGCATGGACGTAGCCGCCCGCACCGCAGCCAACCGCCGCCTGCTCGCCGACTTCTTCGACGGTCTCGACGAGTCCCAGCTGGAGACCCAGAGCCTCTGCTCGGCCTGGACGGTGCGGGAGGTGCTGGGTCACAGCGCGATGCCGTTCTCGGTCGGGATCGGGCGGCTGCTGTGGCGCACGCTGCTGGCCCGAGGCTCCATCGACCGGGCCGCCGCCGCGATCGCCGAGGAGCAGGCGCGACGGCCGGTCGCCGAGCTGACCGGGCTGCTGAGGACGTACGCCACCAAGCGGGTGCCGGCGCCCGGGGTCGGTCCGATGGGGCAGTTCACCGACCACTGCATCCATCTGCGTGACTGTGCCCGGCCGCTCGGTCTCGAGACCGACGTCCCGCTCGAGGACTGGCGCGCGGTGCTCGACTGGCTGCCGACCAAGCAGGCCTCGCTCGGGGTGGTCCCGGCCGGGCGGCTCGACGGGCTAGCCCTGCGTGCGACCGACCAGGACTGGTCCTGGACCCCGGCCGACGGGCCGGGCGCGGAGGTCGCCGGCCCCAGCGAGGCCCTCGCGATGGCGCTCTCCGGGCGGTCGGTCGCGCTGACCGATCTCGACGGGCCGGGGCTGGCGACGTTGCGGGAGCGTCTCGGCTGACCCGGGTAGGCTCCGCGGACGTGGAGGCTCCTGGTCGGATCTGGTTCGGGTACATCGCCGCTGTGGGGATCGCGGTGATCGGGCTGTTCACCCTCGACCCGCTGGCGTTCGGCCTGGCCGGGGCCGTGCTGGTCGCGACGGTGCTGGGGGAGTGGTACCGCGGTCGCCAGACCGCGCTCGCCGCCGCTGCCCTGGAAGCCGTCGACCTTGCGGACCTGGTCTCCCGGTGGGCCCGCGGCTGGGCCTACGCACGCGGCTTCCCGCGCCCCGCCGCGGTGCCTGGAGGCGTACGCGTCGAGGTGGGGGAGACCGGGCGCCGGGTCGAGTGGGTGGCGACCGACGACGCGGACACGCTCGCCGGGCTCGTCGACACCGCCCGGGCCACGCCCGAGGCGTGGTTGTCGGTGGTGACCGACTCGCCCGCGGGCGTACGTCCGTGGTTCGCCGAGGCCGGACTGGCCGCCAACGATGGCGACGAGGCGCTGATGTCGATACTCCTCGCCGACCACGGGTCCCGGGCTGTCCCGGAGGGCTATCGTGCCGAGGCGGAGCGCGACGGCGGCGTCATCACGGTGACGGTCAGGGCAGGCGAGACCGTCGCGGCCAGCGGGCGGATCGCCGTCATCGGCGCCGACGCCGTCGCCGACCGCGTTCAGACCGACCCCGACCACCGACGCCGCGGTCTCGGCGGCGCGGTGATGAGCCTGCTAGTCGCGGCGGCCCGGGAGACCGGTGCGGTCCATGGCCTTCTCGTCGCCAGCGAGCTGGGTGAGCCCCTCTACGCCGGCCTCGGCTGGCGCGTCGAGGCCCGTCTGGTGACCGCGCGATCAGCCACGCCGCGTACCTCCGTGGAGTCCCGGCACGGGTAGCGCCAACTGTGGTTGAGTGTCGCCTATGAGTGACGCCGCGATCCCTGAGCCTGATGCCCCTGTGTCCGACTCCCAGCAGGAGGCTGACGTCGCCGCGTTCTGGGAGGACGTGAAGCACCACGCCCACCTCAGCGCCGCTCCGGGCTACTTCGGGGCATCGCCGCTGGAGGCGCTGCAGCCGCCGGCCTGGGCCTTCGGAGGTACGCCGGAGCAGTCCAACGAGCTTCTCGAGCTCGTCCTCGAGGGTGCGAAGACCGCGACCGCCTCCGCGATGTGGGACTACGAGGCCGCCGAGGAGCCCATCCCGACCGTCGGCACCCTCGGCATCGTCCTCGACGGCGACGGCCACCCGCGCGCCCTCGTCGTGACGACCGCGGTCGACGTGGTGCCGTTCGACGAGGTCTCCGCCGAGCACGCCCGGGCCGAGGGTGAGGGCGACGGCTCTCTCGAGCACTGGCGCGAGGTCCACGAGCGCTTCTTCACCGAGGAGGCCGGCCACGACCGTGGCTTCGCCCTGGACATGCCAGTCGTCCTGGAGCGCTTCGAGCTCGTGTGGCCGAAGCCTGAGTGATCGAGCGAAGTCATCCGAGAAGTCGGATGATGGGTGCATGACACCGACCGAGCTGACCGAGAGGGTGCGGGAGATCTGCCTCGGGTTCCCGGAGAGCGCTGAGCGGGTGACCCACGGGTCGCCCGGCTTCTTCGTGAAGAAGCAGTTCGTGATGCTGTGGCCGCAGGGGCATCACGGGCGCGACGAGCCGCATCTGTGGGCGGCTGCCGCGGCGGGGGTGCAGGCCGAGGTCGTCGGTGATGACCCCGAGCGGTTCTTCGTGCCTCCCTACGTCGGTGGGCGCGGCTGGGTCGGGATGCGGCTCGACCGTGACGTCGACTGGGGCGAGGTCGCCGAGATCTGCGAGGACGCCTATCGCCAGATCGCGCCGCCTCGGCTGCTGCGTGGCCTGGACCGGTAGCGTACGGACATGCCCAACGTCGCCGTCCCGGTCGCTCGGATCCACCGTTGGGTCGACAACTTCGCCGCGCGCCACGGTGAGACCCGGCTCGCGGTCGACTCCGGAGCGCTGACCGGTGCCGCGGCCGACAGCTCGTCATTCATCGCGGCGCTGCCGTTCGAGAAGACGTACGCCGGGCCGGCCGAGGTCGAGGCGTTCATCGCCGCCTCGGCGGCCCCGCAGGACTGGGGCCTCCTGCTGGTGCGCAAGGGCGGCTTCGCGATCGCCCGGATGAGCGGCGGCGAGATCGTCGACCACAAGATCGGGCGGCGGCACGTCCAGGGGAAGACCAAGGCGGGCGGTTGGAGCCAGCAGCGCTTCGCCCGGCGCCGCGCCAACCAGGCCAGTGCTGCGTACGAGGCGGCGGCCGAGCACGCCGCCCGGATCCTCGACGGGCTACGAGGCCCGCTCGTCACCGGCGGCGACCACGGCGGTGTCGACGACGTACTCGGGGACCGGCGGCTTCAAGCGCTCACGGTGACCGGACCGTGGCTGGCCGTTCAGGACCCCAACCGCGCGGTGCTCGATCAGGCGATCGAGGACGCCCAGAAGGTGCGTATCGAGGTCCTCAACGCGGACAGCTGACGCCTCAGCGTCAGGGGAGCTGCCAGACTCCCGGCGAACCCTTGACCATCGAGCCGTCGGTCAGGAGTGTCTGGCGGGCGCGTCGCGCCGCGTAGCGCCAGCGGAGCTCGCCTTCCGGGGTGGTCTCGAAGTCGCCCGGGAGAAGGCTGTCGGCCAGCTGGCTCTCGAGCTCGTCGAGGACAGCGTCGGCGGACATCGAGCCGCCCGCGTTCTCGAGGATCTCGAGGATGAGCGGCGCGAAGGCGGCAGGCGGGGTCCACTTGCGGGGAGCGGACTTGGTGACGACCTTCGGCGCGGCGGCCGTCGAGCTCGTCGTGGTCTTGCGCACCCGGGTTGTCGGCTTCTTCACTGGAGCCGGAGCGGGCGGGGCCGGGGGCCGCCCATGGATGCACTGTGACTTCGGCAGGTCACACAGCTCGCAGTAGTCAGTCTCGGACATCGGCTCAACCATATCGGCCCCAGGATCAAACTCAGCATCCCGTCGTCGCATCCCGGCGGTGAGTGCCGTTGCGACCTGCGAAGATGCGCTACTTTGGCAAGCATGTGGCAGCCCGACCCAGGGTGGCTCGTCCTTCCCGGCGGCACCGGACCCTCCACGCTGGGGGTCTGGCGCACCGCTGTGGGCGAGGAGCAGGAGCCGGTCGTGGTCAAGCGGCTCGGGCAGCCGGGGTCGTACGATCCGGCCGAGCTGAGCCGCCGACGCCATTTCGCCTACTGGCGGCGGGCGGCCGACGTTGCCACCTCGGGGCTCATCGACGACACTCCCGGCATGATCGGCGCGCGTACGAGCGTCGCCGAGGACGCGGAGGGCATCACCCTGACCACCGAGTGGGTCGAGGACGCCGCCAACTCCGGTCTCTTCGCGGCGCTCTCGATGGGCCGCTTCGCAGGCGCAGACCTGGGCGAGGCGCGCTGGCTGGCGCGCGACCAGTTCCGCGACCGGATCGCGCGGGTGGAGTACAACGGCGGCTGGCCGACCATGATGCGTACGACCGCCGCGGACATCGCCCACACCCTCTGGGAGCGGCGCGGGCGCTTCACCAACCTCCTCGACGAGCTGCCCCAGGTCGCCCAGCACGGCGACCCGGCGCCGCAGAACCTCCTCGGCCGCACCGACGATGGCGAGCGGCTGATCGCGATCGACTGGTCGAGCCTCGGGCACGGCCCCGTCGGTGGCGACCTCGGGCTCTACCTGCTGCATGCCCGGGAGTCGTTCGAGCCGCTGCTGGAGGCGTACGTCCTGGGGCTGCCCGCCGGCATCGCGACGCGCGACGAGGTGACCCTCGGGGCGCAGATCAGCGCCGTCTACACCGCGCTGAGCCGCGCCGAGTGGGCACTGAGTCGGATCAAGCCGGGGGAGGGACCGCTGCTCGCGAAGTTCCGCCACCCCGCGGTCGCGCCCCACCTGCGGACCCTGCAGAAGCAGGCTCCGCTGGTGGAGGCGCTGCTCGAGATGTGAGCTCGCCGCAGTCTCAGGTGTCACATCCGCAACACCGCTCAGGCAATGCCTGCACTTCTCAGGTGTTGCAATGCCCGAGAAGTGCAGGGATACCCGGTTAACCGGGTATCCCTGCCCGGGCCTACGGGTTGTCCAGATCCCGAGCCTTGAAGGTGTCGCAGCCGGCGATCGAGTCGGGGGTGGTCATGCCCTTCCGGAACCAGGCGATCCGCTGCTCGGAGGAGCCGTGGGTGAACGAGGAGGTGTCCACGCGGCCGGTCGTGCGGGACTGGATGTGGTCGTCGCCGACGGTCTTGGCGGCGTCGATGCCCTCGGTGATGTCCTGGTCGGAGATGTCGACGATGAACCCGTCACCTTCCGCGGCGGCGGTCCACATGCCGGCGTAGCAGTCGGCCTGCAGCTCGAGGCGTACCGCGTCGGAGTCGGGGCCCTGCTGGGTGCGCACCTGGCCCATGGTGCCGAGCAGGTTCTGGATGTGGTGGCCGTACTCGTGGGCGAGTACGTAGGCGCGTACGAAGGTGGTGTCCTGCCCGCCGAGCTGCTCGAAGATGGAGTCGAAGAAGGTCGGATCGAGGTAGATGGTCTGGTCGGCCGGGCAGTAGAACGGCCCGACGGAGCTCGACGCGGAGCCGCAGCCGCCGGTCTGGACCTGGTCGGTGAAGATGTGGACCGACTGCTCGGGCTGGAACCGGCCGGCGAGGTCGCGCTGAGAGTCCCAGTAGCCGGTCATCGAGTTCTCCAGCGCTACGAACGCGCAGTTCTCGTCGTTGTTGGCGTCTTCGCCGGTCCGGCACGAGCCGAAGTCGCCGGTCTCGCCGCCGTCGGCCGCCTGCATGCCGCCGAAGGTGCCGGTGCCGACGGATGTGGAGCCTCCGCTGTCGCCGAGGACCTGCGGTCCGACGCCGGTGCACTGGGTGATGAGGAAGAAGAGCAGCAGCACGATGACCGTGCCGATGCCACCGCTGGCCTTGCCGCCGGGGATCGGGATCCGGCCGCCACCTCCGCCGCCGAACCCGCCACCGCCACCGCCGCCGGAGGTCCGGCTGGTGTCGAGTCTGGCCTTCGGGTTGAACCGCATCTTGTCCCCCTGGAGGTGGTGATGTGTGAGGCCGAGTGCCTCGCCCATACACTAGTGACGGAGATGATCACTGCCCATGACCTAGAAGTCCGCGTCGGCGCCAGACTTTTGATGGATAACGTCACATTCCGAGTCGGACCCGGCGACAAGGTCGGGCTCGTAGGCCGCAACGGCGCTGGGAAGACGACCCTGACGAAGGTGCTCGCCGGCGACCACCTGCCTGCCTCCGGAACGGTGTCCAACACCGGTGAGATCGGCTATCTGCCCCAGGACCCGCGGGTCGGCGATCCCGAGGTGATCGCCAAGGACCGGATCCTGTCCGCGCGCGGGATCGACGATGCCGTACGCCGCATGCGGATCGCCGAGGAGGAGATGGGCTCCGAGGATCCGAAGGTGCGCGAGAAGGCGATGAAGCGCTACCAGCGCGCCCACGACGAGCTCGACGCGGGCGGTGGCTACGCCGCCGAGACCGAGGCCCTGCAGATCGCCCAGTCGCTCGGCATCCCCGACCGGATCATGACCCAGCCGCTCAAGACGCTCTCCGGTGGTCAACGACGCCGGGTGGAGCTGGCGCGCATCCTGTTCTCGTCCGCCGAGGTGCTGATCCTCGACGAGCCGACCAACCACCTCGATGCCGATTCGATCATCTGGCTGCGCGACTGGATGAAGTCCTACAAGGGCGGCTTCATCGTGATCTCCCACGACAACGACCTGCTCGCCCAGACGGTCAACAAGGTCTTCCACCTCGACGGCAACCGCGAGGTGATCGACATCTACAACATGCCGTGGAAGCAGTACCTGACCCAGCGCGAGACCGACGAGGCCCGGCGCAAGCGCGAGCTGATGAACGCGCAGAACAAGGCCAAGACGCTCACCGACCAGGCCAACAAGATGCGCGCCAAGGCCACCAAGGCGACCGCCGCGCAGAGCATGCTCAAGCGCGCCGAGAAGATCATGGCCGGCGTCGAAGGGGAGCGGCAGCAGGAGAAGGTCGCCGCGATCAAGTTCCCCTCACCCGCGCCGTCCGGCAAGACCCCGCTCACCGCCAACGACCTGTCGAAGTCCTACGGTGCGCTCGAGGTCTTCACCGCCGTCGACCTCGCCATCGACCGCGGCACCCGCGTGGTCATCCTCGGGCTCAACGGCGCCGGCAAGACGACGATGCTGCGCATCCTGGCCGGCGTCGACCAGCCCGACACCGGGCAGGTCGTACCGGGTCACGGGCTCAAGGTCGGCTACTACGCCCAGGAGCACGAAACCCTCGACACCAAGCGGTCGGTGCTGCAGAACATGCAGTCCGCGGCGCCGCAGCTCACCGACACCGAGGCGCGAACCGTGCTGGGTGCGTTCCTCTTCAGCGGCGACGACGTGCACAAGCCGGCCGGGGTGCTCTCCGGCGGCGAGAAGACCCGGCTGGCCCTGGCCTCCCTGGTCGTCTCCGCGGCCAACGTGCTCCTGCTCGACGAGCCCACCAACAACCTCGACCCGGCCTCCCGGGAGGAGGTGCTCAACGCGATCCGCCGCTACGAGGGCGCGATCGTGCTGGTCACCCACGACGAGGGCGCCGTGCACGCGCTGGAGCCCGACAAGGTGCTCATCCTCCCCGACGGTGTCGAGGACCTGTGGAACGAGGAGTACGCCGACCTGGTCTCGCTCGCGTAGCGATCGATCAGGTCAGCGTGCGGACGAACGTCACCGGCATCGACGTCGGGTAGCGGTAGGAGAGCGAGTCGGTGTTGCGCTCGACCTGGTCGGCCGGCACCGCGAGGGAGACCTCGGGGAGGCGCTCCAGGACGGTGCGTACGGCCGCCTGCACGATGATCGTGCCCGGCCGCTGGGCGGGGCAGGAGTGCGGGCCGGCGCTCCACGACATGTGGGCGCGGTTGCCGATCTCCAGCCACGGGTCGCCGCCGGTCATCAGCGGGTCGGCGTTGGCCGCCGCGATGCACGGCACCACGGCGTCGCCCTTGCGGATCAGCTGACCGCCGAGCTCGACGTCGCGCAGCGCGAACCGCGGGGTGATGTTGTAGCACGGTGGGTCGCGCCACATGACCTCCTCGATCGCCTGGTCGACGTCGAGGCGGCCGCCGCGCAGCCGGCCGGCGAAACGCTCGTCGGAGAGCATGAGCAGCAGGGTCTGGGTGATGGTCGCGATGGTCAGCTCGTTGCCGGCGATGATCATCACGATCATCGCCTCCATGACCTCGTTGTCGTCCCACAGGCCGGGGTCGTCGATCAGGTGCGAGGTGAGGTCGTCCTGGGGGTCCCGGCGGCGCTTGGCGATGTGGTCGACGATCTCCACGGCGAGCTCGATGACCCCCTCCTGGGCGAGCTGGCCGCCACCGAGGACCTTGTGGGCGGCCTTCCGCATCGAGTCACCGACCTCGTGGCCCATGCCGAACATCGCGGCGACCGAGAGCAGCGGGATCAGGACGGCGTACTCCTGAACCAGATCGGCCTCGCCGCGCTCGAGCATGTCGTCGACGAGGTCGTTGCAGATACCGCGTACCTGCGCGGCGTAGCCGTGCTCGTCGACCCGCGAGAGGGCCCGGTCGACCGGCGAGCGCAGCCGCCGGCGCAGCTCTCCGTCGTTGTGGAAGGAGTTCTGCCGGGTGGTCACGAAGGGGTAGATCGGCATGTCCGGCAGGATCTTGCCCTCCTGCACCGCGCTCCAGTTGTCGCCGTTGCGGGAGAAGACCTCCTCGTTGCGGATGACCTCGCTGAACTCGGCGTAGCCCATCGCGAACCAGAGGCGTACGCCCGGGGAGAGCTCGCCCGGGGCGACCGGACCCCACTCGGCCCGGAGCCGTTGGTGCACCTCTCTCGCCTGCGGGCCGACGGTGTCGGGGGCTTGGACGAGGTCGGTGAGGTCGGCGAGACGTACGGTGCGGGTGGGAGTCATGGCGATGGTGCCTGTTCGGTCGTGGGTCGGGATCAGTGCGTCTTCAGGGCGTGGCGCACGAGCGCGGCGAGCGCTCGGACGCAGGCGTTGCGGTTCTTGGCGTTGCACACCACGATCGGCGTCTCGTCATCGAGGTCGAGCGCCGTGCGGATCTGGTCGGGCTCGTAGTTCGGCGCGCCGGGGAACTGGTTGATCGCGACCACGAACGGCAGGGACGTACGCGTCTCGAGCTGGTCCAGCACCTCGAAGGAGTCGGCCAGCCGGCGGGTGTCGACCAGGACCAGGGCACCGGCGGCGCCCTCGGCGAGGCCGGACCACAGGTCCCAGAAGCGGCGCTGCCCGGGGGTGCCGAACAGGTAGAGCGCGATCTCGTCGGTCAGGGTGATCCGGCCGAAGTCCATCGCGACCGTGGTCGTCGTCTTCTCCGGGGTCGCGGCGACCTCGTCGATCCCCTCGCTGGCCTGGGTGATCGTCTCCTCCGTGCGCAGCGGCTCGATCTCGCTGACCGAGCCGATCAGCGTGGTCTTGCCGACTCCGAAGGAGCCGACCACCAAGATCTTGACCGACTCGACGACCGTCGGCGCCAGATAGTGCTGATCGCTTCGGGCTCCGCTTCGGCCGTGGTTACCGTCAGAGGTGGTTGAGAGCATGCAGGACCTTCTGGAGGGTTTCGCGGGAGGGGCCGGCGGCGGTGTCGCTGTCGGGGCGTACGCCGATCAGGCCGGCGTCGATCATGTCCGAGGCGATCACGGCCAGGACACTGACCGGCTGGCCGAGGTGGACGGCCATCTCGGCCATGGAGATCACGCCGAGGCACTGGGAGAGGACCTCGCGCTCCTGACGGCCCACCGACGAGTCCGTGGCGGCGGGGCTGGTGTGGCCGATCAGGAGCGTCGCCGGCGTCAGCCGATGGGTCGGGCGGGCGCGACCGCCTGTCCGGACGTAGGACCGGATCGGGTGGTCGACGTAGTCGTCAGAAGCGTCGGGCATCGGCTCGGATCGGCTCAGATCGAGCGTCTCGGGGTGCTCATCGCGCGTTCGCCGAGCATCAGGACGGTCGCCTGCATCTGCTGGGCGACCAGCGCCGGGTCGATGCTCATCTCGGTGACCACCGCGAGGCGGGAGCCGTCACCGGCGCCACGGATGAACAGGAAGCCGCCGTTGAACTCGACCATCACCTGACGGGGGTGGGCGTCGGCGCCGAACTGGCGGCTGATCCCGTGGCCGAGCGAGGTCAGGCCGGCGCACGCCGCGGCCAGCTTGTCGGCCTCCTCGCGCGGGGTGTGGCTCGTGCGGACCCGGACGAGCCCGTCGGCGGAGAGGACCACGACATGACGTACGCCGCGTACTCCCGCGACCAGCTCCAGCATCCAGCTGTTCTCATCGGTCATGGTTCCTCCAGTGGTTCTCGGGTGCGGAATCGGTCTCCGCGGCGGTGCTGCCGTCCTTGTCGACGGCCTGGTGCGGGATGGTCGTGCCGGCCGCGGGTGTGGCCGGGGTGCTGAGGAAGCTGCTCATCCAGGCGCCCGCCTGCTCGGCGGTCGGCTCGGGTCGCGCTGGGATGGGCTGGCTCGCCGCGAGCTGCTGTCCGGTCGCGAAGCGCTGGCCGCGCTTCGAGCGGCGCTGCGGCAGGCCGTCGGAGGTGAACAGCGACGGCTCGCGCTGCTCGTGGTCCGGCACGGGATCGGGCGCTTTCGCGTTGCTGTAGACGGGCCAGGCGGGCGTCGTCGGCGGCGTGGTCGTCGGGGCTGGTGCCTTCGGCGCCTTCGTCAGAAGTGCGGCGGGGACGGGGGTCGAGGTCGGCGTACGCGGCGCGACCGGCTCGAGCGCGGCCGGGCTCAACGGCGTGGTCATCGCCTCGGGGACCAGCACGGCGACCCGCAGGCCACCGTGGACGGACTCGGTCAGGTCGACGCGGAACCCGTGGCGGCGTACGTAGGTGCCGACCACCGCCAGGCCGGTCTGCGGGATCTCGCCGAGGTCGTGCAGGCGAACCTGCCGGGTGCCCGAGGCGATCTCACGCATCCAGGCCAGGTTGGTCTCGTCCATGCCGACGCCCGCGTCGTCGATCTCGAGGGCCGCCCCGCGGCGTACGGAACGGATCGTGACCAGCACCTCCGTCGCCGGCGGCGAGGACTGGGTCGCGTTGGCGAGGAGTTCGGCGACGAGGTGGATCAGCGGCTCGACGTAGGCACCCTGGACCGCGATCGGCGGGTCGCCCTCCACCCGGACGCGGCGGTAGGCGGTGATCCGCCCGGCCGCGCCGCGTACGACATCGGCGATCGCGAGCGGGTCACGCCAGTGCTGCCCCGGCTGCTCCCCGCACAGCGTGGCGATGCTCTGTGCCAGCCGCGCCTGCTGCGCCGCCGCGTGGTCGACCCGCATCCCCGCCTCGAGCACGTCCGGCTCGGCCGGGAACTTGGCCACCATCCGCGTCGACTCCTCCTGGATCCGGTGCGCCGACGCCTGCACCTTGCGAGACAGCGACAACACCGCCACCCGCATCCCGGCATCCCCACCCCTCCCTGCCGAGACGTCAGGTACGTCGGCCGAGACGTCAGGTACGTCGGCCGAGACGTCAGGTACGTCGGTCGAAGCGTCACTCGCGTCGGTCGAGGTGTCATCCGGTGACGCGTCGGCCGACGTACCTGACGCTTCGGCCTGCGCGCCTGACGCCTCGACCGACGGGGGTGACGCTTCGGCAGGGGCCTGCGCGGGGGCGGGGTCGTAGGCCATCGCGGTGAGCCACAGGGTGAGGGCGACGACGGGTACGCCGGCGACGATCCAGCGCCAGAACCACTGGTCACCGGAGGCGGTGACGAAGATGACGGGGGAGAGCGCGACGAAGAGGAGGATCGCGGTACTGCAGAACCATGGACCGGCTCGGTGGAGTCGGGCCAGGAGTGGTCGGGTCATGTCAGGGCACCTGGTGTGGGGGTGAACAGTCAGGGCATGAACCCGCGGGTTCAGGGCAGTCTGGATGAATCCTGATCCAGCCCCCGGAGACCGGCGCACACACGCGCTCCACTTCATACCACCAACAGAGCGCTTGGTCACCTACCCGAGGTGATTTTGACCATATTTCGACGAAGCATCCCAAAGCGGCCGAATGGGGCCGGGCGACTAAAGTGACGGGGTGTCACAAATGGGTCCAGGCTTCGGTGCTAGCGGCGGGGCGATGGGCGGCGGCGGAATCATGCGCAACCTGCGCGCCGACCGGACGGTTCTCCAGCGCGGGTTGCCGAAGGGCACGCTGAAGCGCGTCATCTCGTACGCCGGGCCTCACCGGGCCCTGATCAGCGCGTTCCTGGTGTTCACGGTCTTCGACGCCGCGCTCGTGGTGGTGACCCCGCTGCTGACCCAGCGCCTCATCGACGACGGTGTGCTCGAGCAGAACGTCTCGCTGGTGGTCTGGCTGGCCGCGGCGATGGCGGTGGTCGCCGTGGTCGACATGGGATTCGGGATCGTCTCGGGATGGCTCTCGACCCGCATCGGCGAGGGACTCATCTTCGACCTGCGCACCCAGGTCTTCGGCCATGTCCAACGCCAGTCGCTGGCCTTCTTCACCCGGGCGCAGACAGGCGCACTGGTGAGCCGCCTGAACACCGACGTGCTCGGCGCGCAGCGGGCCTTCACCTCGACACTCTCCAACAGCGTCTCCAACCTGATCTCGCTGGTCGTGGTCGGCGCGGCGATGCTGGTGCTGTCGTGGCAGGTGACGCTGATGTGCGTCGCGCTGTTCCCGATCCTGTTCCTGACCTCGCGCTGGGTCGGGCGCCGGCTGGCCGGCCTGACCCGAGAGCAGATGGACGGCAACGCGGCGCTGGCGACCACGATGACCGAGCGGTTCAACGTCGGCGGGGCCCTGCTGCTCAAGCTCTTCGGCCGCCGCGAGGAGGAGGACGTCGCCTTCGCCCAGCGCGCGGATGTCGTACGCCGCCTGGGGATCCGCATCGCGCTGCTGACTCGCCTGTTCGGGGCGACCATGCAGGTCGTCCCGGCGCTGGCGACCGCGCTGGTCTACGGCGTCGGCGGCTGGATGGTGATCAACGGCGACGTCACGCTCGGCACCCTGACCGCGCTCGGTCTGTTGCTAGTGAGGCTGCTGGGGCCGCTACAGGCGCTCTCCAACGTACGCATCGACGTGATGACCGCGCTGGTCAGCTTCGACCGCGTCTTCGAGGTCCTCGACCTGCCTTCGCTGATCAAGGAGAAGCCGGACGCGGTCGAGGTGCCGGCCGACGCCGCGTCTGTGCGGTTCCGCCATGTCGCCTTCACCTACCCGCGTGCCGACGAGGTCTCTCTCGCCTCCCTCGAGACCATCGCGCGCCCGGAGAGCCGAGAGGTGCGAGAGGTGCTGACCGACATCGACTTCGTGGCCGAGCCGGGGGAGATGGTCGCTCTGGTCGGACCCTCCGGTGCCGGGAAGTCGACGATCACCCACCTGATCGCACGGCTCTACGACGTACGCACCGGGTCGGTCGAGGTCGGCGGCCTCGACGTACGCGACGTGACCCTGGAGTCGCTCGAGGCCGCGGTCGGCTACGTGACCCAGGACGCCCACATGTTCCACGACACGGTGCGCGGAAACCTGCTCTACGCCCGCCCCGGCGCCTCCGACGACGACATCTGGGCCGCCCTCGAGGCGGCTCAGGTCGCGGGCGTCATCAAGGCCCTCCCGGACGGTCTCGACACCGTCGTCGGCGACCGCGGCTACCGGCTCTCCGGTGGCGAGCGCCAGCGGCTCGCGATCGCCCGCCTGCTGCTGAAGGCGCCCCACATCGTCGTGCTCGACGAGGCCACCGCCCACCTCGACTCCGAGTCCGAGGCCGCCGTGCAGACCGCTCTGGACGCCGCGCTGGAGGGACGTACCTCCATCGTCATCGCCCACCGGCTCTCCACCATCCGCGCCGCCGACCGCATCCTCGTCGTCGAGGACGGACGGGTCGTGGAGTCGGGCACCCACGAGTCGCTGCTCGCCGCCGGCGGGCTCTACGCGGAGCTCTACGAGACGCAGTTCCGCCGGTAGGCGGTCAGCTCTTCCCGCTGCGGTCCTTCTCGTACGCAGCCTGGTAGGCCGCCTTCACGGCCTGCTTCTGGGCGAGCTTGGCGGCCTTCTTGCGGCTGCGCTCATCGGCCGGCTCATCGCCGTCGGCGGTGTCATCGGCTGGTGCAGGGGCGTCCTGGTGCTGGGTGCGCCGCTCGTCGTACATCAGGTAGAAGAACCCGGCGATGGCCAGGACCCCGAAGAACCACCACTGCAGCCCGTAGAAGAAGTGGGGGCCGTTGTCGAGCTCGGGAAGGTCGGCCTGGCGCAGCTGGGTGGCCGGCTCCGGGGACTCGGTGTCGAGGTGGAGCCAGCCGGTCAGGAGCGGCTCGTCGACCACCTTGGCGACCTGGGCCGAGGAGAGCGCGCGGGTGGCGTGGTAGCCGTCGACCCGGGCGACGTCGGTGGAGTCGCCGGTGCCGTCGGCGCGTACCCAGCCGGTGATCGTGACCTCACCCGAGGGCGGCGCCGGGAGGTCCTCGAACTGGTCCTGCGACTCGGTCTGGAGCCAGCCGCGATCGACGAGCACCGCGTTGCCGTCGGCGAGCACCAGCGGGACGACGATGTCGACACCCTTCGCGTCGTCGGGGGTGCGGTAGCGCCAGATGATCGTGTCGTCGACCGCGTACATCCCGGTCGCGGACACCCGCCGCCACTCGTCCTTCTCAGCGACCTTCTCGCCCGGGGCGAGTACGTCGGAGACGGGCGCGGGCTCGGCGTCCTCATTGGCGCGGACGATCTGGTTGCTGGCCTTGCGGTCCTCGAGACGGTCGAACTGCCACTGGCCCAGCCACCAGGTCCCGTAGGCCAGGATCAGGACGAACACCGTGAAACCGGCCCAGCGACGGCTGAGCAGGAAACGGAACGAACTCACCGTATGAGACTAACTGGCATGCGGTCGTTGCTCACGTTCTGGGTCGCGGCTGCCTAGACTGGTGTGATGAGGACCTCCCCGACAGATCTGACCCAGCAGAGGCTCGTCGACCGGTTCGACCGGGTCGCGACAGATCTGCGGGTCTCTCTGACCGACCGCTGCAACCTGCGGTGCACCTATTGCATGCCTGCGGAAGGGCTCGACTGGCTGCCCGGCGACGAGGTGCTCACCGACGACGAGGTGGTGCGGCTGATCGGTGTGGCCACCGGTCGGCTCGGGGTCCGCGAGGTGCGGTTCACCGGTGGGGAGCCGCTGGTGCGGCGTGGGCTGGTCTCGATCATTGCGCGCACTCGCGAGGTCGCTCCCGAGGCGGAGCTCTCGATCACGACCAACGCGCTGGGGCTGGCCAAGATGGCCGGGGCCCTGGCCGAGGCCGGGCTCGACCGGGTCAACGTTTCGCTGGACTCGATCCGGGCCGAGACCTTCGCGGAGATCACCCGCCGCGACCGGCTGGCCGACGTGGTCGCCGGGCTGGAGGCGGCGGCAGACGCCGGCCTGGGCCCGGTCAAGATCAACGCGGTCCTGCTGCGGGGAGTCAACGACGACCAGGCCGCCGAGCTGCTCGGCTGGTCGGTCGAGCGTGGCTACGAGCTGCGGTTCATCGAGCAGATGCCTCTCGACGCCCAGCACGGCTGGTCGCGCGACAAGATGGTGACCGCCGACGAGACCCTCGCGGCGCTGTCTGCGGCCTTCGAGCTGACTCCGGCGGAGGAGCCCCGCGGCAGCGCCCCCGCCGAGCTCTTCCACGTCGACGGCGGCCCGGCCAAGGTCGGCATCATCGCCTCCGTCACCCGCCCCTTCTGCGGCGACTGCGACCGGGTCCGCCTCACCGCCGACGGCCAGGTGCGCGACTGTCTGTTCGCGCGCTCCGAGTCGGACCTGCGTACGCCTCTTCGCGCCGGCGCCTCCGACGCCGACCTCGCCGCCCGGTGGGTCACCGCCATGGCCGGCAAGCGCGCCGGTCACGGCATCGACGACCTCGGCTTCCTGCAGCCCGACCGCCCGATGTCCGCCATCGGCGGCTGACCCCCAGCCGAGACGTCACCCGCGTCGGCCGAGTTGGCAGCGCGGTAACGGCTCGGCCGACGGGGGTGACGCCTCGGCCGACCTGGGTGACGCCTCGGCTTCAGGAGCCGACGCGGTCGAGGGCGTCGAGGACGAGGTCCCAGTAGCCCTCGACGTCGAGGGTGATCGCGACCTGGGCGTTGGGTGGCTCGTCGAGGCGGCCGTGCAGGTCGACGACGGTGGCGCCGCGGGTCCAACGGCCATCGGTCTCGGCGGCCACGAAGGACTTGTGCCAGGTGATCAGGCCGGGGTCGACGAGGGCGGCGATGGTGCAGGGGTCGTGGACCGGGGGAGCGGCGAAGTCGAAGACGTCGGAGTAGGTGCCGCCGAAGAAGCCCATCAGGTCGGCGCACGCCCGGCCGACCGGATGATCCATCGCCCGCATCCGCGCGACGACCTCGGGAGTGGCCAGTGCCTGGTGGGACAGGTTGAGCCCGACCATCCGGATCGGGTGGCCGCTGGTGAGGACGAGGTCGAGCGCCTCGGGGTCGGCGTGCGCGTTGAACTCGGCGGCCGGCGTGGTGTTGCCGCGCTCGGTCGAGCCGCCCATGAAGACGATCTCGGCGATCTTCGGGCCGACCTCGGGATGGTCGCGCAGCAGGACCGCGACGTTGGTGATCGGTCCGGTGGCGACGACGCTGACGGGGTCCGGGGCGGCCAGGAGGGACGTACGCAGGAACTCGACCGCTCCGAGCGAAACCGGCGCAGCGAGCGGCTCGGGAAGGTCGGGCCCGTCGATCCCGGTCGCACCGTGGATGAAGTCGCCGATGTGGATCTCTCCGGCCAGCGGCCCGGCGGCTCCGGTGGCGACCGGGACATCAGGTCGGTTCGCCAGCGCCAGGATCCGCTGGGCGTTGTAGGTCGCCTTCTCCACGCGGCAGTTGCCGAAAGTGGTGGTGATGCCGAGCAGGTCGATGTGGGGGCTGCCCAGGGCCAGCAGGATCGCGATGGCATCGTCGTGGCCGGGGTCGCAGTCGAGGAGCACAGGGATCGGGTTCATCGCACGACCTCTCCGAGAGAACGGCTAGTGAGGGACGACGTCCTTGAGGAATCCACGCGCTCCCAGGAAGTCGCTGAGCGACTCCTTGTGCGTCTCGCACGCGAGCCAGATCTTACGCCGATCGGCCGTGTGGATCTTGGGATTGTTCCACTGCAGCTCCCACGAACCGGCGTCCTGGCAGCCCTTGGCCGAGCACAGGTCGGAGTCGAGCGCGCCCATCAGTCCTCGTCCTTCTCACGCAGCTGCTGCTCGCGTCCGCTGGAGAGCTGGCGCGGGCCGTAGGGCGAGTCCATCAGGTTCATCTCGTCGCTCTTGGTGTTGGTCGCGTTGGCCATGACGACCGCGACGTAGGGCAGGATCAGCGCCCCCGCGATCAGGATCGGCCACAGCCAGCCGATGCCGGCCAGACCAGCGATGACGGCACCGATGAAGCACAGCGAACGGATCGACATCGAGATGGCGTAGCGCTTCTGGCGCATTGCGATGTCCTCGGCGCGGCTACGGCCGGCGGTGGTGATCCTGATGGGTTGCGCCTTGGACATATCGCCAGTCTAGGTCGTGGCTGATCGCACCCGGTCAATGGTGTGGTCCCAACAGGGGCGCTCCGAAGGACCTTGGAGGGTTCTCACAAGCAAATCCAAGGCATTGGTCGTACGCCGAAGTAATCGCTACCGTCGCGCCTGTGACTGACAGTGAAAACCCCACAAGGCAGAGTCCATCGCCGGCGCCTCGCTCGGTGCTCGTCACCGGCGGAAGCCGCGGCATCGGCCGGGCGATCGCCGAGGCCTTCGTGGCCAACGGCGACAAGGTGGCCGTGACCTCCCGCAAGGGCGGGGCTCCGGAAGGGGCTCTGGACCTGGTGTGTGACATCACCGACCCGGCCGCGGTCGATGAGGCGTACGCCGCGGCCGAGGCCGCCCACGGACCGGTCGAGGTCCTCGTCGCCAATGCCGGGATCACGAAGGACACTCTCGTGCTCCGGATGTCGGAGGAGGACTTCACGTCCGTGATCGACACCAACCTGACCGCGTCCTTCCGGCTCGCCAAGCGTGCCTCGAAGGGCATGCTGCGGCTGCGCCGCGGGCGGATCATCTTCATCTCCTCGGTCGTCGGGCTGATGGGCAACCCGGGCCAGGTCAACTACGCGGCGTCGAAGGCCGGGCTGGTCGGGATGGCCCGCTCGCTCGCGCGTGAGCTCGGCTCGCGGGGGATCACCGCCAACGTGGTCGCGCCTGGTTTCGTGGAGACCGAGATGACCGCGGTGCTCACCGATGAGCAGCAGAAGGCGATCACGGACCGGGTGCCGCTGGGGCGCTACGCGTCACCGGACGAGGTGGCCTCGGCCGTGACGTGGTTGGCTGATGCGGGTTATGTGACCGGGGCCGTGATCCCGGTCGACGGCGGACTTGGAATGGGGCACTGATCATGGGTTTGTTGGACGGCAAGACTGTTCTCGTCGCTGGGGTCACGATGGACTCCTCGAT
Source organism: Nocardioides sp. NPDC127503 (assembly GCF_040302165.1). Taxonomy (NCBI): domain Bacteria; kingdom Bacillati; phylum Actinomycetota; class Actinomycetes; order Propionibacteriales; family Nocardioidaceae; genus Nocardioides; species Nocardioides sp. NPDC127503. Next base: position 321,620 of record NZ_JBEORH010000002.1, on the reverse strand, counting down.
CGGTTTCGCGGTGGCCAAGGTCGCCCAGGAGCAGGGCGCCCGCGTCCTGATCTCCAACTTCGGACGCGCACTGTCGATCACCAAGCGGATCGCCAAGCGGCTCCCGGAGGAGCCGCCGGTGCTCGACCTCGACGTGACCAACCAGGAGCACCTCGACGGCCTCGCCGACGCGCTCCGTGCCGAGGGTGTCGAGCGGCTCGACGGGGTCGTGCACTCGATCGCGTACGGCAACCCCGAGACGCTCCTCGGCGGCAAGTTCCTCGACGGCCCCTGGGAGGACGTCTCCCAGGCGGTCCAGGTCAGCGCCTACTCGTTGAAGTCGCTCGCGATGGCGACCCGCCCGCTCCTGTCTCCGGGCTCGTCGATCGTGGGGCTGACCTTCGACGCGACTATCGCCTGGCCGGCGTACGACTGGATGGGTGTCGCCAAGGCCGCGCTCGAGTCGACCTCGCGCTACCTAGCCCGTGATCTCGGTCCCGACGGGATCCGCTGCAACCTCGTCTCCGCGGGGCCGCTCAAGACCCTCGCCGCCAAGGCGATCCCGGGCTTCGAGGAGCTCGACGAGGGCTGGGGCAGCCGGGCGCCGCTGGGCTGGGACAACACCGACCAGGGCCCGACCGCGAAGGCCGTCTGCGCGCTGATCTCGGACTTCTTCCCGGCGACCACCGGCGAGATCATTCATGTCGACGGGGGCTATCACTCGCTGGGTGCGTGAGGCCATAGGGTTGCCGCATGCGGACCCTTGTCATCATGCGGCACGCCAAGGCCGAGACGTCGGCACCCACCGACTACGAGCGGCAGCTGACCGAGCGCGGCCATGCCGACGCGGTCGCAGCGGGGGCGTGGCTGGCCGAGCAGGGCGTGGTCCCGGACTACGTGCTGGTCTCGGCGGCCGACCGCGCCACCCAGACCTGGGAAGACGTCGCGCTCGGGGCGTCGTGGGACCTGACGCTGGCCGAGTACGACCAGGGTCTGTACGCCGCCGGCACCTCCACCGCCCTCGACCTCGTCCGCGGGGTCGATGACGGCATCTCGACGGTCGTGGTGATCGGTCACAACCCGACCGTGTTCTCGCTCGTGCAGCTCCTGGACGACGGCGAGGGTGACGACGAGGCCGGCAACGAGCTCGCCCTCGGCTTCCCGACCGCTGCCGTCGCGGTGCTCACCTACGACGGCGACTGGTCCGAGCTCGACGAGGCCGAGGCCTCCGTCACCGCCTTCCACGTCGCCCGCGCCTGACTTCACGCCGAGTCGGCGCAGACTGACGAGAAATCCCGCCGAGTCGGCTCGTCAAGACGAGCCGACTCGGCGGGGTTTTCGGTCAGAACGAGCCGACTCGGCAGGCGCTCAGATGAGGGGCGGGGCGGGGGTGACGATGCCGGCTTCGGCGTCAGCGGCCTCGATCTCCTCGCGGGAGATCCCGAGGAGATACATGATCGTGTCGAGGTAGGGGACGTTGATGGCGGTCCCGGCGGCCGAACGTACGGCGGGCTTGGCGTTGTAGGCGATGCCGAGGCCGGCGGCGGCGAGCATGTCGAGGTCGTTGGCGCCGTCGCCGATGGCGACGGTGGCGGCCTCGGGGATGCCGATCTCGGCGGCGAACTCACGGAGCGCACGTGCCTTGCCGGCCCGGTCGACGACCTCCCCGACGACCTCGCCGGTGAGCACGCCGTCGACGATCTCGAGCTCGTTGGCGCGGGCGTAGTGGATGCCGAGGTCGGCCGCCAACCGGTCGGTGATCTGGGAGAACCCGCCCGAGACGATGGCAAAGCGGTAGCCGAGGCGGCGCAGGGTGCGGACCATCGTCCGCGCCCCCGGGTTGAGCTGCAGCCCGGCGTACACCTCGTCCAAAGCGGTCGCGGGGACACCCTTGAGATACTTCACCCGGCCCCGGAGCGACTCCTCGAAGTCGAGCTCGCCGCGCATGGCCGCCTCGGTGACCGAGGCGACCTCCTTCTCGTAGCCAGCGTGGGCGGCGATCATCTCGATCACCTCGCCGTCGATCAGCGTCGAGTCGACATCCATGACGATCAGGCGCATGCCGCGGCGGACCAGGTTTGCGGGCTGCACGGCGATGTCGACGCCCTGGGCGGCGGCCTCGGCCGCCAGCGTCACCCGCAGCTCGTCTGGGGAGGCGCCGGAGACGTGCAGGTCGAAGGCGGTGACCGGGTAGCGGGCCAGCCGGATGATGCGGTCGATGTTGCCGCCGGCCGAGGCGATCGTACGTGTCACGGACGCGAGCGCGGCCGCCTTCAACGGCAGCCCCAGCACGGTCACCCGGGCGCGGTCGGACGGCTCGCGCGGGGTGTCGCCGACGCCCTCCTCGATCTCGACGGTCATGTCGAGGGCGTGGGCGGTCTCCTCGATCGCGTGCTTGAGCGCGTCGGTGCTCGCCGCGTCGGCAGGGGCGGTCACCAGGAGACCGAGCACGAGCCGCGCGCGCAGCACGATCTGCTCCAGGTCGACCACGTCGACCCCCGCCAACGCGAGCGTCGCCAAGGTGGCCGAGGTCAACCCGGGACGGTCATTTCCGGCGAGGGTGATCAGCAGGGTGTCGGGACGGCGCTCGAGCGCGTCGAATTCCTCGGTCATCTCTGCAAACGATAGTGGAGCCGGGGCCCGCGTCTCAGTTCGGCGGCCACACCTCGGGCGATCCCGCCGCGGTGAGCGCTCTGCGCGCCGCGCGGTCGAGCCCGACCAGCGCCTCTCGCCGCCGCAACATCTCCGATGCGGACACGGCGCCGCCCTCGTCCTCGAGCGCCACCGCGACGATCTCCCGGGCCTGTACGCCACGAGCAGCGAGCTCCACGCACCGCGCCGGCACCCCAGGTGCGCCGGCCAGCGAGGGCCGGTGGCGGAGGTTCATCAGCCTGTCGGCGACCTCGGGCCGCCATCGGGCGACATCGAGCTCGGCGAGCGCCGTCGCGGACTCGGTCAGGGCGAGCCGCAGGGCCCGGTCGGCCTCGCCGACGTCGGGGAGCTGACGGCGCTGGGCCGGGTACGCCTGCCACTCGATGACCGCGCCGACACGGACGGGTACGAGGCCGATGCCGGCGTCGCACACCACCGCCTCACCAGCCTCCATCGCGGCCGAGTTGAAGGCCCTGGGCCCACCCAGCCCGACCGGGTCGCCCTCGGCCGGGAACGCCACGCCGACACAGGTCGCCCCTTCCGTACGCAGCCGTCCCATCCCGCTGACGAAGGTGTCCGCGACCCCCTCGTCGCCACCGAGCCCGAGATCGGCCAGCCCGCTGACGGTGTGGGTCGCGTCGGACCCGATCACCGCATCGAGCACCAGGTCGGTGACCGCCTCGCCGCGCAGCCACGCCGTCACCCACCAGGCCAGGCGCAGCGCCTCGGGAGTGGTCTCCACCGACCCTGAATCCAGCTCCGCATCCTCGACACTCACAGCGGCCTACCCTAACCCCGAGCGAGCCAACCCCTGCCGATAGATTTGCCGCCATGGCAGCCGTGCTGGAGTTCACCGACGTCACCGTACGCCGTGGGGGCAACGCCCTTCTCGACTCTGTGAGCTGGGTGGTCGAAGAGGATGAACGGTGGGTCATCCTCGGCCACAACGGCGCCGGCAAGACCACGCTGCTCCAGGCCGCCGCGGCCCAGCTCCACCCGACCTCGGGTGTCGTGAAGATCCTCGGCGAGCAGATCGGCCGCATCGACGTCTTCGAGCTGCGCCCGCGCATCGGCCTCACCTCCGCCGCGCTCGCCGATCGGATCCCGCGCCACGAGCTCGTCCGCGACGTCGTGGTGAGCGCCTCCTACGGCGTGGTGGGGCGCTGGCGTGAACGCTACGACGACCTCGACCACGACCGTGCGCAGGCGCTGTTGATCGAGGTCGGCATCAAGCACCTCGGCGAGCGCAAGTTCGGCACCCTGTCCGAGGGCGAGCGCAAGCGCGTCCAGCTGGCCCGTGCGCTGATGGTCGACCCCGAGATGCTGCTCCTCGACGAGCCCGCCGCCGGTCTCGACCTCGGCGGCCGCGAAGACCTCGTCTCGACGCTCTCGACGCTCGCCTACGACCCCGACAGCCCGGCCACCGTGCTCGTCTCCCACCACGTCGAGGAGATCCCGCCCGGCTTCAGCCATGTGCTGATGATGCGCTCTGGCCGGATCACCGCCCAGGGGCTGATCGACGACACGCTGACCTCGGCCAACCTCTCCAAGACCTTCGGCATGCCGCTCGAGCTCGAGGCGAGCGATGGCCGCTACTGGGCCAAGCGCCGCGCCCGCCACACCCGGTAGGCCGAACGTTAAGAAGTCGGTACCCAAACCTCCCCACAACGCGTGGTCCACCTGGATAGGGTGACGCCCATGGACTGGCAGGACTGGGACTGGGCGATCTGGACGGCACTCGGAGCGCTGCTCGTCGTCGGAGAGCTCTTCAGCCTCGACCTGATCCTGCTGATGCTCGCCACCGGCGCCTTCGCGGGTGCATTGACCGGCGCGTTCACCGACAGCTTCGTGATCCAGGCGATCGTCGCGCTGGCGGTCTCGGTCTCCATGCTCGCGGTCGTACGCCCGGGGCTGGCCAGGCGGCTCCACAACGGCCCGGAGATCCAGATCGGCGCGCAGAAGCTGATCGGCGTCCAGGCCATCTCGCCCGTCGAGATCAGCGCCCACAAGCCTGGGCAGCTGAAGCTCGACGGCGAGCTCTGGACCGCTCAGCCCTATGACGAGACGCTCGTGATCGCGGCCGGCACGCCGGTCGAGGTGCTCGAGATCAGAGGAGCGACGGCGTACGTCCATCCTCTTCCGGAGCTCGGGACTCCGTAGCTTTCCGGGCAACCTGACGTACAACGAATAGACAAGGACTGATTGGCAATGGGTGGCATCATCCTGGCCCTACTGGTCATCTTGGCGGTGCTGGTGATCACCACGCTGGCCAAGACGATCAAGATCATCCCGCAGGCGCGGGTCGGCATCGTGGAGCGCTTCGGCAAGTTCCAGTCGAAGCGTGACCCCGGCCTGAACGCGGTGATCCCGTTCGTCGACAAGGTGCGCTACATGATCGACATGCGTGAGCAGGTCGTCGCGTTCGCGCCGCAGCCGGTGATCACGGAGGACAACCTGACCGTCTCGATCGACACGGTCATCTACTTCCAGGTCAACGACCCGGTGGCGGCGACGTACGAGATCGCCAACTACATCCAGGCCGTCGAGCAGCTCACCATGACCACCCTGCGCAACATCGTCGGTGGCATGACCCTGGAGGAGACGCTGACCAGCCGCGAGCAGATCAACTCCGGTCTCTCGATCGTCCTCGACGAGGCCACCGGTCGCTGGGGCATCAAGGTCAAGCGCGTCGAGATCAAGTCGATCGACCCGCCCATGTCCATCAAGGACGCGATGGAGAAGCAGATGCGCGCCGACCGCGACAAGCGCGCCGCGATCCTCACCGCCGAGGGTCAGCGCCAGTCCGCGATCCTCTCCGCAGAGGGAAACAAGCAGTCCGCCATCCTCAACGCCGAGGGCCAGCGCGAGTCGCAGATCCTCGCGGCGCAGGCCGACCGTGAGGCCGCGATCCTGCGTGCCCAGGGTGAGGGCCAGGCCATCCAGACCGTCTTCCAGGCGATCCACGACGGCCGCCCCGACCAGTCGCTGCTGGCCTACCAGTACCTCCAGATGATGCCGAAGATCGCCGAGGGCGACGCCAACAAGGTGTGGATCGTCCCGAGCGAGATCGGCAAGGCCCTCGAGGGCCTCGGCTCGACGATGAACAGCCTCCAGGGCATCCCGGACGAGGTCGAGGGCCCGGTCAAGCGCGTCGACATGGGTTCGGCCGAGCCGAAGCTCGACCTCGAGCAGTCCTCCGCGGCCGCGGCCGTCGAGGAGGCGCTCGCCGAGGCCAAGCAGGCAGAGGCCCCCAACCGGCCTCAGGCTCCGCAGCCGCCTGCCGAGCCGAACGCCTAAGTGGATCCACTCCAGTCCGCCCTCATCCTGATCGCCGGGGTGGGGGCGGGCACCATCAATGCCGCCGTCGGTTCCGGGACGCTGATCACCTTCCCGACGCTGCTGGCCTTCGGGGTGCCGCCGGTCGTCGCCAACGTGTCCAACACGATCGGCCTGGTGCCGGGCTCGCTGGCCGGCGCCTGGGGCTACCGTCGCGAGCTCGCCGGGCAGCGCGGGAGGATCCTGCGGCTCGGGGTCGCGGCGCTCATCGGTGGCGCGGTCGGCGGGATCCTGCTGCTGGTGCTGCCGCCGGGCGCCTTCGAGGCGATCGTGCCGGTGCTGATCGGGCTCGGCGTGGTCCTGGTGATCACCGGTCCGCGCATCTCCCGGTGGGTCGCGAAACGGCATGGCGACCTGCCCGACGACGGCAGCCAGCGCTGGTGGGTCTGGCCGGCGATCGCGATGCTCGGCGTCTACGGCGGCTACTTCGGTGCCGCTCAGGGCGTGCTGATGATCGCGATCATCGGCATCGGGGTCGCCGAGTCGCTGCAGCGTCTCAACGCGCTCAAGAACATCCTGGTCGCCATCACCAACGGCATCTCCGGGCTCATCTTCGCCCTCGTGGCCGACGTCGACTGGCAGATCGCCGCCCTGATCGCCGTCGGTGCGACGATCGGTGGCCTGCTGGGCGCGAAGATCGGCCGCCGGCTGCCGCCCAACGTGCTCCGCGGTGTGATCGTCGTGGTCGGCATCACCGCGCTGGTCATGTTTCTCATGGGCTGAGCCTCGTGAGCTGAGTCTGCTGGGATAGAGCCATGGAGCTCTACGAGGCGATGCGGACCACCCATGCCGTACGCGACTTCACCGACGACCCGCTGCCCGACGAGATCCTCGCCAGGATCCTCGACAACGCCCGGTTCGCGCCCTCCGGGGGCAACCGGCAGGGCGGCCACGTCGTGGTCGTACGCAGCCAGGAGACCCGCGAGCGTCTGGTCGAGCTGACCGCCACGGGTGCCCGGAGATACATGGCGCAGCAGAAGGCGGGGGAGATGCCGTGGAACACGGTGCACCCGACGGCGGTCACCGACGAGCAGATCGCCGGGACCCGGGTGCCGCGCGGGATGACCGAGCCGCTGCGTACGGCCCCGGTGGTGCTCGTCTTCCTCGTCGATCTCGGCGCGGTCGCCTCCATCGACTCCGAGCTGGACCGGGTGGGTGTCGTCTCCGGCGCGTCCGTCTATCCGCTGGTGTGGAACACGCTCCTCGCCGCTCGCAACGAGGGCTTCGGTGGGGTGATCACCACGATGGTGGTCGCCGAGGAGCCGGCGCTCCTCGAGCTGCTCGGGGCGCCTGAGGGCTACGCCGTCGCCGCGGTCGTTCCGCTGGGCAAGCCGGTCAAGCAGCTCACCAAGCTGCGGAGGCAGGCGGTCGAGGAGTTCGTCACCCTGGAGACCTACTCCGGGACCCCGCTGACAGACGACTGATGGCGGGGTCCCGGAGGACCCCGCCATCAGCTTCAGACTTCGAGGATCAGGCCTTGTCGGCAGGAACCGAGGCGGCGCCAGTGCCGTCGGCCGAAGCCGGCTCGTTGCCGTTGCTGTGGTCGTCCTCGACGACCGCGAGCGCGAAGTCGTCGCCGTGCTCGGTGACACCGGTGATGACGGCCTGCTCGACCGCCTCAGCGGCGTACTGACCACGCACGATCAGCGGGTCACGGGCCAGGTCGCGCTGCAGCGAGACCGCCAGCCCGACCATGATCACCGCGAACGGCAGTGCCGCCACGATCGTGATCGTCTGCAGACCTGACAACGCATCCGCACCGCCGGCGATCAGCCCCAGGATGGCCACGACACCGGTCGCGACACCCCAGAAGACCACCGTCGGCCGGCTCGGCTCCTCCGAGCCACGCTCGGAGAGGGTGCCCATCACGATCGAGGCCGCGTCGGCACCGGAGACGAAGAAGATCGCCACCAGGACCATGACCAGGATGCTCATCACGGTGGCCAGCGGGAACTGGTCGAGCGTGGTGAACAGCTGCGACTCGACGCCGCCGAGACCGGCGATGTCGACGGTCCCGTCACGCTGCAGGTCGATGGCGGTGCCACCCATGATGCAGAACCAGATCACGCTGACGGCGCTCGGGACGAGGAGCACGCCGGCGACGAACTGCCGGATGGTGCGCCCGCGCGAGATCCGCGCGATGAACATGCCGACGAACGGCGTCCACGAGATCCACCAGGCCCAGTAGAAGACGGTCCAGGAACCCAGCCATGCCGAGGTCTCCTCGCCGCCGACGCCGGTGCGGGCCGACATCTGGGCGAGGTCGCCGATGTAGGTGCCGAGCGAGGTCGGGATCAGGTCGAGGATGAAGACCGTCGGACCGACCACGAACAGGAACAGCGCCAGCATGAACGCCAGCACCATGTTGATGTTCGAGAGCCACTGGATGCCCTTGGCGACGCCCGAGACCGCGGAGATCACGAAGCAGACCGTCAGGATCGCGATGATCCCGATGAGGACGTTGTTGCCGACCTCGCCGAGCCCGGCCACGATCTGGAGGCCGCTCTCGATCTGGATCGCGCCCGTGCCGAGCGAGGTGGCAGAGCCGAACAGCGTCGCGAAGATCGCGAAGATGTCGATCGCCTTGCCCGTTGGGCCCTCGACGGTCTTCTTGCCGAGCAGTGGCGTGAAGGCCGAGGAGATCAGGCTGACGCGGCCCTTGCGGTAGGCGCCGTAGCCGATCGCCAGACCCACGACCGCGTAGATCGCCCACGGGTGCAGCGTCCAGTGGAACATCGTGGTCGCCATCGCGTGCTGGATGGCTTCGGGGTTGCCCGCCTCGCCGGTGCCCGGCGGCGGGGTGACGAAGTGCGAGATCGGCTCGCTGACGCCGTAGAACATCAGACCGATGCCCATACCGGCGCTGAACATCATCGCGACCCAGGAAGCCGTCTTGAACTCCGGCTTCTCGTCGTCACGGCCCAAGGGGATGTTGCCGTACTTACTGACGGCGAGCCAGATGATGTAGATGACGAAGCCGCTGGCGGTCAGGACGAAGAACCAGCCGGCCTTGTCCAGCACCCACGCGAGGGCGTCGCCGGCGACCTTGCTCATGCCGTCGGTGTTGATGAAGCCCCAGGCCATGAACGCGATGGCGATGGCCGCCGCGACGCCGAAGACGACCCAGTCGATTCCCTTGCGTTGGTCCTGTTCGCTCGAGATCGGCAGGTCCAGCGCGGGGTGGGGAACGACCTCTCCGGTCGGGGACTTGATGAGGCCAGAGGGGTTGTGATGTTCGGATTTTGGACTGTCTGTCTTCTTTTCAGAAGTCACACTGTTGTCCTTCCGGTTGGGTTCGGGACCACAGCACCCTAACGCGCACTGTCTTTGCCTTATGTTCACCGGGGTGGCGCGCCAGCCGATTGAAAACGAGTTCTGGATCGACTGTGTCTGGCTGGTTCGTGTGTTGTTCTGTCGCTGTGGTCCGCCGTGCTGCACTGGCGGCTGAGCCTCACGCCGTGGAAATAATGCGGCTCTACCGTTGATCTCATGCGATACCGGCAGAGTCTCCACGGGCACGGCTTCGAGTTCGACGGTCTGGTGGAGGTGCTGGCGCGGGCGACGCCGCTGCGCTCCGGCGATGTCCTGGCCGGATGCGCCGCGCGGTCCGACACCGAGCGGGTCGCGGCGCGGATGGTGCTCGCCGACCTGCCGCTGAGCGTCTTCCTCGAGGAGCAGGTGGTTCCGGCCGAGTTCGACGACGTCACCCGGCTGATCCTGGAGACCCACGACAACGACGCGTTCGCGCAGGTCAGCGGCTTGACGGTGGGGGCCCTCCGGGAGTGGCTGCTCGACGCCGCCGCGCGTCGCGACACCGCCGCACTGACCGCCGTCGCGCCGGGTCTGACCCCAGAGATGGTGGCGGCGGTCTCCAAGATCATGCGCAACCAGGACCTGATCGCGGTGGCCGCGGCCACCGAGGTGGTGACCGGCTTCCGTACGACGATGGGCCTGCGGGGACGGCTGGCGACCCGGCTGCAGCCCAACCATCCCACCGACGACCCGGCCGCCATCGCGACCTCGATCCTGGACGGCCTGCTCCTGGGCTCCGGGGACGCGCTGATCGGCATCAACCCGGCCTCCGACAATCCGCGTACGGTCGCCGACCTGCTCCGGCTCATCGATGACGTACGCCTTCGCTACGAGATCCCGACGCAGAGCTGCGTCCTGACCCACGTCACCACCACGATCGACCTCATCGAGGCGGGGCTGCCGGTCGACCTGCCGTTCCAGTCGATCGGCGGCACCCAGGGTGCCAATGAGGGCTTCGGGGTGACCCTGGCGATGCTGGCGGAGGCCGACGAGGCGGCCCGGTCGTTGGAGCGCGGCACCGTGGGGAACGAGGTGATGTACTTCGAGACCGGCCAGGGCTCGGCGCTCTCCACCGGTGCCCACGTCGGCAGCGGCGGCAGGCCGGTCGACCAGCAGACGCTGGAGGCCAGGGCGTACGGGGTGGCGCGGGCGTTCAAGCCGTTCCTGGTCAACACGGTGGTCGGCTTCATCGGCCCCGAGTACCTCTACGACGGCAAGCAGATCATCCGCGCCGGGCTCGAGGACCACTTCTGCGGCAAGCTGCTGGGCGTGCCGATGGGCGTCGACGTCTGCTACACCAACCATGCCGAGGCCGACTCCGACGACATGGACAACCTGCTCACCCTGCTCGGCGTCGCCGGGTGCACGTACGTCATGGCCGTCCCGGGCGCCGACGACGTCATGCTCGGCTATCAGTCGACCTCCTTCCACGACGCCCTGTACGCCCGTCAGGTCCTCGGCAAACGCCCCGCGCCGGAGCTCGAGGAATGGCTGGCCGCGGCAGGCCTGCTCGATCCGGACGGTTCCGTACGCGACATCGACCCTGCCGCCACGGTCCTGAAGGAGCTGGCCCGATGAGCGAGTTCTGGGAGCCGCTGCGAAGGGCCACGCCGGCGCGGATCGGTCTCGGCCGGGCCGGCAACGCCATCCCGACCGCCGAGGTCCTCTCCTTCGGAGCCGCCCACGCCGCCGCTCGGGACGCGGTCCATCTCCCGCTCGACGTCGACGCCCTCGTCGAGGCACTCGACGGCCTCGGACTGGGTACGCCTCAGGTGGTCGCCTCCGCAGCACCGGACCGGTCCACCTACCTGACCCGGCCAGACCTCGGCCGGGTGCCCGGCGCCGACCTGGAGCTCGGGCCGGGCGAGGCGGAGCTCGCGGTCGTCGTCGCAGACGGTCTCTCCGCCGAGGCGGTGGCGAAGCATGCGGTGCCGCTCCTGGAGCACCTGGTCCCGCTCCTCGACAGCGCCACGACTCTCGCCGCGCCGGTGGTCGCGACCCAGGCCCGGGTGGCGCTGGGCGACCACATCGGCCAAGCGCTGGGCGCGCGGCTGGTCCTGGTGCTGATCGGGGAGCGGCCGGGGCTCTCCTCCAGCGACTCGCTGGGCGCCTACCTCACCTGGGACCCGCGGCCGGGCGTCCTCGACTCGGCCCGCAACTGCGTCTCCAACATCCGCCCACCCCACGGCTTGGACCATGCGACCGCTGCGCGCACCATCGCGAGCCTGGTCGCCGGGGCCCGGGCGCTCGGCGCGACCGGGGTGGCACTCAAGGACGGATCTTTCACAGCGCCGTTACCTGGCGCGACCACGACCGCCACGGACCGTTTCTAGCCTCAGGCACACCCACCCCCACGAAATCCGGAGGCGTGCCATGTCCGAGGCACCTGAAACCGTCGAGCCGACCCAGCTCGACGACGAAGCACATCTCGCCCGTCTCGGCTACAAGCAGGAGCTGTCGCGCACCTGGTCGGGGTTCTCGAACTTCGCTATCTCGTTCTCGATCATCTCGATCCTGGCCGGGTGCTTCACCACGTTCGGCCAGGCCTGGAACAACGGCGGACCGGTGGCCATCTCGTGGGGCTGGCCGATCATCGCAGGCCTCATCCTGATCATCGGTTTCACCATGTCCGAGCTGGTCTCGGCGTACCCGACCTCGGGTGGCATCTACTGGTGGGCGGCCAAGCTCGGCGGCCCGGCGGCCGGCTTCTTCACCGGCTGGCTCAACCTGATCGGGCTGCTCGCGGTGACCGCGAGCGTCGCGTACGGCGCCGCCACCTTCCTCGACCTCACCCTCTCCAAGCTGAGCGAGAACTGGGCCGCGGACTACTCCTTGGGACGTGTCTATCTGATCTTCCTGGTCATCCTGGCGCTGGCCGCGCTCGCCAACATCTACTCCAGCCACCTGCTGGCCGTCATCAACAACATCTCGGTGTGGTGGCACGTCGCCGGCGCCGCGATCGTGGTCCTGGTGCTGGTCATCGTCCCGGACGACCACCAGAGCTTCGCCTTCGTCTTCACCGAGCGGATCAACAACTCCGGCTACGCCGACGCGAAGTACTGGTTCCTGGTGCTCCCGCTCGGGTTCCTGCTGACGCAGTACACGATCACCGGCTTCGACGCCTCCGCCCACCTCTCCGAGGAGACCCAGGGCGCCGCCGACGGCGCCGCGAAGGGCATCTGGCGCTCGATCTTCTACTCCGCGGTCGGCGGCTACGTCCTGCTGCTGGCCTTCCTCTTCGCGGTGCAGGACCCCGAGGGCGTGAGCGCGGGCGGTGGCGCGGTCGATGTGATCTTCAGTCAGGCGCTGCCCGACTCCTGGCACTTCGTGGTGCTGCTGATCTCCACCGCCGGCCAGCTCTTCTGCGCGACCGCCTGTCTCACCAGCGCCTCCCGGATGACGTACGCCTTCGCCCGCGACGGCGCGGTGCCCGGCTCCTCGCTGTGGGCGAAGGTCAGCCCGACCAGGAAGGTGCCGGTGAACGCGGTGCTCCTGGTGGCGGTCGTCGGCGCCGTCATCACGCTCCCCGCGCTGTGGGGCGTCGGCGGCATCCCGCTGGCCTTCTACGCGATCACCTCGGTCGCGGTGATCGGCCTCTACCTCGCCTTCGCGATCCCGATCTTCCTGCGCTGGCGGGCCGGGGACTCCTTCGAGACCGGGCAGTGGACCCTCGGCCGGCACTACAAGTGGCTCAACCTGGTCGCCGTCGCCGAGATCGCGATCATCTCGGTCTACTTCGTCCTGCCGTTCGTCCCGTCCGGCTGGATCACCAGCGACGACTTCTCCTGGGCGTCGGTCAACTACGCGCCGATCCTCACGGTCGGCTCGCTGGTCGTCCTCGGCCTGTGGTGGAGGCTCTCCGCCCGCAGGTGGTTCAAGGGCCCGAAGACGACCCTCGACTGATCGGGATCAGACGCCGTACGCCGCCAGCCACCGCTCGATCTCGGCGTAGGCCTGCTTGCGGACCTCGGGGCGAGACAGGATCACGTCGTGCTTCGCCCCGGGGACCGCGATGTAAGTGACGTGGCTGCCGATGGCGGTCGACCAGCGGCGGATCTGGCGCACGTCGAGGACGATGTCGGTCGAGTGGACGAGCTCGCCCATCGCCCTCGGCTTGCTGGAGCGGTCGGAGGAGAGCACCAGCACCGGAGCCTTCACGTTCAGGCCACGGTGGAGCTTGGAGTGGCCGTCGCGGATCGCCTTGAGCCAGCCGAGCCGGATCGGGTAAGAGCCGACCGGCTTGAGGCCGAGGTCGAACTCCCACTCGCCGTCGTGCTCGACGTGGAGCGACATGGTGTAGAAGCCGTTCACGTCCCGGCCGAGCTCGCGCATCGGGGCCCGGTGACCGACCCGGCGCACCACGGGCGAGGCGACCTCGCGCAGCAGGAACGATCCCTGCAGGTCGAGCCACGGCGAGTTGAGCACCATCCCGGCCAGCGCGTCCGGCTGGCGGTCGTCGGCCCACAGCGAGACCGTCAGCCCACCGGTGGAGTGGGCGCTGAGCATGATGTGCGAGTGGCCGTCGCGCTCGGTGATCCGCTCCCAGGCGGCGTCGATCTCGTCGAAGTACTCGACCAGGTCACCGACGTACGTCCCCGACTGGTGCTCACGCAGCGAGCGACCGTACTTGCGCAGGTCGAGGCCGTAGAAGTCGTAGCCGCGGGCGGTCCACCACTCGGCGTACTCCTTCTGGAAGAAGTAGTCGGAGAAACCGTGGACGTAGAGGACGGCGCCCTTGGCGTCGCCGTCGGCGGGCCGCTTGACCAGCGTGGCCACGACCGTGCCCTCGAAGTCGTCCGCGAGCTCGATGGTCTCCACGGTGTAGGGCTCACCGAGTACGTCGATCGTCATGACCGCATCCTCTCACCAGGCTGTGCCGGATCACCAGAAGGTCGGCACCAGGCCCCAGCGTGCGTAGACGGTGGTGACGATCTCCTTCAGCCGCTCGGAGTCGGGGACCGCGTCGGGATCGAGCGCGCGGATGCCGAAGTTGCAGATGTCGCCGACCTCGCACCACCACGACGTCACCCCGCCCCGCATCCGACGCAGCTCGCCGCGGGTCGCGCCGAGCGCCAGGCCGCGGAAGACGATCGACTCGGCGGCCACACCGAACGGCGCCACGAAGTCTGGGTCCGGCCGGCCCAGGTTGGAGGCGAGACCGAGCGGCGTGACGACGCCCTTGAGCAGCGGCTTGGCGACCTTGTCCGGGATCATCTGGGCCAGCGGCGCGATGTGGGCGATCGGGTCGGGGCGGGTGCCCTTGAAGAGCGCGGAGAACTCCTTCTTCGACCGCTCCCGGATGTGGGCGAGGTCGGTGACCCGGCCGACGCCGTCGCGCAGCTCGGTGTCGACCGCGATCGAGACGCCCGAGGTGGCGTTGGAGCGAAGGTCGCCCTCGCCGCGCATCGAGACGGGCAGCGACATCTTGACCGGCTCGCCGGGGCGTACGATCCCGGCCTCGAGCAGCACCTCGACGGAGATCGCGACCTGCAGCGTGTTGGAGGTGCCGCCGGCCCGCTCGACGGCTGCGTTCCACTCCTCGACGGGACAGTCGGCGCCGGCGAAGGCGACCTCGTGGACGACGTCGTCGTCGGGCTGCGGGGCGGGCAGCGGCCGCTTCTCGGAGGACTGGGCCTCCAGCACCGGGAGCTTTCCGGCCTTCCGGGCCGCCCGGAGACCGCGGGCGGCGGCGCGCGCCATCGTGCGGGCGTCGCGCCAGTCGTCCTTGCGGGTGACCTCGGCCGCCGTGGGGTCGTCGAAGGGGAGCCGGGGCAGGGGCTGGCGGCGTACGGCTGCGATCAGGGCACCGAGCTTCATCCCGCCGTCGCAGACGATGTGGGAGGCGTTGTACGTCACGACCGTGCCACCGTCGGTGGTGTAGGCCATGAAGAACGCCCACAGCGGGCCCTTCACCGGGTCGAACGGCACCTCGTCGGTGGTGGTGTCGAGCCAGGCCATCACCTGGTCCGGCTTGATCCGGTCGGGGTGCAGGCGGACCGGCTCGGCGGTCGTCGCCGGCACCCAGCGGGAGCGGGCGCCGGTCACCTTGGGGCGTACGACGAGGCGGTTGAGCGGGCCCTTGGCCAGCTCGTCGACCACGTCCTGGACCGCCTGGACCGGGATCTCGGTGGGGAACCGCCAGGCGGTCTGGCCGACGACCGGGACGCCGATCACGGTCGCTGCGCGGAGGAAGACCTCGTCGTCGTACGTCAGCCGGTTGGTGCGCTCGGGAGCGAACGGTGCCGGGCGGGCGCCAGGGCTCGCGGGTGGCAGTGAGGGCAGCATCACAGGCTCGGGCATGCGGTCTGGGTCCTAACGGTGGGGGATTCTAGAAGTGATGCGGTTCGTCTTCGGGTTGATGGGCAGTCGCGGCGACGTCCAGCCGGCGCTCGCCGTGGCCCTCGAGCTGCGCCGTCGCGGCCACGAGGTCACTGTCGGGGTCGCGCCCAACCTGGTCGCGCTGGCCGCGAGGCTGGGGCTGGACCCGCACGCTGTCGGCCCTGACAGCGGTGCGCTGCTCTCCTCGAGCCTGGTGCGCGAGGAGATGCGCTCGGCCAATCCTCGCACCCGGGTCCGGGCGGTGCGGGAGGTCTCCGCCCACGGCTGGGACGGCTTCCGCCGCGACCTGGTCGGGCTGGCGGGGGAGCGAGGCAGCGCGGACGTCGTCGTCGCGGGTCTTCTCGGTCAGGAGGTCGGATCGGCGCTCGCGGAGCGGATCGGTGCCGGGTTCGCGGCGCTGCACTACTTCCCGGTCCGCTCGAACCGGTCGGTGAAAGGTTGTGCCCGGACCCGAGGCCGTCCAGGAGCGGGCCTGGGACGTCGGCATCCGGATGCGCTGGGAGCTGACCCGCGAGGCCGAGAATGCCCAGCGCGTCGCTCTCGGGCTGTCCCCGGCCCGTACCCGGCTGCAGACCCGGCTCCGCGACCGCGGTGCGGTGGAGGTGCAGGCGTACGACCCGCTGCTCGTCCCAGGTCTGCCGCGGGAGTGGGGCATCCAGAGTCCGTTCGCCGGCTTCCTGGCGCTGGCCGAGGCCGATCGGCTTCGGCTGGGCGAGACCGCCGTCGCGGACGACCTGGGCGACTGGCTCGCCGCGGGTTATCCGCCGGTCTACGTCGGGTTCGGCTCGATGCCGGTGGCCGACCCGGCCCGCCTGGTCGCCGACGTCGCGGCCGCGACCGAGGACCTCGGCCTGCGCGCGCTGATCAGCAGCGGCTGGAACTCCTTCGCGGTCGACGTCCCCGACCACGTACGTCTCGTAGGCGCCGTCGACCACGCAGCGGTGCTGCCGCGGTGCGTCGCCGCGGTCCACCACGGTGGGGCCGGAACCACCGCGGCGGTGCTGCGCGCGGGGATCCCGAGCGTGGTCGGCTGGTACTCCGCCGACCAGCCCGTCTGGGGTCGCCTGCTCAGTGAGCTCGGCGTCGGCACCTCGGTCAAGGCGGCCCGTCTGGACCGCGACCGGCTCCGGGCAGCGCTCGGCGAGGTGCTCATGCCTGCCGTGCGTGACCGCGCCGCCGAGGTCGCGCCGCTGCTGATCAACCCGGAGACCGCCGTGGCGCGTGCCGCCGACGCGCTCGAGCGAGCGCGCTGAAGTCACCACACCTCGACGGTCAGACCCCACGAGCCGAGCTCCTCGACGACCAGGTTCTTCAGGAAGTCCAGGTCAGGCACGCGGTCGGGCTCGGCGGCGACGAGGTTGAGCGTCGTACGCGGCCCGGACTGGATCAGCCAGGAGATGATCCCGCCGCCGACGTCGTAGGCGTCCTGGGCGGTCGCGTTCTGGTAGCCGGCGAGCCCGGCCACGAGGCGTACGTCATCGCCCATCGCGTAGCGGTAGTCGTCGGGAAGCTGAGGCAGGTTGGAGGCCATGCACGCGGCGGCCGGCGGCTGCGGGAGCTTGTCGAGCACGGCGTCGGGCAGCATCTGCATCATCGCCAGCGGCACCGGGACCAGCCCCGGGCCGGCCTGACCGAGGCGGATGTAGGCCGCCTTGGAGAGCTTCTTGATCGCGGCGAGATCGCGCTTGTCGAGCACCTCGCGTGGCACCTCGACCATGGCCACGCGCGTCGAGTTGGAGCGTACGTCCCCGGGCTGGAAGTCGCTCATCGGCAGCGAGACCGGGACGTCGCCCCGGTCGACCGGTACGTGGTCGATGCGGACGAGCAGGTCGGCGACCACGTTGATGAACCAGGCGTTGGTCGAGCCGCCGTGCTCGGCGGCGATCTTCGTCATCGTCTCGGTGTCGAACTCGGCGATCATCCGCGGCATCCGCCAAGTCTCCGGCGCCGGGTTCGGGGTGGCCTCCGGGTAGACACGCGGCGCCTTGGTGGCCAGGGCGGCGGTGCCGTCCTTCTTGGCCTGGCGTCGGGCCTTGGTCCAGTCGCGGACGGCGCGCCACTGTGCGCGACTGTCGGCGGCCTCGGCGCGGAGGCGGTGCCAGCCCTTGGCCGGCGCGGGAGGCAGGCGCAGCGGCTCGCCGCGGGCAGCCCGGGACACGGCGTCGAGGACCGAGCCGCCGTCACCGACCGCGTGGGCGAGCAGCATCGAGACGACCGAGGTGCCGTCGTCGAGGTTGATCGCGGTGAGCCGGTAGGTCAGGCCCTCGTGCGGGTCGAGGTGGTCGCTGTGCCGCTGCTGGAGCCAGTCGGTGATCTCGCCGACGGGGAGGATCTCCTCGTAGAGCTCGATCGACTCACGGTCGGCGTTGGTCCACAGGTCGCGGGCTCCGGGGAACCTCGCCCGGTGCAGCTTTCGCGAGAGCCCGCCCTCGGCCAGGCCGGCCGCGATGTAGCGCAGCCGATCGGCGTCGTACGGGCTGTTGAGCCGCCAGATCCACTGGTTGGCGATCGGACTTCCGAGGCCGCGATGGCGCCTGGCGAAGAGGTCGTCGGCGAACTGCAGGCGGCCGGAGTTGTCGATCGATGCACGGGTGGCAGCGGGCATGGGGGAGTCCTCGAGATAGAGCGGGCAGCCGGGTGAAGGCCCGACGAGATCACACAGCGATAGCGCGCGCAGGGGGAGGAGTCAATCGGACTCGATACGTCATGTAAACCCCCGGGGGCAATAAAGAAGTGTGGCAATTCCCACGTCCGGGGGCGGTCGAATTCGGGTGCGGACCTGTGTGCACAATAGGCCGCGACGTGGACGACATCGCTGTCGTCCCAGGCGGGTCGCCTTCTCGGGCTACGGCGTTCTTGAGGTTCGTTCGGGTCCCCGAGATGACGTTTTGCCGCAATGAGCCCCCCACCTCAGAGAGGAACTCCACCTCCGATGGAGTACACCGAGCTGTCCGCGTACGACGTACCCCCGGGCGAGGTGACCGCGTGGATCCCCACCGCGGAGCCGAGCGCCTGGGTCGACGACGAACGCCGGCTGTCCCACAACCATGAGCTTCACCTGGACACCGCCGAGGCGGGCTCCTGGATCGGCTCGATCATGCGGTTGCGCGGGCAGCTCGACACCGAGGCGCTTGGCCTCGCGCTCCGGGCCTGGATCGGACGGCACGAGGCGCTGCGCGGGACCGTCGAGGAGACCGCGGCCGGTCGTCGGCGTCGTGCCGTCGCCGCGGCAGACGTGTCGGTGACCACCACCGTCCTCGGCCGGTTCGACGGCGAGGACGCCCGTGGCTGCGTCTCGGACTTCCTCGCCGATCACATCGACCCGTCGGCCTGGCCCTACGTCGTCTTCGCGACGGTGGCCGACGCCGATGGCTTCACCCTGGTCTTCGGTGCCGACCACGGCGTCATGGACGCCTACTCCCAGCTGCTCTGGTTCGAGGAGATCGCCTCGCTCTACGAGCGGGCGCTGGCCGGCGAGCCGTTCGCGGAGCTGGCCGCGGCCACCACCGGCAGCCACATCGACCACGCCGCCGAGGAGCGGGTCACCGGCGAGGCGATGTCGCTGGAGAGCGAGTCGGTGCAGGTCTGGCGCGATTGGCTGACCGGTCCCGACGGGAACCTTCGGTTCGCCGACTTCCCGGTCACGGGCATCACCGACGTACCCGCCTCGGCGGAGCCGTTGCCGCAGGCCAGCCTGTCGCAGTGGCTCGGCGACCCACGCCAGGCCCGGATCCTGGGCGAGCTGTGCAAGAGCGCCGGCGTCTCCTTCCAAGCCGGGATGATGGGCGCGATGGCGTACGTCCTGCGAGCCCAGCACGGCGTGGAGCGGATGCGTTTCGTGGCGCCCATGCACACCCGCTACACCGCCGAGCACGCCGCCGCGGTCGGCTGGTACGTCGGCCTCGTCCCGATCACCCTCGACATCACCGGCGCCCAGACGCTGCCCGAGGTCGCCGTCCGCGTCCAGACCGCGCTCGCCGCGGCCAAGCCGCTGGTCCCGCAGCCGTTCGCCCGGGTCGCCGACCTGCTCGGTGTCGACGACGCGCCGCACTTCGTGGTCACCTTCGTCGACACCCGCTTCATCTCCGGCGCCGAGCGCTGGAACGAGTGGGACGCCCGTACGCTGCGGGCCCCTGTCCGCGCCGACGACGAGGTCTACCTGTGGCTCGTGCGTGACCGGGACGGTCTCAACGTCTCGACGCGCTACCCCGAGACGGTCGCGGCAGAACGGGTCGTGCGCGACCTGATCGGCGGGATGAGTGGGCTGCTGGAGGAGATCGCGCAGCCCGAGACTGCGGCGCTGGAGGGCACCGCATGAGGATCGGGGCGCTCGCGGAGCTGGCTCCGGCGCCCGGCCGGGTGGTCGTGCTGCGCCCGACTGCCGAGTGCCGAGCCGCGGCCGACGCGGCGCCGATCTCTCCCGGAGCCCCCTCGTTCCTGCAGGCCGACCACCTCAACGCCTACCGCGCCAAGGTCGCCTCCGGCGGCGTGCACCGCGCCTGGACCGGGACCTGCGGCGAGTTCGATGTGGCCTTCGACGAGACGGCCTACATCGAGGCGCTGACCTCGTTCGTCGGTCGGCACGAGGGGCTGCGCACCTGGTTCGACCTCTCCGGCTCCACTCCGGTGCGACACCTCGTGCCTGCTGACGCGATCGCCTTCGAGGCCGTCGAGGTCGAGGTGCCGGCCGACTGGTCCGGTGGCTGGCAGGAGCTGCTCGTCAGCCTGTGGGACGAGCAGTGCCGCCCCGACTCCTGGACGCCGTTCCTTCTCGGCGCGATCGTGCGCGAGGAGGGCTTCACGTACTTCTGGGGCTGCGACCACGCCTTCACCGACGGCGCCTCGCAGCTGATGGTCCCGGCCGAGCTCGGCGCCGCCTATACCGCCGCCCTGGGCGCTTCGTCGCCAGAGCTACCGGCTGCCGGCAGCTTCGTGACGTACGCAGCCGAGGAGCACCAGCTGGCCGCCGAGTGCGATGCGGAGACACCGGCGGTGCGCGAGTGGGCCGACATCGTCTCGCGCCACGACGGGCGGCTGCCGCGGTTCCCGGTCGACCTCGGGCTGGCTCCGGGTGAGACCGCGCCGGTCCGGATCCGGACCTGGACCGCACTCGAGGGCGAGGCGGTGGAAGCGCTCGAGGAGCTCTGCCGGGGCGCCGGCGGCCGGTTCACCAGTGGCGTCTTCGCGCTCCTGGCCCACGTCGAGCAGCGCCTGACCGGCACCTCGGACTACCTCGGGATCACCGTGCTGGGCACCCGGTCGCAACAGACCGCGATGTCGCACGGCTGGTTCTGCAACTTCGCGCCCGTCTCGATGCCGCTGGGGGAGACCTTCCCCGAGACCGTGCTCGCGGCGGAGAAGGCATTCGGCACCGCCCGCAAGCTGGCCCGCACCCCGGTCCACGTCGCCCTGGGCGCGATGGTCGCCGGCGGCGTGCTCGCGCCGACCGAGCTGGCCAGCCCGCAGATGGTCTCCTACCTCGACGTACGCAAGTTCCCCGGCGCCGGAACCACCCCGTTCGACACCGGGCTGCACTTCACCGGCGAGGGTCGCACCGCCAACGCGAGCCTGTGGGTCAACCGCTTCGCCGACCGCTTCGAGCTGGCCACCCAGAGCCCCGACACCGAGCAGGGCGGACGGGCCGTGGCGACCTTCTTCGAGGCGCTCCACGATGTGCTCGCCGACCTCGGTCTGCCGGTGCGTCCTGTCACTGTGTCGATCGAGCAGACCGGCGACCAGATCATCGGGACCGGACATGCTGGTCACGACCGCTGATCTGTGGGAGCCCCGGCCGGGCACGCTGCTGCGCTGGGACCTCTCCGCCCCCGCCCACGGTGCGCCCGCCGAGCTCTCGCTCAACCAGCGCAACCACCTCGCCGGCGCGATGGCCGGAGCGCCGACCGTCTGGCTGGCCGCCGCCTTCGACGTCGACGGACCGATCGAGCCGGTCGCGCTCTCCCGCACCTGGCGCGCCTTCCTCGCCCGCCACGGCAGCCTGCAGCTCGAGGTCGTCGCCGGGTCCGAGGGGCTCCAGGCCCGCCGGCACCACCCCGGCACCCTGACCTGGTCGATGACCTCCGTCGGCCACACCAGCTCCGTCGAGGAGACCCGCGCCGCGCTGCACGCCGCCCTCGATGAGCGGTGCGGGCCGTTCGCCTACCCGGCTTTCCTGCCTGCCGCGATCTCCCGCCCCGACCGCTCCACGATCGTCCTCGGCATGGACCACCTGCACTGCGACGCCCACTCGGTCGCCGTCGCGGTCGAAGAGCTCGCTCACCTCTACGCCACCTTCACCGAGGGCGGCGACGAACCGTCGCTGCCGCCGGTGAGGTCGTTCCTCGACGCCGTCGAGCAGGGAGCCGACGGCCCCGCCTGGGTCGGCGCCGACGACCCGCTGCTGCGTGGCTGGGGCGAGTTCCTCGGCGGCCGCGGCCATCGGCTGCCGACCTTCCCGTTGCCGCTCGGTCTTGAGCCGGGGGAGCGGGCCACCCAGGCCACCGCCGTGGCTCCGCTCGCCCACGCCGACCTGATGGACCGCATCGGCGCCCGCGCCCGCAACAGCGGCGCCTCGACGTACGCTGCCGTCCTGGCCGCCCTCGCCACCGCGCTCTCCGACCTCGGTGGCGGTGACCGGCTGGACACGATGGCGCCGGTCTCCACGCGCTCCGCCGAACCCTTGACCCGGTCAATCGGCTGGTACACCACCACCGTCCCGCTCACCGTGCCCGCCTCGCTCACCGATCTCGGCCTGGCCGAGGCCGGCGACGCGGTCCGTCATGGCGTACGTCTCGGGTCGGTGCCGCTCGACCAGGTCCTCGGCTCGCTCACCGAGCCGCTGGTGCAGACCCGCAGCGACGTCTTCGTCGTCTCCTGGGTCGACTACCGCCACGTCCCCGGTGGCTCCGCCCACCTCGACCGCGACGCCCAGCACATCTCCGCCTCGACCCTGGCCGACGACGTCCAGATCTGGTTCTCCCGCACCCACGGCGGCCTCGCCGTCCGCGTCCGCTACCCCGACACCGTGGTGGCCGCCGCCTCCGTCGACGCCCTCCTGGGCCGCCTCCGCCACACCCTCACCGAGCTCTCCCGCCAGCCCGACGACCTAGCCGTCCTCCGCGCCGAGTCCTGAGCCCTGCCCGGGTCAGCGCGAGTAGAGCTGCCGGATGACGTCCTCGATGTCGGGCTCGTGGATGGACAGGTCGGCGACGTCGTACGCAGCGGCGACCTGCGCCACCAGCGGGGCGGCGGATGCGCCGGCGGGGAAGGCGAGCCATTGGCGGGGGCCCTCGACCTTCACGACCCGGGCGCCCTGGATGGTGATCGGGGAGGCCTCGTCGACGAGGTCGACGACGAGGGTGCGGGAGGCGTCGCCGTTCGCGCGCAGGGAGGGCAGCGGGCCGTCGAAGACGGCGGTGCCGTGGTCGATGACGATGACCCGGTCGCAGAGCGCCTCGATGTCCTGCAGGTCGTGCGTGGTGAGCATCAGGGTCGTCCCACGCTCGTGGTTGAGGGCTCGCAGGAACTCCCGCAGGCGCCCCTTGGAGATGACGTCGAGACCGATCGTGGGCTCGTCGAGATAGAGGATCTCGGGGTCGTGGAGCAGTGCCGCGGCGATGTCGCCGCGCATCCGCTGCCCCAGGCTCAGCTGCCGCACGGGGGTGTCCATCAGCTCGCCGAGGTCGAGCAGCGCGACGTGGTCCTCGAGGTTGCGGCGGAAGGTCTTGTCAGGGATCCGGTAGATCCGGCGCAGCAGCTCGAACGAGTCGCGCAGCGGCAGGTCCCACCACAGCGACGTACGCTGCCCGAACACGACCCCGATCCGCCGGGCCAGCTCCCGGCGCTGGCGGGAGGGCTCCAGGCCCGCCACCCGCGCTGACCCGCCGGACGGCACCAGGATCCCGGTGAGCATCTTGATCGTGGTCGACTTCCCGGCGCCGTTGGGGCCGATGTAGCCGACCATCTCACCGGCATCGATCTCGAAGGAGAGGTCGTGGACGGCGTGCTTCACCACCGACGTACGTCTCAACAGACCCGCACGCTTGCGGATCGTGAAGTCTCGGGACAGGTCCCGCACCTCGATCAGTGCCACATCAGCTCCCGGTGGATCGATAACGACGAAGCCCCTGACGCCACACGAGCGTGGTCAGACCGACCAGCACCAGCGCGGCCAGGGGCGAGGCGAAGCGGAACCAGTCCGGAGCGCCGAACGGGTCGGTGCGTCCGACCAGGAAGAGGCAGGGGTACCAGTTCACGAACGCCAGCGGCAGCAGGTAGGTCAGCGACCGGACGACCTCGCGCGGGAAGATCGTCATCGGATACTGCATGATCGTGTTGCCGCCGTAGGTGAAGGCGTTGGCGAACTCGGAGGCGTCCGTGGTCCAGAACTGGATCGTCGAGAAGGTCACGAACACGCAGAAGTAGATGACCACACCCGAGACGATCGCCACCACGAGCACCAGCAGACGCTGTGGGTTCCAGTCCACGATCGGCGACGCCCACGCGAAGACCGCGATGCCCTGAGCGATCTGGCCGAGCCGGCGCAGCTCGAACCGGTCGGCGCACAGCTGCACCAGCACCGGGACCGGCTTGGTCATCATCGCGTCGAGATCGCCGCTGCGTACCTTCTGACCGATCTTCTCCACGCTCCCGACCAGCATGTCGGCGACCCGGAACGCGATCGAGGTGACTCCGTAGAGCAGGGCGACCTCGCGCAGCGTGAAGCCGCCGTAGGTGTCGACGTGGCTGAACATCAGCCAGATCGCCACGAAGTCGAGGAAGGTGATGAGTACGCCACCGACTGTCATCGTCCAGAACGAGAGCGGATAGGCCATCGCCGCCCGGATCCACAGCAACGCGATGAGCCAGTAGGCGCGCACCGCGTGAGCAACGTGCTCAACCACCCTGGACCACCACCTTGCGGGTCGCGGCGCGCAGCACGAGCGCGCAGGCCCCCAGGAGGACGACCGCCCACAGGACCTGCAGCCCGATCGCGGCGAGCATGTCGAGACCGGTGTGGCGGCCCAGCCAGATGTCGGCAGGGGTCTGGATGTAGGAGGCGAACGGCAGCGCCAGCGCGACCTGGCGCAGCCCGTCGGGGAAGAGGGTGAGTGGCAACGTGAGCCCGCTGAAGAAGGTGGCCAGCACGCTCAGCAGCACCCGCGGACCGGTCGCGTCCAGGAGCCAGAACGCGCTGGCGGCGAAGAGGAACCGGACGGCGAAGCTGACCACCACCGCGAGCGTGATGCTGACCAGGAACCCGACCGCGCCGGCGGGGGAGGGCAGGACCAGCCCGAAGAGGAGCGCGCCGATGATCGCCGGGGCCACGCCCCGGGTCGCGAAGTGGTAGAGCCCGCGGCCGAGGTCGGCGGCGAGATACCAGCCGAGGACGCTGACGGGACGGTAGAGGTCGACGGCGATGTCGCCGTTGCGGATCCGCTCGGCGAGGTCGTCGGTCGAGCCGCCGCTCCACAGCGCGATCGTCATCAGCAGTGCCTGCCCGATCCAGACGAAGGTGACCGCCTCGTCGGCCTGGTAGCCGCCGGCCGACGGGTTCTGCTCCCACAGCGCCAGGTAGGCGAAGCTGAGGATGATCCCGAAGACCGAGTTGGTGAAGATCCCGGCGAGCGTGGCCGCGGTGTAGGTGGAGTAGCGCCGGAAGGAGCTGGTCGCGATCGCCGCATACAGACTCAACTGTGAATGCAGCGCCCCGGACACCTGACGTACGTTGGCACAACGGGGCCTGCGTACGCCAAGGGGTTTCCTGGAATAACGTTGATGCAGCAACTGTTTGCCGAGTAGTTCGGATTTCAACTATCGTGGAAGAGTCCACGAAAGGGGCAGGGAACCATGGGTATGCAGTTCGGCATCTTCACCGTCGGTGACGTCACGATGGACCCGACGACCGGCAGGACCCCGACGGAGCACGAGCGCATCAAGGCCACCGTCGAGATCGCCAAGCACGCCGAGGAGGTGGGCCTGGACGTCTTCGCGACCGGTGAGCACCACAACCCGCCGTTCATCGCATCCAACCCGACCGCCACCCTGGCCTACATCGGTGCCAAGACCGAGAACATCATCCTGAGCACCGCGACCACGCTGATCACCACCACCGACCCGGTGCTGATCGCGGAGGACTACGCCAAGATCCAGCACCTCACCGACGGCCGCGTCGACCTGATGATGGGCCGCGGCAACACCGGCCCGGTCTACCCCTGGTTCGGCAAGGACATCCGCCAGGGCATCAACCTGGCGATCGAGAACTACGCCCTGCTGCGCCGGCTGTGGAGCGAGGACGTCGTCGACTGGTCCGGCCGGTTCCGTACGCCGCTGCAGGGCTACACCTCGACCCCGCGGCCGCTGGACGGCGTCGCGCCGTTCGTCTGGCACGGCTCGATCCGCTCGCCTGAGATCGCCGAGCAGGCTGCGTACTATGGCGACGGCTTCTTCCACAACCACATCTTCTGGCCGGCCTCGCACACCAAGCAGATGGTGCAGCTCTACCGGCAGCGCTTCGAGCACTACGGCCACGGCACCGCCGACCAGGCCATCGTCGGGCTGGGCGGACAGTTCTTCATGCGCCACAACTCACAGGACGCGATCAACGAGTTCCGGCCCTACTTCGACAACGCCCCGGTCTACGGCCACGGCCCCTCGCTGGAGGACTTCAGCGAGGCCACCCCGCTGACCGTCGGCTCACCGCAGCAGGTCATCGAGCGGACGCTCTCGTTCCGCGAGTACGTCGGCGACTACCAGCGCCAGCTCTTCCTGCTCGACCACGCCGGGCTGCCGCTGAAGACGGTGCTGGAGCAGCTCGACCTCTACGGCGAGATCCTCCCGACCCTGCGCGCTGAGTTCGCGAAGCTGCGCAAGCCCGGCGTCACGGACGCCCCGACCCACGCCTCCCTGGTGGAGAAGGCCGGCGGCGCGAAGGACTCGACCGTCTACGCCGAGGGCGACTCCGCCACCGGCTCGTCCGACCGCGACCTGACCGACCCGGAGGTCGCCAAGGTTCTCGAGGGGGAGCTGTGACCCGAATCGTCGTCGTCTCCGCGGGGCTGTCGGTCCCGTCCTCGACCAAGCTGCTCGCCGACATGCTCGGCGACGCCACGACCCGGGCCGTACAGGCCCGGGGCGCGGAGGTCGAGGTCGAGCACGTCGAGCTGCGCGGCCTGGCACACGAGCTGACCGACAACCTGCTCACCGGGTTCGCCAAGCCGGCGCTCCAGTCGGCCATCGACCAGGTGCGCCGTGCCGACGCCGTCATCGCGGTCACACCGGTCTTCTCGGCCTCCTACTCGGGTCTGTTCAAGACGTTCTTCGACGTCCTCGAGCAGGGCGTCCTGGACGCGAAGCCGGTCCTGATCGCCGCCACCGCTGGCACCGCCCGGCACTCGCTGGTGCTCGAGCACGCGCTGCGGCCGCTCTTCGCCTACCTGCACGCCGTGGTCGTACCGACCGGGGTCTTCGCCGCCACCGAAGACTTCGCCGGTGGCCCGGAGCTCCCCAAGCGGGTAGACCGTGCCGCGACCGAGCTGGCTGCCCTGCTGGCCGTGGGTGGCGGCACGCCCTTCCCGGCGCAGCACCGGCCGCTGGTGGAGGACGAGTTCGCCAACCCGACGTCCTTCGAGACACTGCTCAAGCGGGCCTCCGAAGGGCCGCCGGAGTTCTGACCCGGGCGGGGTTTCCTTCGGCTGCCGATGTGAACACGGCGCGAGATACCGAGGGTTTGCGAGGAAGTGCGACAGAATGCGTGTCGACCGCTACCCCCAGCACCGAGCGGAGCCGTTGTGTCCAGCTATGAGCCGAGCGTCGTCGTTGCCGACGAGTCGCCTCTCCTTCGTGCTGGACTCACGGCCCTGCTCGCGCGTGGTGGCTACCAGGTTGTCGCCGACGCCGGTGACGCCGAGGCGCTCGTCCAGGCCGCGACCGACACGCTGCCCACGCTGGTCGTGACCGACGCCCGGCTGGGCCCGGACGACGAGGGCATCAGCGCCACCCTCCGGCTGCACGAGAAGGTGCCGGAGATGGGCATCGTCGTGCTCGCCGACTCGGTCGACACGGCCTACGCGGCTGCCGTCTTCGCCAGCACCGGCACCGGCGGTCTCGGCTACCTGCGCAAGTCCCGCGTACGCACCGTCCCGCACTTCCTCGACGTCGTCGGGCGGGTGGCGTCGGGTGAGGTCGTCGTCGACCCGGAGGTCATCTCCCGGATGGTCGAGGCGTCGCCCGACGCCGATCCCGATGCGATGGCGAGGCTGTCGATGCGCCAGAGCGAGGTGCTGGGCCTGATCCAGGCCGGGTTCCCCGACCGCGCGATCATCAGCAGGCTCTTCAGCGGCAGGCGGCAGTTCGAGCGGTGTCTGAGCGAGATGTTCCTCGCGTTCGGGCTGTCGCGCGACGTCGAGCATCGACGTACGCCGACGCTGCTGACCCACCTCGCATCCGGCTGAGGGAGCCCTGGGTCGCCCCAGGACTCCCACCGCCTCAGTGCTGGTAGGTGCCGACCACGACGGCGCGGGCCAGCGCCTTGAAGGCCAGGTTGAAGGAGACGACGGCCGGGGTGACCTCGTCGTCCACGCCCAGCGTCTCCTCGCCGACCGCGTGGACCACGAAGTAGTAGCGGTGGACCTGGTCACCGGCCGGCGGAGCGGCGCCGCCGAACTCCTTGGTGCCGAAGTCGGTCGCGACATGGAACGCCTTGCCCGGGAGCTCGGCAGAGCCGGCCCCCGCGCCGGCGGGCAGCTCGGTCACATCTGCGGGGACGTCGACCAGGGCCCAGTGCCAGAAGCCGCTGGGGGTGGGCGCGTCGGGGTCGAAGCAGGTGATGACGTACGACTTCGTTCCCTCCGGCGCGCCGCTCCAGCTGAGCTGCGGGGAGGTGTTGCCGTCGTCGTAGACCTGGTCCTGCTTCAGCGGCTGACCGTCGGTCACGTCGTCGCTGGTCAGCGTGAAGGAGGGGAGGGCGGGCATGAGCGAGTAGGGATCCGGCTTCACCGGACGATCGAGTGCCATGCCCACCAACGTAGTCCGCGAATCGACCCGTTGTCAGGCCGCACCTCGGTGTTGGGCGAGGATGTACCCATGAGTTCAGAGCATGTCGTTCCCTATCCCGCCGGCCTCATCCTGGAGGGGCGGAGGGTGGTCGTCGTGGGTGGTGGCCGGGTGGCGCAGCGGCGCGTGCCGGCGCTGATCGCCGCGGGGGCGCGGGTCGAGGTCGTCTCGCCGTCGCTGACCCCGGCCCTGGAGGGGCTGCTCGGCTCGGGCGAGATCACCTGGCACCAGGCCCGTTTCTCCGCCGATGTGCTCGACGGCGCCTGGTACGTCATCGCCGCGACCCAGAACGCCGACGTCAACGAGGAGATCTCGGCCGCCGCAGAGGAGCGACGGATCTTCTGCGTACGCTCCGACGACGGCACGCAGGCCACCGCCTGGACCCCGGCGACCGGGCACGACGGCGACCTGACCGTCGCTGTGCTGGCCAACCGTGACCCGCGGCGCTCCGCGGGCGTACGCGACCGGATCCTCGACGGGCTCCGCTCCGGTGACCTGATCGCTCCGCACGAGCGTCAGCGCGTGCCCGGAGTGACCCTGATCGGTGGCGGCCCGGGTGACCCCGGGCTGATCTCGGTCGCCGGCCGCAAGGCCCTGATGGAGGCCGACATCGTCGTCGCCGACCGGCTGGCACCGCGAGAGCTGCTCTCCGAGCTGCCCGCCGACGTCGAGCTCGTCGACGTCGCCAAGCTTCCCCGTGGCCGCTCGGCCCAGCAGGAGGAGATCAACCGGATCATCGTCGAGGCGGCCCAGCAGGGGAAGGCGGTCGCGCGCTTCAAGGGCGGCGACAACTTCATCTTCGGTCGCGGCTTCGAGGAGGTGCTCGCCTGCCGTGAGGCCGGCGTCCCGGTCCACGTCATCCCCGGCCTGACCTCGCCGGTGACCGTGCCCGGCGTAGCGGGGATTCCCGTGACCCACCGCGGTGTCGCACACGAGTTCACCGTCATCTCCGGCCACGTCCCGCCGGGCGACCCCACCTCGCTGACCAACTGGTCCGCCGTCGCCGGCTTGGGCGGCACCCTGGTCCTCCTCATGGCCGTCCAGAACGCCCCCGCGATCGCGACCGCTCTTCTCGATGGCGGCCGCGAGCCCGGCACCCCTGTCGCGGTCATCTGCGACGGCACGATGCCCACCGAGCGTACGGTCCTGGCCACCCTCGAGACCCTCGAGAAGACCCTGGCCGACGAGAACGTCCAGCCCCCGGCGATCATCGTCATCGGCGACGTCGTCCGAGTCGCCCACCCGGACTTCTTCTAGGCCTGGTCTGGTCGGCGCGCCGTCGACTCGTTGCCATGAGTAGCCGCCTACGGTCGGCTCATGGATCTTGTGCTGTGCAAGTGCGGTGGACTCTCGTGTCATGATCGCACTTGTGCGATGATCGCGTGGATGCGATCATGAGTATGGAGGTCGAGCTTCATGACGAGGTCGTGAAGTGGCTGGATGCTCTGAGCGATGAGGAGTGGGGTCGAGTCGTGGTGATCGTGGATCGGTTGGCCGATCTGGGGTTCCGCGCTCGGATGCCTCTCTCGCGGAGCCTGGGGGAGGGCCTGTTCGAGCTCCGCTTCACTCTGGGGTCGACTGCCCGCAGGATCACCTACAGGTTCACGAACGATGCTCGGATCATCCTTCTGACGACGTTCCACAAGCAACGAGACAACGAGCGCGGCGAGGTGGCCAGGGCCCGCAAGGCAGCGGCCGAGTGTGCCCGGCGCTATCCCTAGGAGAGCAATCATGGCGAACTACTCCCGCTGGTCCGAGGTCCGGGCCGAGCGTCCCGCGCCGTCCGACGAGACGAGGGCGAGTGTCGAACAGGATCTTGCTCTCGGTCAGCTGATCTACGACCTGCGTACGGCGGCCGGGCTGAGTCAGCGTGAGCTGGCCACTCGGATGGGCACGACGCAATCGGTCATCTCCCGCCTCGAGGAAGGCGGAGGGACGCGCAACCGGATCGACACCCTGGCTCGCGTCGCGACCGCGCTCGGCCGGCACCTCGTCCTCTCTTTCCCTGAGGAAGTGTCGGGGGACATGAAGGACTCGGTGCAGGTCGCCTGACCATGGCTGAACTCATCGAGATCTCCGATCCTGGAGACCCCCGGCTCGCGGACTACCGCGACCTGCGCGACGTCGAGCTGCGCAAGTCCCTCGAGACTGCGGAGGGGCTGTTCCTGGCCGAGGGCGAGAAGGTCGTACGTCGGGCCGTGGCCGGTGGCTTCGAGCCGCGCTCCTTCCTGATGGCGCCGAAGTGGCTCGACGGGCTCGCCGACACGCTCGCTACGACCGATGCTCCGTGCTACGTGATGAGCGAGAAGGCCGCCGAGGAGGTGACCGGGTTCCATGTGCACCGCGGTGCGTTGGCGTCGCTGAAACGGCGGCCGCTGCCGTCGGTCGACTCGGTGCTCGAGGGCGCCCGCTCGGTCCTGGTGCTCGAGGACATCGTCGATCACACCAACGTCGGCGCGATCTTCCGGTCGGGCGCAGCGCTCGGGTTCGACGCCGTACTGCTCGCGCCCCGCTGCGCCGACCCGCTCTACCGACGCTCGATCAAGGTCGCGATGGGCGCGGTCTTCGCGCTGCCGTGGACCCGCCTGCCGGACTGGTACGAAGCGCTCCCGTCCCTCTCTACTGCCGGCTTCACCACCGTCGCCCTGACCCTGGCCGACGACGCCGTCGACATCGAGAAGGCCGTCGAGGGCGTCGACAAGGTTGCCCTCGTCCTCGGCTCGGAGGGCCACGGCATCTCCCCGCGCTGGCAGGAGGCCGCCGACCGCCGCGCCATCATCCCGATGTCCGCCGGCATCGACTCCCTCAACGTAGCCGCCGCCACCGCCGTCGCCTGTTACGTCACCGCCCGCCGCTAACGCCGAGCCGTCAGCCGCGCCGCCCGAGCCGTCACGTACGTCGGCCGAGTCGGCACTGATGTGCCAACAGGGGCGGCGGGGGGGGGTTGTCCGCGGGTGGGGCGGGGTATGCCACCGGGGGCGCGCGCGGGGCAGCAAGCTCGCCGCTCGACCTCGCTCCGGTCGTCTCGGCTAGATCTGCCACCAGACGGTGGTGTCGGCGGGGAGGTCGGCGGAGCCGTCGGTGATGGGCACGGGGCCCGAGGAGGAGAGGAGTACGCGGCGGCCGGGGGCGGCGATGCGTACGGGCTCCTTGGTGGTGTTGACCGTGCAGGCGAAGCCGTCACGCTCGAACCAGAGGACCCCGGCGGGGGCCTCGTCGTGCCAGGTCACCGCGTCGCCGGCGCCGAGGCCGGGGACCTCGCGACGGGTGCGGATGGCAGAGCGGTAGAGCTCGAGGGTCGAACCCTCGACGCCCGCCTGGGCCTCGACGCTCAGCTCGCCCCACTCCGAGGGCTGCGGCAGCCACGAGCCGCCGTCGCCGAAGCCGTAGGACGAACCCGACCGGGTCCACGGCAGCGGCACCCGGCAGCCGTCGCGGAAGCCGTCCTGGCCGTTGGCGCGGTGGAACGAGGGGTCCTGGCGGACCTCGTCGGGCAGGTCGGTGACGTCGGGTAGGCCGAGCTCCTCGCCCTGGTAGACGTACGCCGACCCCGGAAGCGCGAGCATCAGCAAGGTCGCCGCGCGAGCCCGGCGGAGTCCGAGCGATCGGTCCCCGGCGGTCCGGATCTGAGTCCCCGACCCCGGCGGGTTCGCGAACCGGGTGGCGTGCCGGGTGACGTCGTGGTTGGACAGCACCCAGGTCGCCGGGGCGCCGACCGGACGCATCGCGTCCAGCGAGCTGTCGATGACCTTGCGCAGCGCGGCGGCGTCCCAGGTGGTGTCGAGGTACTCGAAGTTGAAGGCCTGGTGCAGCTCGTCAGGGCGTACGTAGTTGGCCGACCGCGCCACCGTAGGCGTCCAGGCCTCGGCGACGAAGATCCGGTCCGGGTAGTCCGCCAGGACCCGCCGCCACGAGCGGTAGATCTCGTGGACGCCATCCTGGTCGAAGAAGGGCATCACGTCGTTGCCGAGCAGGTGGAGCTGATCGGCGTGGCCGATGGACGGCAGGCCCTCGGCCTTGACGAGACCGTGGGCGACATCGATGCGGAAGCCGTCGATGCCGAGGTCGAGCCAGAAGCGCAGGATGTCCAGGAACTCGGCGTGCACCTCGGGGGAGTTCCAGTTGAAGTCGGGCTGCTCAGGGGCGAAGAGGTGGAGGTACCACTCGCCGTCGGGCACCCGGGTCCAAGCGGGACCGCCGAAGATCGAGTCCCAGTCGTTGGGCGGCTCCTCGCCGTTCTCGCCGCGTCCGGGCAGGAAGTGGTAGCGCGACCGCATCGGCGAGCCCGGCCCCTCGGCGAGGGCCTGCTGGAACCACACGTGCTCCGAGGAGGAGTGGTTGGGGACGATGTCGGCGATGAGCTTCAGCCCGAGCTCGTGCGCCGAGGCGATCAGCGCGCGAGCGTCGTCCAAGGTCCCATACCGCGGGTCGACCGCCCGGTAGTCGGACACGTCATAGCCCCCGTCCGCCTGCGGCGAGGCGTAGAACGGGCTCAGCCAGACCGCATCCACCCCCAGGTCACGGAGGTAGGGGAGCCGGTACCGGATCCCGGGAAGGTCACCGGTGCCGTCGCCGTCGCTGTCGGCGAAGCTGCGGGGGTAGACCTGGTAGATGACGGCATCACGCCACCACTCGGAGGACATCAACAGAAAACCTTTCAGCCCTTGACGCCGCCGGCGGTCAGACCGGTGACGACGTGTCGTTGGACGAGATAGAAGAAGACGGTGACGGGGATGGCGATGAGGACCGCGGTGGCAGCCATCAGGTTCCACTGCGCGTCGTGCTCGCTGACGAAGCTCTGCAGCCCGACCGCGAAGGTGTACTTCGAGTCGTCGAGCAGGAACGTCGAGGCGAACGCGACCTCCGCGAAGGCGGTGATGAAGGCGTAGAACGCGGCCACCGCGAGACCCGGCCGAGCCAGCGGCAGGATCAGCCGCCAGAAGGTGCCGAACGGGGTGAGTCCGTCGATCATGCCGGCCTCATCGAGCTCGACCGGGATGGTGTCGAAGTAGCCCTTCAGCAGCCAGGAGCAGTAGGGGACGATCGTGGTGCAGTTGACCAGGATCAGGCCCATGTGCGAGTCGACCAGGCGGAGCTGGGAGAAGATCTCGTACATCGGCACGATCAGCACCGCGATCGGGAACGCCTGCGTCAGCAGCAGGACCCACATCAGCGGCCGGTGACCCGGGAACCGCATCCGGGAGACCGCGTAGCCGGTCGTCGCCGCCGACATCACGCCGAACAGGGTCGTGCCACCCGCGACCACCAGCGTCGACCACAGCCAGTTGAAGAAGGCGGTGTTGGTCAGCACGAACGAGTAGTTGTCCAGCGTCGCCTTCGCGAAGATCCCGCCGGGGTGGAGATAGTCGTCCTTGTCCGGTCCCAGGGACAGGTAGACGAGCCAGACGATGGGGAACAGCGCGATCAGCGACGCCACCGTGAGCGTCACGTGCGTGCCCACCCGCGCGACCGGGCCGAGTTCTCCGCGGCGGCGGTGCTTCGTAACGGGCGCGTTGAGGCTAGGCGAGCTGGTCATTGCGTTTCAACCACCGGTAGTAGAAGGACGTGAAGACGATCAGGATCGCGAGCAGGAGCACGCCGTACGCCGCCGACATGGCGAAGTCGCGAGGCTGCTGCCCGAAACCGAGTCGATAGGCCCAGGTGACCAGGATCTGCGCGTCCGGCGCGGTGTTGCCGAAGAGCAGGAAGATGATCGCGAACTGGTTGAAGGTCCAGATCACGCCGAGCAGCACGACGGTCGAGCTCACCGACGACAGCCCCGGCAGGGTGACGTGG
The DNA here is from genome assembly GCF_040302165.1 of Nocardioides sp. NPDC127503. NCBI lineage: Bacteria > Bacillati > Actinomycetota > Actinomycetes > Propionibacteriales > Nocardioidaceae > Nocardioides > Nocardioides sp. NPDC127503. The sequence continues at coordinate 287,156 of NZ_JBEORH010000002.1, read as the reverse complement.
CGGAACCGCTGCCAGGCGTTGGCGCCGTCGATCTCGGCGGCCTCGTAGAGGTTCTCGTCGATCGACTGCAGCCCGCCGAGCAGGGAGAGCATCATGAACGGCACGCCGCACCAGGTGTTGACCATGATCGCGGCCGTACGCTGCCAGGTCGGGTCCTCGAGCCAGCTCGGCTGGGCGAGACCGATCGTGTCGAGCATCGAGTTGATGACGCCCGCGTCGGCCAGCATGATCCGCCAGGCGAAGACGGTGACGAACGTCGGCACCGCCCAGGGCAGGATCAGCAGCAGCCGGTACGCCACGCGCCCGCGCAGCCGCTGGTTGAGCATCATCGCCAGGCCGAGGCCGATCACGTAGTGCAGGACGACGCAGGTGACGGTCCAGACGATGGTCCACACGAAGTGGGACCAGAAGCGGTCATAGGCCGCCGGGCCCCACAGGATCTCGGCGTAGTTGTCCAGACCGATGAACTTGTACGTCGCGTCGATCGTGTTGACGCCGATGGTGCGTGCCGAGTTGAGGCTGTTGGCGTCGGTCAGGGTCAGGTAGAAGCCGCGCAGGAGCGGGTAGCCGACGAGCACGCCGAGCACGATCACGACGGGCGCGACCATCGCGTAGGCGTACCAGTAGCGGCGGTAGGAGTCTCGCGCGCGCTGGAGGGGGCGGGGCGCCCGCCGCCGAGACCGCGGGGTCTCGGCGGCGGGCGCTGGTGCTGTCAGAGTCATCGGATGACGTGGTCTTCCTGGCTCAGGTTCACTTCGAGAATTCGGGCAGCAGGTCGGCGAACGCCGTGTCCAGCGTGGCCAGACCCTTGTCGAGGGTCTCGGCGCCGGAGGCGATCTTCGGCAGCTCCTGGTCCATCGGACCCCACAGCGAGGAGTACTCGGGCAGCTCGGGTCGCGGCTGGGCGGCGGGGAGCACCGTCTGGAAGCCGGCGATGCCCGGGTCGGCCTTGACCTCGTCGGTGTAGGCGTCGTCGCGGGTGGGGAGCGTGGAGTTCTTCAGCGCGATCTGGGCCTGGGTGTCGGCCGAGGTCATGAACTTCACGAAGGTCGCCGAGGCCTCCTGGTGCGCCTCGTCCGAGCCGGCGTAGATCGACAGGTTGTGACCGCCGGTCGGAGCGCCGGCCTCGCCGGTCGAGCCGGCCGGGACGGTGGCGATGCCGAGGTTGTTCTTGTCCTGGAACGCCGAGCCCTTGTAGAAGTTCGTGATCTCCCAGGGACCCTGGATGATCGCGGCGACCTTGCCGTTGACGAACGCGTCCTGGATATGGGCGTACGCGTCGGCGGTGGTGTCCGCCTTGTGCAGGCCCTCGCCACTGAAGAGACCCTGCCAGGTGGTCAGGCCCTTCTTGGCCTCCGGGGAGGAGATGGTGATCTTCTTGGCCTCGGCGTCGACGGTGTCGGTGCCCTCGCCGTAGAGGAACGGCTGCGCGTAGTAGGCGGAGGTGGAGCCCCAGTAGCCGTCGACACCGGTCTTGGACTTGATCGTCGCGGCGTCAGCCTTGAGCTCGTCCCAGGTCGTGGGGGCCTCGGTGATGCCGGCCTTCTCGAAGAGCGCCTTGTTGTAGACCAGCGCGAGGGTGTCGGTGACGAACGGGACGCCGTACGTCTTGCCGTCGAACTCGGCCTGCTTGATCAGGTTGGGCTGGAAGGCGTCCTTCTCCTCGAGTGCCGCGGTGTCGTCGAGGGGAGCGAGGAAGCCCTTCTGCGCGAACGCAGGGGTCCAGCCGACCTCGGCGCGCAGCACGTCGGGAGCGCCGCTGGCGCCGGCCGCGGTGTCGAACTTGTTCTGTGCCTGGTCGAACGGCACATTGACGTACTTGACCTTGATGTCCGGGTTGGCCTTCTCGAAGTCCTTGACGAGGGCCTGGTACGTCGGCGCCTCGTTGGTTGCGTTCGAGGTGTCCCACCAGGTGATGGTGACCGGGCCGTCGCTGCTGTCGCCGCTGCTACCGCCACATGCCGTTGCCGCGAGGGCGAGCGATGCCGCCACTGCGGTGGCCACGATGCCACGTCGCATGAGTTCTCCTTCGATATGGGGCCGGGCGAGGAATCCGCCCGGTGGTGTGACGAAGGTAACCCCGCGTCGAGGAGAATGTAAGAGTCTTTCAGCAAAAGTTGCAAACTTGCTGAAAGTTCTTGCAGGCCGTGTAGGGAGGGGGCATGATGTGACCGTGCCCATAACACCAGCCTCTGCCCGTCTTGCTGACATCGCGGCCCATGCGGGCGTGAGTGAGGCGACGGTCAGTCGCGTCCTCAACGGCAAGCCCGGGGTCGCCGCGGCCACGCGGGAGGCGGTGCTGGCGGCGATTGACGTCCACGGCTACGAGCGCCCGGTGAAGCTGCGCCAGCGCAGCGAGGGGCTGGTCGGACTGATCACGCCCGAGCTCGACAACCCGATCTTCCCCGCGCTCGCGCAGGTCATCGCGCAGGGGCTGACCCGGCAGGGCTACACCCCGGTGCTCGCCACGCAGACCCCCGGCGGCTCGACCGAGGACGAGCTCACCGAGATGCTCGTCGACCGCGGCGTCACCGGGATCATCTTCGTCTCCGGTCTGCACGCGGACACCACCGCCGACATGACGCGCTACGACAAGTTGCGCGCCCAGGGCGTTCCGTACGTCCTTCTCGACGGTTACACCCCCGAGGTCAAGGCGCCGTTCATCTCGCCCGACGACCGCGAGGCGATGCAGCTGGCGGTCACCCACCTCGCCACGCTCGGTCACTCCAAGATCGGCCTGGCCGTCGGTCCCCGCCGCTTCGTCCCGGTCCAGCGCAAGATCGAGGGCTTCGTGGCGACCATGGCCGACCGCTTCGGCCTGAGCGCCGAGGAGATCGAGAAGGGCCACATCCGCCACTCCCTCTTCACCCTCGAAGGCGGCCAGGCCGCGGCCTCCGAGCTCCTGGACGAGGGTTTCACCGCGATCGTCTGCGCGAGCGACATGATGGCGCTGGGCGCCATCCGTGCCGCCCGTTCGCGCGGCCTGCGGGTCCCCGAGGACGTCTCCGTGGTCGGCTACGACGACTCCCAGCTCATCGCCTTCACCGACCCGCCGCTGACCACCGTCCGCAAGCCCGTCCACGCGATGGGCCAGGCCGCCGTCCGCGCCATTCTCGACGAGATCGCCGGCACCGGAACGCCGCATTCGGAGTTCGTCTTCCACCCCGAGCTGGTGGTGAGGGGCTCAACGGCCTCCGGCCCGCGCGTCAACCCCTAACCTCCGCCGAGAAGTCGAAATCTGACGCCGAGAGGTCGATATCTGAGAGCGAAGAGTCGATCCTGCGGTTGAGCCCGGCGGCATCTGACCAACGGTGGGTCACCAGCGACGGTTCGACATCGCTGGTCGGAGGGCGCTGCGGAGTTCGCGCAGCCAGCGATCGAGGTTGTCAGCAGTGAAGTCGCCTCGACGTACGACGATCACGGTCCAGTCATGGTCCCGCAACCATCGGCGTCTCTCGGCGTCGTACCTCCTTTGGTCGGCGGTCAGGTCGTGTGCGTTGACACCGTCGTACTCGACGCATACGCGGGCATGTTCATAGGCGAAGTCGAGGCGGTACGTCGGTACCGCGTCGATCTCGATCCAGAACTGTGGTTTGGGCGACGGCAGCCCCGCATCGTGAATTGCGAGGAGAGTCCAAGCCTCCCGCGCTGACTCGACCCGAGGTTCGACCAACGGGGCGAGCGCCTTGAGCTGTCGTACGCCCCGGCGCCCGCGGTAGCGCGGCAGCATGCGCAGGAAGTCAGCCGTCACCAGCCCGTGCTCTCGGGCTAGCGCGCACATCGCCGCGAACGCCTCGCGCCGATGGAGGTTGCATCCGAGGTCGCAGGCTGTTCGAATCGGGACGGTGACCGTGACGCCCCCGATCTCCATGATGTCGGCTGGGACCAGGTCCCGGGTGTGGCCGTCGACTCCCGTACGCCGTGACCGGGTGTGCCCGCGCAGGGCACAAGTCTCGAGGTCCACATCAAGGTCGAGTTCGGCGTAGGTGAGGGCGTCGACTCCGTGGATGAGCGCCGCGGTGCGGTCGATCACGACGTGATGGGGCGCGACGACGCGAGCGACCGCCGCGGCGCGAGTTGGGGTCGTGTCGGGGGCGCTCGCGCGGACGAACGCACCCTGCACCACGCGGCGTACGACTCCGTCGTCGATCATGCGGTAGACGTCGTCTGCGCTGAGGCCGATCTCGGCGGCGTCGGCGAGGCTGAAAGGGCTGTCGGGAACCGTGAGGGTGGTCATGACGTCAGCCTGAGCGTGGGCTCCGACAGTCTGGAGCTCGCTACAGGTCCCTGGGGATAACTGCGTCCCGAGCACAGCTTGTGGACAGTAAGCGGCCAGGGAACGCCCCGCGAGCCATTCGACTCCAAGAATCGACCTCCCGCGGTCAAAGACTGACTCTTCGGCGTCAGAAACTGACTCTTCGCGGTCAGGAAGTGACCGCTCGGAGTCTGGCGGCGCGAGGCTGGCAGGATGGGCGCGTGACGATTGTGGCTGCTGCTGATGGGTCGGCGCTCGGGAACCCGGGGCCCGCGGGGTGGGGTTGGTATGTGGACGAGTTCACCTGGGCCTGTGGCGGCTGGCCGCACGGGACCAACAACCAGGGCGAGCTGACCGCGGTCCTCGACCTGCTGCGGCAGACGGCGCACACCGGCGAGCCGCTGTTGATCTACTGCGACTCCAAGTACGTCATCAACTCGGTCACCAAGTGGATGGCCGGCTGGAAGCGCAAGGGCTGGAAGAAGGCCGACGGGAAGCCCGTCCTCAACGTCGAGATCATGAAGGATCTCGACGCGGCGATGCAGGGCCGCAACGTCCGGTTCGAGTGGATCAAGGGCCACTCCGGACACGTGCTCAACGAGGCTGCCGACAAGCTCGCGAACGGCGCCGCCCTGGCCTACCAGGCGGGTCGTACGCCGGACCCCGGTCCGGGCTTCGCCGGAGCCGTCGAGGCACCTGCCGTCGCGCCGCAGGTCGCGCGGCCCGAGCCCGAGCCGGACGACCTGCTCGGCCTGCTGAGCTCGGAGCCGGCGACGAGCGAGAGGCCCGCGGCGTACTCCTTCTCCGCAGACCAGAGCCGGATCGACCCCGACTGGGTGCACCGGATGATCGCGCAGTCCTACTGGGCCAGCGACCGCACGCGGGAGGTGCAGGACGCGGCCAACAAGGGCTCGCGGTGCTACGGCGTCTACGACGCGGCCGGGAACCAGGTCGCCTTCGCCCGCGTGGTCAGTGACTTCGCCGCTTTCGCCTGGCTGTGCGACGTGATCGTCGACCCGGGCATACGCGGCCAGGGGATCGGCACGCTGCTGCTCGAGGGCATCCTCGCCGACCTCGAGCCCTACCGCATCCGCCGGACCCTGCTCGCCACCGAGGACGCGCACGAGCTCTACGCGAAGTACGGCTGGGAGCCGCTGCCCGCGCCTGAGCGCTGGATGATCAGACAGGCCTGAGCCCGGCACCGTCCTCGTCATCGGCGGAGGCCGTCTCGGGGGACCGCCGGCGCCCGACGGCGACGACGCCCCAGGCGACCAGGGTGAACGCCGCGGCGATGCCGATGACGTACGCGATGACGACGGGATAGCCACCCTGCAGGTGGTGGTTGAGGAACGGGTAGGGATACCACCACGGGTCGCCGGTGAGGGGACTCACGACGAGATCGCCGCGGATCAGGGTGTAGGCCGCCCATACGACCGGGAACGCGATGATCACGCCGACCGCGCGCCACAGCAGTCGGCGTCGCGGGGGAGCGACGAAGAGGTCGACGACCAGGAACAGCGGGCCGATGAGGTGCAGGATCTCGTTGGCCCACGGGAACGCGGCCGGAACGAGACCGCGCAGCAGCAGGTTGTAGACCAGGCCGGTGATCGCCATGAACGTCGTCGCCGCCGCCATCAGCACCGCGAGCCAGGTGGGCTCCTGGGTGTTGCGGGTCAGCGCCCAGACCCCCGCGGCGATGAGCGCCGCCGCCGCGAAGAGGTTCGACTCGATCGTGAAGTAGCTGAAGTAGTTCACCACCACCGTCGCCATGCTGGAGCCTTCGGCGGGCGTGGTGCCCATCGCTCCCCGGAACTCCGCCACCATCGCGGCGAGGATCAGCACGGCCATGGTGAGGCGCAGGATCGACCAGGTCTTCATCACTCGCTCACCGTAAAGGCACAGACCCCCGATCGTGACGGTAATCGGAGTGAGCCGCGCCGTGTCCCGTGCTAGCGTCGTCGCGATCGTGATCCGACGGCAGGAGGTGAGACCCGTGTACGCAACGTCCACAGCGGGTGCTCCCCGCCAGCCACGATCGTGCGGCTGAGCCCGACTCCGGGCTGAGCCGCGGGAGCGCCTGCGGAACCTTTTCGAAAGGCGACTCCCATGAACACGAGAACCCAGCCCATCAGCGAGCGCGCACTCGTCCTCGGCGGTGGCGGATCGGCCGGCAATGCCTGGCTGATCGGTGTCATCGCCGGCCTCCACGACGGCGGGCTCGATGTGACCGATGCCGATCTCATCATCGGCACCTCCGCCGGCGCGACGGCCGCGGCGCAGATCTGCGGGTCGAGCCCAGCCGATCTTCTCGCCGCCATCCTCTCGGCAGCCCCGCTCCAGCCTCCGACCGGGTCTCGCGGATTCCGTCCGATCTCGTCAACCCATCTCGAGCGGACCAACGCCATCATCGAGGCGTCGGCGGACCTGGCCGACATGCGGCGCCGGATCGGCGCGGACGCGATCGAGCTCGCCGCGGCCGTCGGAGCGGCCGGACAGGAGGGTTGGCGGCAGACGGTCTCCGCCCGGCTGCCCAGCCAAGAATGGCCACCGAGCACGATCCTCCTCACCGCGGTCGACGCCGACAGCGGTGAACCCGTCGAGCTCGACCGGCACAGCGGCGTCGACCTGGTCGACGCGGTCGCCGCAAGCTGCGCGGGAGGCCCGGCGTACACGATCGGTGCACGTCACTACGTCGACGGTGGCTACCGGCGGTCGAGCGAGAACGCCGACCTGGCCGCGGGCTGCGAGCGGGTGCTCGTGCTCTCGCCGCTCGGCGGCAGGACCCGGCACCCGGCCGGTTGGCGCAGCGATCTCTCCGCACAGGTCGACGAGCTGCGAGCGGGCGGCAGCAGGGTGGAGACGATCCTCCCTGACGCCGGCTCGCGAGAGGCCTTCGGTGACAACATGATGAACCCGGCCACGCGACCGCCCGCGGCTCGGGCCGGCCATCACCAGGGCCTTCGCCTTGCCGAGAAGTTCGCCGCGTTCTGGGCGCGATGAGGGCAGCTGCGGCGTACGTTCTTCCCGAGGATCGGTCGAAAGTGGCTGGGCCCGTTCGTGGAGCGAGTGAGGGGTGGCGACGAGCGCTGCCCGAAACAGGAGGTTGTAGATGACCAAGTATCTGATCTCGTTCCGCGACGAGGCGGTGGACTACCGCGACGAGGACGTGGCCGACATCGCCGAAGCATCCTCGGCGATGACGCGCGAGGCCATGGCGGCGGGCGTGTTCGTCTTCGGCGGCGGGATCAAGGGCGGTCTCGAGGACGCCTGGACCGTCGACGAGGCCGGCGTGGTCACCGACGGTCCCTACCCGGAGAGCAAGGAGCACCTCGGCGGCTTCATCATCGTCGACGTCGACACCCTCGAAGATGCGCTGATGTGGGCGGGGAAGTGTGCCGCGGCATGCCGAGCCACCATGCAGGTCCGCGAGCTGCTCTCCGGGGCTGAGGCGCGTTGACCACGATCGGAGTCGTCGGCGGCGGGATCGTCGGGCTGGCGGTGGCGCGGGAGATCCTGCGCCGCCGCCCGGCCGAGACGGTGATCGTCTTCGAGAAGGAGACCAGGCTCGGGGCCCATCAGACCGGCCACAACTCGGGAGTGGTCCACGCCGGGATCTACTACCGCCCCGGCAGTCTCAAGGCGCAGCTCTGCACGCGGGGCCGTGATCTGCTCAAGGAGTTCGCTGCCGAGCACCAGGTCCCGTTCGAGGAGTGCGGCAAGCTGGTCGTCGCGGTCGACGAGTCCGAGATGGGGCGCTTCGACGCGCTGGAGAAGACGGCCACCGAGAACGGCGTGCCGGGTCTGCGGCGCGTCGGCCCGGAGGAGATCACGGAGATCGAGCCGTACGCGGCGGGGCTGGCCGCCCTCCACTCGCCGCGGACGGCGATCATCGACTACGTCGCCGTCGCTGAGGCCCTCGGCCGGAGCGTCAAGGAAGCCGGGGGAGAGGTACGCCTCGGCGAGGAGGTCACCGGCATCCACCGTGTCACGGGCGGGATCGAGGTCGAGACGCCGGTGGGCCGGACCCGGGTCGACCACCTGGTCGTCTGCGGTGGCCTGGAGTCCGATCGGCTCGGTGAGCTGACCGGCGGTCCGAAGGCGCCCCGGATCATCCCGTTCCGCGGTGAGTACATGCAGGTCAGCGCGGCGAAGCAGGATCTCATCCGGGGCATGGTCTATCCGGTGCCCGATCCGCGCTACCCGTTCCTCGGTGTGCACTTCACCCGTCGGGTGAACGGTGGTCTCGAGGTCGGCCCGAACGCCTTCTTGGCGCTCAGTCGCCAGCGCTACGGGCGGACGTCGCTCACTCCGCGCGATGTCGTCGACACGCTGGCGTGGCCGGGGTTCTGGCGGTTCGCGGCCGAGCACTGGCGCACCGGAATCACCGAGCTTCGCGGCGTACTGTCCAAGCAGGCCTACATGCGTGAGGCCCAGCGCTATGTGCCGGAGATCGGCGCGCCAGACGTCACCCGTGCGGGCCTGGGGTTGAGGGCCCAGGCAGTCGAGCGCGACGGCTCGCTGGTCGACGACTTCGTCATCCACCAGGCCGACGGCATCACCTCGGTGCGCAACGCGCCCAGCCCGGCCGCGACATCCAGCCTCGCCATCGCCGAGTACGTCGTCGACCGAATGTCCTAGTCGGCGGTCGAGTCCCCGGCAGGCCAGTCGGCGGGGAAGTCCTTGGCCAGGCGGTCGTGCTCCTTGGTGAGCTTCTTGCGCGCCTTGGCGGAGATGCGGTCGCCGAAGACGGTGCCGTTGGTGTGGTCGGTCTCGTGCTGGAGACACCGGGCCAGCAGGCCGTTGCCCTCGAAGTGGACCGGCTCCCCGTCGAGGCCGAGGCCGTCGACGGCGGCCCAGTCGGGGCGCGCGCAGTCCACGAAGGCGCCGGGGAATGAGAGGCAGCCCTCCAGGTCGACGTCGAGCTGGCGGTCGTCACCCTCGGGCAGGGTCAGGACCGGATTGCAGACGACGCCGACGGTGCGCTGCCCGGTGGCGTCGGGGCAGTCGAAGACGAAGATGGCGACGTCCTCGCCGATCTGGTCGGCGGCCAGGCCGACGCCCTCGGCGGCGTACATCGTCGCGACCATGTCGGCGGCCAGCTCGGCCAGCGCGGCGTCGAAGACCTCGACCTTCTTCTTGGGCCGGTGCATGACCGGGGTGCCCCAGCGTGTCATCGGCCGCACCTTCCCGCCCTCGGGCAGGGCGCCGTGGGGCGCGAGCGGAGCACGGGATTCAAGCGAGGAGTCGGCCATGTGCCAAGCCTATAAATAAGACGTGCGTCGTTTGTTACCGCCATCACCACCCAGAAGTGTAGACCGCGTTGTAACTCCCAGTTACAGTTCTACCCATGAGTATCCTCCAAGGCCTACGTGGCGGGATCGCGAACGGCGTCCCGTCCGGCGAGTCGCGTGACCCGATCGGGTTCGCCGTGGCCGGTCTGCGCAAGCTCTCGCAGAGCCCTGCGCTCGACCGGCTCGGTGTCCGCAAGCAGACCGAGCAGGTCGTCTTCACGGTGACCCGCAGCGGGTTCAAGACGATGGCGGCGACCAGCCGTGCGTTCAAGAAGAAGGGCAAGCAGGGCGCCCCGGGCGTACGCGTGCCCAACGCCATCCCCAAGGGCGTCTTCGACCTGACCCCGACCGAGGACGAGCAGATGCTCGTCGACGTGGTCACCGAGTTCGCCGCGGAGGTCGTACGTCCCGCAGCGGCCGAGGCCGACGAGGCCTGCGCTGCGCCGGATGAGCTCCTCAAGTCGAGCCTGGAGATCGGCCTGCCGATCCTGGGTGTCCCCGAGGAGCTCGGCGGCATCTCCGAGACCCGCTCCGCGGTCGCCGGCACCCTGGTCGCCGAGGCGCTCGCCAAGGGCGACCTCGGTCTGGCCGTCGCCGCCCTCGCGCCCGGCTCGGTCGCGACCGCGCTCGGCCTGTGGGGCACCGACGAGCAGCAGCAGACCTACCTGCCGGCCTTCACGGAGGGATCGGTTCCGGCCGCAGCGTTCGCGCTCAACGAGAACAAGGTCCTCTTCGACGTACTGTCGCCGGCCACCACCGCGACGAAGACCGCCGACGGGTTCACTCTCAACGGCACCAAGTCGCTGGTCGCTCGTGGCGCCGAGGCCGAGCTGTTCGTCGTCGGCGCCAGCCTCGACGGCAAGCCGACCCTCTTCCTGGTCGAGTCCTCGACCCCCGGGATCACCATCGAGTCCGAGCCCGCGATGGGCGTACGCGCCGCCTCGCTGACCAAGCTGACCCTGACCGACGTGAAGGTCCCCGCCGCGGCGGTCCTCGGTGAGACCGACGGCTCGACCTACACCGAGGCCGTGCGGCTCTCCCGCCTCGCCTGGTGCGCGCTGTCCATCGGCGTCGGCCAGGCCGTCCTCGACTACGTGACGCCCTACGTCAAGGAGCGCGAGGCCTTCGGTGAGCCGATCGCCCACCGCCAGTCGGTGGCGTTCATGGTCGCCAACATCGCGATCGAGCTGCAGGCGATGCGGCTGGTGACCTATAAGGCCGCCAGCCGGGTGGCCCAGGGCATCGACGCGACCCGCGAGATCGCGCTGGCTCGCAAGCTGTGTGCCGACAAGGGCATGCAGATCGGCCTCGACGGCGTCCAGCTGCTCGGTGGTCACGGCTTCGTCAAGGAGCACCCGGTGGAGCGGTGGTACCGCGACCTGCGTGCGATCGGGATCATGGAAGGCACGGTGCTGGTCTGATGGCCATCAATCTGGAAGACCCCAAGAAGCTCAAGCCGCTGCGCGAGCAGGTCCACCAGGTCGCGATGAACATGCTGCGACCGATCTCGCGTAAGTACGACAAGGCCGAGCACGAGTACCCCACCGAGCTCGACATGCTCGCTGCCATGGCCGACGGCCTGTCCGAGTCCGGTCAGGGCGAGGGCGCGGGCGCCACCGGCGTACGCCGCGACTCCAAGCCCGACGACGGCAAGGTCAAGAACGGCGCCAACATGTCCTCGGTCCTCTCCGTCTCGGAGATGTGCTGGGGCGACGTCGGTCTCACGCTCGCGATGCCGCGCCAGGGCCTGGGCAACTCGGCCATCGCGTCGGTCGCCAACGACGAGCAGCACGAGCGCTTCGACGGCATCTGGGCCTCGATGGCGATCACCGAGCCCGGCACCGGCTCCGACTCGGCCAACATCAAGACCACCGCCACCCTCGACGGCGACCACTACGTGCTCAACGGCGAGAAGATCTTCGTCACCTCCGGTGACCGCTCCAATGCGGTCGTGGTGTGGGCGACGCTCGACAAGGAGCTCGGCAAGGCCGCGATCAAGTCGTTCGTGGTCGAGAAGGGCACGCCGGGGATGAAGGTCGAGCGTCTCGAGCACAAGCTCGGGATCAAGGCCTCCGACACGGCCACGATCACCTTCACCGACTGCCGGGTGCCTGCCGAGAACCTCCTCGGCAACCCGGAGATCAACGTCAAGGAGGGCTTCGCCGGTGCGATGGCCACCTTCGACAACACCCGGCCTCTGGTCGCCTCGATGGCAGTCGGCTGTGCCCGCGCTGCGCTCGACTACACCCGCGACCTGCTCGAGAAGGCCGGCGTGGAGATCGACTACGACCGGCCTGCTCACCTGCAGTCGGCGGCCGCGGCGAAGTTCATCCAGCTCGAGTCGGACTACGAGGGTGCCTATCTCCTCATGCTCCAGGCCGCCTGGATGGCCGACAACCGCCAGCCCAACTCCAAGGAAGCCTCGATGGCCAAGGCCAAGGCCGGTCGGATGGGCTCCGACGTGACGCTGTCCTGCGTCGAGCTGGCCGGCACCATCGGCTACTCCGAGGGTGAGCTGCTCGAGAAGTGGGCCCGCGACTCGAAGATCCTCGACATCTTCGAGGGCACCCAGCAGATCCAGCAGCTGATCGTGGCGCGACGGGTCCTCGGGCTCTCGTCCGCGGAGCTCAAGTAGGTCAGTAAGGTTCGGCGCCATGAGCGTACTCGTGGTGTCAGCGACGAAGGCCGAGGCGGCCCATGTTCCTTCCGGACTCAAGGTGGTGATCACCGGGATGGGGAAGGTGGCGGCCGCCTCGGCCGTCTCGCGTGTGCTGGCGTCCGACAAGTCCATCCGACAGGTCGTCAACATCGGCTCCTGCGGTGCGCTGCGCGACAACCACACCGGCACCTACGAGGTCGGCACCGTGCTCAACCACGACTTCTCGTCCGCCGCGATCCGGGCGCTGGGTCACCCGGTCGAGGACGCGCTGGAGGTCGGGGAGTCGGACATCGTCTGCGCGACCGGCGACCTCTTCGTCACCGACACGGTCGTACGCGCCGAGCTCGCCCAGCGCGCTCACCTGGTCGACATGGAGGCCTTCGCCGTCGCCTGGGCCTCCCGGGAGGCCGGAGTTCCGGCTCGCGTCGTCAAGCACGTCTCGGACAACGCCGACGAGACCGCGCTCGACTGGGCCAACGTCGTCGACCGCTCCGCCCGCGACCTGGGGTCCTGGCTCGCCGCGAACGTGTGACCTGCGCCCCTGTCCGTGCGTGTCGGAGTGACCCGCTGCCACGTCCTACTCGTCGGTAGGTTCACAATCCAGATGTGGACGCATTGCAATCGGGAGTGGTCGAGCTGCTCCGGTCCCGTCTGAGCGGGAACAGTGATGATGAGGCGACGCTGGCGCTCGTGATCGAGGGCGGCGGGATGCGGGGGATGCTGTCGGCGACGATGGCCGCGGTGCTCGCCGACCAGGGCCTGGTGGATGCGGTCGACCTGGTGGTCGGCACCTCGGCCGGCGCCGCCAACGCGACCGCGGTGGCGGCCGGGACCATCGGCGCCTTCAGCGAGTCGTACGCCTCGGTCTTCGCCTCGCCCGAGTACATCGGCGCCGGGCGGATGCTGCGGCGCAAGTCGATGGTCGACACCCGCGGGATCACCTCGCGCTCGGCGGAGCTGTTCGAGTGGTCGCTCGCCCTGCGCGAAGGGGCGCCCCGGCTGGCGGCGGTGGCCACCGACGTGGTCACCGCGAAGGCCGTCCCGCTCACCGACTTCACCGACGCCACCGACCTCGCTGACTCGGTGATCGCCTCGAGCCAGCTGCCCCTGGCCGGAGGACTCCCCGTGACCGTACGCGGCCGCCGCTGGCTCGACGGCGGGCTGGTCGAACCGGTGCCGGTGGCCGCGGCGGCGGCGCTCGGGGCGACGCACGCGATCGTGCTGGCGACCCGGCCGTTCGGGACGGCGCCTGCCTACGGCCCGGCGGACCGGGTCATCGAGCGCTACCTGCGCCGGGTCAACCCCGAGCTCGGCGACCTCTACCACAGCCGGCCGGACCGCTACCGGGCCACGGTCGCGGAGATGAGGGCCGGGAGCTACGCGGGCGTGCACACGCTCACGTTCGCGCCCGATGCGGCCGACCCGATCCCGGGTCGTACCGAGACCGATGTCGATCTGCTCCGCGCGGCCCGTCAGGCCGCGACCGGCACCGCGACTCGAATGCTCGCCGAGGCAGGTCTGGTCTGAGTCAGTGCGGCGCACCGGATGCTGACCGAGGTAACTCGGTCAGCGGCCACTGACTTCGTCGAACTCCACGAAGTCAGTGCGAGCTCACCGAGTTACCCTTCGACAGGCTCAGGACATCGCCTCGGTGAACATCGCGCCCGCCGACGGGCTGGCGATCAGGTGCCCCGGGGCGCCGTAGCCGGCCGCGGCGAAGGCCTTGTCGATGGCCGAGCTGACCGCCTCGACGGCGTCAGCCGGAAGGATCGAGACGATCGAGCCGCCGAAGCCGCCACCGGTCATCCGGGCCCCGTCGGCGCCGGCGTCGACCGCGGTCGCAACGGCCAGGTCGAGCTCGGGGACGGAGATCTCGAAGTCGTCGCGCATCGATGCGTGCGAGGCGGCGAAGAGCTCACCGATCGCGGCCCAATCGCCGCCACCGAGCGCGGTCACGGTCGGCTCGACACGGGCGATCTCGGTGACGATGTGGCGGGCGCGGCGGCGTACGACCTCGTCGTCGAGCGACTCGACCTGGTCCAGGGTGGCCTCGCGCAGCGAGCGCAGCCCGAGGTCGGCGGCGGCCTTCTCGCACTGGGCGCGCCGGGAGGCGTAGCCGCCATCGGTCAGCTGGTGCTTGACCCGGGTGTCGGTGACGAGGATCGTGCGCTCGCCGAGGGCGAGCGGGACGTTGCGGTGAGCACCGGAGTCGAAGTCGATCAGCAGGGCCCCGCCGGCCTCGGCGAAGACCGCGACCGACTGGTCCATCCCGCCGGTCGGCGCCTTGGCTACCTCGGTCTCGGCCCGGATCCCGGCAGCGACGACAGCCCGCTGCAGGTCCTCGTCGAGGGCCCGGCCGGCGATGCCGAGGGCCGCCACCGCGGTGGCGCACTCGACCGACGCCGACGATGACAGGCCCGCGCCGAGCGGGACCGACGACTCCAGGTGCATGTCCAGGCCACCGGTCAGCAGGCCGGCCTCGCGCAGCGTCCAGAGCACGCCCGCGACGTACGCGGCCCAGCCCTCGATCTCCAGACCGAGCTCGTCGATGTGGCCGGTGAACGGCTCCGGCTCCTGGCCCGAGGCGATCCGGATGACGCCGTCGGTGCGCGGCGCAGCCGCGGCATAGGTGGCGTGGGGGAGTGCGACCGGCAGCACCAGACCGGCGTTGTAGTCGGTGTGCTCACCGATCAGGTTGACCCGTCCTGGCGCCCTCCCGACCACCGTGGCCTCGGCGCCGAAGGTGGTACGCAGCGCCGCGATCGCGCGCGCGGTGAGGTCGGTCGGTTCGAGCATGGTGCAAAGTCTGCCGCGTGCGCGCGGCCCGCGCGGACCCGGGTCGCTCAGTAGACCGCTATCACCCGGACGGTTGCCGTGCGGTCGGTGAGGTTGAGGTTGCGCAGTACGCCGACAACGGCGGCGTTGTCCCGTCTCTCGAGATCGTGGAAATCCTCTTGGTTGCCGTGGGTGCTGACGTGGAGGGTGATCGTCAAGTTGTGCGCGGTGATCTCGAAAGCCTCGAGGTCGCGAGGCTGGTCGCTCGATTGGGGCGTGCTCACGAACTTTGCGCGGAGCTCCGGGCCGGGCACGGTGAACATGAGGAACTGGTCGTCAGCCTGCGGCTGTGCGACAAGGTTGGCTGCGTGCTGGAGATCGCCGTAGGCCTCGTGGATCAGGCCCTCTGCCTCGAGCTGGCTCAGCACATCAGCGGCCATCGTGGTCAAGTTGTTGTTCAGCACCCGCTGGTACTCCGTGGCCTCTTGCCTGACGCCCTTCCCCATCACGGAGACCGGCGGCACGTCGAGCTTCAGTTCACCTCCGGCTTCGCTCGCCTGGGTTGTCTTGATGAGACGCTCGCCCTCTTCTCCTCCGTAGATCTGTGCGTGCAGAACGGAGATTCGGGTGGGAGATATGTAGAAGTAGGTGTGGAACCACTTCTGGCGATGCCGAGGATGTTTGGTGGGCCTGCGGCTCACCGGTGTCCGGGGCGAGCGGCCGACGACCGCGGTGACGCCGGCAGTTGCTCCGATGGCGGATGCGGCCACAGACGCCGCGGCGTACCCCCATGAGGCCGTGGCCACGGCGAGCGCCGCTAGAGGCAGTGCGACCACGAAGCCGATGAGCGTGAAGATGTTGTTGAGAACGCGGACAAGCGCCGGTTCGTCGTCACTGGTAGTCACGGATCTCCTGGAAGATCTTGCGGAGGTCGGCGGCGTCCTTGGCGACGACGTCGCGGCCGCCGGTGTGCTCGGCGAAGCCGACCAGCTGCTCGATGCTCGCGTCGGCCGAGGTGGCGGCATCGCCGACCAGGACCACGTAGAGCGGCACGCCGAGATCGCGGTAGGCCGCCTCGTACTTCTTGCTGAGCTGGGCATAGGACTGCCCGCCGTTCTGCTCGCCGTCGGTCATCAGCACGATCGAGGTGGTGGCACCCTCCGCCGGCGAGGCCTTGATGGCGGCGTACGCGGTGTCGATGGCGTCGTAGTAGGCGGTGCCGCCGTGGCCGGTCAGCTCGCCGACGCGGTCGATGAGGCCGTTGAGCTCCTCGTCCCGCTCCGGCTGGTCCTTGACGACGAGGGACCCGAGGGAGTCCGTCTTGTCGGCGTAGGTGTAGACCGAGAGCCGCTCACCCTTGCGGAAGCGCTTGAACTGTCCGCTGATCGAGGTGTCGTCGCCGGCCAGTCCCTCGAAGGCCCGCCGCAGCTGGTTCATCTTGATCTCGTCCATCGAGGCGGAGGTATCGAGCAGATAGGTCGTCCGCGTCTTGGGTGCGAACTCGTCGAAGTAGGTGAAGATCAGCTCGTCGATGGTGCCGAGATCGTCAGGCAGCGGGAGCGTCTTGACGTCGTTGTCGGGTACGCCGGGGGAGGGCGTCACGCTCGAGAGCCCCGGCCGCCGCCCGCTCTTCTCGCTCAGCTCCTCCTGGACCTCGGCCGTACGCAGCCACGCGACCGCCGCCTCGTACGCCTTCTGCTTCTCGGCGTCGACGAGGGTGAGCGGGTAGGTGGCCTCGGTGGTGCCGTCGCTGGGATAGACGATGTCGAGATCCTCGACCTGCTCCGAGAGGGAAAGCAGCTCGGACTCGTAGTTGAAGATCGCGTCGTAGGCCGTCGGGTTCTCGCGGAAGGTGTCCGAGAGCCACCCGGAGCTTGCCGCGCGGCCGAGCTGGCCGCTGAAGAGCTGGCGTACGTCGTCCTGGACCAGACCGACGTCCTCGCTCTGCAGCGGCGGCTCGGCGTCGAAGGCGGTGGCCACACCGGCGAGCGTGGACAGGCCGGAGTTGGAGGAGGCGGGGCTGGTCATCAGGAAGCCGAGCTCGCCGTCGGCGGCGCGGCGGGCGATCTCCTCCCAGGAGACCTCGGCGTCGCCGGTCCACCCGAGCCGGGTGGCGACGTCGTGGTGCACGCCGAGCACCACCGGCGAGCGCATGATCGGGTCGGAGGAGGTCAGGTCGTCGGTGCCCTTGGCCACCAGTGCCAGCCGCAGGTAGTCGTCGGAGGCGAACCAGGCGGCGTCGTAAGTGTCCGGGTCGGCGACGATCGCGTCGGCGGCCTCGAGGGTGCCGATGAACTCGGGCTCGAGCTTGACGTTGGTCTCCTCCCGGAGCCGCTTCACGAGTGCGCTCGGCTTGCAGCGCACCGGCGTGCCGGTCGACTCCTCGGCCTTGCTGGTGCCGCCGGCGCACAGGACGTCGTCGAGCTCCGAGCCGGCCGCGACCTTCAGGGTCACCGGGTCGGACAGCCTGTCCGGCTCGGAACGGCCCGGGAGCGCGTTGGCGACCAGGAACCAGGCGAGCAGGACCAGCCCCAGACTTCCTGCGACGACGGTCGTCCACCCCGTGCGGTTCACCTGAAAACGCCTGCCTTCTGTCTGGATCGGGCAGAGTCTAGGGACGAGCTGCGACACCGCTGGCTGGAATGGGACCCAGCCGAGGCAGATGTCGCCAGGCGTTCACCCGGCATTTGCCGGGGGCCTCAGTGGCGGGAGGAGTTCCGCGAGCGGCCGCGGACGATGCCGATGAAGGTCTGCACCCGCTCGTCGTCGTTGTCGATCAGCCAGGCCAGGCCGACGGTGGTGGGCTCGACGCCGGTCACCGGCCGGGAGACGGCGTCCTTGCGGTGGTAGAGGCGGGCGATCGACATCGGCAGGATCGCGATCCCGGTGCCGGCCGCGACCGTCTCGACGGCATCCTTCTCGCTCATCGCGGGCCACTTCATCTGCTCCGCGGACGGCTTCCAGCCCCCGCGCTCGGGGATGACCAGCTGCTCCTCGGCGAGGTCGTCGAGGGTGACCTCCTCGAGCAGGGAGAGCAGGTGCTCGTGGCCCATCACCGCGACGGGCTGCTCCTCGTAGAGCGGGATGCAGTGGAGACCGTCGCGGTCGATGGGGAGGCGTACGAGGCACATGTCGAGCTCGCCCTCGCGCAGCAGCCGCTCCTGGTCCTCCTCGGTGACCGGGACGAGCTCGAGCCGCTCACGGCTGCGGTCTCGCCAGGTCCGGGCCCACTTGTCAGGGGTGGCTCCGGTGACGAAGCCGACGGTGAAGGTCACCGGAGCATCCTCTCATCGATCAGCGCTGAATCCCGTGCTGAAGAACGCAGCGTTCCTCGTTGCTGCAAAGTTTCTATCGTGTGACAGGTTTGCTAAGGTCGAAGACGTCAGCCGAGACCGGCTGCCGGACGAGGGAGCCGTACCCGGAAGCGCGACAAGACGGCCGTCTGGAGTGGTCATGTCCTGGCTTTTTCTTGTGGTATCCGGCGTCCTCGAGGCCGTGTGGGCGCTCGCCCTGGGCCGGACCGAGGGGTTCTCGCGACTGGTCCCGTCGATCGTCTTCGGCGTCGCCCTGATCGGCAGTCTGGTCGGCCTCGCGATGGCGATGCGCACCCTGCCGATCGGCACCGCCTATGCGGTGTGGGTCGGGATCGGCGCCGCGCTCACCGTCGGCTACTCGATGATGGCGGGGGACGAGGCGATCAGCCCTGTACGTGTCCTGCTGATCGTCGCGCTCGTCGGCTGTGTCGTGGGCCTCAAGCTCACGCACTGACGGGTTTGAGAGCGGACACGTCCTCTGGCGCTTGACTCTTTCGATATGAGTGCGAAACTTACCCTCTCCAATGTTATCTATCGCACGACAGAAAAAGGCGATGCCACGGTGTCACAGATCTCGCCGCGCCCGGGTCGCGGCCGTCCACGGCTGCTCCCCGGAAAGATCGCGGCGAACCCCCGAGATCAGATCCTCGCTGCCGCCGCCGAGCTCTTCGTGAGCCGCGGCTATGCCGGCACCACCACCCGCGAGATCGCGGATGGTGCCGGGCTGAGGCAGGCCTCCATCTACTACCACTTCGGCAGCAAGGAGGAGATCCTCGCGGTGCTGCTCGAGCGCTCGGTCCAGGACCGGGTCGAGCAGGCCGGGAAGATCGAGGCCGGGATGGGGTCGGTCACGCCCGACGTCGGCCTCTACGCCCTCGCTGTCAGCGACATGAGCGCGCTGGTCGCCATGCCCTACAACATCGGCATGCTCTACCGCCTGCCCGACGTCATCGCCTCACCCGTCTACGACCGCTACGGCCATCTCCGCGGTGACCTCGTCGCCGGTTACAGCCGGGTCGCGCAGCGCGCCGCGGGGGAGCGGGTCTCGGCGAGCAGCGGCGAGCCCGGGCTCGGCGAGCTCCTCGTGCAGATGGTCGAGAGCGTGGTCAGCCTCCGCCGCGAGGACCGGGTCGGCAGCACGACCGTCGCCACGATCGCCTCGGCCTGCCTGCGACTGTGCGGCATCGCCGAGGACGCGATCGAGCAGGCCCGCGAAGCCGCGCTCGCCGCGCTCGCGCGGGCCTGACTCAGTCGGCTGGACTCAGTGCATCCCCGGCTCGTGGGCGAGGTGAGTCTCGGGCTCGAGCTGGAAGGTGGAGTGCTCGACGTCGAAGTGACCGGCCAGACAGGCCTGGACCCGGTCGAGGACCTTCGGTGCGCTGCCGTCGAGGAAGCACTCGGGGAGCAGGGTCAGGTGGGCGGAGACCGCGGGCAGGCCCGAGGTGACCGTCCAGGCGTGCAGGTCGTGCACCTCGACCACATGGTCGACCCCGAGCAGGTGCCGGCGCAGGTCCTCGACATCGACCTCGGCCGGCGCACCCTCGAGCAGGATCCGGCCGCTGTCGCGGAGCAGACAGACACCGGCGTACGTCATCAGGGCGACCACCACGAGCGAGGCCACCGGGTCCGCGCGGGTCCAGCCGGTGAGCAGGATGACGACCGCGGCGACGAGGGTGCCGATGAAGCCATAGAGGTCGGAGAGGACGTGCTGATAGGCGCCCTCGACGTTGAGCGAGGTGCGGTTGGCGCGTGCCATCAGAGCCGCCGCGAGGATGTTGACGCCGCAGCCGACGAGCGCGACCACGAACATCGGCCAGCCCTCGGCGTCGGGCGGGTCGATCAGGCGCCGGATCGCCTCCACAGCCACGACCGCGGCGAAGACGAGCAGGGTGATGCCGTTGAGCGCCGCGGAGAGGATCTCGGCGCGCTTCCAGCCGTAGGTCCACTGGCCGTGCGCCGGCCGCGCCGCCAGCCGCATCGCCCACAGTGCCGCCGCGATCGCGCCGACATCGGTGAGCATGTGGCCGGCGTCGGCCAGCAGCGCGAGCGAGTCGGCGAGGATCGCGACCGTCACCTCGCCGATCAGGAACACACCCAGGAGCGACATCGCGGCGATCAGATAGCGCCGGTCCGCCGCGGGTGAGATGTGTTCGTGATCGTGCCCCATGTTCATCGATCCTAAGCCGGAAATCGGTTCTCGGCTGCGCCGTCCCGTGGCAGGGTGACCGGCATGTCGCTCGCCGAGAACTTCCTGTCGCTGCACCTGCCCGGACGCCCGCTGCTCATGCCCAACGCGTGGGACGCGGGCTCGGCGAAGGTCCTGGCATCGCTGGGCTTCTCGGCGCTGGCTACGACCAGCAGCGGGTACGCCGCGACCCTCGGCCGCCTTGACGGCCAGGTCACCCGCGACGAGGTGATCGCGCACGCCACCGCGCTGGTCGAGGCGGTCGAGGTGCCTGTCTCGGCCGACCTGGAGGCGGGCTTCGCGGCCACCACGACCGAGGTCGAGGAGACGTTCCGGCTCGCCGTGGCCACCGGTCTGGCGGGCGGGTCCATCGAGGACTACACCGGGATCGAGAAGGACACGATCTACTCCATCGAGGAGGCCGCTGAGCGGGTCGCCGCAGCGGCCGGCGCCGCCGGTGACGAGTTCGTCCTCACCGCCCGGGCCGAGAACCACATCCGCGGCCGCGACGACCTGGACGACACGATCGCCCGCCTCCAGGCCTATCAGGAGGCCGGCGCCGACGTGCTCTTCGCGCCCGGCGTCATCACCGTCGAGGACGTACGCCGCCTGGTCGACGCCGTCGACCGCCCGGTCAACGTCCTGCTGCTCCCGGGCGGTCCGTCGGTCCCGGAGCTCGCCGAGGCGGGCGCGGCGCGCATCTCGGTCGGCGGCGCGTTCGCCTTCGCTGCCCTCGGTGCGGTCAAGCACGCCGCGGAGGAGCTGCTCGGCGCCGGCACGACCGGATACTCCGAGCTGGCGGCCGAGGGCGCCAAGGCGTTTCGCAACGCTGGTTGACTGGGCCCGTGATCGATGAGCTGAGGGTCGTACGCGCGGGGTTCGCGCCGATCAAGGGGACCAGACACCTGGCCCACGACGAGGTGGTGCTCGACGCCCAGGGGGTCGTGGGAGACCGTGGGTTCGCGCTGGTGTCGGTCGACGAGACCGACCCCGCACACGGGCGGGTGGTGCGGACCGTGCAGCACCCCTCGCTGATCGCTGTGCGGGCCGAGCTGGCCGTCGACCGGCTCGAGGTCGAGCTGCCCGACGGGGAGACCGCCTCGGCGGAGCCGGTCGCGACGGGCGAGCGGCTCACCTGCGACTACTGGGGCCGCGAGGTCGAGCTGGAGCTGCTCGGCGGCCCGCATACGGCGCTTTTCTCGAGGTTCCTCGACCGGCCGGTGCGGCTGGCCCGTGCCCGTCGCGGTGACGTCGTCTTCGCAGGTTCGGTGTCGGTGGTGACCACGGCATCGCTGCGCGACCTCGCCCGGCAGGTCGGTCGGGACGCCTTGGACGCGGCGCGGTTCCGGCCGAACCTGGTGGTCGAGACCGACGAGCCCTACGCCGAGGACACCTGGCTCGGCCGGGAGATCCGGGTCGGCGGGGCGACGCTCCGGATCGGCGTACCCATCCCGCGCTGTGCCGTGATCGACAGCGATCCGGAGACGGGGGAGCGGGACGTACGACTGCTCAAGACGCTCGCCTCGCACCGCCCGCTCAACCGGGCCGGCGAGCCGGCGTTCGGGGTCTTCGCCGAGGTCGTCACGTCGGGGGCCGTCGGCCGATAGCCGGCGCCACAGACCACGCGCAGGAACGCGCCAGCGCGCACTCAGGTGGAGTGCGTACGCTCCTGAAGGTGGATATGCAATCGCTGTTGTCGCGCGACTCCGTGAAGGTCGCCCTCGTCGTCAACGCCGGCTCGCGCCGGGGACAGGACGCGCTGGCGTCGTCGGAGGAGATGCTGCGGTCGGCAGGGATCGAGGACGTGCACGCCTACGCAGTCCACTCGGGGGAGGAGCTGGAGGCCACGCTCGACAAGGTCGCCGCCGACCAGCCCGACCTGCTCGTCATCGGCGGCGGCGACGGCTCGGTGGGTGCCGCCGCGGCCCGGATCGCCGGCAGCGACGTGGTGCTCGGGGTGCTGCCGCTCGGCACCGCCAACGACTTCGCCCGCACGCTCGAGCTGGATCAGGACCCGGAGACCGCGGTCCGGCAGATGCTCGAGGGGAAGGTCATCAACGTCGACATCGGCCGGGCCAACGGCCACGCCTACCTCAACGTCGCCTCCTTCGGTCTCTCTGTCGCGGTGACGGAGGCCCTGAACCCGCGCCTGAAGAAGCTGATCGGGCCGGGCGCCTACCCCGTGGCGACGCTGCAGGCCTACCGGCACCACAGGCCGTTCACCGCGCGGCTGGAGTTCCCCGAGGGTGACCACGACACGATGGAGCTCGACGACCTGCTCCAGGTCGCGGTCGGCAACGGCCGCCACTACGGCGGCGGAAACACCGTCTCGCCCACGGCCTCGGTGGACGATGACCTCCTTGACGTCTACGCCATCGTCCGAGGCCGGATGCGGGACCATGTCTCCATCGCGCGGCTGCTCAGGAGCGGCCACTTCATCGAGCACGATCAGGTGCACCACGTGACCACCTCGGCGGTGCGGATCACCACCGACGAGGCGATGCCGGTCAACCTCGACGGCGAGATCCTCACCGAGACGCCGACCGACTTCACGCTCGAGAGCAACGCGCTCCACGTCGCCGTGCCGATCCGCAGCCGCGCCGGGCGCCTCGACGGCCCGCCGCCGGACGTCCAGAGCTAAGGGCGTCCCGCCCGGGGCACGTCGACCCGGATGGCCAGCAGCCGTGCCTCGGTGTTGGCCTTGCGCGGCTCCTCGAAGAAGTCGGGCGCGGCACAGACGTACAGCGTCTTCCCGTCGCTCCCGCCCAGCATGCACGCGAAGACGCCGCCGCCCGGCTCGATCTGCTCGAGGATCTCGCCGCCCTCGGCGACCCTGACCAGCCGTCCGAAGACCGCGTCGGCGGTCCACACGGCGCCCTCGGCGTCCAGGCAGCAGCCGTCGGGCGCCAGCACGGCATCGCCCATCGCCTCCGCGAACGCGGTGTGCGTGCTGAGCTCACCGAACTTCGCCCACGTACGCCGGTTGCTCAGCGACCCGTCCTCGGCGATGTCGAAGGCGCTGATCCGGTTGCCGCAGGTCTCGTCGACGATCAGCGTGCCGTCGTCGGTGATCACGCTGCCGTTGGGGAACCACATGTCGTCGGCGACCTCGGTCACCGTCCCGTCCGGGTCGACCCGCAGCAGCACCGTCGGCGCCACGTCGGCGCCGCCCATGATGTCGAAGCCGAAGTTCCCGACGTACGCCCTGCCCTGCTCGTCCACCACCATGTCGTTGAGGTGGTGGCTGACATGGCCGCTGAGGTCGGCGTGGGTCACCAGCGAACCGTCCGACTCACGGCGCAGGATCCGGCGGTCGCGCATCGAGACGACCAGCAGGTGGCCGTCGGGGAGCCAGCCCAGCCCCGACGGCTGCCCCGGCACCTCCGCCTCGACCCGCAGATCGGACCCGTCCTCCCGAGCCGAGTACACCTTGTGGGAGTAGAAGTCCAAGAACCAGATCCGGTCCTGGTGCCACCGCGGGCACTCCAGATAGTGCAGGTCCTCCACAACGGTGGTGATCTCTCGGGCCATGTCCGTGCTCCTCAGGTCGACTGTCTCAATCATGCCGAGAAGTCAGGTACGTCGGGCGAGAAGTCACTTACGTCGGCCGAGTTGGCACCGAGGTGACATCTCGGCCGACGCGGTTGACGTCTCGGCCGACGGGGGTGACGTCTCGACTACTCCTCCAGGCGCCAGGCCGCCTTGAGGGAGAGTTGGCCGCCGGTCTGGAGCAGGGCGCGGCTGTAGAGGCGTTCGGCGAGGCGTACGAGGGCGACGCCGAAGGCGAGGAGCAGGACCACGGCGATGATCGGCTCCCACCAGGCCGCGGTGCCGTCGACGAGGCGCATCGGCATGAGTACGGCGGAGAGCGGCGGGACGTACGAACCGATCTGCTCGCCGACGCCGTCGAGGTAGAGGGCGCCGAAGAACATCACCATGAGCAGCATCGTGATCGGGGTGGAGGAGGACTGCAGATCCTCGGTGCGAGAGGCGAGCGCGCCCGCCACCGCCCACAGGGTCGAGAGCACCACGAAGCCGATCAGGAAGAAGACCACGAACCAGCCGATCGCCCCGGACAGCGCCGGTAGGGCGAAGCTGAAGTCGGTCAGGCTCAGGCCGACCAGTCCGACGGCCACATAGATGAGCATCTGCCCGACCGCGATGACGGCGTTACCGATGATCTTCCCGGCGAGGAGCTGCCGCAGCGGTACGGCGGCGGCGATCATCTCCACGATCCGCGACTGCTTCTCCTCCACGACGCTGTTGGCCAGCGTCATCCCGAACATGATCGAGGCGAAGTAGAAGACGATCGCGAGCGCGTAGCCGACGATGTAGCGGATCGCGGACAGCTCGCTGTCGCCCTCGAGCTGCTCGACCCCGACCGCCGAGCCCTTGGTCAGCTCGGCCGCGGTGGTGCCGGCCGCGTCGGCGTTGCCGGCCAGGACGATCGCCTCGACCGCCTGGCTGACCACGTCGCGCAGCTCGGAGTCGGCATCCTCGAGCGTGACCAGCGTCCAGCCGTCGGTGTCCGGGCGCAGGTACGCGTCGGCCTGCTCCTCCTCGAGCGCGTGCCGGGCGGCGTCCGCGTCGTCGACGGAGACCGGCTCGATGCGTACCTTCTCATCGATGTCGGTGGCGCGCTCGGCGATGCCCTCGACCATCGCCTGCGAGGCCGTGGCGGAGTAGGCGACGTCGTAGGTCTTCTCCCGGCTCTCGCTCCATGCGGTGAAGCCGAGCACGCCCACGATCACCGCGAGCATCACCGCGGTGCCGATCAGCGTCGACTTGTCGGTGGCGCGGACCGCGATCTCGCGGCGGGCGACGATCTGCCACACGGGCTGGTTCCTGGTCTTCGCAGTGGTCATGCGGTGACCTCCCGGTAGATCTCGGACAGGCGGGGCACGACGCGGTGGAAGTCGAGCACGTTGCCGCGGCTGGTGGCCTCGACGAGCAGCTTCTGCTCGGCACCGGCGGAGACGACCTCGATCTCGGCCTCGGGGCCGGAGACGTCGCGTACGTGGAGCCCCGGCAGGTCGCGTACCCAGCCGGCGTCGCCGTCGAGCACGACCCGGTAACGGAGAGCGGCCTCGGCGCGCAGCTCCTCGCCCGTCCCCTGGGTGACCACCCGACCGCGGGCCATCACCACCAGCCGGTCGCACAGCCGGTCAACGAGGTCGAGCTGGTGGGAGGAGAAGACGACGGGTACGCCGTCGCGAGCATGCTCGCGCAGCAGATCCGCCATCGCGTCGATGGCGTCGGGATCGAGCCCGGAGAAGGGCTCGTCGAGGATCAGCGCCATCGGCGCGGGGACCAGCGCGGCGATGATCTGGACCCGCTGCTGGTTGCCCAGGGACAGCTTCTCCAGCGGATCCTTGGTGCGCCCGCCCAGCCCGAACCGCTCCAGCAGCGCGGTGATCTCCCGGCGCGCGTCGGCGGTGGACATGCCGCGCAACCGCGCCAGGTAGACCAGCTGATCCAGGATCGGCTGCTTCGGGTAGAGACCGCGCTCCTCGGGCATGTAGCCGAACCGGCGCCGGTCCTCGCGGGTGACCTCGTGGCCCTGCCAGGACACGCTCCCGGCATGTGCGGCCAGCACCCCCATGATCATCCGCATGGTGGTGGTCTTCCCGGCACCGTTGCCGCCCACGAACCCGGTGAGCCCGCCGGACGGGACCGGGAAGGACACGTCGTCGACGGCGACCATCTCGCCGAAGCGGCGGGTCAACCCGCTGACCTCGAGCATCGAATCTCCTCTGCGTTGGAAACGAACGGGACTCACGCTATTTCAGTGCGGCGCCCGGCGGATCCGTCGCGAGGATGAACTCGCCCTCACCCGTTGGGCGGGCCGGCGGGGAGGAGGCCGTGACGGTGGATGAAGACCACGGTCTGCACCCGGTCGCGCAGCTGCAGCTTGGCCAGGCAGGCCGACACGTGCGTCTTCACGGTCGCCTCGGTGAGGAACAGCCGGCGGGCGATCTCGTTGTTGCTCAGTCCCTCGCCGATGAGCAGCAGCACCTCGCGCTCGCGGGCGGTGAGCAGGTCCAGCTCCCTGGGCGGCTTCGGCGCCGGTGTCGCCGGCGCCTCGGCTCGGGTCACCCGGCCGATCACGCGCATGGTGACCTCCGGGGCGAGCAGCGCGTGCCCGTCGGCGGCGGCCCGCACCGCCTCGGCGAGGGAGTCGGGGTCGGCGTTCTTGAGCAGGAAGCCGCTGGCGCCGGCGGCGAGCGCGTC
The DNA here is from genome assembly GCF_040302165.1 of Nocardioides sp. NPDC127503. NCBI lineage: Bacteria > Bacillati > Actinomycetota > Actinomycetes > Propionibacteriales > Nocardioidaceae > Nocardioides > Nocardioides sp. NPDC127503. Next base: position 260,446 of record NZ_JBEORH010000002.1, on the reverse strand, counting down.
GAAGAGGTAGTCGTCGCGGTCGAAGGTGGTCAGGATGATCACCTTGGCGTGCCCCTCGGCGACCACGGTGCGCGTCGCCTCGATACCGTCGGTGCCGGGCATCTGTACGTCCATCAGCACCACGTCGGGCCGCAGCTCGCGCGCCTTGGCGATCGCGTCGGCGCCGTCGGAGGCCTCACCGACCACCGAGATGTCGTCCTCCATCGAGAGGATGAGACGGAACCCCGAGCGCACCAGCTGCTGGTCGTCGGCGAGCAGCACCCGGATCATCGCGCCGCTCCCATCGATGCGACGGGGGAGTCGAGCGGGAACCGCACCCGCACCCGGAACCCCTGCACGGCCCTGGGCCCGATGTCGACCTCCGCCTTCCGGACGGCTGCCCGTTCGCGTACGCCGAGCAGACCCAGACCGCTGCCGGAGGTGCCGTGCCGGGGCCGGCCGTTGTCGGTGATCTCGACCTCGGCGTACGGCGCGGCCGCCGCCCGGTCGACGCGGAGCACGACCTGGGCGCGGTCGGCGGTGGAGTGGCGGCGTACGTTGGCCAGCGCCTCCTGGACGATCCGGTAGACCGAGTGAGCCAGCGGCACCGAGAGGTCCTCGACCGGCCCGACGGCCTCGTAGTCGACCCGCAGCCCGCTCTCGCGCACCTCGTCCAGGAGCGCGGGCAGGTCCTCGAGACGTGGCTCCGGCCGGCGGCGTTCGTCGGCGCCGTCCGTCTCCGCGTCGCCCGCCGGGTCGCGCAGGGTGCCGAGCAGCGAGCGCATCTGGGTGACCCCCTCGCGCGCGGAGGCCTCGACGTTGCCGAGCGCCTCGGCGGCGCCCTCGATGTCATCGGGGCGGCCGCGCTCGAGCAGCTTGCGCCCGGCGGCGGCCTGTACGCCGACGACCGCGACGTGGTGAGCGACGACGTCATGGAGCTCTCGGGCGATCCGCAGGCGCTCGTCGATCACCGCACGGCGCTGGAGCTGCCCGGACTGGGCGGCGATGGTCGCGGCCTGCTCGGCCAGCTCGGCCTTCTGCCGTGCGCCGCGCCAGGCGACCTGGCCGCCGACGATCGCGCCGGCGAAGTAGAGCAGGTTCATCAAGGTGGTGAGCAGTACGTAGGCGGTCACCGGGCCGATGAGCGAGGAGCCTTCCGCATCTGCGGTCGACTCGCGGATCTCGTCGATGCCGCTGCCGACCGCGAACTGCCAGGAGAGCCAGGCGAACATGAACAGAGTGATCAGCCCCATCACGACCACCATGTCCCGCCGGCGCCGCGCCCAGGCTGCCCCGGCGAAGAAGGCGACGAAGTAGATGATCTGCATCGGCAGCAGCCCCATCACCGTCGGGAGCCAGACCCCGGTGACGAACATGTGGAGCCCGGCCAGGAGCGCGATCGTGAGCGGGAAACGCCGTCTGAAGACGAGCAATGCCGCGCCGACGACCACCGCCGTCCACTCGACCCAGGTCGGTGCGTCGCTGGAGTCGAGCGTCCCGACTCCCCGGATCAGCTCCAGGGTGACCAGGCTCGCGACCAGCACGACCGCGCCGACCAGCCAGTCGCCGAGCGTGATCGAGCCTTCCCGCTCCCAGTCGTCGTCGGTCGCGAAGAAGGTCGCCAGCCGGCCGGAGGAGCCGTCGTCGTGCACAGTCACCCGGCCAACCCTAGTTCCGCGGGCGGACCAGGTCCTCAGTCTCGAGACTGAGGTCGTCCGCTGGTTGAGCCGGTCAGTCGGCGGTCAGCACGTCGCGTACGACATGGCCTGCGGAGTCCACCCCGGAGCTGCCGCCCTCGACGAGCGCGGCGACGGCGATGCGGTCGTCGTACGCCGCGAACCAGCCGTTGGTGTGGTCGCCCTCCTCCGCGGTGCCGGTCTTGGCGCCGACGCCGGGGAGATCGCCGACACGCGGAGCAGCCGAGCCGTGCGAGGCCGCGGCTTCCATCATGGTCCGCAGGTAGCCCGCGGTGCGCGCGGAGATCGGGCGGGGAGCCTTCGCCTGCGGCTGGTTCTTCATGATGATCGGCTGCTCGAACCCGCCGTTGGCCACTGTCGCGGCGATCGATGCGATGAACAGCGGGGTGGCGGTGACCTTGCCTTGGCCGATGAACTGGGCAGCCTGATCGCCGCGCTCGACGTCCGGCGGGATGGAGGGGTCACGCGTGCCGACACCGCCGCCGATCGACCACGACCCCATCCCGAACACGTCGGTCGCCTCCTGGTGGAGCGCCGAGGCGTCGCCGTCGTTGACGAGGTGGTTGAAGCCGTCCTTGATGAACGCGGTGTTGCACGAGACCGTGAACGCCTCCGCGATGGTGGCGTCCTCGTCTGGACTGACGCCGGGGTCGTTGCCGAAGGTCTGCCCGTTGGCGAGCACCGAGTCGGGGCACGGCGCGGGGCTGCCGGGGTGCAGCCCTGCGAGGTCGAAGAGGGCAGCGGCGGAGACGATCTTCAGCGTCGACCCTGGCGCCTTGACCGCATTGATCGCGATGTTGCCGCTGCCCCCGGAGTAGCCGATCGCCAGGATGTGCCCGGTGCGCCAGTCCAGGGCCACGATCCCGACCGGCTTCCCGTTGAGCACCGGGTTCTTGACCGCCTTCTCGGCGGCCGCCTGGAGGCGGGCGTCGATGGTCGTACGAATCGCCGGAGCCTTCGACGAGGCCAGCACCGCGAGCGTCTTGACCTGGGCGCCGGCGGAGTCGACGATCGCGACGCCATGGCCGGGCCTGCCGCCGTCGCCGTCGGCGTTTTCCCGGATGGACCCGGCGATGTCGACCAGCGAGGGGAAGTCCTGGAGGTCCTTGTGCCCCTCGGCGGTGGTCGGCCGGGCGGTCATGAACTCGTCCGTGAGCTCACCGGCGACCAGCGACTGGCCGGTCCCGAGCTCAGGGTGCAGCACGGTGTGGTCCCACCGCACCGCTGTGTAGCCGTCCTCGTCCTGGACGACATCGAGCGCGCTCCGGTACGCCCACCGTCCGCCGTCCACGTTCGCCACGACGTCGAACTCGACCGCGGTCGTACCGCTCACCGACGACGGTCCGCGCACCGCCAGCCCGCTGAAGGCGATCTTCGTGAGACGGAGGTCGTCTGCGTACGACTGGAGTGCCGCCGTCGCGGTGTCGGGCGCGTCCGTGAGCGCTCCGACCTCGGCCGGCTCGTCGCGCGACCAGCGGTCGAGGAACGCCCGCGCTGCCTTCGTCGCCGCGGCGGCCGACGGCGGCACGCTCGACTTCTCCTCCGGGTCGTAGGTGTTCGTGGTGTCCCGGAAGACGAAGAACCACCCCGCCCCCATGAGGACGAGCAGCGCCAGGCCTCCGCAGATGATGGCGATGTCCGCCCTCCGAGTCATGCGCGGAGAGTAAAGCGATACCCGGCCCCGCATGATCGATATGGCGAACTGTTACGCGGATGTTCTCATCCCGGCTGGTCGGTACGCTCGGTGCTCTTGCGGCTCGACCAGCGGTGGATCAGTGGTGGATCAGCGGCTGCCGGCGGAGCGCTGGCGCTTGCGGGCGCGCGAGCCGGGGCGGCTCTTCCGGTTGCCGGTGCCCTCGCCGGCGGGGCGGCGCGGAGGCTGGGCGACGACCGGGACGAACGGGCCGGGACGGCTCCGCTCGCCGGGCGCCAGCTCGATCAGGATGGGGTGCGAGGGCCCGTCGAGACGGGTGGTGGTCGCCTTGATCCCGGCGGCCCGGGTGAGCGTGCGTACGTCCTTGACCTGGTCGGGCAGCATCAGGGTGACCACGGTGCCGGAGGCGCCGGCGCGGGCCGTACGACCGGAGCGGTGCAGGTAGGCCTTGTGCTCGGCGGGCGGGTCGGCGTGGACGACGAGGGTGACGTCATCGACGTGGATCCCGCGGGCGGCGATGTCGGTGGCCACCAGGGTGGTCGCCCGGCCGGAGTGGAAGGCCTCCAGGTTGCGCACGCGGGCGTTCTGGGAGAGATCACCGTGGAGCTCGACGGCCGGGATGCCGGCGCGGCCGAGCTGGCGGGCGACGCCCTTGGCGCCGTGCTTGGTGCGGGTGAAGACGACGGTGCGGCCCGGAGCGGCGGCCAGGTCGGCGAGCACGGGGATGCGGTGCTCGCGGGCAGAGAGGTGGAGCACGTGGTGCTCCATCTCGGCCACAGGCGACTGCGCGGAGTCGGCCTCGTGGATGACCGGCTGCTGGAGGAACTGCTTGACCAGCACGTTGACGCCCTTGTCGAGCGTGGCGCTGAACAGGAGGCGCTGGCTGCCCTTCGGCGTCATCGCCAGCAGGCGCCGTACGGCGGGCAGGAAGCCGAGGTCGGCCATGTGGTCGGCCTCGTCCAGGACGGTGACCTCGATCGAGGAGAGGTCGGCGTGACGCTGGGCGATCAGGTCCTCGAGCCGGCCGGGGCAGGCGAGGACGACGTCGGCACCCTTGCGCAGGCCGATGACCTGCGGGTTCTGCCCGACGCCTCCGAAGACGGTCTGCATGCTGAGGCCGGCTTCCGCGGCGAGCGGACGCAGCGCTTCCTCGATCTGGCGGACCAGTTCACGGGTCGGGGCGAGCACGAGCGCCCGCGGCTTGCCCGACTTCGCCTTGGCGCCACCCGCGAGGCGGGCGACGAGCGGAAGCAGGAAGGCGTACGTCTTGCCCGATCCGGTCCGCCCACGGCCGAGCACGTCGCGCCCGGCGAGGGAGTCCGGCAGGGTCGCGGCCTGGATCGGGGTGGGGGTGGTGATGCCGTGGTGATCGAGAACGGCGGTGAGGTCTGCGGGCACGCCGAGCGCGCTGAAGCTCTGCTGAGACAAGGAGTCAACTTTTCAAGCGAGGTGTCTCGCCATAATGAGTTACCGAGTCAAAAGTTCGGCGAGAGCGGCCGGGGGCAAGACCGGAACGGGCCGCTGATGGATCAGATACTACTGGTAGGTGATCCGTCCACCAGAATCCTCGATGCTGTGGCTCGCGTCACGCCCAGGGGTCGACGAGAATCTTTGCGTGCGTCTCCGGGTCGGCCAGATCCGAGAACGCCTGGGCGACACCGTCGAGCCCGACGGTGTCGGTGTGCAGTGGCGACGGGTCGACCTTGCCGCCGGCGATGAGCTCCAGCGTGCGCGCGAACTCGGCAGGGTCGTAGCCGAAGACGAACCGCAGGTCGATCTCCTTGTGGATCGCGATGGCGGGCCGGATCGTGTCCGGCTCCATGCACACCCCGACCACCACGACGCGCGTGTGCAGCGGCGCCGCGGTCATGATCTGCTCGAGCATCCCCGGCACCCCGACACACTCGAAGACGACCGGACCCGTCGGCGACTGTCCGAGGCGGTCGGCGTTGAGCAGCACCGTCTCCCAGGGGAGCAGCGGGATGCGGCGTACGACCTGCATCGCGTCGATGCCGAAGCCCAGGTAGTCGGTCAGCGAGGTCACCGGGCCACGCTGCTTGTAGGCGTCCCACGGCGAGGACTCGCGCGGGTCGACGACCACGTCGGCGCCGCACTTCGCCGCGAGCGCGCGCCGCGCGGGGGAGAGGTCGGAGGCGACCACCGTCTTCACCCCCTGCGCCTTGAGCATGAGGATGACGGCCAGCCCGATCGGGCCGCAGCCGATGACCACGGCCGGGCGTCGTGCGGAGACCGCGCCGCGGCGTACGGCGTGGAAGGCGACGGCCAGCGGCTCGGTGAACACCGCCTGGTCAGGCGAGACGCCGTCGGGCACAGGGAAGGTGAACGCCTCCTGGACGACGCAGTACTCCGCGAAACCGCCGGGGGAGTCGACGTCGAAGCCGACCATGTGGACCGCCCCGTCGGTACGCAGCACCGGCAGCGCCGTCACCGACGTGCCCGGCTCCCAGCGACCGCGGGTCTCCGGGCCGTAGGCCACGACCGAGCCCAGGATCTCGTGGCCCAGCACGATCTCCTGCTCGGGCGTCATCGCGGTGGTGTAGCCGATCTCGGTGACCACCTCGTTGAGCTCGTCGGCGTGCTCGCGGACGTGCAGGTCCGAGCCGCAGATCCCGGTGCGCAGCACCTTGATCAGCAGCTGTCCCGGCCCGGGCTCGGGACGCGGGACCGACCGCACGGAGAGCTCGCCGTTGTGGACCACGGTTGCGCGCATCTGGTTCATCGGCGCCGACGCTACCTCACCTCGTCGTCACCCCGTCGGCAGTGATCCGGACGCGATCCGATGCAGGTGAGCGGTGAACGAGTGCTGATGGTCGACGCGTGGCAGCCGCAGCGCGGCGCCGGTGACCAGGTGCAGGGTGACGTCGATGCGCGGGTTGGCCTTGCGCTCGTCGACGACACCGGTGTCGATGCTGGTCACGTCCTCCCAGAGGATGACGTCGGTGTGCCGGGCGTACTCCAGGACCAGGCCGCCTTCGTAGAGCCCGAGGTCCACCGCGACCGGGCGCCGCAGCCCGAGCCAGGCCAGCCGGAACCCCAGGATCAGCCCGCTGAGCGCGACCAGACATCCGGCCAGCACGAGCACCATCGGCAGCTGCGGCCGAGTGGCGACCCAGGCGCCGAGCGCGATGAGCGCCGGGCCGAGGACCAGCCCGACCGGCACCAGCCACGCCCGTCCGTGCGCGGGGTGGGTGCTCAGCCGGATGTCGAGGTCCTCGGTGAGTGTCTCCTCGCCCGGCGTACGCAGCCACGTCCGCCGCCTCGGCAGCACCACCAGTCCGAGCACGGTGAGCGCGATCCCGCCCCAGAGCACCGGTTCGCGGCCCATCCCGAGGATGCGGGCCGGCCACGGGTTGATCGCATGCTCTCCGTAGGCATCGGAGTCGACCACCCACATCCGGAAGGTCGCCTTTGAGGGGTCGGGGTCGCGGCCGATGTCGCGCAGGGTGCCGTGGATGCTTCCGGTGACCTGCTCGCCGTCGACGCGCCACTGGCCCTGGCAGGAGGTGATCTCGCCGGTGCCGCTGTCGAACTCGCACCGCTCCACCACGCTCACCTCCGCCCACTGCCCGCTGTTCCACCGGTCGGCGGCGTGCTGTGCGACGGCGGTAACCGGGAACAGCATCGCCAGCGCGCCGAGGCCGAGGGTTATCAGGACGGTCGCCATCGACGTACGTCGCTGCAGTTGGAGGACCCGGCGAGACGGGTCGATGAGACGGGACTTGGGGCCGGTGGTGGGGAGCACGAGGCCTTTCACATCAGAGACTGGGACGGACGTCGATCGTGGCTCGGAATTCTAGCCGCATGCCCCCGTGGGTTCCCGCCGACCGTGCCAGGGCCCCAGAGGCGTACGAAAGTGGCTGCTCTTCGACCGTATCTGACACGGGTTCACCCATTCGCAGTACGCCGCCGGCGGCGGATACGATCGGTACGCCGCGCGAGCATCGCGGTCCACACATCACTGGAACCCACAGGAGCATCCGTGTCCGAGATCAAGATCGCCGTACTCACCCCCGACGGGCGCGAGGAACGGGCGGTCACTACGGGCACGAAGGCGTGGGAGCTCTTCGCGGACAACCCCGACGTGATCGCGGCCAGGGTCGGCGAGGACCTCAAGGACCTCGCCTACGAGCTGGTCGACGGCGACGCCGTCGAGGGCGTCCTGATCGACTCCAAGGACGGCCACGACATCCTGCGTCACTCGACCGCGCACGTGATGGCGCAGGCGGTGCAGGAGCTCTTCCCGGAGGCCAAGCTCGGCATCGGCCCGCCGGTCACCGACGGCTTCTACTACGACTTCGACGTCGAGACCCCGTTCGTGCCCGAGGACCTGGTCAAGATCGAGTCCCGGATGAAGAAGATCATCAAGGCCAACCAGAAATTCTCCCGCCGGGTCACCACCGACGACGACGCCCGCGTCGAGCTGGCCGACGAGCCCTACAAGCTCGAGCTGATCGGCCTCAAGGGCTCGGCTGCCGACGCTGCCGAAGGCGCCAGTGCCGAGGTCGGCGGCGGCGAGCTGACCATCTACGACAACCTCGACCGCAACGGCGAGATCGCGTGGAAGGACCTGTGCCGAGGCCCGCACCTGCCGACCACCAAGCGGATCCCGGCCTTCAAGCTGATGCGCAGCGCCGCGGCGTACTGGCGCGGTGACGAGAAGAACAAGCAGCTCCAGCGCATCTACGGCACCGCCTGGGAGTCCAAGGAGGCGCTCGACGCCCACCTGGCCCGGATCGAGGAGGCCGAGCGCCGCGACCACCGCAAGCTCGGCCGCGAGCTCGACCTGTTCTCCTTCCCGGACGAGATCGGCTCCGGCCTCCCGGTCTTCCACCCCAAGGGCGGGATCATCAAGCGGGAGATGGAGGACTACGTACGCGCCAAGCACATCGAGCACGGCTTCGAGTACGTCGGCACCCCGCACATCGCGCGTGAGCAGCTCTTCCACACCTCGGGCCACCTGCCCTACTACGGCGACGGCATGTTCCCGGCGCTCGACGTGGACGGCCAGGACTACCGCCTCAAGGCGATGAACTGCCCGATGCACAACCTGATCTTCCGTTCGCGCGGGCGCTCCTACCGCGAGCTGCCGCTGCGCCTGTTCGAGTTCGGTTCGGTCTACCGCAACGAGAAGTCGGGCGTCATCCACGGGCTCACCCGCGTGCGTGGTTTCGCCCAGGACGACTCCCACTCCTACTGCACCAAGGAGCAGGCGCCGGCCGAGGTCAAGCACCTGCTCGACTTCATGCTGACCGTCCTCAAGGACTTCGGTCTCGACGACTTCTACCTGGAGATGTCGACCCGCGACGACTCCAACAAGGACAAGTTCGTCGGCAGCGACGAGGACTGGGCCGAGGCGACCAAGATTCTCGAGGACGTCGCGTCCGAGACCGGTCTCGACCTCGTGCCCGACCCGGGCGGTGCGGCGTTCTACGGACCGAAGATCTCCGTTCAGGCCAAGGACGCGATCGGCCGGACCTGGCAGATGGGCACGGTGCAGTACGACTTCAACCAGCCGGCCGCCGACCGGTTCAACCTGGAGTACCAGGCCGCCGACGGCACCCGCCAGCAGCCGGTCATGATCCACTCGGCCAAGTTCGGTTCGATCGAGCGGTTCCTGGGCGTGCTGGTAGAGCACTACGCCGGCGCCATGCCGCCGTGGCTCGCCCCGGTCCAGGTCGTCGGGATCCCGGTCGCCGACGCGTTCGACGACTACCTCTACGAGGTCGCCGCCAAGCTGAAGGCCAAGGGCATCCGGGTCGAGGTCGACGAGTCCGACGACCGCTTCCAGAAGAAGATCCGCAACGCCCAGCTCCAGAAGATCCCGTTCATGCTGATCGCCGGTGGCGAGGACGTCGAGAAGGGCGCGGTCAGCTTCCGCTACCGCGACGGCCACCAGGAGAACGGCATCCCGGTCGACGAGGCCATCGAGCGGATCGTCGCTGCCGTGGAGTCGCACGAGCAAGTCTGACCCGAAACCTCTCGAGGGCGGTGCGTGAATGTCACGCACCGCCCTCGCGGCATTTCCGGGCGGTCTCTGAGCGGCGGAAAGATAAACGTGACACGAAGTCGCGCGTACTCTTGTTATCGGGACGCGTGTCCAGGTAACGTGGGTCACGTCGTTAGCAGCTCAACGTAGAACTCAACGGTGAAGGAGCGATCGTCATGACCGCCGTTCAGGATGAGAAGTCCACATACGTCCGCCAGGGCAAGCAGGCCTACCTCGACACGCTTCGTACGCTGTCCGAGGCCTCGGTGGAGGTGCACTTCGACCCGTTCAAGGACATCGACTGGGACTCCGACGAGCTCGCGGTGCTGCCCAACGATGAGCGCTGGATCCTCAACGACGCCGACGAGATCGGTGCCCACTCCTGGTACAAGGCGCTGTCCAAGGAGCGCCAGATCGAGATCGGGATGTACCGCTGGGCCCAGGTCGCCAAGGTCGGCCTTCAGTTCGAGCAGCTGCTCATCGGCGGCGTCATGAACCACCTGGTCTGGTCGAAGAACAACAACCCGGAGTTCCGCTACGCGACTCACGAGGTGACCGAGGAGACCCACCACACCCAGATGTTCCAGGAGTTCGTCAACCGGGTGAACCCCGACGTGGCGGGCGCGCCGACCTACTTCAAGGTCCTGGTGCCCTTCATGGCCTCGGCGGGCGCGTTCTTCCCGGAGGCGTTCTTCACCGGCATCCTCGCCGGAGAGGAGCCGATCGACCACTTGCAGAAGGGCGCGATGCGCTCCGGCGGCAGCCACCCCGCGGCCAACCGGATCATGCAGATCCACATCGCCGAGGAGGCCCGCCACATCGGCTTCGCCCACCAGTACCTCGAGCAGCACGTGCCCGAGCTCGGCCGCGTGAAGAAGACCCTGCTGGCCTACATCTTCCCGATCATCATGCGCCTGCTCTGTGACGTGATCATGGTCCCGAGCAAGCAGGCCCGCTACGACATGGGCATCCCGGACGAGGTCGCACGCGAGATCTGGTGGAAGTCCGAGGAGTCCGAGAAGCTGCTGCGTGACCTCTTCGGTGACGTACGTCTTCTGGCCGACAACCTCGGCATCCGCAAGGGTCCGGCCAAGCTGCTGTGGAGGATGACCGGCATCGACGGTCGCGCCTCGCGCTACCGTGCCGAGCCGCGCGCGGCGTCCTACTGATCCCTTTGAGCCCGACGCCCTAGAACGGTAGTCACAAAGTGCCTCACGTCGTCACCCAGTCGTGCTGTGCGGACGCCTCGTGCGTGGTCGCCTGCCCGGTCAACTGCATCCACCCCGCCCCGGGCGAGCCCGGCTTCGGGGAGGCCGAGATGCTCTACGTCGACGCCAAGAGCTGCGTCGACTGCGGCGCCTGCGTCACGGCCTGCCCGGCCGACGCGATCGTCCCGCACACGACCCTGACCGCCGCGCAGACGCCGTTCCTGGCGATCAACGCGGAGTACTTCGAGGTCTTCCCGCACAAGGACCGCACCCCGCTCGCCCTGGTCCACCCTCAGCGCCGGCTGACCCGCACCGGACCGTTCCGGGTCGCGGTCGTCGGCGCCGGGCCGGCGGGGATGTACGCAGCCGACGAGCTGCTCAAGCACCCCGAGATCTCCGTCGACGTCTTCGACCGGCTGCCGACGCCGTACGGCCTGGTCCGGGCCGGCGTCGCGCCCGACCACCAGAACACCAAGCAGGTCGAGAAGCTCTTCGCGCAGATCGAGTCGCAGCCGGGGTTCCGCTATTTCCTGGGTGTAGAGGTCGGCAAGGACGTCTCCCACGCCGAGCTGACCGCCCGCTACCACGCGGTGGTCTACACCGTCGGCGCGGCGAGCGACCGTGCTCTCGGGATCGAGGGCGACGACCTGCCCGGCTCGCTGAGCGCGACCGACTTCGTCGGCTGGTACAACGGCCACCCGGACAAGCAGGACCTGCCCGTCCACCTCGACCCGGAGTCCATCCCGTCGGGGCGGGTCGTCCTGGTCGGCAACGGCAACGTGGCGCTCGACTGCGCCCGGATCCTCGCCGAGGACCCGGAGCGGCTGGCGGGCACCGACATCGCCGAGGGGCCGCTGGCGGTCCTGCGCGACAGCGCGGTGAAGGAGGTCGTCGTCCTCGGGCGCAGGGGGCCCGGGGAGGCGGCCTTCACCGTCCCCGAGCTGGTCGGGCTGATGGGCCACACCGGCGTCAACGTCGTCGTCGACACCGGCGACCTCCCGCTCGAGGAGGCGCTCGCCGGCGGCGACACCACCACCCGGCTGCTGCGTGAGCTCTCCGGCCGCGAGGTGCGTCCGGAGCTGCGTACGATCGTCCTTCGCTTCCTCAGCTCGCCGGTGCGTGTGCTGGGCGAGGACCGGGTCACCGGGGTCGAGGTCGGCCGCAACCGCCTCGAGCGCGACGAGAACGGCGTCGTTCGGGCTGTCCCCACCGGCGAGACCGAGGTCCTCGAGACCGGGATGCTGCTGCGCGCGGTCGGCTACAAGGGCCTGCCCGTGGCCGACCTTCCCTACGACGCTGCGACCGGCACCGTCCCCAACGAGCGCGGCCGGGTGCTCCCGGGCGTCTACGTCGCGGGCTGGGTCAAGCGTGGCCCCAACGGCTTCATCGGCACCAACAAGTCCGACGCCGAGGAGACGATCGAGCAGGTGCTCGACGACCTCGACACGGACCGGATCCCGGCCCCGGTCGGCGACGCCCGCGAGATCACCGCGGTCGTACGCAGCCGCCAGCCCGGCATGGTCGACCTGGCCGGCTGGCAGGCGATCGACCGCGAGGAGAAGCGACGCGGCGCCGAGTCCGGCCGTCCGCGGGTGAAGATCACCGATGTCGAGGAGATGAGGGGCATCGCCGCGAAGTCGCAGAAACCCCGATACTCTCTTGGTCGTCGCAAGGAGCGCTGAGACGCTCTCGACACCGGGGTTGAATCGGGGAGCACGGGAGCAGGGGGAGACGCGGGTGGCCGGGGAGAAGCGGGATGGTCGGCAGGACCGGTGGAGCAAGCACAACCAGCAGCGCCGCCAGCAGATCATCGACGCCGCCATCGCGGTGATCGAGGCCGGTGAGCCCGGCGCCGACGTGCAGGTGCAGCAGATCGCGGTGCGCGCCGGGCTGTCCCGCACGGTCATCTACCGCCACTTCGAGGACCGTGCCGACCTCGACCGTGCCGTGCAGCAGGCGATCCTCGACGGGCTCTGGTCCGACCTGATGCCCGGGATCACGCTCGACGGCACCGTGCCGGAGATCATCGAGCGGATCATCGGCACCTACGTCCGCTGGGCCCGGGCCCATCCGGCGCTCCACCTCGCCGCCGACCACGACATCGACGGCGGCGACGACGGTCCCTTCCAGCAGGGGATGGAGCAGCTCGCCGGCCGGATCTCGGCCATCGTCGGCACCGCCGTCCTCGCCCTCGGCGGCAACCCCACCGAGGAGGAGGCCGAGGCCCTCGACCCGCTGATCTACGGCCTGGTCGGCGCCGTCTTCGGGGCCGTACGCCGCTGGCTGACCCGCACCGGCGAGCGCCTGCCCGCCGAGACGCTGGAGCGGCTCACCGCCCAGTCCATCTGGTTCGTCATCGACGGCCATGCCCGCGGTTTCGGGATCGAGCTCGACCCCGAGCTTCCTCTGGAAGAACTCCTGTCCAAGGACATCCTCGCGGTATAGCCTCCCGGTATCGCCCGGCCGCTCGGCCGTTCATTCCAGGAGAAGACCATGCCCCACATGCGCAGACTCTCGATCGCCGTCACCGCCGGTCTGGCGGCCACCGCAGGGTTCGCCGTGCCGCTGAGCCCGGCCACCTCGGCCCCGGGCAGTGGCTCCTCCGAGGGCACTGCCCGCGTCTTCATGGTCAACCCGGTCCAGTCCAGCAACGACCAGAACCTGACCGACCAGAAGGACGCGGCGAGCGCCGTGCCGGACAGCGCCTATGCCCAGGTCCCGCTCACCCACCTGGACGGCTCGGGCTACCTCCGCGGCGACTACGCCGTCGTCGAGTCGAGCACCGGCACGCCGGCGTACTCCACGACCAACAGCTACTCCTACAACCGCCAGCAGGACCAGTTCGAGCAGGTCATGGGCTACTTCTGGGTGACCCGTGCGCAGACCTACCTGCACACCCTCGGCTTCGGCGAGACGCTCCCGGGCGTCTTGAACCAGCCGTTCTCGGTCAAGATCAACCAGTACGGCGGCGACAACTCCTACCAGACCGACAAGCCCTACCGGATCCGGCTGGGCAAGGGCGGTGTCGACGACGCCGAGGACGCCGAGGTGATCGTCCACGAGTACGGCCACGCCGTCCACGCCAGCCAGGTGCCCGGCTACGGCAGCAGCCTGGACGCCGGCGCGATCGGGGAGTCGTTCGGCGACTACCTCGCTGTGACCGTCGGGCTCGACGCCGCCTCGGAGTTCGGCTGGCCGGTCGCCGCCGACCCGTCCTGCCCGATGGACTGGGACGCGACCTCCTACACCGACGCCCCGCACTGCATCCGCAGCTTCCACCTCGACCTGACCCTCGAGGACCGCCGCAACCAGGTGCACTACGACGGCCAGATCTGGAGCCAGGCGCTGTGGGAGATCCGCGAGGGCTACGAAGCACTCGGTCTCTCCACCCGCGACTGGGACACCACGCTGATCTACTCCCAGTTCTCCTACGCCCCCGACACCAGCTTCCAGGCCGCGGCCGCCCAGACGTACGACGCGGCTGCTGCTCGCGACGGTCAGGCGGCCGCCGACCTGGTCCGCGACCGGTTCGCCGCCCGGGGGATCACCTTCTGATCATCACCGGCGGCGCTGCCAGACGTGCCAGTCGTCGTAGCTCACCTGCTTGACGTAGTGCCGCAGGAGATACTGCTGCGCGTCGTCACCGTCGAGCCCCCACGTGTCGAGAGTGTCGCCGTGGACGACGACCCACTGCGGTGCCGAGGCCCCGGCCATCACGCCGTGTAGGTGGGCCAGGTGCGGGTCGCGGACACGCGCCGGGAGGCTCCACAGATTCTCGTACGGGCTGTCCAGTCCGCTCGCGGCGATGATCTCGGGGTGCCCGAAGCCGACGACGACACCGTCGGTGGGGCGCGCGTGCTCGCGCAGGTAGGACGAGACCCGGCCCTCCGGTGTGACCTGGGGCGGAGCGAGAGCATATGACGCCCAGACCGCGATGGCGGCCGCAGCCGAGTAGGCCACGGCGCACCTCAGTGCCAGACCCGACCGCGGACCGGGTCGGGCGATGGCGACCAACAGCACGAGGCCGGGGACGACGCCGGTCAGGTAGTGCAACCAGTAGCTGCCGCCGGCAGCGATCGCGAACAGCTCCCAGGCGGTCATGGCGAGCACGGGCGCGGCCAGCGGCGCCCCGCGCATGAGGACCGCGGCGACCGCGACGACGAGCACCAGGGCGACACCGCTGCCCAGCGACGCCGCCGCGAGCGTCACGCCCCGTGCGACGGTCGCGGAGGATGCCGAGCCGTCGATCATCTGCGCGGCCTCGATGCGGAAGATCACGACCGCGCTCCACAGCTCCGGCACGGAGGTGCCCCGCGCCCAGGCTCCGAGGAGGGCCGCGCCGAGCATGATCGCGGCGCCGCCTGTGAACGTGGCGGCCCGTTCCCACAACCGGGGAACCCGCCCGTGCGAGACCGCGACGAGGACGGCTGTGAACACGAAGACGTCGATGAAGTTCTGCTTCACCAGCGCGGCAGCCATACCGGATGCCCCCGCCCCGGCGGCGAGCACGGCCGTACGCCATCCCCATGATCTGCGCATCCCCGTCACCGCGCACACCAGACCGAGCAGGACGAACGGCACCGCGAGCAGCTCGCCGGTGACCGCTGTCATCCCGAGCAGCGGGCTCGACAGCAGTGCGGCCGCCAGCACGACGGTCGTGAGCCGCGCTGAGCGAGTGCCCGGGGACACCTGGCTCGCCAGGACGCCGGCCAGGACCACCGACATCCCGCTGGCCACGGCGCCGAGCAGCTTGAGCCCGGGAGCGACGAGCCCTGAGGTCGTCGCGTCCGCAGGCCCGACGATGGTGAACAGCCAGAGCAGCAGTGGTGGTCTGTCGACCCAGTAGTCTCCGTACAGCGAATCGCCCGGCTTCCACTGCTCGGCGAGCATCAGGAAGCCACTTTCGTCCGCCGTCAGCGGTCGGTAGAGGAAGGGCAGCCACGCGGCCGTCGCCACCAGAGCGGCGATCAGCACGATCGCGGTGTCGGCCCAGCTTCTGCCGGTGGTGCGTGCGCTACCGCCGCCGGGCCTCGCGGGCGCCGACGCAGAGGTGCGGTCGCTGACGGGAGTGGTCACTTCGGCACGCTGGGTGAGCCTGGATCAACTGCGATTGAGCCGCTTGCGCGCTACGTCGTGGGGTGTTTCCACTCTATGACCGTCACCCAAGCGAGTGCCGAGGGCGGCCGTCTAGGCCTCGCGCAGGTAGGCCAGCACGGCGGAGACGCGGCGGTCGGTGGTGGGGTCGAGCCGGAGCTTCGCGAAGATGTTGCCGACGTGCTTGCGCACGGCGGCCTCGGAGACGAAGAGCGCGGTGGCGATGCTGCCGTTGGTGCGGCCCTCGGCCATCAGGGCCAGGACCTCTCGCTCGCGCTCGGAGAGCACGTCGAGCGGACCGTCGGGCTGGTGCCGGTTGAGGAGGCCGCGTACGACCTGCGGGTCGACGACGGTCTCGCCGCCGGCCACCCGGTCCAGGCTGTCGAGGAAGTCCCGGACGTGGCCGACCCGGTCCTTGAGTAGGTAGCCGATACCGCCGCCACCGGTGGTGTCGAGGAGCTCGGCAAGGTAGGCGTCGGCGACGTAGGCCGAGAGCACCAGGACGGCCAGGTCACGGTGCCGCCGGCGGAGCTCGGCGGCGGCCCGCAGCCCCTCGTCGGTGTGGGTCGGCGGCATCCGGATGTCGGTGATGACCACGTCGGGGCGAGTGTGGTCGGTGAAGGCGAGCAGGGCGTCCGCGTCGCCGACCGCGGCGATGACCTCGTGGCCGGCCCGCTCGAGGATGGCGAGGAGGCCCTCGCGCAGCAGCGCGGCGTCCTCGGCCAGGACGATCCTCAGGGGAGCGCGGTCGGGCACGTCATCCTCACTTCCGTCGGTCCGCCCGGTGGGCTGGTGACCTCCAGGGTGCCGTCCAGGGCGGCCAGCCGGGTGGCCAGACCGGCGAGCCCGCCGCCGGGACGCACGGCGGCGCCGCCGGCCCCATCATCGCGTACGACGACCACGAGCCGATCACGGGTGATCTGCCCCTGGACGCGGGCCGAGTGGGCACCGGCATGGCGGACCGCGTTGGTGAGCGCCTCGGCCACGACGAAGTACGCCGCTGCCTCGACCGGCGCCGGCAGCCGGCCGCGCACCTGCAGGTCGACCGAGACCGGCAGCCCGGCGGTGCCGGCCAGCTCGCGGACGGCAGCGGTGAGCCCGTGGTCGACCAGCACCCGCGGGTGGATCCCGCGGACGGTGGCGCGAAGCTCGGCCAGCGCCGTCTCGGCCTGGGTGTGCGCCTGCCGGACCAGGTCGAGCCCGGCGCCCTCGGGCACCTCCAGCTCGGCCAGGCCGAGGGTCATGGTCAGCGCGACCAGCCGCTGCTGCGCGCCGTCGTGGAGGTCGCGCTCGATCCTGCTGCGTTCGGTCTCGAAGGCATCCACGAGGTCCACGCGCGACCGGCGCAGTTCGTCGACGGCCGCGGCCAGCCGGGTCTGGGCCGGTTCGAGCAGGAGCCGGGCCAGGCTGGCCTGGGCGGCGGCGAGGAGGGTCGAGGCGTACAGGCCGGCGATCAGCAGCACCAGCCCCGGGATCATGGCGATCCAGGCCTCGGTGGGCGTGGTGATCTGCCAGGGTCCGAAGGCGATGGGAGCGTCGATCCTGACCAGGACCGGGGCGAGCACGAGCACACCCGGGATGGTGATGATCAGGTTGAGCGCGACGGCGTCGACCACCCACAGCACCGTGGCGATCAGCACGGTGTAGCCGACCTCGGGCCCGGAGATCCGCAGTCGGCGCAACGCCCGGAGCCGGTCGCTCCAGGCGATCGGCGCCGGCGGCTCGGCCGGCCCCGGGCGGACTTCGGGGAGGACCAGCCGGAGGCGTACCCGCTCCACATCGGCGACCAGCGCCGCCAGCAGCGGGATCCCGGCGAGGACGAGCAGCCCGACCAGGAGCACCACGGTGAGCAGTCCGACGCCGACCAGCACGAACAGCAGGAAGGCGACGACGAGACCGATCAGAGCACCGGAGGCCAGATAGGCCAGCGCGCGCCAGGGCCAGCTGGAGGCGAGCAGGCGCCACGGGGAGGAGCGCAGCGCGGCCCAGACGTCGGGTGGTGGTCTCATGACTCTCGAGCCTAGGCACTCAGCACCCCACGATGGGGTAGCGCACGCGCTACCTCGCCGTGGCGTCTGCGCCCGTGTGCGCGCCGCGTACGAGGCGTTTGCTGGAAACCATGACCGCCACCTTCCCGGCCGCCGTCCACCCGCCCCGGCCGCCCGGCCCGCCCGCCGTCGTGCTCGACGACGTCACCCGCACCTATCGCTCCCGCTCCGGCACGGTCCACGCCCTGCGGGGCGTGAGCCATGCCTTCGCCTCCGGGACGTTCACCGCGATCATGGGGCCGTCGGGATCGGGCAAGTCCACCCTGATGCAGATCGCCGCCGGCCTCGACCGGCCCACCCGGGGCAGCGTCCGGGTCGCCGGCACCGGCCTGGCCGGTCTGAACCGGACGACCCTGACGAAGCTGCGCCGAGAGACGATGGGCTTCGTCTTCCAGCAGTACAACCTGCTCGACGCCCTCACCGCGTACGACAACGTCGCCCTTCCCGCCCGCCTCGCCGGACGACGCCCGAACCGGGCCGAGGTGATCGGGGCACTCGAGCAGGTCGGTCTGCACGGGCTCGCCCGGCGGCGGCCGCCGGAGCTCTCCGGCGGCCAGCAGCAGCGCGTCGCCATCGCGCGTGCGCTGCACGCCCGGCCCGCGGTGCTCTTCGCCGACGAGCCCACCGGTGCGCTGGACCGCCACGCCGGACGCGACGTGCTCGAGCTGCTGCGGAACCTCGTCGACGCCCCAGTCACCCACGGGCCGGCGCAGACGGTCGTGATGGTCACCCACGACCCGCTCGCCGCCTCGTACGCCGACAGCGTGCTGTTCCTCGCCGACGGCCAGGTCGTGGGGCAGATGGAGCGCAGCGACGCCGCCCGGATCGCCGCCCGCATGGCCGAGCTGGAGCCCGTGCGATGAGCATCGTCTCGCTGGCCGCGCACAGCCTGAAGACCCTGCGCCAGTCCTGGCCTCCGTACGCCGGTGCCGCCGTCGCCCTTGCCGGCGGCATCGCCCTGATCACCCTCGCGACCAACATGCTGGGAGCGCTCGGCACCGCCACCGAGGGGCTGGACCCGCAGACGCGGACGCAGATCGACGACCTCGGGTCGCTGTTCGGGATCATGGCCGGCATCTCGCTCTTCCTGGCGCTCTTCGTGGTCTCCTCGACCTTCGGTTTCGTGGTGGCCACCCGGCGCCGCGAGCTCGGCCTGCTCCGTCTGCTCGGCGCCACCCCGCGCCAGGTGCGGACCCTGCTGCTCGGAGAGGCGCTCTCCGTCGCGGCCGTCGGCACGGTCGCCGGCTGCCTGCTCGGTACCGCCGTCACGGTGCCGGTGCTGCATGTCCTGCACCAGGCCGGGGTCACTCCGGTCCTGCTCGCGATGCCGAGCCAGGGCACCGGGTGGGCGATCGCCGCCTCCTGCGGTGTCGGCGTCGCCCTGGTCGGGGCCTGGCGCGCGGGCGCCCGCGCGGGACGTACGCAGCCGGTCGAGGCGCTCCGCGACGCCGTCCTCGAGCGCCGACGGCCGACGGTGATCCAGGCGCTGGTCGCGCTCACTGCGGCCGGAGCGCTGGTCGCGACCGCCGTGTTCGCCTCCGGCATGCCGCTGCTGTTCGCCCTGCTCGTGGGCATGTTCCTGCCGATCGTCGCGGTGATCGGGGCCAACGCGGTGGGCGGCCTGCTCTACACCGAGCTCGCGGCTCTCGCTGGTGCCACGGTCGCAGGACGGGATCCGTCGGCGCACCTCGCCCGCGACCTCGCCCGCACCAGCAGCCGGATGACCGCCGCGGTGGCGGCGCCGGTGGTGGCCATCATGGCGGTGGCAGGCTCGATGGTGCTCGCGGTCGGTGCGACCGCCGACTGGAGCGAGGGCGCCGACCGGGCCGCGCTCAGGTCGGAGCTGGTCGTCGAGCAGGCAGAGCGCCCGGAGCGGATCCAGGACGTCCCCGGGGTGGGCGTGAGCGACGTACGCCGCACGGCGCAGGTCGGGTTCGGGGGCGGTCCCGAGGACGTCGAGGTCGTCGATGTCCCCAGTGCGGCCGCCACGCGGAGCCTGCAGGCGACACAGGGGAGTCTCGATGACCTGCATGGCCGGGCGATGGCGGTCACCGCCTCCTACGTCACCGACCTCGGCGGTCGGGTCGGCCAGACCCGCCGGATGCGCATCGACGGCCGGCTCGTCAAGGTGCGCCTGGTCGCGGTCGTCCCCGACGCCCCGAACCTGTGGAGCGACATCATCGTGCCCGCCGACCTGCCACGCATCGACCGGGTCGCCCGCGACACCGGCACGGTCTTCGTACGCACCGACGCCGGCGCGGACGTCGCCGGGACCGCACGGTCGATCCGGGACACCGGCGCCGAGGTGAGCACCGGCGAGGAGTGGGTCGGCGCGGTCTCGGCCGAGGCGCGCGAGATGAACACCGTCGTGCTGTGGGTGATGCTCGGCCCGGCCGGGGTCTACGCCGCGATCGCGGCCGTCAACGCGGTCCTGATCGGGGTGAGTCAGCGCCGCCGCCAGACCGCCACCGCCCGGCTCGTCGGCGCCACCCCGGCACAGGTGCGCCGGACCGCGCTCTGGGAGACGGTCTTCACCGGGGCCGGCGCTCTGCTGGTCGGAGGCGCGGTCACCGGCTTCACCGGCTGGCTGATGCGGCAGGCGGTCGTACGCGACGTGCCCGGCGCTCCGCTGACCTTCCCCTGGCAGGCCTTGTCCGGGATCACGGCCGCCTGCCTGGTCGTTCTGCTCGCCGCCGCTGTCGCCGGGGCGTACGCGCTGCGGGGTGGGGAAGCGCCCGGCTGAGCCTGTCTTGAATGGGCCTGTGAGGGGTTAAGTAGTGTTTGCCGCGTGACAGAGATGGACGGCGTACTCACCCAGGACGGCATCGGCGAGGGCGACGGTCTGGAGCGGCTGTGGACGCCCTACCGGATGGCCTACATCCGCGGGGAGAACAAGCCCACCGACCCCTCGGAGACGAAGTGCCCGTTCTGCCGGGTGCCGACGCTCGATGACGCCGAGGGCCTGGTCGTCCACCGTGGCGAGACCTGCTTCGTGGTGCTCAACCTCTATCCGTACGCCCCGGGCCACATGATGGTCTGCCCCTACCGCCACGTCGCCGGCTACGTCGAGACCACCGACGAGGAGGCCGCCGAGATGGCGGTGCTGACCAAGCAGGCCGTAAGCACGCTCGCCGGCGTCTCGCGCGCCGAGGGCTTCAACATCGGGATGAACCAGGGCACCGCGGGCGGGGCCGGCATCGCCGCCCACCTGCACCAGCACATCGTGCCTCGCTGGGTCGGCGACCAGAACTTCATGCCGATCATCGGACGCACCAAGACCCTGCCGCAGCTCCTGACCGACACCCGCGACCTGCTCGCGCAGGCGTGGGCGTCGGCCTAGAGCTTCGGGCCAGGCCTCAGACGATCGCCCAGGCCACGGCGGCGGCCGCGAACCCGACGATCGAGAGCACCGTCTCCAGCACCGTCCAGGTCGCCAGGGTCTGCTTCACGGTGAGGTTGAAGTAGCGCGAGACGATCCAGAAGCCGCCGTCGTTGACGTGGCTGAGGACGATCGAGCCGGCGGCGATCGCGACGGCGATCACGGCAAGCTCGGGCTGTGAGTAGCCGGTGCCGAGGGTCGGCGCGATGATGCCGCCGGTGGTCACGATCGCCACGGTCGCGGAGCCCTGGGCGATCCGGAGCGCGCAGGAGATGACGTAGGCCAGCAGCAGGATCGGCAGGCCGGCGTCGGAGAGCACCTCGGCGAGCGCGGTGCCCACACCGGTCGCGGTGATCACCGCGCCGAAGAAGGCGCCGGCGCCGACGACGAGCAGGATCATGCCGACCGGCCGCAGCGAGGCGCCGGTGAACTCGGAGATCTCCTCGAGGCTCATCCCGCGCCGGATGCCGAGCAGCCAGAAGGCGAGGAGCACGGCGATGGTGAGCGCGATCGCCGGGTTGCCGAAGAAGGTGAGCAGGCTGAGCAGCCGGCCCGGGTCGAGCAGCATCGTGCCGAAGGTCGCGCCGAGGATCAGGACGAGCGGCACCGCGATGACGCCGAGGACGAGGGGCAGCGCGACCGGGGTGGTGGGCGTCTTGTCCTGCTCGGCCTCGGTCTCCGCGACCAAGAACTCCTCGGGCACCGAGACCTGGACGCGCGGGGCGATCCACATCGGGAAGAGGATCCCGGCCGCGGCGAACGCGGGGAGGCCGCACAGCAGGCCCATGATGATCAGCCAGCCGAGGTCGACCCCGAGGAGACCGCCCAGGGCCGTGGGTCCCGGGTGCGGCGGCAGGAACGCGTGCGTCATCGACAGGCCGGCGAGGACCGGGAGGGCGTAGAGGACGAGCGACTTGCCGCCGCGGTGAGCGGCGACGTAGACCAGCGGCGCGAGCACGAAGATGCCGATGTCGAAGAAGACCGGGATGCCGAAGATCAGGCCGACCAGGCCCATCGCGACCGGGGTGCCGCGCTCGCCGAAGATGCCGATCAGCCTCGCGGCGAGGACGTCGGCGCCGCCGGACCGCTCGAGCAGCGACCCGAGGACGGTGCCGAGACCGATGATGAGCGCGATGTGGCCCAGTACGCCGCCGAAGCCGGTCTCGATGAGCGACTCCTTCGCGGAGAGTGCGGTGCCGACCATCTGCTCGACGGAGAGGCCGGCCGCGACGGCGAGGCCGATGCCGCTGATGAAGAGGGCGATGAAGGGTTCGAGCTTCACCTTGATGATCAAGAGGAGGAGCACGGCGATCGCTGCGGCGCAGAGCAGCAGCAGGCCGGTGGTGCTTGTCTGGAGCCAATGCATGGTTGGTTCTCCCGTTGGGTCGGGGTGGGGGATGGATGGGGGATGGACTCAGCGCAGAGTTGCGCGGAACCGGGCGGCGTTGGTGGTGATCTGCTCCCACCGGGCCTCGTCGACGTCGGCGGGCTGGACCACCGACGTCCCGGCGGTCACGGCGATGGCGCCGGCCCGCAGGAACTCCGCGGCGTTGTCTTCGTCGACCCCGCCGGAAGGGATCAGGGCGACCTCGGGGAATGGTCCCCGCAGGTCGGAGAAGTAGCGCGGGCCGACGGCCCGCGCTGGGAAGATCTTGACCGCGTCGGCGCCGAGCGCGGTCGCGGTGAGGACCTCGGTCGGGGTGAGGGCGCCGAGGACGACGGCCGCATCCGCGGCGTGACCCTCGGCGACGATCTCCGCCGCCTCCGGCGGCAGGCCGGGCGTCACCAGGAACCGGGCGCCGGCCGCGAGCGCGGCGCGCGCCTGGTCGGCGGTCACGACTGTCCCGGCGCCGATGGCGATGTCGTCTTCTGCCCGGGCGCTGACCTGCGAGATCAGGTCGGTGAGGCCTGGCGTCGTGTAGGTCAGCTCGACGGTCCGGATGCCCCCGGCGGCCAGTGCGTGGCAGAGGGCGACGGGATCGTCGAGCCGGGAGGCGCGTACGACGACCAGCGCCTGGTCGGCGCGGAGAGTGTCGATCACGGGGTTCGTCATCGGGTTCCTTCGTCGGTGCGGCGCAGCGCCCGTCCGGGCAGTGCGTCGGTGCGGTGGCCGTCCTCGATGACGGCGGTGCCGTTGACCAGCACCCAGTCGATGCCGCGCGCCTGCTGCCGCGGCTGCTCGAACGTGGCGGTGTCCTGAACGGTGTCGGGGTCGAGGAGCACCAGGTCGGCGGCGTACCCCTCCCGGACGAGGCCACGCTCATGGAGCCGGAGCCTCGCCGCGGGGCGGCCGGTGAGGTGGTGGATGCAGTCGACCAGGTCGAGCACGCCGAGCTCGCGTACGTAGCGGGCGAGGTAGCGGGGGAAGGTGCCCCACGCGCGCGGGTGCGGGCGCTCGCCGACGAGGATCGCGTCGCTGCCGCCGCAGTGGGTGCGGTGCCGCATGATCGTCTGCACGTTCTCCTCGTGGCCGACGTGCTGGAGGATCGTCGTTGCCAGCCGGTCGCGGACGAGCAGGTCGAAGAAGACGTCGGTGGCCACCTGGCCGGTCTCCTCGGCGATCTCGGCGACGGTGCGGCCGACGCGACGCGACAGCTCGGGGTTGCGTACGCCGCTGATCTGGATCGTGCGCCAGTCGGTCACGCAGCCGTGGCAGCCGTCGGTGCCGACGTGGTCGAGCTCGTGCGCGATCCGGGCACGGTCGCCCGGGTCGGCGATCCGCGCGAGCAGGGCGTCCGGGCCGCCGGACGTCGACCAGCTGGGCAGCACGGCGCTGAGCGTGGTGGCGCCAGGGAGGTAGGGGTAGGTGTCGAGCGTGATGTCGACGCCGTCGTCCAGGCCGGCCTCGATGAGGTCGACGAGCTCGCCGGCCCGCCCACGGTTGGGCTCGAAGTTCATGGTCGCGTGGGTGAGGTGGAGGGCGCACCCGGAGGTCCGGCCGACGGCGATCATCTCGGCGTACGCCTCCAGCGCACCGGCCCCGTAGGAGCGGTGGTGCGGGCTGTAGTAGCCGCCCGACTCGGCGACGACCCGGCACAGCGTGGCCAGCTCGTCGTCGTCGGCGAACATGCTCGGCGGATAGGTCAGACCGCTGCTCATCCCCACCGCGCCCTCCTCGAGGCCGACCCGAAGCAGCCGGGCCATCTCGGCGATCTCGGCGGCGGTCGCGGTCCGGTTGTCGGGGCCGACGACCATCAGCCGCAGGGTCCCCTGCGGGACGAGGTACGCCGCGTTGCACGCGATCCCACGGTCGAGCCGGTCCAGATAGCCGGCGACGGTGTCCCAGTCGAAGTCGAAGTCGTCGGGCTCGCCGTTCCAGCCCGCGATCTGTCGGCGCAGATGGCCGCGCGCCGCCGGGTCGGCTGGCGCGAACGAGAGGCCGTCCTGCCCGACGACCTCGAGCGTGACGCCCTGGCTCACCTTGGCGGTGTGGTCGGGGTTGACCAGGATCTGCAGGTCCGAGTGGGCGTGCATGTCGATGAAACCCGGGGTCAGCGCCCGCCCGGCGGCGTCGATGGTGCGCCGCGCGGCCGGTGCCGGGGCATCGGTGTGGATGCCCGTGATGCGCCCAGCGTCGATGCTGACGTGGGCGTGGAATGCCGGGGCGCCGCTGCCGTCGATGACGGTCGCGTCGCGGATGAGCAGGTCGGTCATGGTGGCTCCTCTCAGAACCAGGTGCGCACGAGGTCGACGACGACCGGGTCGTCGGCGTCGGCGTCGTCGAGGACCGGGATGAGGCCCCACTTGTCGAAGGCGGTGCACGGATGCGAGAGCCCGAGACGGAGCTCGTCGCCGATCACGACGGGCGCCTCGGTGGCGGGGTCCCAGCGGAGGAAGCCGTGCTGGTCGTTGAGCGCGGTCACGGCGACGCCGGTGATCGGGGTCGCCGGGGAGCCGGTCGTCCGTGCCCGCAGCAGCTGAGCCTCGGGCAGGCCCTCGTCGAAGGGCAGGTCGCGCTTGCCCGCGTCGAAGAGCGCAAGCCCCGGCTCCGGCTGGGAGGAGACCCGCACCCAGCCGTGGAGGGCGCTGCGAAGGCCGGGGCCGGTCGTGCGCGGAGCGCTGCCGAGAGGCGAGATGCCGCGGTAGAAGCCGTCGTCATGGGTGATGTAGGCGCCGCTGCGCAGCACCACGCGGGCCTCGTCGGCGGCCACGAGCGGTGCGAGCGCATCGGCCACCTGCTCGAAGTAGGCGCTGCCCCCGGCACTCACCACGGGCGTCCCTCCGGCGGGCAGCAGGTCGGAGACGCGCCGGTGCAGGGAGACCAGGCTGTCGACGTACGCATGGACGACGCCGAGCGCGGTCTCATCGGTGGTGTGGGCCAGGGCGCCCTCGTAGCCGGTGACCCCGGCGAGCTCCAGGTGGGGTGAGGCCGCAACGGCTTCGGCGACGGCGACCGCGGTCGCCTCGTCCCGGGCGCCGGTGCGACCGCCCGTGGCACCGCGCTCGACGAGGACGCCGAGCGGGCGTCGTGGTCCGGCCTCGGCGGCGTGGGCCGCGAGCGCGTCGTGCATCAGGGCCACCGTCCGTGGCGAGTCGGCCCACACCAGCACCTCCAGCTCCGGGTCCTCGGTGATCTGGTCGGAGATCCAGCGCAGGGCGAGCGGGGAGACGATCGCGTTGGCCACGATCACCCGGGAGACGCCGAAGGCCCGGGCGACCGCGAGCTGGGGGAGGTTCGCCACCGTGATCGCCCAGGCGCCGGCGGTGAGCTGCTCGGCCCACAGCTGCGGAGCCATCGTGGTCTTGCCGTGCGGAGCCAGCGCGATGCCGCGCTCCGCGCACCAGGCGGCCAGCACGTCGCGGTTGTGGGTCATCGCGACGCGGGAGAGGGAGAGCACGGGCGTGGGCAGCTGCGAGAGTCGGGGCGCCGCGTCGAGCACCTCGGCGACCGTACGTCCCCACAGCGCCGGCGGGATCGCCTTGTGGCGCCAGTCGACGCGCTCCTCGCGCAGCGCGGCGACGGCCGCTGTGTCGATGTGGGCTGCCGGGTGATCCATGGCCCGTCCTTCCTTGCGTTGCACAATATGCAACGGTGATTGCGTAATTCGATTCGTTAGTTGTAACATCGGCCACGCCGGGCGTCAACGGCCCGGCGGAGAACCAACAGGGGAGGAGCTCCATTCGTGGGCAGTAGCGGAGACGTGCGAGCGGTCTGTCTCGGGGAGGCGATGGTCGTCCTGCGTCCGGAGGGCGACCAGTCGCTCGCCGGGGCGACGACCCTGCGGCGTTCGGTCGGCGGCGCGGAGGCGAACGTCGCCGGAGCTCTGGCCGCCCTCGGGGTGCGGACCGCCTGGGTGTCCCGGCTCGGCCAGGACCCGTTCGGTGACGTCGTGACCGAGGACCTGGTCGCCCGCGGCGCGCACGTCGAGGCCGAGCGCGATCCCGAGCGGCCGACGGGGCTCTACCTGAAGGAGCCCGCCCCCGACGGCAGCCGCATGCACTACTACCGCGCCGGCTCCGCGGCCGCCGCGATGGACGCCGGCCTGCTGGACCTGCCCGGGGTCGCGCAGGCGCTGGCCTCGGCCGAGGTCGTGCACACCTCCGGCATCACCGCCGGCATCCTCGAGGAGGGATCGACGCTGGTCACCCGCCTGCTGGCGCTGCGCGACGAGCTCGGCTTCCGGCTCAGCGTCGACCTCAACTGGCGACCTGCCCTGTGGGCCGGGCGCAGCATCGCGCCGCTGCTCGACCTGCTTCGTGCGGCCGACATCGTTCTGCTCGGCGCCGACGAGGCACGCGCGGCGCTCGGCGCCAACACTCCGCAGGAGCTCCGCGAGCTCCTGGGCGAGCGCCCGCGACTGGTGATCAAGGCCGACTCCCACGCGGCCGGTGAGTACGACGCGGACGGAAACGCCACGCAGGTCCCGGCGCTCCGGGTCGACGTCGTGGAACCGGTGGGCGCGGGCGACGGCTTCGCGGCGGGCTACCTCGCCGCGCTCGTCGACGGGATCGGCCCGGTCGGCCGGCTGCGCCAGGGCCATCTGGTCGCGGCGGGCGTGCTGGCCGCGACCGGCGACCACGCGCGACCGCCGGCCGCAGACGTACGCACCCGGCTGCTCGAGTGCTCCGAGGACGACTGGGCCGCGACCCGGGTGAGCGCCTCCGGCATCGACTCCCCGGCGATCCGTGAGGCGGCCCGATGAGCCAGAGTCTTTCCCGCGCACTGCAGATCCTCATCGAGCTCGGTGAGGGTGAGCGATCGCTCGACCAGGTGGCGGCCAGCCTCGAGGTCCACAAGACCACCGCGATGCGGCTGCTGCACACCTTGGAGGCGGACCGCTTCGTACGCCGCGACGACCGCCAGCGCTACCACCTCGGCTCGCGGCTCTTCGCCCTCGGAACGGCAGCCCTCGCCCAGCATGCGATCCGTGACGTGGCCCAACCCCACCTGACCCGCCTCGCGGCCGAGACGGGCGGCCAGGCCGTCCACCTCGCTGCCTACGAGAACGGCACGGCCGTCTACCTCGCCAAGGTGGAGAGCACCCACTCGGTGCGGATGTACTCCCGGGTGGGTCTGCCCGCCGCGCTGCACGCGACCGCCGTCGGCAAGGTGCTGGTCGCGGGCCTGCCCCCGGGCGAGCAGCGGGCCGTGGTCGCGGGCATCGACTTCCGCCCGTTCACCAGCCGCACCATCCCCGACGCGGCCAGCTACCACGAGGTGCTCGCCCGGACGCGCGAGCAGGGCTGGGCCGAGGACGCCGCCGAGCACGAGGACTTCATCAACTGCGTCGGGGCGCCCGTACGCGACGAGGCCGGGCGCGTCGTCGCCGCGGTCTCCGTCTCCGTGCCCGACGTCATCCTGCCCCGCGAGGGGGTGCGTGCCCTGGTGCCGCAGCTCCTCGCGGCCACCGAAGCGATCTCCGCCGACTGGGCCGGCCGGAGCTCATGAGAACACCCCGAGAGGAAACCCATCCCATGTCCGACATCCGCATCTCCACCGACCAGGCCCCGGCCCCCGCGCACACCTTCTCCCAGGGCGTGGTCCGCGGCGGCCTGATCCAGGTCTCCGGCCAGGGTCCGGTCGATCCCGCCACGAACGAATACCTGTTCCCCGGCGACGTGAAGGCCCAGACCGTACGCACCCTGCAGAACGTGGAGGCGATCCTCGCCGCCGCAGGTGCGGGCTTCGAGGACGTGCTGATGCTCCGGGTCTACCTGACCACCCGGGACGACTTCGCCGCGATGAACGAGGCCTACGGCGAGTTCATCGGCTCGCGGGTCGCCGACGGCGGCATCCTCCCGTGCCGCACCACCGTGATGACCGGCCTGCCGCGCGAGGAGATGCTTGTCGAGATCGACGCGCTCGCGGTCGCCCGCTGAGCTAGTCGACGACCCGGGCGAGCTCCCGGCTGAGGTACGGCGCCAGGGTGCGCGCGTAGCGCGAGGTGATGTGGTTGCCGTCGCGGTAGACGATGACGTTGCCGATCACCGCCGGGCAGACCTCGTCCCCGCAGAACAGGTGGGTCAGGTCGACCAGGTGCGCGTTGGGGTCGCGGGCGACCGCGTCGCGGTGCGGGTCCTTGACGAGTACGTCGGTGCGCGGACGTGCGCACGCCTGACCGGCGGTCTCGGGGGAGTGCCGCTGGATGCAGCCCAGCGTGGTGCGGAGATAGTCGGCGTTGTCGGGCTCGAACATCGGGTTGTCGACGAGTGCGATCACCGGGACCTCCTTCGAGGGCCGGTGGCTCCAGGCCTCGACCAGACCGTTGACCGTGGACTCGTACGGCGTCTCGCCGCCCAGCGGCTGGGTCGTCTTGCGGGCCGAGTGGGTGACGATGATCGCGTCGAGATCCTGCTGCTCGGGAGCGCGCAGGTGGGCCTCGAGCTGCCGGTTCCACTCCGCGCAGGCGGGGCGGTTGTCGGCGATGTTCTGGCCGAGCGGCCGGGTGTTCCAGTGGCAGGCGGCGCGGGCGGCGACGTCGATGCGCCAGTTGCGCTGGTCGCCGATCAGGTCGAGGGCGCCGACCGGGGCGACGGCATGGGAGTCGCCGACCATCAGCAGCCGCTTCTGGTAGCCCTCGACCGTTCCGTTGGGGCATGCGTTGAAGCGCACCGGACGCTCCTCGAAGGACCAGCACTCTCCCCGGTTGTCGTCGTCCGCGCCGATCGCGGCCACCGCCGGGATCAGCTCGTCCCGCAGGTCGGGGTTGCGGCACGATCCTCCCGTGGCGCGCACCGCCATCGCGGAGGCGCCGAGGCACTCGGTCGTGAAGGGGTCGGCGGTGGCGAGCCGGGCCGCCGCCGCGATCGCCCTGTCCGCGGAGTAGTCGATCGCGGCCAGGCCGCTCCAGCCGGCGCCGACCGCGACCACGAGAGCAGCCAGGGTGGCGACCAGGGCTCGTGGGCCGCCGGGCCTGATGACGTACGTCTGGACCTGGCGGGTCACCAGCCGGTTGGTCGCCCAGGCGAGCAGCGTCGAGACGACCAGCACGCCCGCGGCCGAGGCGACGGTGAGTCGCTCATCGCCGGTGTAGTAGAGCCACGCGATCAGCAGCGGCCAGTGCCACAGGTAGAGCTCGTAGGAGATGTCGGCGACGAACCGCAGCGGACGGGTCTCCAGGAGGCGGCGCGGCCCGCGTGGCGACGGGGTTGAGCCGACCATCACCAGCAGCGCCCCGGAGACCGGCCACAGGGCCAGCGGGCCGGGGAAGTGGTCCGCGCCGTCCATCACGAAACCGCAGGTCACGACCAGGGCGAGGCCGGTCCACGCGGCGTACGGCTTGATCTTCTCGGGCAGGCTCAGGCGGCGCAGCGCGAGCGCGGCGAGGGCGCCGGCGGCGATCTCCCAGAAGCGGGTGATGGAGTTGAAGTACGCAGCCGCCTGGTCGGACCCGGAGACATTGATCGCATAGACGAAGGAGACCGCGAACGCGGCCGCGGTCAGCACGAACAGCACCCGCGCGAGGCCGAGCCGCCCCCGCAGCCGGCCGCGGGCCACCACCCGGAGAACCAGGGCGAGCCCGACGACCACCAGCGGCCACAGTAGGAAGAACTGCCCCTGCACCGCGAGCGACCAGAAGTGCTGCACCGGCGTCGAGGACGGCCCTGCGGCGCCGTAGGAGAGCTGGCTGGCGATGAGCTCCCAGTTGAGCGTGTAGGTCGCGGCCGCGATGAGCTCGCGGGTCGTCTGCGTCCACAGCGTCTGCGGGATGAAGACCACCATCAGCGCGGCCGTCGCGGCCAGCACGATCAGGGCCGGCGCGGCGAGCCGCGCGAACGTACGTCCGTAGTGCTCGCCCAGCTTCACCCGGCCGCGCTCGGCCCTGCCCACCAGTGACCGGGTGGCGAGGAAGCCGGAGATCACCAGGAAGACGTCGATCCCGCCCGAGACCCGGCCGTTGCCGAAGAGATGGAAGGCGACCACGAGCGCCAGGGCGATGCCGCGCAGGCCGTGGATCTCGCTGATGTGTCCTGAATTCGGTCGGGCGGGGCTTTGCCCAGATTTGGGGCTGTTGGGATCGCTGTCGGCCCGGCTGGTCGTGGGCGTGCGGAAATCCGAGATGGCGGTCACGTGATCGCTGTTCTAGTGGACGTGGACGGGTGGAAGCCGTCGCACCGTAACGAGCAGTGGTGACCTGAAGGCATACGGCCGTTATCAATCCGCTGTCGAGATCTCCTCAGAACCGCTTCATATCGCCGCTGAAGGAGATAGGTTGCACCCCGACGTGACTTAGATCACACCCAGGACTGAGGAGTTCGACGATGAACACGCACAAGATCGGCCGCCTGATGGCGGTCGCAGCGGTGGCGACCCTGTCGACCGCATCGCTCGTGGCATGTGGAGGCTCGGATGACGGTGGCGACTCGGGAGACTCGGGCGGCACGGACGTCGGAGTGATCCTCCCCGACGCGACCACGTCTCCCCGATGGGAGTCCCAGGACCGGCCCAACCTCGAGAAGGCGTTCGCCGACGCCGGCCTCGAGGCCACGATCCAGAACGCGCAGGGCGACACCGCCAAGTTCGGTCAGCTGTGCGACAGCATGATCAACGAGAACGTCAAGGTCATCATCATCACCAACCTCGACTCCGAGTCGGGCGCGTCCTGCCTGAAGAAGGCCGCCGACGCGGGCGTGACGAGCATCGACTACGACCGGCTGACGCTCAACGGCGGCGCCTCCTACTACGTCTCCTTCGACAACGTGAAGGTGGGCGAGCTGATGGGCGCCGGCCTCGACGAGTGCATCACCGCCGCGGGCAAGAAGGGCGGCAACATCGTCTACGTCAACGGCGCGGCCACCGACAACAACGCGGCCCTGTTCAAGTCGGGCTACGAGAAGGCGCTCGAGGCGAAGATCGCCGACGGCACCTACAAGCTCGTCGGTGACCAGTCGGGGGAGTGGGACGCCACCAAGGCCGGAAAGGTCTTCGACCAGATGTACACCGCCAACAACGGAAAGATCGACGGCGTGGTCTCGGCCAACGACACTATGGCCGGCGGCATCATCGCCCGGCTGAAGGCCAACAACGCGCAGGGCAAGATCCCGGTGACCGGCCAGGACGCCTCGGTCGAGGGTCTGCAGAACATCCTGCAGGGCTTCCAGTGCGGCACCGTCTACAAGAACACCGCGCTCGAGGCCAAGGCCGCCGCGGACCTGGCGATCGCTCTGATCGAGGGTGACGAGGACGCTGCCGAGGCGCTGGCCACCGGAAGCGTCGAGGACACCGAGGCGGGCAAGGACGTGCCGTCGGTGCTCGCCGAGCCCGTCTGGGTCACCAAGGAGACCGTCGGGACAGTCATCGAGGACGGTCAGGCCGACGCCGCCGACGTGTGCGCCGGGGCGATCGCCGACCTGTGCACCGAGAACGGCGTGCCTCAGTGAGTCCGCTGCTGGAGCTGCACGGCGTCGAGAAGTCCTTCGGCGCCGTGCAGGTCCTGCGCGGAGTGGACCTCTCGGTTCAGGCGGGCCGGGTCACCGCGCTCGTCGGCGACAACGGTGCCGGCAAGAGCACCCTGGTCAAGGGGATGGCCGGGATCCATCTCTTCGACGCCGGTGACTACCTCTTCGAGGGTGAGCCGGTGAAGGTGACCAATCCCAAGGACGCCGCCGCGCTCGGCATCGAGGTCGTCTACCAGGACCTCGCGCTGTGCGACAACCTCGACGTCGTCCACAACATGTTCCTCGGCCGGGAGATGAAGCGGCTGCGGCTGGTCGACGAGGACACCATGGAGCAGCGCGCTCGCGAGACGCTCGACGGACTCTCGGTGCGTACGCTGAAATCGGTGCGTACGCCGGTGGCCTCCCTCTCCGGTGGCCAGCGCCAGACCGTGGCGATCGCCCGCGCCGTGCTGTGGAACTCCAAGCTGGTCATCCTCGACGAGCCGACCGCCGCTCTCGGCGTGGCGCAGACCGAGCAGGTGCTCCGGCTGGTGCGTCGCCTGGCCGACCGGGGGCTCGGCGTCCTGCTGATCAGCCACAACCTCAACGACGTCTTCGAGGTCGCCGACGACATCGCGGTCCTGTATCTGGGCGGCATGGTCGGTCAGATCGAGGCTGCCTCCACGACGCGTGAGCGGGTCGTGCAGGCGATCACCACCGGCGTCGTTCCTGAGGGAGGTGCGGCATGAGTATCGACACCGATGACCCGACGGTCGCTGCGGCACCGGATCCGGAGCCCGACAATTCGCTGGGCGGAATCTTCCGGGCCTACCTGGCCAAGCTCAGGGGCGGTGAGGTCGGCTCGCTGCCGGCGGTGCTGGGTCTGATCGCGCTGGTCGTGGTCTTCTCGGCGCTGCGTCCGGAGCAGTTCACCAACTCGTTCAACTTCGCCAACCTGATCGGCCAGTCGGCGGGGGTGACCGTGCTCGCGATGGGCCTGGTCTTCGTGCTGTTGCTGGGCGAGATCGACCTGTCGGCGGGGTTCGCGGGCGGCACGTGTGCCGGGGTGCTCGGCGTGTTCCTGACCCGGCAGGAGTGGCCGCTGATCCCGGCTCTGCTGGCGGCACTGCTCACCGGAGCGCTGATCGGTCTGACCATCGGTCTGCTGGTGGCCAGGCTCGGGATCCCGTCGTTCGTGGTCACGCTGGCCGCGTTCCTCGGGCTGCAGGGCGTACTCCTGACGATGATCGGTGAGGGTGGGACGATTCCCATCCGCAACGACTTCATCAACGGCCTCAACAACGCCAACCTGCCGGTCTGGCTCGGCTGGGTGCTCGGCATCGTCTGCATCGTGGGCTATGCGGCCTTGACGTACATCACCGATGCGCGCCGCCGCGCCAAGAACCTCACCGTGCAGCCCATCCTGCTGTGGGCGCTGAAGACCGGGCTGTTGACGGTCGTGGTGCTCGCCGTGGTCGGCTACCTCTCGGTCGAGCGCAGCCGCAACCCGGCGCTGACCTCGCTCAAGGGGGTGCCGGTCTCGCTGGTGGTGATCGTCGGCCTGCTGATCCTGCTCACCTTCACGCTGACCCGCACCGCCTGGGGCCGGCACGTCTACGCGGTCGGCGGCAACGCCGAGGCGGCACGCAGGGCCGGGATCAACGTGTTCCGGGTGCGCCTGTCGTGCTTCGTCCTCTGCTCCACCATGGCGGCGGTGGCCGGCATCATGATCGCCAGCCGGACCAACTCGGTGAACCCGAACACCGGCGGCGAGACGACCCTGCTGTACGCCGTGGGCGCCGCCGTCATCGGCGGCACCTCGCTCTTCGGCGGCAAGGGCCGGGTCATCGACGCCGTCATCGGTGGCACCGTCGTGGCCGTCATCGACAACGGGATGGGCCTGCTCGACCAGCCCCAGGGCACCGTGTGGATGGTCACCGGCCTGGTCCTCCTGGTCGCGGCCAGCGTCGACGCGCTCTCCCGGCGAAGAGCATCGGCGACAGGGCACGTGTAGCGGGCTCGTTCCTCCGTCAAGGCGATGTCCTGAGCTTGTCGAAGGGTATGCAGACGAAGGCGCACATCCCCAGCGGAACTCCGCACGGGATGTGCGCCTTTCGCTGCATACCGTGATGAAGGCTCAGGCAGGCGGAGCGGTGCTGCTGCGTTCGACCAGCTCGGCGGGCAGCCGCAGGTGACGCTCGGTCTGCTTGCCCTCGAGCAGCTCGAGCAGGAGCTCGAGGGCGGCCCGGCCCATCTCGTGGAGCGGCTGGGCGACGGTGGTGAGCGGGGGAGTGGCGTCGCGGGCCTCGGGTACGTTGTCGAAGCCGATCACCGAGAGGTCCTCGGGCACGCGCAGGCCGAGTGAGCCGGCGACCTCGATGACCTTGATCGCGGAGATGTCGTTGGCGGCGAAGATGGCGGTGGGCCGCGCGCCGGCCGGGAGCGAGAGCAGCTCGCGGGCCGGTGCTTCGGCGAGCTCGGGGTGGTAGCCGCCCACCCGGATCAGGTCGGGGGAGACGCTCAGGCCGGCGTCGTAGAGGGCCTCGCGGTAGCCCTGCTCGCGCAGGCCGGCGGAGCGGAGGTCAGGGCGCCCACCGAGGAACCCGATGCGCCGGTGGCCGAGCCCGACCAGGTGGTCGACGGCGAGCCGCGCGCCGGTGATGTTGTCGGCGTCGACGGTCATCGGGCCGTCCGGCCCGGTGTGGGGGTCGATCGCGACGACGGGGATGGTGGTCTCGTCGGTGATGATCATCGACGGCGTCACCACGATCGCGCCGTCGATCAGGGTGTGGCCGAGCCGGGAGAGCGAGCGGCGCTCCCAGCCGGTGTGGTTGTGGGCGCCGGTGCGTCCGGCGTGGGCCAACAGCTCGTAGCCGGTGCCGTCCAGGGCCGCCGAGATGCCCTTGAGGAGCTCGGCGGAGTAGGGCTCGAACTCGGCCACGAGCACACCGATCACGCCGGTGGACTTGCGGCGCAGGCTCGAGGCGATCAGCGAGGACTGGTAGCCGAGCTCGTCGATGACCGCGAGCACCTTCTCGGCGGTCGCCTCGCTGACGCCGTAGCGCTCGTTGATCACCTTGGAGACGGTGGCCACGGAGACGCCGGCCTCGCGGGCCACGTCGGTGATGGTCACCCGGCGGGGGCGTGGCTGATCGAGCGTGCTCATGGCCTGACAGTAGCCCACTTCGGGGATTGTCGATAACAGGCTACGAAAACGTTATCGACAACGATTGACATGCTCGCCTTCACGCGCCATGCTCGACCACACGATGTGGCGGCAGTCACATGATCACCCATACCCCGAGCAGTGACGAAGAGGTCCCAAGATGTCGAGGAAGACACAAGCGCTCGCCGCGTTGTGCGCCGGATTGATGATTGCCGCCACCGGTTGTGGTGGCTCGGGCGACTCCGGTGGCGGCGACGACAACACCATCATCTGGTGGCACAACTCCAACAACGATCCCGGGAAGGGCTACTACGAGCAGGTCGCCAAGGACTTCGAGAAGGCGAACCCCGGCGTCGACGTCAAGGTGCAGGCGTTCGCCCACGAGGACATGCTCACCAAGCTGGACGCTGCGTTCCAGAGCGGTGACCCCGAGCAGATCCCCGACGTCTACATGGAGCGTGGCGGCGGCGAGCTCGCCGACCACGTCGAGGCGGGGCTGACCAAGGACCTGAGCGAGGACGCGGCCGACGAGATCGAGATGATCGGCGGCTCGGTCGCAGGCTGGCAGGTCGAGGACCAGACGTACGCCCTGCCGTTCTCCATCGGAGTCGTCGGTTTCTGGTACAACAAGGACCTCTTCGCCAAGGCCGGCATCAGCGCCGCGCCGAAGACGATGGATGAGTTCTACGCTGCCGTCGACAAGCTCAAGGCCGCGAACATCCAGCCGGTCTCGGTCGGTGGCAAGGACGCCTGGCCGGCCGCGCACTACTACTACTGGACCGCGGTCCGGGAGTGCTCGCAGGACGTGCTGACCTCGGCGGTCAAGAGTCTCGACTTCTCCGACCCCTGCTTCGAGAAGGCCGGTGAGGACGTCGTCGACATCGTCGCGAAGGAGCCGTTCAACAAGGGCTTCCTCTCCACCGGCGCCCAGGAGGGCCCGACCTCGGCCTCCGGCCTCCTCGCGACCGAGAAGGTCGCCATGGAGCTCGCCGGCCACTGGGAGCCCGGCGTGATGCAGGGCATCACCGAGGACAAGAAGGGTCTGGGCGAGAAGACCGGCTGGTTCTCCTTCCCGACCATCGACGGTGGCCAGGGCGACCCGGCCGCGCAGATGGGCGGCGGAGACGCCTGGGCTGTCTCCGAGGGCGCTCCCGAGGCATCGGTCGACTTCGCCAAGTACCTGCTCTCCACCGATGTGCAGAAGGGCTTCGCCGAGAACGGGATGGGTCTGCCGACCAACCCCGACGCGGTCGGCTCGCTGACGGACCCCGCTCTGGCCGACCTGATCAAGGTCCGTGACAGCGCTCCGTACGTCCAGCTCTACTTCGACACCGCTTTCGGCCAGTCCATCGGCGGCGCGATGAACGACGCCATCATCAACGTCTTCGCGGGGAAGGGCTCGGCAGCCGACATCGTCGAGGCCACCCAGGCCGCCGCGGACAAGGAAAAGTGAGTCGAACCTGTGACACACGACGTGACCGACCCCGCTCGGGCGGTGCCAGGACACGCCACATCGGACACCCGGCGTACAGCTCCTGTACGCCGGGGGCCCGGCGGTACGAGGAGTGCCGGACTCAGTGGTGACACCTGGCGCAAGCGATTCGAGATCCTTGTCTTCGTCACTCCCGCACTGGTGCTCATCGCGCTCTTCGTCGCCTGGCCGATCATCACCGCGGTGCGCTTCTCGGTCTATGACTGGAAGGGCTTCGGTGACCTGACCGACTTCGTCGGCCTGGAGAACTACGCCGAGGTCCTCGGCGACGAGGTCTTCCGCAGCGCGGTCGCCCACAACGCGGTGATCGTGGTGGGCTCGATCCTGCTCCAGCTGCCGCTCGGAGTGGCGATCGCGCTGCTGCTCAATCGGAGGATGAGGGGCCAGGGCCTGCTCCGGACCATCATCTTCGTGCCGTACGTCCTCGCCGAGGTCATCGCCGCGGTGGTCTGGCTGCAGCTGCTGCAGCCGCAGTACGGCTTCTTCGACGCGATGACCGCGAAGGTCGGGCTGACCCCGCCCGATCAGGGCTGGCTGGGCACTCCGGAGTACGCCCTGTGGGTCGTGCTCCTGGTGCTCACCTGGAAGTATCTCGGCCTGGCCGTACTGCTCTTCCTGGCAGCCATGCAGGGTATCTCCGAGGAGCTCTACGAGGCCGCCCAGCTCGACGGCGCCTCCTGGTGGCAGACGCAGCGGCAGATCACCATCCCCCTGCTGGGCCCGACCATGCGCACCTGGGCCTTCTTGTCGATGATCGGGTCGATCCAGTGCTTCGACATGATCTGGGTGCTCACCCAGGGCGGTCCTGCGAACGCGACGACCACCATGGCGACGTACCTGATCGACGAGGGCACCAAGCGCCACAACTACGGCATCGCGGGCGCTGCCTCGGTGATCTTGTTCGTCATCGCCTTCGCGATGGCGCTGGCCTACCAGATCCTCATCCTGCGTCGTGACACCCAAGACGACACCCAGCGATACACCCGGGCGGAGCGAGCTCTGGTCGGTGCTCTCTTCCGCAAGCGAAAGGCGGCGTGATGGCCAGCGTGACCCTCGAACCTCTCGCCGAGACCGGAAACGGCTCGGGCCGATCACCCCGCAAGCAGCGTCGCCGCAACTTCGGGGGCGGCAACCTGTGGGTCTACCTGATCGCGCTCGTCGTGGTCGCGATCACGCTCGGGCCCGTCCTCTACGGCGCGCTGGGCGGCTTCCGCAGCAACGCCCAGCTTGCCGACAAGCCGGCCGGGCTGCCCGACCCCTGGGTCTGGACGAACTACGCGGGCGTGCTGAACAATCCCTCGTTCTGGCAGTACGCACTCAACTCGACGATGATCGCGATCATCACCACCGTGGTGACCGTCGTCTTCGGGCTGATGGCGGCGTACCCGCTGGCCCGCTACCAGTTCCGCGGGCGCGAGGCGCTGTTCATGGTCTTCGTGCTCGGCCTGCTCTTCCCGGCCGCGGTGGCGATCATCCCGCTGTTCATCATCATCACCCGCAACCTGCAGATGGCGAACACGTGGTGGGGCGTGGCCCTGCCGCAGGCGGCGTTCGCGCTGCCGATGACGGTGGTCATCCTCCGGCCGTTCCTGATGGCGCTGCCCAAGGAGCTGGAGGAGGCCGCCCTGATCGACGGTGCCAGC
Source organism: Nocardioides sp. NPDC127503 (assembly GCF_040302165.1). Taxonomy (NCBI): domain Bacteria; kingdom Bacillati; phylum Actinomycetota; class Actinomycetes; order Propionibacteriales; family Nocardioidaceae; genus Nocardioides; species Nocardioides sp. NPDC127503. Next base: position 222,261 of record NZ_JBEORH010000002.1, on the reverse strand, counting down.
CGGATCGGCATCTTCTGGCGGGTCCTGATGCCGCTGTCCGCACCCGGGATGATCACCGTCGGGGTGCTGGCCTTCGTGACCTCCTGGAACGCCTACCTGCTGCCGCTCCTGCTGCTGCAGGACAAGATGCGCACGCTTCCGCTCGGCGTCGCCGACTTCTCCACCGAACACTCCGCCGACACTGCCGGTGTCCTCGCGTTCACCACGCTCGCGATGATCCCGGCTCTCGTGCTCTTCCTCGCCTTCCAGCGCCGGCTCGTCAGCGGCCTGCAGGGCGCGGTGAAGGGCTAGTAGGGACAACTGTGACTGAAAACGCCCCCCTCCCCGCCTGGCCGCACGTCTCCGACCGCGTGCGTGACCTGCATGCCCAGATGACCTTGGAGGAGAAGCTCGCCCAGATCGTGGGCTACTGGCTCGATCGCGGCGGCGACGTCGTCGCGCCGATGGCCAACGAGATGAGCAGCAACATCTCAGGAGGTGACCGCCGACTCTCGGAGATCACCGCCCACGGCCTGGGCCACTACACCCGGGTCTACGGCACCCGGCCGGTCGAGCCCGCCGAGCGGGCCGCCTGGCTGTGGGCCGAGCAGAAGCGCCTGGTCGACGAGACCCGACTGGGGATCCCCGCGCTGGTCCACGAGGAGTGCCTGACCGGGCTCGCGACCTGGGAGGCGGCGACGTTTCCCACGCCGCTGGCCTGGGGAGCCACCTTCGACCCCGAGGCGGTCGAGGAGATGGCGGCGATGATCGGGTCCGACATGCGCGACCTCGGCATCCACCAGGGCCTGGCGCCCGTGCTGGACGTGATCCGGGACGCGCGCTGGGGCCGGTGCGAGGAGGCCATCGGCGAGGACCCCTACCTCGTCGGGACGGTCGGCACTGCGTACGTCCGCGGGCTGCAGTCGGCCGGTGTGCATGCCACGTTGAAGCACTTCGTGGGCTACTCGGGCTCGCGGGCCGGGCGCAACCACGCGCCGCTCTCGGCGGGTCCGCGCGAGATCGCCGACATCTTCCTGCCGCCGTTCGAGATGGCAGTCCTCGACGGTGGCGTGCGGTCGGTGATGGCGTCCTACAACGACATCGACGGTGTGCCGCAGCATGCCTCGATCGAGCACCTCACCACGCTGCTGCGCGAGACCTGGGGCTTCGACGGGGTCGTGGTCGCCGACTACTTCGGTGTCGCGTTCCTGGCGGTGATGCATGCGATCGCTGCCGATCGCGGGAGGGCAGCTGCGTACGCCCTCGAGGCAGGTGTCGACATCGAGCTGCCGAGCGGGGATGCCTACCTCGAGCCGCTCGCGGCGCTGATCCGTTCCGGCGAGGTCTCCGAGGCGATCGTCGACCGGGCCGTGCTGCGCGCGCTCAAGCAGAAGGAGGAGCTCGGTCTTCTCGACGAGTCCTTCGCGGCCGGTCTGGAGGAGGGGGCTCCGGAGTCGATCGACCTGGACTCCCCGGCCCACCGCTCGCTGGCCCGTCGGCTCGCCGAGGAGTCGGTCGTGCTGCTCAGCAACGACGGGGTCCTCCCGCTCAGGGGCGACCTCGGCAAGGTGGCGATCATCGGACCGAACGCCGACCGCTCCGAGGCGCTGATGGGTTGCTACTCCTTCGTCAACCACGTGATGGTGAGCTACCCCGAGAAGCCTCTGGGTATCGAGCTGCCGACGATCGCCGAGGCGGTCCGGGCCGAGCTCGGCGCCTCCTCCTGCGAGGTCGTCCCCGGGTGTGACGTCGAAGGCACGGACCGCTCCGGCTTCCCCGCCGCGGTCTCCGCCGCCGAGGGCGCCGACGTGGCCGTGGTCGTCGTCGGCGACCAGACCGGCCTCTTCGGCCGCGGCACGGTGGGGGAGGGCAACGACTCCGAGTCGCTCGAGCTCCCCGGCGTCCAGCGCGAGCTGGTGTCCGCGGTCCTCGCGACCGGCACGCCCGTCGTGCTCGTGGTCGTCACCGGCCGCCCGTACGCCATCGGGTGGGCGCTCGACGACGAGACCCGCCCCGCCGCGGTGCTGCAGGCGTTCTTCCCCGGCGAGGAGGGCGGCGCGGCACTGGCGCGCGTCATCTCCGGCGCGGTCAACCCGTCGGGCCGGCTCCCGGTCTCGCTGCCGCGGGTCTCCGGGACTCAGCCCTACAGCTACCTCCAGCCGCTGTTGGGCGGTCCGTCCGAGGTCACCAGCACCGACCCGACGCCGGCCCGCCCGTTCGGCTTCGGACTCTCCTACACCACCTTCGGCTACAGCGGGCTCTCGGCCGACCGCTCGGTCGAGGCGGGTGGCACCTTTGGTGTCGAGGCGACCGTCACCAACCTCGGTGATGTCGCCGGGGTGGACGTGGTCCAGCTCTACGGACGCGATCTGCTCGCTTCGGTGGTCCGCCCGGTCACGCAGCTGCTCGGCTACCAGCGGGTGGCACTGCAGCCGGGCGAGTCGGCGACCGTACGCTTCGACGTGCCGACGACTCGGTTGGCCTTCGCCGACCGCAGCTACAACCGCGTCGTCGAGCCCGGTGAGGTCGAGGTCTGGGTCGCCGCCTCGGCAGGGGAGAAGGTCGCCACCGCCGTGGCCGAGGGCATCGCGGAGCTCTCCGACGTCGAGGCCGCTTCGGCCGCCGGCGAGTCGGGCACCGACAAGGCTCTGGTCACGATCACCGGTGACGTGCACCGGGTCGGCCCCTCCGACCAGCGGATGACGACGGCGGCGGTCTCGCGCATCTAGCCGGTGGCGCGGGCCGCCTGGCGGGCGAGGTGCGCGGCGGGATCGGCGATGACACGACGTACGACGGTCCCGGCCGCTCCCCGCACGGCGGCGTCGCTGCCGAGCCCGGAGACCAACAGCCGGGGCGGCTCGACGGCACCGGTGTGGTGGCTGATCGAGGCCGCGGTCGCCGCGGAGAGCCATGGCGCGAGGGTGGCGAAGGCGCCACCGAGCACGATCGCGGTGGGGTCGAGGAGGGTGATGACCGAGGCGAGCGCGACGCCGAGGTGTCGCCCGGCGCCGGCGACGGCATCCAGCGCGGCCTGATCGCCGGCCTCGCAGGCTCGGGTGAGGTCGGCCATCGTCGCCACCTGCGCGCGGGCGAGGATCTCCTGCTGCCCGGCCATCCGCTCCAGGCAGCCGTGGCCGCCGCAGCCGCACCGCGGGCCGTCGGGGGCCACCACGACGTGGCCGAGCTCGCCGGCGCCCGCGTGGGCGCCGCGGAAGACCTCGCCTCCGATCACGATGCCGCCGCCGATGCCGATCTCGCCGGAGACGTGCACGAAGTCGCGCAGGGGAGCGCCGTCGAGCTCGTGGCCGCCGAACCACATCTCGCCGAGAGCCGCCAGGTTGGCCTCGTTCTCCAGGTCGACCTCGAGCCCGGTGCCCTCGCCGACGGCGTCGGCGAGGTCGACGCGGTCCCAGCCCAGGTTGGGGGTGCGTACGACGGCCCCGTCGACCGTCAGGCCGGGCACCGCCACACAGGCACCTGACAGCGGCAGACCCTGGGAGGCGGCGCTGCGGGCGGCGGTACGGGCCACCTCGATGAGGTCGGCGACCACCTCGTCGACGTCGCGGCCGCGGTTGTCGCGGCGTACGACGTGGTGGTAGCGCGGCTTGCCGGTCAGGTCGGTCACCGTGGCGGCCAGATAGTCGACGTTGACCTCCAGGCCGAGGCCGGCGATGCCTCCGGGAGCGAGGCTGAGCGCCGTGGCGGGCCGACCACGCTCGGTCGCGGCCGGGGCGCTCTCCTGGATCAGGCCGGCGGAGATCAGATCGGACACCAGCCCGGATACCGACGACTTCGTCAGGCCGGTGCGCGCAGCGACCTGGGCCCGGGAGACCGGGCTGGTGCGCGCTACCTCGCCGAGCACGAGCGCGAGGTTGCTCGCCCGCATCCCGGCATGCTGGGCAGGCTCGGTTCTGACGGTCATGCACGGGATTAGACCAAGTTATGAACTTTGGGTCAAGCGACCCGCTGACAGGTGGGTAGAGGGTTGACAATGTGACGGGCGTCGCGTTTCATGATCATCATATAGTCCGAGTCATGAACTAATGTGAGGAAGCAAGGCTATGACGGATTACACCCCCACCGCCGAGGACAAGTTCACCTTCGGGCTGTGGACCGTGGGCTGGAACGGACAGGACGTGTTCGGATCGGCGAGCCGGCCTCACCTCGACGTCGCCCACTCGGTGCACAAGCTGGCCGAGCTCGGCGCCTACGGCATCACCTTCCACGACAACGACGTCTTCGCGATCGACGCGAGCGACGCCGAGCGCCAGGCGGAGATCGACAAGCTCAAGGCCGCACTGGACGAGACCGGCCTCAAGGTGCCGATGGCCACCACCAACCTCTTCGGTCACCCGGTCTTCCGTGACGGTGGCTTCACCTCGAACGACCGCGAGGTGCGCCGCTACTCGATCGCCAAGGTCGCGCGCAACATCGACCTCGCCGCGGAGCTCGGTGCGACGACGTACGTCATGTGGGGTGGCCGTGAGGGTGGGGAGTCCCACGCGGCCAAGGACATCGCGTCCGCGCTCGACCGCTATCGCGAGGCGGTCAACCTGCTCGGCGACTACGTGACCGAGCGGGGCTATGACATCCGGTTCGCCATCGAGCCGAAGCCCAACGAGCCCCGCGGCGACATCCTGCTGCCGACGATCGGCCACGCGCTCGCCTTCATCAACTCTCTCGACCGTCCCGAGATGGTCGGCCTCAACCCGGAGGTCGGTCACGAGGAGATGGCCGGGCTCAACTTCGCCTCCGGTGTCGCCCAGGCGCTGTGGCACGGCAAGCTCTTCCACATCGACCTCAACGGCCAGCACGGCCCGCGCTTCGACCAGGACCTCCGCTTCGGCGCCGGCAACCTGCGCGGCGCGTTCAACCTGGTCGACCTGCTGGAGACCAAGGGCTACGAGGGCCCGCGCCACTTCGACTTCAAGCCGCCGCGCACAGAGGACGAGGACGGGGTGTGGGCCTCGGCCGCGGGCTGCATGCGCAACTATCTCGTGCTGCGTGAGCGGGCGAAGGCGTTCCGGGCGGACCCGGAGGTCAAGGCTGCGCTCGAGGCCTCGCAGGTCGAGGAGCTCTCCGTGCCGACCCTGGCCGAGGGGGAGACGCTCGAGGACATCCGCAAGGCGACCTACGACATCGAGAAGCTGGACCACGGCTACGCGTTCGAGCACCTCGACCAGCTGGCCATGGACCATCTCCTCGGGCTTCGTTAGGTTGCAGGGCATGCCGCTCGTCGCCGGGGTCGACTCCTCGACCCAGTCCTGCAAGGTCGTCGTCCGTGACGCGGAGACCGGGGCGCTGGTGCGCTCCGGCTCCGCGCCGCACCCCGAGGGGACGGAGGTGGACCCGGCGGCGTGGTGGACCGCGCTCGAGTCGGCCGCCGAGGCGGCCGGCGGGCTCGATGACGTCGCCGCCGTCTCCGTCGGTGGACAGCAGCACGGGATGGTGTGCCTGGACGAGGCCGGAGAGGTCGTACGTCCCGCGCTGCTCTGGAACGACACCCGCTCGGCCGACGCCGCCGCCGCGCTCAACACCGAGCTCGGTTCCACGGCCTGGGCCGAGGCTGTCGGCTCGGTGCAGGTGGCCAGCTTCACGGCCACCAAGCTGCGCTGGCTCGCCGAGCGCGAGCCCGACGCCGCGGCCCGGGTCGCGGCGGTGTGCCTGCCCCACGACTGGCTGACCTGGAAGCTCGCGGGAGCCCCGGGGCTGGAGGCGCTGCGTACCGACCGGAGCGACGCCAGCGGCACCGGCTACTACTCGGCGGTGACCGGCGAATACCGTCGCGACCTGCTCAAACGCGCTCTGGGGCGTGACGATGTCGTGCTGCCGGAGGTGCTCGGGCCGTCTTCCTCGGCCGGGCGTACGCCGGCCGGGGCGCTGCTCGGCCCCGGCTGCGGCGACAACGCCGGCGCGGCCCTGGGCGTGGGCGCCCGGCCCGGTGACGTGGTCGTCTCCATCGGCACCTCCGGTGTCGCCTGCGCAGTCTCGGAGACGCCTACATCGGACGCGTCCGGCACCGTGGCGGGCTTCGCCGACGCCACCGGCCGCTACCTACCGCTGGTCGCGACCCTCAACGCCGCGCGGGTACTCGACGCCACCACCCGGCTGCTCGGGGTGAGCCACGAGGAGCTCTCCCGGCTCGCGCTCGAGGCGCCCTCGGGCTCCGGCGGCCTGGTCCTCGTCCCCTACCTCGAGGGCGAGCGCACCCCCGACCGGCCGTCGGCTCGTGGCGTGATCCACGGCCTGACCCTCGCCACCGCCGAGCCCGCCTACCTGGCGCGCGCGGCCGTCGAGGGACTGCTCTGCGGCCTCGCCGACGGCATCGACGCGCTGAAGTCCCAGGGCGTCGCGGTCAACCGCGTACTCCTCGTCGGCGGCGGCGCCCGCTCCGAGGCCGTACGCCGCCTCGCCCCGGTCGTCCTCGGCCACCCCGTACTCGTCCCCGAACCGGGGGAGTACGTCGCCGACGGCGCCGCCCGCCAGGCCGCCTGGCTCCTCACCGGCGGCGCAGGGCCCCCGACCTGGGAGCTCGCCGGCACAGAGACGTACGAGGCCGACCCCGACCCCGCCGTCCGCTCCCGCTACGCCGAGGTCCGCGATCTGACCGAAGGAACCTAGCCGAGACGTCACCCCCGTCGCCCGAGACGTCATTTGCGTCGGCCGAGACGTCAGTTACGTCGGCCGAGACGTCACTTAGGTCGGTCGAGATGTCACCCGCTGACCTCTCGGTTGACGGGAGCGACGCCTCGGCCGACGTGAGTGACGCCTCGGCAGAATGTGAGTGACGTTTCGGCGCGCGGGAGTGACGCCTCGGCGGGATCCGATAGCGTGGCCGCGCCATGTTGGATCACATCAAAGGCTTCGTTCAGGGAGTCGTCCTCGCGCCCATCGTCCGGCTGTTCGTGGCGCTGAAGATCAGCCCCGATGTCGTGACGCTCGTCGGCACCATCGGAGTAGCGGTCGGAGCGCTGGCGTTCTACCCGCGCGGCGAGCTGCTGGCCGGCACGATCTTCATCACCTGCTTCGTCTTCAGCGACCTGATCGACGGGGCGATGGCGCGTGCCGTCGGGCGTACGTCGAAGTTCGGCGCCTTCTGGGACTCCACCCTCGACCGGTTCGGCGACGGCGCGGTCTTCGGTGGCCTGGCGCTCTACTTCGCCGGCCCGGGTGACTCCGACCTCTATCTCGCACTGTCCCTGTGGTGCCTCGTCATAGGTGCGGTCACCTCCTACGCCCGAGCCCGCGCCGAGTCGCTGGGTTTCACCGCCAACGTCGGCATCGCCGAGCGCGCCGACCGACTGGTCCTGGTCCTGGTGATGACCGGCTTCGCCGGCATCTTCTCCCTCGACCTGCTCATCTACATCGCGCTGTGGATCCTCGCCGTCGCCTCGACCGTCACCGTCGGCCAGCGCATCTGGACCGTCCGCAAGCAGGCCCTCGCCGAGGAGGCGGCCTCGTGACAGTGCCGACGGAGGCAGACGTACGCCTGGCCGCGGAGCTCGTCCGCGGCGCCGGCTCGCTCGCCGCGAAGATGCGCACCGAGGGCATCGGCGACTCGATCGAGACGAAGACCTCGGTCTCCGACCTGGTCACCGCCGCCGACAAGGCCGCCGAGAAGGCGATCGTCGAACGCCTGACGGCCGAGCACCCCGGCGACGGCATCCTCGGCGAAGAGGGCTCGGCCCGCGCGTCGACCACCGGCCGGGTGTGGACCATCGACCCGGTCGACGGCACTTACAACTTCGTACGCGGCCTCGACTGGTGGTGCTCCGCGCTGGCGCTGACCGACGGAGACGGCATCGTCCTGGGTGCGATCTACTCACCGGCGGAGGACGCGGTCTACGTCGGCGGCCCCGAGCTGCCCACCACCCGCAACGGCGTCCGGCTCGACGCGATGCCCGACACGCCGCTCGCCCTCGCCTGCCTCACCACCTACCTCCACCCGTCGAAGCTGAAGCATCCGGTGGGCGAGGCCTACGTACGCGTCGCCAGCGACGCCGCCTCCATCAGGATCCTCGGCTCCGGCTCGATGGATCTCACCGCCATCGCGCAGGGCAAGCTCCACCTCTTCTTTCAGCACTCCGTCCCCGACTGGGACCGCCTCCCCGGCGCCGCCCTCGTCCTGGGGGCCGGCGGAGCGACGACCCAGGTGGAGGCCGGTGGTGTCACCTGGTCCCTGGCCGGCGCGCCGACCGCGGTGGCCGAGGCCGCCGAGGCGTTGACCGGGTAGCAGTCCACTTGGAGCAGTCCACTTTGGGAACAGTGGCTTGACCAGGGCTTTCCGAGGATGGCGTACGCCTCGTCCCGACCTACGATCACCTCATGGCTACAAGCATGAATGAGACGGGAACCTCGCGAGTCAAGCGAGGAATGGCGGAGATGCTCAAGGGCGGCGTGATCATGGACGTGGTCACCGCCGAGCAGGCGAAGATCGCCGAGGATGCCGGGGCGGTGGCGGTGATGGCGCTCGAGCGCGTCCCCGCCGACATCCGCGCCCAGGGCGGCGTGAGCCGCATGTCCGACCCCGACATGATCGACGGCATCATCGAGGCCGTCTCCATCCCGGTCATGGCCAAGGCCCGGATCGGCCACTTCGCCGAGGCCCAGGTGCTGCAGTCCCTGGGCGTCGACTACATCGACGAGTCCGAGGTGCTGACCCCGGCTGACTACGAGAACCACATCGACAAGTGGGCCTACACGGTGCCGTTCGTGTGCGGTGCGACCAACCTCGGCGAGGCCCTGCGCCGCATCACCGAGGGTGCGGCGATGATCCGCTCCAAGGGCGAGGCCGGCACCGGCGACGTGTCCAACGCGGTCACCCACATGCGTACGATCCGCCGCGAGATCCGCCGTCTCGGCGCGCTCGCCGAGGACGAGCTCTACGTGGCCGCCAAGGAGCTCCAGGCTCCCTACGAGCTGGTCAAGGAGGTCGCCGAGAACGGCAAGCTCCCGGTCGTCCTGTTCACCGCCGGCGGCATCGCGACCCCGGCCGACGCGGCGATGATGATGCAGCTCGGCGCCGAGGGTGTCTTCGTCGGCTCCGGCATCTTCAAGTCCGGCAACCCGGCCCAGCGCGCCGAGGCGATCGTCAAGGCGACCACCTTTCACGACGACCCCGACGTCATCGCCAAGGTCTCCCGCGGCCTCGGCGAGGCGATGGTCGGCATCAACGTCGACGAGCCGGCCCGGTCGATCCAGTTCGCGGAGCGCGGCTGGTGACCACGGTCGGCGTACTCGCCCTCCAGGGTGACGTCCGCGAGCACCTCGCCGCTCTCGACCGCCTGGGGGTGAAGGGGACGTCCGTACGCCGTCGGGAGGAGCTTGACGCGTGCGACGCCCTCGTCATCCCCGGCGGGGAGTCGACGGCGATGTGGCGCCTGGCGCGTACGTTCGAGCTGCTCGACCCGCTCCGCGAGCGGGTCCGCGGCGGGATGCCCGCGCTCGGCACCTGCGCCGGCATGGTGCTCCTGGCCGACCGGCTGCTCGACGCGGCCCCGGGCCAGGAGACCATCGGCGGGCTCGACATCACCGTACGGCGCAACGCGTTCGGGCGGCAGACGGAGTCGTTCGAGACGGATCTCGAGGTCACCGGGCTGGACGGCACGGTCCACGCCGTCTTCATCCGGGCGCCCTGGGTCGAGCAGATCGGCCCGGGCGTGGAGGTGCTGGCGAGCGTGGGAGAGCACCCTGTCGCCGTACGCCAGAACCAGCTCATGGCGACCTCGTTCCATCCCGAGGTCAACGCCGACGACCGGTTGCATCAGCTCTTCGTCGACACCTGCTGCTGACGGTGAGGCACCGCACGTAGTTACAATGGGCACCTGCTGCCCTGTGACCACTCCGGAGGCGGCTCGACAAGCATCAGCGACGACGCGGGGCAAAGGACGGTTTCCAGATGAGCGGCCACTCCAAGTGGGCAACGACGAAGCACAAGAAGGCGGCGATCGACGCCAAGCGCGGCAAGCTCTTCGCCAAGCTCATCAAGACGATCGAGATCGCGGCCAAGACCGGCGGTCCCGATCCGACGGGCAACCCGACCCTCTTCGACGCGATCCAGAAGGCCAAGAAGCAGTCGGTCCCCAACGACAACATCGACCGCGCGGTCAAGCGTGGTGGTGGCCTCGACGGCGGCGGGGTCAGCTACGACACGATCATGTACGAGGTCTACGGCCCCCAGGGCGTCGCGCTCCTCATCGAGTGTCTGACCGACAACCGCAACCGGGCGGCCATGGAGGTGCGCACCGCGGTCACCCGCAACGGTGGCACCATGGCCGACCCGGGCTCGGTCTCGCGGCTCTTCGACCGCAAGGGCGTCGTCGTCGTGGCCAAGGCCCAGGAGGGCAAGGAGATCTCCGAGGACGACCTCCTCGAGGCCACCCTCGACGCGGGTGCCGAGGACGTCAACGACCTCGGTGAGTCCTTCGAGATCGTCTCCGACCCCTCCGACGTCGTCGCGGTCCGCACCGCGCTGCAGGACGCCGGCATCGACTACGACTCCGCCGAGGTCCAGTTCGTCGCGAGCATGGACATCCCGGTCGCCGACGCCTCGGCCGCCGAGAAGGTCTTCAAGCTCATCGACGCCGTCGACGACCTCGACGACGTACAGAACGTCTTCTCCAACGCCGACGTCCCCGACGAGGTCATGGAGACCGTCGACGCCTGACCAGCGGCGCCGACCGCGCTGTCCACGTCCCCGTGCGAACCGGCTCATGCCCGGGGCGGGTGCTGGGTACCCGGAAGGTCGCTAACCGCCACCCAGGGCGGGTTCGCGCTGGAAGGAGGACACGATGGGTTATGGCGTAGGAGCGATTCTGCTCGTGGTCGGGCTTGTCCTGGCGCTGGCTGTACATGTCTCGGTCAGCGGGATCGATCTGACCATGATCGGCTGGATCCTGGCCGCTGTCGGAGCGCTGGTGCTGGTCCTGACCGCGGTGACGCTGAACACCGGCGGTCGCTCACGCACGGTTGCGAGGCGGAGGCACGCGGACGGTACGGAGACCGTCGAGGAGCGGCGAACCGACACCCTGTGAGCGCAGGAGACCTCAACAGCGACTCGGGACCTCCGAGGATGTTGCGTCCTCCTGAATGAGGGGGTGTCGCGGCGCCGGAGGCAGCTGCTGGCAGGTAGTCTACGAACAGACGTTCGACACCCGGCCGGCTCGGTCGTTGTGGAAGAGGTGCTCCAGTGCGCGTGCTTGGGATCGACCCCGGCCTGACCCGGTGCGGGATGGGTGTGGTCGACGGGTCGCTCGGCCGGCCGCTGTCGATGGTGGACGTCGGAGTGATCCGTACGTCCTCAGATCTCCCCGTCTGGGAGCGGCTGGTGAGCATCGAGAAGGGGATCGACGCCTGGATCGAGGAGCACCAGCCCGATGCGGTCGCGATCGAGCGGATCTTCGCGCGCTCGAACGTCTCCACGATCATGGGTACGGCCCAGGCCAGCGGCCTCGCCATGGTCTGCGCCGCCCGGCGCGGTCTGCCGGTCGCCCTGCACACGCCCTCCGAGGTCAAGGCCGCCGTCTCCGGCAACGGCCGAGCCGACAAGCAGCAGGTGACCGCCATGGTGACGCGCATCCTGCGGCTCCCGACCCCGCCGAAGCCGGCCGATGCCGCCGACGCGCTCGCGCTGGCCATCACCCACCAGTGGCGCGGAGGCGCCCAGAACCGCATCGAAGCCGCGGTCGCCGCGGCCGGAAAGGCTCGTAGATGATCGCGTCCGTGCGCGGCAAGGTCGCCGCCGTCAGTCTCTCCACCGCCGTCGTCGAGGTGGGCGGCATCGGCATCGAGCTGCTCTGCACTCCCAACACGCTGGCCACGCTCCGCACCGGGGAGGAGGCGCATCTGCCGACCAGCCTGGTCGTGCGCGAGGACTCGTTGACCCTCTTCGGCTTCACCGACTCCGACGAGCGCACCCTCTTCGAGCTCCTCCAGACCGCCTCCGGCGTCGGCCCGAAGCTCGCCCAGGCCATGCTCGCCGTGCTCTCGCCCGACGGCATCCGCCTGGCCATCGCGGGCGAGGACGCCAAGACCCTCACCAAGGTCCCCGGCATCGGCCAGAAGGGCGCCCAGCGGATCATCTTGGAGCTCAAGGACAGGATCGGCGCACCCACCGGCACGGCCTCCGCCCCGGCGCGCGCCACCACAGCAGCGCCATGGCGCGACCAGGTCACCGAGGCCCTCGTCGGCCTGGGGTACAACGCCCGGGACGCCGACAAGGCGGTCACCGCGATCGAGCCAGAGGCCGGCGACCAGGCCAACATCTCGTTGCTGCTCCGGGCGGCCCTGCGCACCCTTTCGAAGGCATAAGGACTCATGCACGAGGACGATCTGGACCGGGCCGAGGAAGATTACTTCTCCTCGCTCACCATCGCCGAGGCCGACGGCGACGACCGCGCCGTCGAGGCCGCGCTGCGCCCGAAGACCCTCGACGAGCTGATCGGTCAGCAACGCGTCCGCGAGCAGCTCGGCCTCGTTCTGGAGGCGGCGCGACAGCGTGAGCGGGCCCCGGACCACGTACTCCTCTCCGGGCCGCCGGGGCTCGGCAAGACCACACTCGCGATGATCATCGCCGCCGAGATGTCTGCGCCGCTTCGGATCACGAGCGGTCCGGCGATCACGCACGCCGGCGACCTGGCCGCGATCCTGAGCGGGCTCAACGAGGGCGAGGTGCTCTTCGTCGACGAGATCCACCGGATGAGCCGACCCGCCGAGGAGATGCTCTACCTGGCGATGGAGGACTTCCGCGTCGACGTCGTCATCGGCAAGGGCCCGGGCGCGACCGCGATCCCGATCGACCTGCCGCCGTTCACGCTGGTCGGCGCGACCACGCGCGCCGGGCTCCTCCCGGGTCCGCTCCGGGACAGGTTCGGCTTCACCGGCCACCTCGAGCTCTACGACCCGGCCGACCTCGAGCTGATCGTGCGCCGCTCCGCGGGCCTGCTCGAAGTCACCCTCAAGGACGACGGCGCCGCCGAGATCGCCGGCCGCTCCCGTGGCACCCCACGGATCGCCAACCGGCTGCTGCGCCGCGTACGCGACTATGCCCAGGTCAAGGCCGACGGCACGGTCACCCAGCAGATCGCCGAGAAGGCGCTCGACCTCTATGAGGTCGACCCTCTCGGCCTGGACCGGCTCGACCTGGCCGTCCTCGACGCCCTGTGCCGCAGGTTCGGCGGCGGCCCGGTGGGCATCTCCACCCTCGCCGTCGCGGTGGGGGAGGAGCGAGAGACGGTCGAGGAGGTGGCGGAGCCGTTCCTGGTGCGCTCGGGCTTCCTCGCCCGTACGCCGCGTGGCCGGGTCGCGACGCCGGCTGCATGGAAGCACCTCGGGCTGCAGGTGCCGGCCAACACCGAGGCTGCGGCCTGGGCCAAGGACACGCTCTGGGATGAGGCCTGATTCACAGTCTCAACCAGGTGCCTGGTTAGACTTGCACGTCGCCGTGCGCCTGCCGGTGACCACTCAGACTGTCGGAGCCGAACCCCCGTGGAATTCCTTCCTTTTATCGTCATCATCGTCCTGTTCTACTTCCTGTTGATCAGGCCGCAGCAGAAGCGTGCGAAGCAGGCTCGTGAGCTCCAGCTCAACCTCCAGCCTGGTGACCGGGTGATGCTGACCGCCGGGCTCTACGGCACCGTGTCCGAGGTCGAGGAGACCACGACGAACATCAAGGTCGAGATCGCGGACGGCGTCGTCATCCAGGTCGTGCGCCAGGCCGTGGCCCAGAAGGTCACCGAGGCGCCTGCTGAGGAGATCGAGGAGGAGTCCGGCGACGAGACCGGCGACGAGCGCGAGGTCGAGGCTGCGGCCGACAAGACCTCCGCCGACGCCGAGAACGTCATCGTGGACCTCGACAAGAAGGACTGACCAACACATGGCACGCAAGACAGCGCGCCCCGGCCGGACACTCGCACTGCTCTTCTTGGCCATTGCGATCATGTTCGGCGGCATCGCGTTCGCCGGCACGTGGAAGCCCGAGCTGGGCCTCGACCTGCGCGGCGGCACCGAGATCTCGATGACCGCGGAGAACTCCGAGGGCGGCTCGGTCCCCCAGGAGAGCCTCGACGAGGCCAAGTCGATCATCGACCAGCGCGTCAACGGCTCCGGCATCACCGGCGGCCGGGTGACCACCGAGGGCAACGACGTCATCAAGGTCTCCATCCCCGGCACCGGCAAGGTGCAGCAGGAGACCGCCGAGCGCGTACGCCAGACCGCGAAGCTCCGCTTCCGCCTGGTCGCCTGCAGCCCGCAGAAGACGTGTGGCGCCGCCGACCCCAGCGGCTCGATGGTCCAGGACCCCTCGACCGGCACCGTGCCCGGCACCTCGCCGCGTGCGGCGTTCGGTGGCGAGACCGCCAGCGCCTCCGAGACCGCGAGCGCGTCGGACAAGGCATCGGACAAGGCATCGGAGAAGGCCTCCGAGAGCGCTGACCCGAGCGCCAGCCCCTCGGCCGGTGCCAAGCCGGAGAAGCAGAACGAGAACGCGGTCGTCAAGGTCGATGACGCGGTCGAGTTCATGCGCAACCCGCCGCAGGAGTGGGCCACCGCCTACAGCTCCTTCACCTGCCCCGCCCCGGGCGCCGAGCCGGCCGAGGACATCCCCGGCAAGCCGCTGCTGACCTGCGACGACGACGGCGTCCCCTACCTGCTGACCCCCGCGGTCATCGAGGGCACCGAGATCAGCGAGGCCTCCTACGGCATCCCGCAGCAGCAGGCCAACTACGTGGTGACCCTGGACTTCAAGTCCGAGGGCAACAAGGTCTTCGCCGACACCACCGGCGCCATCGCCGGCACCAACGAGCAGTTCGCGATCGTCCTGGACGGCAAGGTGATCTCGGCCCCGACCGCCGACTCGCGGATCAGCGGAGGCGCCCAGATCAGCGGCGACTTCACGCAGGAGTCCGCCGCCGCGCTGGCCAACAACCTGAAGTACGGCTCGCTGCCGCTCGACTTCCCCGAGGACGGCATCCAGACCCGGGTCATCGGCCCGAGCTTGGCCGGCAACCAGCTCACCGCCGGACTCTGGGCCGGCCTGGTCGGCATGATTCTCGTGGTGATCTTCTCGATCCTCTACTACCGCGCGATGAGCATCGTGGTGATCGGCTCGCTGCTCGTTGCGGGTGCTCTGACGTACGGGATGATCCTGCTGCTCAGCGAGACCGCCGGCGTCACCCTGGACCTTCCGGGCGTGGCCGGTCTGATCGTCGGTATCGGCATCACCGCCGATTCCTTCATCATCCTCTACGAGAGGATGCGTGACGACATGCGTGATGGCCGCTCGATGCGGGTGGCCGTCGACACCGCCTGGGTCCGGGCCCGCAACACGTGTCTGGCCTCCGACGGCGTCTCGTTCCTGGCCGCGTTCGTGCTCTACGTCTTCGCGACCAACGAGGTCAAGGGCTTCGCGTTCATGCTCGGCCTGACCACGATCATCGACGTGCTGGTGTTCTTCTGGTTCACCCACCCGATGACCAAGCTCATGGCCGGCTGGGGCTTCTTCAACAAGGGCCACGTGCTCTCCGGTATGGACAAGCGCGCTATCGGCACCGTCGACGCCCCCACGGGCACCACTCTGGTCGGAGGCAAGGCCTGATGAGCAAGTTCTCCATCTCGCGGCTAGGCAAGGAGCTCTACACCGGCGAGAAGTCCTTCGACTTCGTCGGTCGCCGGATGGTCTGGTACGCCGCCTCCGTGGTCGTGCTCGTCGCGGTCGTCCTCGGTGTCTGGCTCCAGGGCATCAACCTCGGCATCGACTTCACCGGCGGCACGCGTTACACCGTGACCGTCGCGCAGGCCGACCAGGAGCTCGCCGACGACCTGCGTTCGGCGGTCGGTGACACGGCCGTCGAGGCCGCCGACGGCGCCACGGTCCGCACGGCCGGTGGCAAGTCGATCGTCATCGAGACCAAGGCGATCCCCGACAACTCCGAGGCCGACGACTCGATCATGGAGGCGATCACCAAGACCGCCGACGTGGCCGAGGACGACGTCAGCCGCACCGGCATCGGCCCCAGCTGGGGCCAGCGGGTCGCCTCGAAGGCGGCCCTCGCGCTGGGCATCTTCCTCGTCGGCGTGGTCCTGTTCATCTGGATCTACTTCCGTGAGTGGAAGATGTCGGTGGCGGCCGTCGTCGCCCTGGCCCACGACGTGGTGATCACGGTCGGCGTCTACGCGATCGTCGGGTTCGAGGTGACCCCGGCAACGGTCACCGGCTTCCTGACGATTCTCGGCTACTCGCTCTACGACACGGTGGTGGTCTTCGACAAGGTCAAGGAGAACACCCGAAACCTGTCGCAGAAGAAGCAGACCTACGCCTCGGCGGCCAACCTGGCGATCAACCAGACCCTGGTCCGTTCGGTGAACACCTCGATCATCGGTCTGCTGCCGGTCGTCGCGATCCTCTACGTCAGCACCGTCCAGCTCGGCACCTCCTCGCTGAAGGACATCTCGCTGGTCCTCTTCGTCGGTATGGCCGTCGGCACCTACTCCTCGATCTTCATCGCCACCCCGCTGCTGGTGCACCTGAAGTCGAAGGAGAAGGACGTCGTCGACGCCGACAAGCGCGCCGCCGCGCGGATGAAGGAAGCCGACAAGTACGCCGCCGTGCCCGTCTTCGACGAGGGCATGCCGGTCGCCGAGGACGACGAGCCGGACGAGCTCCGCGACGGCCCCTCCGAGGACCTTCACGAGGCCGGCGTGAGCCGGGGCACCAGCCCCAACCGCTCCGCGACCGGCCGGGGCCGCAACGTACCCGACCAGCACCGTGAGGTCTCCGACAGCGGCGCCGCCGGGCGTCCGCAGCCGAAGCGCGAGTCGAGGTCGAAGCGCAAGTGACTGTCTCCGAGACGGCCGCTGGTGGCCGGTCGCTCGAGGAAACCCTCGAGCGACTGGTCGCCGACGTTCCCGACTTCCCGGAGCCGGGTGTCGGGTTCAAGGACATCACCCCGCTGCTGGCCGACCACGCGGGCTTCATGCAGGTGGTCGAGGCGCTCGCGGCTCCGGCGCGCGACGCTGACGGCAATGTGACCGTCACCAAGGTGCTCGGCATGGAGTCGCGAGGCTTCATCCTCGGCGCCCCCGCGGCCCTGCACCTCGGCGTCGGCTTCGTGCCCGTACGTAAGGCCGGCAAGCTGCCCCGCGAGACCCACGCGGTCTCCTACTCGCTGGAGTACGGCGAGGCCACCCTGGAGATCCACACCGACGCGGTCGCGCCGGGGGAGCGGGTGCTGGTCATCGACGACGTCCTCGCGACCGGTGGCACCGCGGCGGCCACGATCGAGCTCGTCGAGCGCTGCGGCGGTGTCGTCGCGGGCGTCTCGGTGCTGCTCGAGCTCGGCTTCCTCGACCCGCGCAGCAAGCTGCCGGACACGCCGGTGCACGCACTGCTCACCAGCTAGCTGGTGAGCCGCAAGTGTCCAGCCCGCAAGTGTCGTCCTAGCCAACGCTCCGGGTCGGGCCGGTAGACTCTGGCTATGGCAGAGGATCGCATCGTCGCGCAGCCTCGTGCGCACAACATCGAGGCGCGGGAGAGCAGTGGCCCGGCCCCGTCGGGCCGCAGTGTCCGTGCGCGCCTGGCCCGGATCGGCGGACGCGGCACGCCGGGCAATCCTGTGCTGGAGCCGCTGTTCCGGGCGGTGAGGTCCAACCACCCGAAGGCCGATCTGACGCTGCTGGAGCGGGCGTACGTCACCGCTGAGCGCCTCCACGGCACGCAGATGCGCAAGAGCGGCGATCCCTACATCACCCACCCGCTCGCGGTGACCACGATCCTCGCCGAGCTCGGCATGACCGAGCCGACCCTGGTGGCAGCCCTGCTGCACGACACCGTCGAGGACACGCCCTACACGCTCAAGGAGCTCACCCGCGACTTCGGTGAGGAGGTCGCCCACCTCGTCGACGGCGTCACCAAGCTCGACAAGGTCACCTACGGCGACTCGGCGCAGGCCGAGACGATCCGCAAGATGGTCGTGGCGATGTCCCGCGACATCCGGGTGCTGGTGATCAAGCTCGCCGACCGCCTGCACAACATGCGTACGCTCCGCTACGTCCCGCAGAAGAGCCAGGAGCGCAGCGCTCGCGAGACTCTCGACATCTACGCGCCGCTGGCCCACCGGCTCGGCATGAACACCATCAAGTTCGAGCTCGAGGACCTCGCCTTCGCGACCCTCTATCCGAAGATGTACGACGAGCTCGTCCGCCTTGTCGCCGACCGCAACCCGTCGCGGGAGAAGTTCCTGGCCCAGGTCATCGACCAGGTCGAGCGCGACCTGCACGAGGCCCGGATCAAGGCGACGGTCACCGGTCGACCGAAGCACTACTACTCGATCTACCAGAAGATGATCGTCGGCGGTAAGGACTTCTCCGACATCAACGACCTGGTCGGCATCCGGATCCTGGTCGAGGACGAGCGCGACTGCTACTCCGTCCTCGGCATCCTGCACTCGCGATGGAACCCCGTCCTGGGGCGCTTCAAGGACTACATCGCGATGCCGAAGTTCAACATGTACCAGTCGCTGCACACCACCGTCATCGGCCCGCAGGGCAAGCCGGTCGAGCTGCAGATCCGCACTTTCGCGATGCACCGCCGTGCCGAGTTCGGTGTGGCCGCGCACTGGAAATACAAGGAGGACGGCCGCGCCGGTGTCGACACCGACCGGCCGATGGACAACGACATGAGCTGGGTCAAGCAGCTCATGGACTGGCAGTCGGAGGTCAACGACCCCGGCGAGTTCCTGGAGTCCTTGCGCTTCGAGATGAAGCGCACCGAGGTCTACGTCTTCACGCCCAAGGGCGACGTGATCGCGCTGCCGGCCGACGCGACCCCGGTCGACTTCGCCTACGCCGTCCACACCGAGGTCGGCAACAAGACCATCGGCGCCCGGGTCAACGGCCGTCTGGTGCCGTTGGAGTCGACCCTGGAGAGCGGCGACGTCGTCGAGGTCTTCACCTCCAAGTCGCCCAACGCCGGTCCGTCGCGCGACTGGACCTCCTTCGTCAAGTCGAACCGGGCCAAGGCGAAGATCCGGCAGTGGCACACCCGCGAGCGCCGCGACGAGGCCATCGAGAAGGGCCAGGACGCGATCGCCCGGCTCATGCGCAAGGAGGGCCTGCCCCTCAAGCGGCTGATGTCGCGCGAGTCGCTCATGCTCGCCGCCGACCACTTCGACCTCGCCGACGTCGACGCGCTCTACGCCGCGGTCGGCGAGAGCCACCTCTCCGCCCAGGCGGTCGTACGCCGCGTCATCGAGGACCACGGCGGCGACGACGGTGCTGCCGAGGACCTCGCCGAGGCCATCAACGTCGGCCGCAGGCGCCACGGCAAGGTCTCCACCGCCAACTCCGACGCAGGCGTGGTCGTCAAGGGTTCCCCGGACGTCTGGGTCAAGCTCGCCAAGTGCTGCACGCCGGTGCCCGGCGACGACATCCTCGGCTTCGTCACCAAGGGCGGGGGAGTCTCCGTCCACCGCACCGACTGCACCAACGCGTCCGAGCTCCGCTCCCACCCCGAGCGCCTGCTCGAGGTCGAGTGGGGCTCGACGTCCAACTCGGTCTTCCTGGTCAACATCCAGGTCGAGGCGCTCGACCGCGCCCGTCTCCTCTCGGACATCACGATGGCGCTCTCCGACGCCCACGTGAACATCCTCTCGGCCCAGCTGACCACCACTCGCGACCGCGTCGCGAAGTCCCGCTTCTCCTTCGAGATGGCCGACTCCAAGCACCTGGACACCGTCTTGAAGCAGGTACGCACCGTCCCCGGCGTCTTCGACGCCTACCGCGTCACCCAATGAGAGAGTGAGCAACCGATGGACCCGTTCACCTGGTTTCTGATCGCTGCAGGCGTCGTGATCGTCGGCGCCATCCTGTGGCTGGCGGTGAGAAAGTCGTCGGGAGGCGTCGACGAGGCTGTGGCGAACCGGAACAGGGGTCAGGCCTTGGGGAAGGGCGAGTACTACGCTGGCCCGCCCCACGGTGGCTCTGACGCCGGGCCTCCCCGCCGGCGGCTTCTGAGCCCCTCGCTGACCCTGCGGGTCGGGGCTGATGACCCAGTCATCGGGACATTTGCGCCGCTTCGTTCGTTATAAAGTAAAGCGAACGCGCCGACTCGGGCGCCTGAGAGAGGGAGCACGGCATGTTCACCTGGATCCTCATCATCGGCGGCGTACTTCTCCTGCTGGGCCTGGCCTGGACCACCATCGGCATGGCGCCCAAGGGTGTCGACCCCGAGGACGTACGCAACATCAAGCGCGACAACGCGGCCAGGGGCGACTACTACGGCGGCGCCGGCATGTGACCACACGCCGAGTCGGCGCAAACTGACGAAATAGCACGCCGAGTCGGCTCGTCATGACGAGCCGACTCGGCCAGATTTCGGGTCAGGACGCGCCGACTCGGCGCCTTTGCCTGAGACAGATGCGCCGAGTCGGGGTGCGGGTGCGGGTCAGGAGAAGTCTGCAGAGGCCCGCTTGGCCATCTCCAGGAACTGACGACGCGACTCGAGGTTCTCCTCGAGGCTCTTGATCTTGCGGGCGTCACCCGAGGCCTGGGCCTTCACGAGATCGCTCTCTACCTGGGCGATGGCCTCCTCGAGCTTGGCGATCATGTCGTCGGCTCGAGCGGACTTCTCCGGGTCGGACTTGCGCCACTGGTCGTCCTCGGCGGACTTGATGGCCTGCTCGACCTTGCGCATCGCGCCCTCGAGGTCCTTGATGCGGTCGCGCGGGACCTTGCCGGCCTCATCCCAGCGGTCGGCGATGTCGCGGAAGGAACGCTTGACGGCGTCGAGGTCGTCGCCCTTCTCCAGCAGCGGAAGAAGCTCCTGCGCCTCGGCGAGCAGGCCTTCCTTGACCACGGCGTTCTGCGCGAACTCGGCGTCGAGCGCCGCGTTGGCGGCGTCACGGGCACCGAAGAAGACGTCCTGGGCGGCCCGGAACTGCTTCCAGAGCTTGTCGTCGACGTCCTTGGGCGCCGGCCCAGCGGCCTTCCAGTCGCGCATCAGGTCGCGGTAGCGCCCGGCGGTGGGGCCCCAGTCGGTGGAGGTCGAGAGCTGCTCGGCCTCCACGATGATCCGCTCCTTGACCACCTTGGCGTCCTCGCGCCGGGCGTTGAGCTCGGCGAAGTGGGCCTTGCGGCGCCGCGTGTAGGCGGTGCGTGCGGTCGAGAAGCGGCGCCACAGCGCGTCGTCGGACCCGCGGTCGATGCGGGGGAGCGCCTTCCACTGGTCGAGCAGCTCACGCAGCCGGTTGGCACCGTTGCGCCAGTCGTTGCTCTGGGCCAGCTTCTCGGCCTCGTCGACGAGAGCCTCCTTGGCGACCTTCGCCTCGGCCGCCTTGGCGGCCCGCTCGGCCTTACGGGCCTCGCGCTGGGTGGCGATGACCGGCGCCAGAGCGTCCAGCCGCGCCACCAGCGAGGCCAGGTCACCGACCGCGTTGGCATCGGTCACCTTCTCGACGACGGTCTTGACCGCCGCCGTCGCCTCGTCGGGCGACGTCTTACCCGCATGCACGCGCCGCTCGAGCTGCTCGACCTCGAAGGCGAGCTGGTCGAACCGGTTGGTGAAGAAGGCAAGCGCCTCCTCCGGCGTGCCTTCCGGGTATTGCCCCACGGAACGTTCACCCTCAGCGGTCTTCACGTAGACCGTTCCGTCTTCCTCGACCCGACCCCACTGCTCGCTGGTCACAATGTCCCTACTCTTCGCATGAGGCGCTAACCTCTTATGAAATCTCCCCCGCCGGACACCGTGCTCGTCACAGTCCCGGTCGGCTCAACTTGCAGGTCCCCGTGGTGTCCCGGCACACCTCGGGATGCCCATCGTAGTCAGACGCCACGATGCGGCGCTGCACTGTACCGCTGGATAGGGTGTTTCTCGTGTTGATCGCAGGCTTTCCCGCCGGTCCGTGGGGCACCAACTGCTACGTCGCCGCCACCGGTCCGGGCACCGAGTGTGTCGTGATCGACCCCGGGAAGGACGCCGCCAAGGGCATCGAGGAGATCGTCCGGGAGCAGCGCCTCAAGCCGGTCGCCGTGCTCCTCACCCACGGCCACGTCGACCACATGTGGTCCGTGACGCCGGTGAGCAAGACGTACGACTCGACGGCCTGGATCCACCCCAACGACCGTCACCTCCTGGCCGATCCGCTCCAAGGCATCTCGCCGGAGTCGGCGCAGATGCTGCTCGGCATGCCGGAAGGCACCTACGACTTCGTGGAGCCCGACGACGTCAAGGAGCTCACCGACGGGCAGGCCATCGACCTGGCCGGGATGAGCTTCCTGATCGACCATACGCCTGGGCATACCGAGGGGTCGGTCACCTTCCGGACCCCCTACCCCGACCACGCCGAGGTCAGTGACGTGATGTTCTCCGGCGACCTGCTCTTCGCGGGCAGCATCGGGCGTACGGACCTCCCCGGCGGTGACCACGCCACGATGCTGCAGTCCCTGACGACCAAGGTGCTGCCCCTCGCCGACGACATCGTGGTGCTCCCCGGACACGGCGAACAGACCTCCATCGGTCGCGAGCGCGCGACGAACCCATTTCTTCAGGACCTGATCACCACATCATGAACAAGCCAACACCGCTCTCCGGTTTCCCGGAGTTCCTGCCGAGTCAGCGCACCGTCGAGCGCGAGGTCATCGCGACCCTGAGCCACACCTTCGAGCTGCACGGCTTCGGCAACATCGAGACCCGCGCCGTCGAGCCGATGGACCAGCTGCTGCGCAAGGGCGACACCTCCAAGGAGGTCTACGTCCTGCGCCGCCTCCAGGAGGAGGACAACGGCAGAGACAAGGGGATGGGGCTCCACTTCGACCTCACCGTCCCCTTCGCCCGCTACGTGCTCGAGAACGCCGGCAAGCTGGAGTTCCCCTTCCGTCGCTACCAGATCCAGAAGGTCTGGCGCGGTGAGCGCCCGCAGGAGGGCCGCTTCCGCGAGTTCGCGCAGGCCGACATCGACATCGTCGGGCGCGACACGCTGCCGTTCCACCACGACGTCGAGGTCGCCCGGGTCATGCTCGAGGCGCTCGGCAAGCTGACCTTCCTGCCCGGCTTCACGCTCCAGGTCAACAACCGCAAGCTGATCCAGGGCTTCTACGCCGGTCTCGGGGCCCCGGACGTCGAGGAGACCATGCGGCTCATCGACAAGCTCGACAAGATGCCCGCGGAGGAGGTCGGCAAGCTGCTGGTCTCCGAGGCGGGACTGACCGACGAGCAGGCCGCCAAGTGCCTCGAGCTCGCCACGATCACCGCCACCGACGACTCGTTCGTCGAGAAGGTCCGCGCCATGGGCGTCGAGAGCGAGCTGCTCGAGGAGGGCCTGACCGAGCTGGCCACGCTGATCACCGCCACCGCGCCCCTCAACACCGATTCCGTACGCGTCGTGGCCGACCTGAGCATCGCCAGGGGCCTGGACTACTACACCGGCACCGTCTTCGAGACCCGCCTCGACGGCTATGAGTCCCTGGGCAGCATCTGCTCCGGTGGCCGCTACGACGCGCTCGCGAGCGACGGGAAGACCACCTACCCAGGCGTCGGCATCTCGCTCGGCGTGAGCCGCGTCCTGGTGCCCCTCGTGCAGAAGGGCGTACTCGACGGCGACCGCAAGGTCCCGAGCACCGTCCTGGTCGCGGTCAACGACGAGGAGAGCCGTGCCGACGCCGATGCGGCCGCCCAGGCGCTGCGCGGCCACAATGTTGCCTGCGAGGTCTCGCCCAACGCCGCCAAGTTCGGCAAGCAGATCCGCTTCGCGGAGCGCCGCGGCATCCCGTACGTCCTCTTCGCCACCGAAGGCGGCTACGAGATCAAGGACATCCGCACCGGCGACCAGGTCCCGGCCGACCCGGCCACCTGGACGCCGCAGAACGAGAGCGACCTGAAGCCCCAGGTCGTCGCGAACAACGAGGAGAAGAAGTGATCCGCACCCACGACGCCGGCACCCTGCGTGCCGAGCACGTCGGCCAGACCGTGACCCTCGCCGGCTGGGTAGGCCGCCGACGCGATCACGGCGGGGTCGCGTTCCTCGATCTGCGTGAGGCCAGCGGTGTGGTCCAGGTCGTCGTCCGCGACGAGGAGATCGCTCACGCCCTCCGCAACGAGTACTGCATCAAGGTCACCGGCGAGGTCGTCGCGCGCACCGACGAGAACCGCAACCCCAACCTCGCCACCGGCGAGATCGAGATCGTCGCCAAGGACCTCGAGGTCCTCAGCGCGGCCGCGGCCCTCCCGTTCCCGATCGACGACCACGTCGAAGTCGGCGAGGACGTACGTTTCAAGCACCGCTACCTCGACCTGCGCCGCACCGCGCCCGGCAACGCCATCCGGCTGCGCTCGAAGGCCAACAAGGCCGCCCGCGACGTGCTCGCCGGTCACGACTTCGTCGAGATCGAGACCCCGACGCTGACCCGGAGCACCCCTGAGGGCGCCCGTGACTTCCTGGTCCCGGCCCGCCTGCAGCCAGGTTCGTGGTACGCGCTGCCGCAGTCCCCGCAGCTGTTCAAGCAGCTGCTCATGGTCGGCGGCATGGAGCGTTACTACCAGCTCGCCCGCGCCTACCGCGACGAGGACTTCCGTGCCGACCGGCAGCCGGAGTTCACTCAGCTCGACATCGAGATGAGCTTCGTCGAGCAGGACGACGTGATCGCCCTCGGCGAGGAGATCATCGCGGCGCTGTGGAAGCTGATCGGCTACGACGTGCCGCTCCCGCTGCCGCGGATGACCTACGCCGACGCGATGGCCAAGTACGGCTCGGACAAGCCCGACCTGCGCTTCGGCATCGAGATCACCGAGTGCACCGACTACTTCTCCGAGACGACGTTCCGCGTCTTCCAGGCGCCCTACGTCGGCGCCGTGGTCATGCCGGGCGGCGCGAGCCAGCCGCGGCGTCAGCTCGACGGCTGGCAGGACTGGGCCAAGCAGCGTGGCGCCAAGGGCCTGGCGTACGTCCTGGTCCAGGAAGACGGCTCGCTGACCGGTCCGGTCGCCAAGAACCTCTCCGAGACCGAGGCGGCCGGACTGGCCGCGCATGTCGGCGCCAACCCCGGCGACTGCATCTTCTTCGCCGCCGGCGCACCCAAGTCGAGCCGCTCCCTGCTGGGTGCCGCCCGGCTGGAGATCGGCAACCGTCTCGACCTCCGCAAGGACGGCGACTGGAGCTTCCTGTGGGTCGTCGACGCGCCGCTGCTCGAGCCGGCCTCCGAGGCCGTCGAGTCCGGCGACGTCGCGGTCGGTGCGGGGGAGTGGACCGCGGTCCACCACGCCTTCACCAGCCCGCAGGACGTCGAGGGCTTCGACAAGGACCCCGGCAACGCGCTCGCCTGGGCCTACGACATCGTCTGCAACGGCAACGAGATCGGCGGCGGGTCGATCCGTATCCACCGCGAGGACATCCAGAAGCGGGTCTTCGACCTGATGGGGATCGGCGAGGAGGCGGCCGAGGAGAAGTTCGGCTTCCTGCTCGACGCGTTCAAGTTCGGTGCCCCGCCGCACGGCGGCATCGCCTTCGGCTGGGACCGCGTGGTCGCCCTCCTGGCCGGCACCGACTCGATCCGCGACGTCATCGCTTTCCCGAAGACGGGTGCCGGCTACGACCCGCTCACCGCCGCCCCGGCGCCGATCACCCCCGAGCAGCGCAAGGAGGCGGGCGTCGACGCACGGCCGGCTTCCAAGGCGGCCGCCGAGGGCGAATCGGCGAACTGAGCGCGCTTCTAGCAAAGCCAACAGAGTCTCCGGGACCGGTCCGCCGGTCCCGGAGACTCTCGTCGTTCAGCGGTGAATGGCAAGAATCCCTCCCGATCTGCCGTATCACTGGTTGAAATCGGATCGTTACCGGTACGGGGCGCATCCGGGCAAAGGGATCACATAGAGTTCCATCCGTCGACCTCGTGGGTCGGACGCTGCCGTGCGACGGCGGCACCCACAATTACGACTAGACAGAGGAACCATGAGCGAATCGGCCACCGTGTTCGAAGGTGAAGAACTCTCGGGTGGATCGACACCTTCGTCTTCGCCTGAGGAGGCGAAGAAGTTCGCCGGCAAGTCCCCGATGAAGCTGGCGATGATGCGGCTTCGCAAGGACAAGCTGACGATGGTGTCGCTGACCGTGGTCGTCCTGGTGGTGCTGGCCGCCGTCCTGGCCCCCCTTCTCGTCAAGATGGGCGTGCTGGACCCGTTCAGCTACAACCAGGAGCTGCTCGACGCCAACACCATCCCGGAGGGCAGGTTCAGCGGCGCGAGCGCCGCACACCCGCTCGGGGTGGAGCCCGGCACCGGCCGCGATGCGATGTCCCGGTTCTGGTACGGCATCACGTTCTCGCTGATCATCGCCCTCACCGCCGCGATCCTCTCGGTGGTCATCGGCGCGATCGTCGGGATCATCGCCGGCTTCAGCGGTGGCTGGGTGGACGCCGGCCTGAGCCGCTTCACCGACCTGACCCTCTCCTTCCCCGCGACGCTGATGCTGCTGGCGCTCTCGGCCCTCGGCCTCGAGCTCGTGCAACAGCTGACCGGGCTACCCAACGGGCCACTCGCGCAGGGGATCTACTGCACGGTGGTGCTGGCCATCTTCGGCTGGACCAGCACGGCTCGGGTCGTGAGAGGGCAGGTGCTCTCGATCAAGCAACGGGAGTTCGTGGAGGCCGCGATCGTTCTCGGTGCCTCCAAGCCGCGGATCTACTTCAAGGAGATCCTGCCGAACCTGTGGGCTCCCCTGCTGGTCCTGGTCACCTTGATGATGCCGGCCTACATCTCGGCCGAGGCAGCGTTGAGCTACCTGCAGGTCAGCGTCAAGCCGCCGACACCCACGCTCGGCAACGTACTCGCGGACTCTTTGAAGTACGCGCAGGTGGACCCGTTCTACTTCTTCATGCCCGCGATCCTGATCGCGACCATCGTGATCTCGTTCAACCTTCTCGGGGATGGGTTGCGAGACGCCCTTGACCCCAAGGGTGACAGGTGAGCCTCGGGGCTCCGAACACACACAGGTGACCCGCCCGGGACACCGATACGGCGTCAGTTGTCAGAGGCTGACGGCGACCACACCAAGGAGAAACGAATGCTCAAGAAGCGAGCTAAGTACGTAGCGGTCAGTGCCGCTGGCGTGCTCGGTCTTTCGCTGGGCCTGGCTGCCTGTGGCGGCGGGGACGGCGGTGGCTCGAGCTCGGCAAACACGTTGACCATCGTCGCTGAGGACCCGATCGACCACCTGGACCCGCAGCGTATCTACGTCGGTGAGACCATCTCGCACACCACGCGTCTGGTCTACCGCAAGCTGCTCTCGAACCCGGCGTCGACCGACCCGAAGGTCTCGAGCAAGCCGATCCCCGACCTGGCGACCGACGAGGGCACCTCGACCGACGGCGCCAAGACCTGGTCGTTCACCGTCAAGGACGGCGTGAAGTGGCAGGACGGCTCCGACATCACGTGTGAGGACTTCGCCTACGGCGCCTCGCGCAACTTCGCTGCCGACGAGCTCACCGGTGGTCCGGGCTTCTACCTGACCGCGAAGCTCGCGCTCAAGGGCGAGTACCCCGGTCCCTACGCCGCGACCCCGGAGCAGCAGGCTGACTTCGACCAGGCCGTGACTTGCGATGGCAAGACCATCACCTACAAGTTCAAGACCCCGTGGCCGGACTTCCCGCTGGCGATCTCGTCGCTGCACATGATGGACCCGTACAAGGAGTCCGAGGACAAGGGCGCCAAGAACGACGACGTCATCTTCTCCAACGGCCCGTACAAGGTCGACACCTGGAACGCCCAGAAGGGCGGCACCCTGGTGCGCAACGACGAGTACGACCCGGAGACCGACGACAAGTCGCTCCGTGAGGCGAAGCCGGACAAGATCGTCTTCAAGTTCGGTGAGAAGGCGTCGACCATCTACGAGAAGCTCTTCTCCGACAGCCCCGACTCGCAGGCGACCATCGTCAGCGGCTCGCGCGTCCCGCCGGAGTTCTTCCCGCGCCTCACCGAGGCCGGTGTCAAGGACCGCTACGTTCAGGTCCAGTCGCCCTACGTCGACTACCTGGTGCCGAACCAGAACCAGATGAAGGACCCGAACGTCCGCAAGGCGCTGGCCCAGGCGACCGACGTCGAGTCCTGGATCGCCGCCGGCGGTGGCGAGAAGGCCTACACCCCGGCCGACTCGGTCGTGAACCCGGCCGTTCCGGGCTACGTCGCCAACCCGGCGTACAAGGACCGCAACCTCAAGGGTGACCCGGCCGCGGCGAAGAAGACCCTGGCTGACGCCGGTGTCAAGACGCCGTACCCGATCACCTTCACCTACCCGCAGAGCGACACGCTCGACAAGCAGGCTGCTGCGCTGGTCGAGGGCTGGGAGGCCGCTGGCTTCAAGGTCACCCTGGACCCGCTGGGCGACGTCTACTACTCCAACATCCAGAAGCCTTCCAACAAGGCCGACGTGATGTGGGGCGGTTGGGGTGCCGACTGGGGCTCCGCGATGACCGTTACTGCCGCGCTGTTCGACAGCCGTCAGATCGAGAAGACCACCAACGGTCAGAACTACGGCAACTACAAGAACCCTGCGGTCGACAAGCTGTTCGACCAGGCCGCCAACTCCGCCACCATCGAGGAGCAGAACAAGTTCCTCCAGGAGGCAGACGCGGTCATGGGTGAGGACGTCGCCTACATCCCGCTGGAGATCGCGACCTTCAACTGGGTCCACGGCTCCAAGGTGAAGGGCTTCATCACGACCGATGCCTCCTCGTCCTACCCGGACCTGGCGACCATCGACGTCGAGGACTGATCCTTCAGCTCCGCAACACCGTCGGGACGGCTCTCTGAGCCGTCCCGACCCTGGAGGCGGGGCTCGCCAGAGCCCCGCCTCCCCACTTGTACCTGGACACGATTCCCCCCGGACGACACCCCACGACGGTGGTCCGGCCGATTCCAATGAAGGTGAGACCCACCGATGGTCGCCTACATCATCCGGCGTGTGATCGTCGGTTTGCTCATGCTGGTGGCGATGAGCTTCATCGTCTTCGCACTGTTCATGAAGAACCCGGTCGACCCGGCACAGTTCTCCTGCGGCAAGAACTGCCCCCCTGAGCGCATCGAGGAGACCCGTCAGGCCCTCGGCTACGACCAGCCGCTGTTGGTCCAGTGGGGCAACTTCGCGAAGGGCGTCGTCGTCGGCCGCGAGTACCCCGCCGACGAGGCGATGCGCGAGGCCAACCCCGAGCTGGTCACCGAGTGCGCGGCGCCCTGCCTGGGCTACTCCCAGCAGTTGCAGATGACGGTCAACGCGGAGATCGCGGAGGCAGCGCCGATCTCGATCTCGATCGCCCTGGTCGCGGTCACCATCTGGGTCGTCTTCGGTGTTCTGTTCGGGGTGCTGGCCGCGATCGCCAAGGGCTCCCTTCTCGACCGCGGCGTCGTCGGAGCAACGCTGGCGCTCTACGCGTTCCCGACGTTCTTCGTGGGAGCGTTGCTGATCAACTTCGTAGCCATCAAGTGGGGGATCTTCCCTGCGCCGGGATACGTGTCGATCGCCGACGGTGGGGTCGGGCAATGGCTGATCCAGCTCATGCTGCCCGGATTCACGCTTGCGTTCGTCTACATGGCGGGCTACGTGCGCATGACCCGGGCGTTCGTGCTCGAGTCGATGAGCGAGGACTACATTCGCACCGCGAAGGCGAAGGGCGTCAAGGGCGGCAAGGTGCTGTTCAAGCACGCGCTGCGTGCCGCGCTGACCCCGCTGGTGACCATGTTCGGTCTCGACTTCGCTGCCGTCCTCGGCGGCGCGATCATCACCGAGGACGTCTTCAACTACTACGGTCTCGGAAAGCTCGCGGTGACCGCGAACGAGACCTTCGACCTTCCCACCATCGTGGGCCTGGTGCTGCTCCTCGGGGCTCTGGTGATCATCGCCAACATCATCGTCGACGTCCTCTACGCCTTCATCGACCCGCGCGTGCGCGTCGCCTGACCCGGGAGCTGATCAATGACTGACCTCTCCACCACGCCCGAGACGCGGCCGGCCAACGATGGCTCGTTCCTCTCGGTGCGAGACCTGAAGGTTCACTTCTCCACCTCCGACGGCATCGTCAAGGCGACCGACGGTCTCTCCTTCGAGCTCGAGCGCGGCAAGACGCTCGGCATCGTGGGCGAGTCCGGCTCCGGCAAGTCGGTCTCGAGCTCGGCGATCATGGGGCTGCACCGCGGCACCAACGCCATCCTCAGCGGCGAGATCATGCTCGACGGGGTCGACCTGCTCAAGGTGAGCAACGAGGAGATGCGCAGGCGTCGCGGCCGCGACGTGGCGATGATCTTCCAGGACCCGCTCTCCGCGATGCACCCCTACTACACGGTGGGCAACCAGATCATGGAGGCCTACCAGGTCCACAACAACGTGACCAAGAGGGAGGCGCGCAAGCGCGCCATCGAGATGCTCGACCGCGTCGGCATCCCGCAGCCCGACCGTCGCGTGGACGACTACCCGCACCAGTTCTCCGGCGGTATGCGCCAGCGCGCGATGATCGCGATGGGGCTGATCAACAACCCGAGCCTGCTCATCGCCGACGAGCCGACCACGGCTCTCGACGTGACCGTCCAGGCGCAGATCCTCGACCTGCTCCAGGACCTGCAGCGCGACTTCGACGCAGCGGTCATCATCATCACCCACGACCTCGGTGTCGTGGCGGAGATGGCCGACGACGTACTCGTGATGTACGCGGGCCGCGCGGTCGAGTACGGCCCGTGCAAGGAGATCCTCACCCACCCGCAGATGCCCTACACCTGGGGACTGCTCTCCAGCGTGCCGGACCTGACCGCCTCGACCGAGGCGAAGCTGATCCCGATCCGGGGCAACCCGCCCTCGCTGCTGACCCCGCCGCCGGGATGCGCCTTCGAACCGCGCTGTGACCACGTGGCTAAGGTGGGTGGCGACCTGTGTCGGACGACCCTTCCCGACCTCACCCCGGCCAGCAGTGGTGGCAACCACACCAAGCGCTGCCACATCAAGAACGCCGACGAGGTCTACGAGGCAGAGATCCTGCCCGAGATCGCCCCTGACCTGGTGGAGGACTGATGAGCGACACCACTATTGCCACCGCGGCCTCGGTCGCGCCGGCGAGCACGGAGACCGTGCTCTCGGTCGAGAACCTGAAGATGCACTTCCCGGTCAAGGGCAGCGGCGTGATCCGGCGTACGGTCGGACACGTCAAGGCCGTCGACGGGGTCTCCTTCGAGGTGGCCAAGGGCAGCGCCCTGGGCCTCGTCGGTGAGTCCGGCTGTGGCAAGTCCACCACCGGGCGGATGGTGACGCGGCTGTACCAGCCCACCGAGGGGAAGATCCACTTCGAGGGCACCGACATCGCCAACTACTCGGGTAGGAAGCTGCACCCGATGCGCCGGGAGATCCAGATGATCTTCCAGGACCCGTCGACCTCGCTGAACCCGCGGCACACGGTCGGTTCGATCATCGGCGCGCCGCTGCGGATCCACAACATGGTGCCCAAGGACAAGGTGCTCAGCCGGGTCCAGGAGCTGCTCGAGCTGGTCGGGCTCAACCCCGAGCACTACAACCGCTACCCGCACGAGTTCTCCGGCGGCCAGCGTCAGCGCATCGGCATCGCCCGGGCCATGACCCTGCAGCCGAAGCTGCTCGTCGCCGACGAGCCCGTCTCCGCGCTGGACGTGTCGATCCAGGCCCAGGTGATCAACCTTCTGCAGGACCTGCAGAAGGAGTTCGACATCTCCTACCTGTTCATCGCGCACGACCTCGCCATCGTTCGTCACTTCTGCCCCGAGGTCGCGGTGATGTACCTCGGCAAGATCGTGGAGATCGGTGACCGGGAGTCGATCTACGAGCACGCTCACCACCCCTACACCCAGGCGCTGCTCTCCGCCGTGCCCGACGTGAAGCAGGCTGCGATCGGCGGCCGTCGTGAGCGGATCCGGTTGGAGGGCGACGTACCTTCGCCGATCAACCCGCCCTCGGGCTGCCACTTCCGCACCCGCTGCTCCCTCGCCAAGGACATCTGCTCCGTGGTCGAGCCGCCGCTGCTGCAGATCGGCAAGAAGCACAAGGTCGCCTGCCACTTCCCGGGTGAGATCCACCAGCACCCGGAGAAGCCGATCACTGCGCCGCTCCTGGGCGTAGACGAGTTCGGTGCACCGGACCCGGGCGCCAGCCCGGCCGAGGTCCCAGGCGACGGTCCGGGGTACGCCGACACCTGGTACGACCTGGCGAACAACACGCGGGGTCGCGCCTGAGAATCTCCCGTATCTCCGCGAGATTACGAAAGACGGTCCGCAGCCTTTGGCTGCGGGCCGTCTTTGTTACATATGTGTCACACGTCACTGTCGGTATCGAACCGTTATCTGTAGTCCCGCCCGAAGTGTCGGAACTTGGCATAACTTGATGCATCGCGCCGGCTCGGGACCGCGCGAAGTGGTCTGGTCTTGGGCGTACCGAGCCTTGGCATCGAACGGAGATCCGAGCGTATGACTGTGTCCGAAGTGTTGATCCAGGGTCCTGATCCCGAGATCAATCCGGAACCGAGGACGGGCGATGTCGCCGGCCGTTCGCCGATGCGGATCGCCATGGACCGCCTCCTCTCGGACAAGGTCGCGATGATCTGTGCCGTGATCGTGCTGCTCTTCGTTCTGATCGCGATCTTCGCGCCCCTGTTGTGCAAGCTGTTCGGCGTCGAGGTGCGTGCCGGCGACCCGGTCACCGACACCGACTCGTTCAACTACCCCGTCATCGGCCCGCCCAACTACGGGTTCACCTGGGAGGCGCCTCTCGGCTTGGAGCCCAACTCCGGCAACGACCTGCTCGCCGAGTGGTTCTACGGCGCGCGTACGTCCCTGCTGGTCGCCACGATCGCCACGGTCGTCTCGACCGTGGTCGGTGTGGTGCTCGGCCTGATCGCGGGCTACAGCCGCGGCTGGGGTGACCGGGTGATCACGTTCCTGATCGACATCTTCCTCACGCTGCCTTTCCTGCTGGTCGCGATCGCCATCTCGCCGATGCTCGTGGAGCGCTGGCGGGAGAACCCGGCGATGCTCGACAACGCCTCGCTGATCGCGCTCATCGCGATCCTCACGATCTTCGGGTGGATGGGCCTGGCCCGGCTGATCCGCGGTGAGGTGATCTCGCTGCGTGAGCGCGAGTTCATCGAGGCCGCGCACGTCCTCGGGATGCCGACCCATCGCATCCTGTTCAAGGAGCTGCTGCCCAACCTGGTGGCGCCGATCGTCGTCTCGTTCTCGCTGAGCCTGCCGGCCACGATCGCCGCGGAGGCGACGCTGGCCTACCTCGGCGTCGGTGTCACCGGACGCCCGTCCTGGGGACAGACGATCCTGCGCGCCCAGAGCTGGTTCGACGAGTACCCCTTGTACCTCTACGCGCCGATTGTCGGGATCGTGGTCCTGGTTTTCGCGCTCAACCTGCTCGGAGACGCCATCCGCGACGCCTTCGACCCCAAGTCTTTCCGGTGAGCACGTCGTCGGAGAGAGGCATCAACCATGGAAGGTGGAGACCTACGATGCGATTGAAGAGAACAGTGATCGCCGCCAGTGCGATCGCTGCGCTGACGCTCACCGCGGCTTGTGGCGGCGGGGGTGGCGGTGGCGAGGACCCGGCCGGCGAGTTCAAGGCCGGCGGCGGCGCCGGCGCCGGTAAGGACGCAACGGCCGAGGGGCCGCTGGAGATCCCGTCCGACGCGAAGAAGGGCGGCACGATCACCGTGCTGTCCAACGCCGCCCCGCACACCCTCGACCCGACCAGGACCTACTACACCGACTCCGGTGCGATCATGTCCGGCCTGGTGACCCGCTCCCTGACGCAGTACGTGTACGACGAGGAGAGCGGCGACTCCGTCCTGGTCCCCGACATCGCCACCGACCTCGGTAAGGTCTCTGAGGACGGCCTGACCTGGACCTTCGAGCTGAAGGACGGGATCAAGTACGAGGACGGCACCGAGATCACCGCCGAGGACGTCGTCTACGGCATCAAGCGCTCCTTCGCCATCGACACGCTGACCGACGGCCCGACGTACCAGACGACGTTCTTCAAGGACGGTCAGAAGTACAAGGGCCCGTTCGCGGACACCGATGCCGAGCTGAAGAAGCTCCCCGACTACGACGCCAGCGCCGGCTGGTACGGCGGTGAGGACTACGACGGCGTCGAGGCCGACGGCAACAAGGTGATCATCCACCTGGCTCAGCCGTTCCCCGAGCTCGACTACTACGCCTCGTTCCCGGTCTTCTCGCCGATCCCGAAGGCCAAGGACAAGGACCCGCTGGCCTACGAGAGCCACCCGATGTCGACCGGCCCCTACAAGTTCGAGTCCTACAAGCCCGGCACCTCGCTGAAGCTGGTCAAGAACGAGCACTGGGACCCCGACACCGACCCCGGCCGCTTCCAGGCCGCGGACGCGTTCGACTTCAAGTTCGCCCAGGACACCGCGAAGCTCGAGAACCAGATCCTCGGCGACAAGGGCGCGGCGCAGGCGATGATGACGTACGACGACGTCACGCCTCCGACCTACAAGTCGATCAAGGAGAGCGCGCCGGACAACCTCATCGAGGGCACCTCGCCGTGCACCTACATGTACCGTCCGGACCAGACCAAGATCAAGGACAAGAAGATCCGCGAGGCCATCAGCTGGGCCTACCCCTACCAGGCAGCCTGGAAGGCCTCCGGCGAGATCGTCGGCGTCACCATCCAGCCCGGCACATCGCTCCTGCCCCCGGGCACCGCGGGCCGGGTCGAGTACCAGTACCCGGAGGGTCAGGACGGTCAGACCACCGACCCGGAGAAGGCCAAGGCGCTGCTGAAGGAGGCCGGGGCCGAGGGTTTCGAGATCAAGTGGCACTACCAGCGTGACGACGAGAACTCGGTGGCCAAGAAGGACCAGATGGTCAAGGGCTTCGAGGCGGCCGGCTTCAAGGCGACCCCGGTGGCCTCGACCGACGAGACCTACCGTGACGACGAGAGCAACCTCGACGCTCCGGTCAACCTCCGCTACGGCGGCTGGTGCTCCGACTGGCCCTCGGGTGGCTCGTGGTTCCCGGCGCAGTGGATCGGCTCGAACGCCAACAAGGCGGGCATGCCGAACCCGACCAACTTCAAGGAGGCCGACGCTGACGCGAAGCAGGCCGAGATCCTGAAGATGGACGCCGACGAGGTCCCCGCGGCCTGGGGCGAGTTCGACAAGTGGATGCAGGAGACCTACATGGTCGAGATCAACGCCGGCTACGACGCGAACGCCTTCATCAAGGGCTCGCAGGTCGGCGGGGTCGTCAACGACCCGGTCAAGGGCATGCCGAGCTTCTCCATCATGTACCTCAAGTGAGGTGATCCGGCCGGCGTGGGTGCACCCCACGCCGGCCGGACCTTCACTCAGGACACCGCAACTCTGGGCCAGCGCCCGTGGACATCTTCTAGGAAGCGAGACCTCCGTCCCATGATCGGTTTTGTCGTACGCCGGTTGATCTCGGCACTTCTCGTGCTGTTCGTGATCTCGGTGGCGGTCGTCGCGCTCTTCACCTATGGCCCGAGCGACCCGGCGGACGCGATGTGCCCTGAGCCCAAGTGCACCGCCGAGCGCCAGGATGCGATCCGGGAGGCGCTCAACCTGGATGCCCCGCTCCATGTTCAGTACACCGAATACATGGCCGGCATCTTCACGGGTCGCGAGATCGCCTTCGGCTCCGAGGCGTACGACTGTGAGACCCCGTGCTTCGGGGTCAGCTTCATCTACCGGGTCAATGTCTGGGACGACATCAAGGACCGGATCGGGCCGACGGTCTCGGTCGCGGTCGGCGCCGGTGTCACGATCCTGCTCATCGGCGTGCCCATCGGGATGTTCGCGGCCAGACGCCGGGGGACTTCGGCGGACAAGGCCGTCATCGGCGCGACGCTGGTGATCGAGTCGATTCCCTACTATCTGTTCGTCCTGCTCGCGTTCCTCTATCTCGCGGTCAGCGCCGGGATCTTCCCGCAGGAGGGCTACCACCCGCTGACCGACTCGCCCCTGAAGTGGGCCTGGGGCCTGATGCTGCCCTGGCTCGCGCTCGGCCTGGTGAACTCCTCCAAGTACGCCCGGTTCACCCGTGGCTCGATGATCGAGGCGTTCAATCAGGACTACGTCCGCACGGCGCGCGCCAAGGGCCTCGCGGAGCGGCGGATCGTCAACAAGCACGCGCTGCGCGCGGCGGTCGTGCCGATCGTGACGATCTTCGGCATCGACTTCGGCGCTCTGCTGACCGGCACCATCTTCACCGAGCTGATCTTCGGCATCCCCGGCCTCGGTCTGCGGGCCCTCAACGCGGTCAGCCAGAGCGACCTGCCGGTCATCGAGGCGACCACGCTGATCTCCGCCTTCATCATCGTGGTCACCAACCTCCTGGTCGACCTCTTCTACAGCGTGCTCGACCCACGCGTACGCCTCACCTGACCCCCACCCCTGTCGGCTGAGTCTGTCGGTGCCGGCCACTAGGGTTGGCGTGTGGACGGGTTGTTTGAGATGGGGGCTGCCGCAGGCGCCTCGCGCGGCGGGTCGCTGAGCCACAGCGACCATGCGGCTGCGCCGCTGGCGGTGCGGATGCGGCCGCGTACGCTCGAGGAGCTCGTCGGCCAGAGCTCGCTGAAGGCGTCCGGGTCGCCGCTGCACCAGGTCGTGGAGGGCGGGCAGTCGCTCTCGCTGCTGCTGTGGGGGCCGCCGGGGACCGGGAAGACGACCATCGCCTCGATCGTGAGCCGCTCCACCGACCGTCGCTTCGTCGAGGTCTCCGCGGTCTCGGCCGGTGTCAAGGAGGTCCGTGCGGCGATCGACTCGGCCCGCGCCGAGCTGGTCGCGACCGGCAAAGAGACGGTACTCTTCGTCGACGAGGTCCACCGGTTCAGCAAGGCGCAGCAGGACGCGCTGCTGCCGGGCGTGGAGAACCGCTGGGTCACGCTGGTCGCCGCCACCACGGAGAACCCCTTCTTCTCGGTGATCTCGCCGCTGCTGTCGCGCTCGCTGCTCCTACGGCTCGAGTCGCTCACCGACGACGACATCCGTGGCGTACTGCTGAAGGCGGTCGAGGACGAGCGTGGCCTCGGCGGCTCGGTGACGCTGACGGACGACGCGCTCGACCATCTCGTACGCCTCGCCGGCGGCGACGCACGGCGGTCGCTGACGTATCTCGAGGCCGCGGCCGGGGCGGCCTCTGGTGGGGAGATCACCCTCGAGGCGGCCGAGCGGGCTGTCGACCAGGCGGCGGTGCGCTATGACCGGCAGGGTGACCAGCACTACGACGTGGTCAGCGCCTTCATCAAGTCGGTGCGCGGCTCGGACGCCGACGCGGCGCTGCACTACCTGGCGCGGATGATCGAGGCGGGGGAGGACCCCCGGTTCATCGCCCGCCGGCTGATGATCCTGGCCTCCGAGGACATCGGCCTGGCCGACTCGACGGCGCTGCAGACCGCGGTCGCCGCGGCCCAGACCGTGCAGCTGATCGGGATGCCCGAGGCCCAGCTCACCTTGGCGCACGCGACGATCGCGCTCGCCGTCGCGCCGAAGTCCAACGCGGTCACGAACGCCATCTTCGCCGCGCGCGCCGACGTCGCGGCCGGGAAGATCGGCAACGTCCCGCCACACCTGCGCGACGCCCACTACGAGGGCGCGAAGAAGATCGGGCACGGCGAGGCGTACAAGTACGCCCACGACGAGCCGTTCGGCATCGCGACGCAGCAGTACGCGCCCGACGCGGTGACCGACGCGGAGTACTACCAGCCGACCACCCACGGAGCCGAAGCCGGAGTGAAGGAACGTTGGGAGCGTGTCCGGAAAATCGTGCGCGGACAGGATGGATAGGGTAGGCGAACCATGACGAACTCGAGCATGCCCGGGTGGGCGCTGGTGGCGACGCTGACGGCAGTGGGGGTCCTGGTCCTCATCTCGCTGGTGGCCGTGCTGCTCGCGCTCCGGGCACGCCGCGCAGCGCGGCGCCGGCTCGAGGAGGCCGTGGCCAGCGAGGCCGAGCTGCGCGAGCGGCTCGAGGCGCTGGAGAAGCGGCTGGCTCCGCCCGAGCCGACTGGCAGGCGGCGGCGCCGGGACGTCGCCGAGAGAGAGTATGTGATCACCTCCCTCGGGGAGGACGGCGAGCCTGCCGAGGTCGAGCAGGTGGTGCAGCGTACGTTGACCGCACCGGCCTTCGCGGACGCGGTGTTCCGGGAGACCGTGGTGCACGGCGCCGCGCTGGTCCACGGGGTACGCCGGGCGCTCTCGCCCGAGGTGCGGTTCAAGATCCGCTACGAGATGCACCGCGAGGTCAAGCGGTCACGCAAGGACCGGAAGAGCGAGATGCGCGAGGCGCTGCGCGAATACCGTGCGCGCCAGCGCGCGGCAGTTGACGAGGACGTACGTATGGAGGACTCCCTATGAGGGGCGCGATCTGGTTCGTGGTCGGTGCGGGTGCGGGCGTGTACGCGATGGTCAAGGGGCGGCGGGCCGCGGAGGCCTTCACCGCCGACGGCCTGCGCGACCGGGCCCAGGCGCTCGGCGTCGGCGCGCGGATCTTCCGCGACGAGCTGGCCACCGGCAAGGCCGAGAAGGAGCTCGAGCTCCGGGAGTGGATCGAAGCGAAGACAGCCGGGCCGAAACAGATTGGCGCCGCAGGCGCCGAGCAGCACAGACTTGCCCCAGAGATCGGGCACAGAAGCGGGCCGACCGAGGACCCGATGCAGAACACGGAAGGTAGTACCCCCTGATGGAGTGGTT
The DNA here is from genome assembly GCF_040302165.1 of Nocardioides sp. NPDC127503. NCBI lineage: Bacteria > Bacillati > Actinomycetota > Actinomycetes > Propionibacteriales > Nocardioidaceae > Nocardioides > Nocardioides sp. NPDC127503. Next base: position 183,564 of record NZ_JBEORH010000002.1, on the reverse strand, counting down.
GAGCACGGCGGAGATCCGCCGCCGTTTCACGGCGCATTTCGCCGAGAACACCGAGATCGGCGAGCACACGGTGGTGCCGTCGGCATCGCTCCTGCTCGACGACCCCAACCTGCTCTTCGTCAACGCAGGCATGGTGCCCTTCAAGCCCTACTTCCTCGGCCAGGCCACCCCGCCCTACGACCGGGCGACGTCGGTGCAGAAGTGCATCCGTACGCCCGACATCGAGGAGGTCGGCAAGACCACCCGGCACGGCACCTTCTTCGAGATGTGCGGCAACTTCTCCTTCGGTGACTACTTCAAGGAGGGCGCGATCACGCTCGCCTGGGAGCTGGTCACCAAGTCGGTCGCCGACGGTGGCTTCGGCTTCGACGAGTCCGTTCTCTACCCGTCCGTGCTCAACGGCGACGAGGAGGCGGTGGCGCTCTGGAAGACGATCGCCGGCCTCCCCGACGACCGCATCGTGCGGCTGCCCCCGAGCGAGAACTACTGGTCGATGGGCGTGCCCGGGCCCGGTGGTCCGTGCTCGGAGATCCTGATCGACCGCGGCCCGGAGTTCGGCGCCGACCGTGACTGGGACGCCGGCGACCGCTACCTGGAGTTCTGGAACCTCGTCTTCATGCAGGACAACGTCGTCGCGGCGCGGTCCAAGTACGACGTCGACATCGACGGCGCCCTGCCGCAGAAGAGCATCGACACCGGCCTCGGCCTCGAGCGTGTCGCCTACCTGATGCAGGGCAAGGCGAACATGTACGAGACCGACGTCGTCTTCCCCGTCATCGAGAAGGCGATGGAGCTGACCGGGAAGAAGTACGGCGCCGCCTACGAGGACGACGTCCGCTTCCGCGTCGTCGCCGACCACGTGCGCTCCTCGCTGATGCTGATCAGCGACGGCGTCACCCCCGGCAACGAGGGCCGCGGCTACGTCCTGCGGCGGCTGATGCGCCGCGCGATCCGCAACATGCGCCTGCTGGGCTACGAAGACCCGGCGATGCCCGAGCTGCTGCCGATCTCCCGCGACAAGATGGGGGAGACCTACACCGACCTGCACACCGGCTGGGACCGCATCAAGCGGATCGCCGACGCCGAGGAGGAGGCCTTCCGCAAGACGCTCGCGGCCGGCACCCAGATCTTCGACATGGCCGCGACCGAGGTGAAGTCGAGCGGGTCCACCACGTTCACGGGTGCCAAGGCGTTCCAGCTCCACGACACGTACGGCTTCCCGATCGACCTGACCCTCGAGATGGCCGCCGAGGCGGGTCTCGAGGTCGACGAGCCGGGCTTCCGCGGTCTGATGACCGAGCAGCGTGAGCGGGCCAAGGCCGACGCGCGCGCCAAGAAGGGCCAGCACGCCGACGTGTCGGTCTACCGCGGCATCCTCGACAGCAACGGTCCGACCGACTGGCAGGCCTACACGACCCTCGACACCGAGTCGAAGCCGATCGCTCTCCTCAAGGAGGGCAAGCGGGTCGACGTGCTCGGTCCCGAGGAGATCGGTGAGATCGTCCTCGACCGCACCCCGTTCTACGCCGAGTCCGGTGGTCAGTCCGCCGACGCGGGCATCATCGAGTTCGACGGTGGCCGGCTCGAGGTCGTCGACGTGCAGCGGCCGGTCAAGGGCCTCGTGGTGCACCAGGTCCGGGTCGTCGACGGCGAGTTCCACGGCGGTGAGTCGCTCGTGCACGCGCAGGTCGACCCCGAGTGGCGTCTCGGCGCCCGCCAGGCCCACTCCGGCACCCACGTGGTGCACGCGGCGCTGCGCGAGGTGCTTGGGCCGACCGCGCTGCAGTCGGGCTCCTACAACCGCCCCGGCTACCTGCGTCTCGACTACGGCTGGACCAAGGGTCTGACCCCCGAGCAGATGCATGAGGTCGAGGAGGTCTCCAACAACGCGCTGCGGGCCGACCTGCCGGTCGCGTGGGACTACATGACCCTGCCGCAGGCCAAGGAGTGGGGCGCGATCGCGCTCTTCGGTGAGACCTACGACGACTCCAAGGTGCGCGTCGTCGAGATCGGCGGCCCCTGGTCGCGTGAGCTGTGCGGTGGCACCCACGTGGACCACTCTGCCCAGATCGGCACGATCGTGGTCACCTCCGAGGCCTCGGTCGGCTCCGGCAACCGGCGCATCGAGGCCTACACGGGCGTCGAGGGCTTCAACTACCTCGCCCGTGAGCGCGACGTGGTCTCCGAGCTCAACCTGCTGCTCAAGACGCAGTCCGATGACGTCGTCGGCCGGGTCTCCGACCTGATGGAGCGCCTCAAGGCCGCCGAGAAGGAGATCGCTCGGGCGCGTACGGCACAGCTGCTCGCCTCCGGTGGCTCGATCGCGGCCTCCGCGGTCGACGTCAACGGCGTCCAGGTCGTCGCCCAGCGGGTTCCGGGTGTGGGCGGCGGCGACGCGCGCACGCTCGCCCAGGACGTACGCTCCCGGCTCGGTGACGCGCCGGCGGCTGTCGTGCTCATCGGTGACGCCGACGACAAGGTCGCGGTCGTGGCCGCGGTCAACCCGGCCGGCATCGCCAAGGGCGTCAAGGCGGGCGACCTGATCAAGGAGCTCGCGCCGGTCGTGGGTGGTCGCGGCGGTGGCAAGCCGGACTTCGCCCAGGGCGGCGGCACCGACGTGTCCAAGATCGACACCGCGCTCGGAATGGTCGCGACGCTGGTCGCGCAAGCCTGATGCGGCACGGCGTACGCCTCGGTCTCGATCCTGGCGACGCCCGGATCGGCGTCGCCAGGAGTGACCCCACGGGGTTCCTGGCGACGCCGCTCGAGACGGTCAAGAAGGGCCGCGGAGACCTCGCGCGCCTGCAGGCGATCGTCGCCGAGATCGCCGAGGAGTCGACGATGCTCGAGGTGGTCGTCGGGCTGCCCCGGTCCCTCAAGGGAGGGGAGAACCCGGCGACTGCTAAGGTCCGGAACTTCGCCGCGTCCTTGGCGCGGCGAGTGGCTCCGGTCCCGGTTCGCCTCGTCGACGAACGACTTACAACAGTTTCCGCGGAGGCTATGCTCCGAGACCGGGGGCGCAAGGGTCAGGACCGCCGAGCCGTGGTGGACATGGCCGCGGCGGTTGTGATCCTGCAACACGCATTGGACAGTGAGCGCGCTTCGGGGACCGCGCCTGGAGAGATCGTTGAGGTCGGTCATTGAGTGAGCGCTACTACCCCCCGGACCCGCGCGACCCGCGTCGCCCTGGCCAGGGGTCACATGGTCGCGATCCGCGCGGTGGCTACCCGCCGAGGCAGCAGCCTCCGCAGGATCCCCGAGACCCGCGCCGGATGCCGCCGCAGATGCCCGGGCAGATGCCGGGTCAGATGCCTCCGCAGCAGGGCCAGCCGGGTCGACGCCCGGGGCCTCGTCCGGTGCCAGGTGCCGGCACGCCCCCTCCGGGCTACGGCCGACAGGAGCCGCCGCAGCGGCCGGGCGGCTACGGCGGCCCGACCTACCAGCAGCAGCCTGCCTTCTTCGAGGGCGGTCCCTCGGACCACGATCCCTACTTCGACGAGGAGCCGCCCAAGCGCAAACGACGCTTCGGTGGCTGCCTCGCCGTCCTAGTGGCCATGGCGGTGGTCCTCGGTGGGTTCTACGTCGTGGGCGACCGGGCGATCGACTACGTCAAGGACATGGTCGCGCCTCCGGCCGACTACCCCGGCCCCGGCACCGACCCTGTCTCCTTCGAGGTGCACCAGGGCGACTCGGTCTCGGCGGTCGGCCGCAACCTGAAGGAGATCGGCGTTGTCGAGTCGGTCGACGCCTTCATCGAGGCGGCCAACGCCGAGGGGTTGACCGTCCAGGTCGGCTTCTACCCGCTGAAGAAGCAGATGAAGGCCGCCGACGTCGTCGAGATCCTCGCCAACCCGGAGAACATCGACACAGTCAACGTCACCATCACCGAGGGGTCGCGCGCCAAGGCGATCTACAAGGTGCTCGCCGAAAAGACCAAGAAGAAGCCGGCCGAGTTCAAGAAGGCCGCCCAGGACGCCGAGGCGATCGGTCTGCCCGACTACGCCAAGGGCAACGTCGAGGGCTACCTCTTCCCGGCGACGTACGCCTTCCCGCCCGACGCGACGCCGACCGAGATGCTGGCGATGATGGTCGATCGGTGGGAGCAGGCGCTCGGCGACAACGACATCGAGGCGCGCGCCAAGCAGCTCAAGTGCAGCGATGGCAAGGCGTGCACGGCTGAGCAGATCATGACCGTGGCCTCGCTCGTCGAAGCGGAAGGTCGCGGTGATGACATGCCCAAGATCGCGCGGGTGATCTACAACCGGCTCGATCCCAAGATCGATGACGGAGCCACGAACGGGACTCTCGGGATCGACGCATCGAACGCGTACGGCATCGGGAAGTCCGGCACCACCCAGCTGACATCTGCCGAGCTGGCCAAGGACACGCCGTACGACACCCGTCGTCGCGCTGGCCTGCCGCCGAGCCCGATCGGCTCGCCCGGTGACGCGGCGATCGAGGCGGCTCTCAACCCGGCCAAGGGCAACTGGCTCTTCTATATCACGGTGAACCTGAAGACAGGCGAGACCAAGTTCACCCGTGACTACAAGGAGTTCCAGGGCTGGAGCGACGACCTGGACGCGTACTGCGCGAAGAACAAGTGCTGATGCAAGGAGACGTTGATTGAAGTGCGCTGTTCTGGGTGATCCGATCGATCACTCGCTCTCCCCGACCCTCCACCAGGCTGCGTACGCCGAGCTGGAGATGTCCGACTGGTCCTACACGTCCACGCGCGTGCAGGCTGGTGGCCTGGCGAAGTACGTCGCCGACCTCGGCGGCGACTGGCCGCCGAGCCGGTGGCGTGGGCTGTCGGTGACGATGCCGCTCAAGCGGGAGGCGTATGAGCTGGCGCGGTCGATGTCGCCGCGGGCGCGGCTCGTGGGGGCGGTCAACACGCTGGTGCGCTCCTCGCACGGCTGGGTGGGGGACAACACCGACCTGCCCGGTGCGGTCGCGGCGATCCGGGAGCGCGCGGGCGAGGGATTCTCCTGCACGTCCGGTGCGATCCTGGGCGCCGGCGCGACCGCGGCCTCCACGGGCCTCGCGCTCGCCGAGCTCGGGGCCTCCCGGATCACGCTGCTGGCGCGCAACCCGGGCGCGGCGGGGGAGACGATCGAGATGATCTCGCGTCACCCGAGCAAGCCCGTCGTCTCCGTGCTGCCGCTGGACTCGGCGGTCGACGGTGTGGATGCGGTCGTCTCCACCGTCCCGGCGAAGGCGCAGACCCCGGAGCTCATCGATCGCTGGGCATCGACGCCGGTCGTCTTCGACGTCGTCTACGACCCGTGGCCCTCGCCGCTGCTCTCCGTCGCTCCCGGCGTGGCGGTGAGCGGTCTGGATCTGCTCGTACACCAGGCGGTGCTGCAGTTCGAGCTCTTTACGGGCCGTCCTGCACCTCTCGCGGCGATGCGGGCAGCGGGGGAGAAGGCGCTGGGCATCAGGGAGTCCAGTATGGAGCCGTCACCGGCATGAGTCCCGGGGCGGTCGTGCTGGTGAGTGCGGCCGTCGCCGGTCTGCTCGCTCTCGGGGTGCCGCCTCTGCTTCGCCGGCTCCCTGAACCGGTCGACGACCCGCCGGCGGTCTCCTATGCCACCGTGGCCGGGTGGCCCCCGCTACTGCCTCTCGCGGTGGTCGTCTCCGCGGCGCTCGCCGGACTGCTCGCCTGGCAGGTAGAGCCCTCGCGCCTGATGGTGGCGCTGGTGCCGCTCACACCTGTCTGGGTTCTGCTGGCCTACGTCGACTGGCGCGTCCAGCGGCTGCCGAAGGTGCCGATCCTGGTGGCGACCGCGGTCGGGATCGGCCTGCTCGCCGCCGAGTGGCTCTGGACGCGTGACACCGCGGCGGCTCTCGGTGCCCTTACGGGGCTGGTGATCGGGCGCTCGGCGTTCTGGCTGCTGTGGCGGATGCTGCCGCACGCGATGGGCTTCGGCGACGTACGGCTCGCGGCGCTCGTCGGTCTGGTCCTCGGCCGCCTCGGCTGGGAGCAACTGGCCCTCGGGCTGTGGGCCGGGCTGGCGATCTTCGGTGTTTGGGGCATCGGACGCGCCGTCGCACAACGCTCGCGCACGGCGATGCGTGAGCCCCTGGCGTACGGGCCGTTCATGATTCTGGGCATGCTCGTCGGTGTGCTCGCCGTCTCGCTTTGAGCCCGGGTGCGCGGGCTTGTGCGGCGGGGATGAAAGACTGATCCCATGTTGCGTTGGCTCACTGCGGGCGAGTCCCATGGTCCGTCCTTGACGGCCGTGATGGAGGGTCTGCCCGCCCACGTCCGGATCACCTCTGACGACATCGCTGATGCCCTGGCCCGGCGGCGGCTCGGCTATGGCCGCGGCGCCCGGATGAAGTTCGAGAAGGACCAGGTGCGGATCACCGGCGGCGTACGCCACGGGGAGTCGCAGGGCGGTCCGGTCGCGATCGAGGTCGGCAACACCGAGTGGCCCAAGTGGGAGACCGTGATGGCCTCCGACCCGGTCGACGCCGACGTGCTGGCCAGCCAGGCCCGCAACGCGCCGCTGACCCGGCCGCGGCCCGGTCACGCCGACCTGGTCGGGATGCAGAAGTACGACTTCGACGACGCCCGCCCGATCCTGGAGCGTGCCTCGGCCCGCGAGACCGCGGCCCGCGTCGCGCTCGGCGCGGTCGCCTCGGCCTTCCTCGAGCAGGCGCTCGGCGTCCGTCTGGTCTCCCACGTTCTGGAGATCGGTGGAGTCCGTACGCCTGGCCGCGAGGTCCCCGCTCCCGAGGACGTGGCGCGCTTGGACGAGGACCCGGTGCGGGTGCTCGACCCCGACGGCTCCAAGCAGATGGTCGCCCGCATCGACGAGGCCCACAAGGACGGCGACACCCTCGGCGGCGTCGTCGAGGTCGTCGTCCACGGGCTGCCGCCGGGCCTCGGCTCCCACGTGCACTGGGACCGGCGCCTCGACGCGCGCCTGGCCGGTGCGCTGATGGGCATCCAGGCGATCAAGGGTGTCGAGGTCGGCGACGGCTTCGAGCTCGCCGCGACACCGGGCTCCAAGGCCCACGACGAGATCGTTCCCTCCGTCGACGGCATCCGCCGCGCCTCCGGGCGCTCCGGCGGCACCGAGGGTGGCATGTCGACCGGCGAGATCCTGCGTGTGCGCGCCGCGATGAAGCCGATCGCGACCGTGCCGCGTGCGCTGCGCACCGTCGACGTGGCCACCGGTGAGGAGGCCGTCGCGCATCACCAGCGCTCCGACGTCTGTGCGGTGCCTGCTGCCGGTGTCGTCGCCGAGGCGATGGTCGCGCTCGTACTGGCCGAGGCGGCGCTGGAGAAGTTCGGTGGCGATTCGGTCGGCGAGACCGCGCGCAACGCCAAGTCCTACCTCGAGAACCTGAGGTACGTGTGATGCCGGCTGTCGTGCTCGTCGGCCCGATGGGCGCGGGCAAGTCGACCGTCGGTGCGCTGCTCGCGTCCCGTCTCGGGGTCACGCTACGTGACACGGACGAGGACATCGCGGCCGCCGCAGGCAAGAGCGTGCAGGACATCTTCGTCGACGAGGGCGAGGCTCACTTCCGTGCGGTCGAGGCCGACGCGGTCGCCGCCGCGCTCGCTGAGCACGACGGGGTCGTCTCACTCGGCGGCGGCTCCGTTCTGGCTGATCGGACCCAGATCCTGCTCAAGGAGCACACCGTCGTCTACCTGCGGGTCGGGGTCGCGGACGCGGTCAAGCGGGTCGGGCTCGGCTCGGGACGCCCGATGCTGCTCGGCAACGTACGCGGCCGCATCAAGACGCTGCTGGAGGAGCGCGCACCCATCTATGAGTCGGTCGCGACGCTGGTCGTCGACACCGACGGCCGTGCGGCCGACGACGTCGCCGCCGAGCTCGCCACCGCCCTGACCGCGCTGAACACCACGGAGTAGAAGTGACCGAGACAGTCAGCACCGTCATCAGGGTCGAGAGCGCCGCTGCGTACGACGTCGTCATCGGGTCCGGCCTCGCCGGCCGGCTCCAGGGGCTGCTGGGCGAGAGCGTTCAGCGGGTGGCGTTCCTCTACGCCGCCGACCTGGCCGAGTACGCCGAGCCGGTGCTCGAGGAGCTGCTGAAGCACTACGACGTGCTCGGCCTCGGGCTGCCCAGCGGCGAGGACCAGAAGACGGTCGCGGTCGCCAACGACTGCTGGGAGGCACTGGGGGAGAAGGGCTTCACCCGCTCCGACGCCGTCGTCACCTTCGGTGGTGGCGCGACCACGGACCTCGGCGGGTTCGTCGCGGCCGGCTGGCTGCGCGGCGTACGCGTCGTGCATGTGCCCACCACCGTGCTTGCCATGGTCGACGCCGCGGTCGGCGGCAAGACCGGCGTCAACACCGCCGCCGGCAAGAACCTCGTCGGGGCGTTCCACGAGCCCGCCGGCGTACTGTGCGACCTCGCCCTCCTCGAGACCCTGCCGGAGGCCGACCTGATCGCCGGGCTCGGCGAGGTCGTCAAGTGCGGCTTCATCGCCGACCCCGAGATCCTGCGCCTGGTCGAGGAGACGGACAAGATCACCGCTTCATCGCCCGTTCTCGCCGAGCTGGTCGAGCGCGCGATCCGGGTCAAGGCCGAGGTCGTCGCCGCCGACCTGAAGGAGACCGGCGGCGCCGACGGCCATCCCGGCCGCGAGACGCTCAACTATGGCCACACGCTCGCCCACGCGCTCGAGAAGCACTCCGGCTTCTCGATCCGCCACGGTGACGCGGTCGCGGTCGGTTGCGTGTACGCCGCCGAGCTCGCCCGCCTCTCCGGAGTCCTCTCCGACGAGGTCGCCGCGCGGCACGCCCCGACCTTCGCGAAGGTCGGCCTCCCGACCACCGTCAAGGAGCTGGGCGTCGAGGCCGGCTTCGACGACCTCATCGGTGCCATGCGGGTCGACAAGAAGACCCGCGGTTCCGTGCTCCGCTTCCTCGTCCTCCACGACCTCGCCGACCCCCGCATCCTCACCGGCCCGTCCGAGGAGCAGCTGCGGGAGGCGTACGAGGTCGTTGGCGGCTAGGGCTCCCGCGGTGGCGGTCTTGCTGGCATAGGCACGGGCGCAGCTTGGCAACCTGATGTGCTGGGCCGTCCACGGCGATAGGTTGCGAGGATGCGGTCGTACGAGGAGCTCAGGTGGATCGCGGTTTTCTACAAGCACGTCCGTCCGTTCTACCTCAAGGCCGAGTGGGTTGCGCACGATTGGACGCTTCGTCGCCGCATCGAGCGTGCGGGACGGAGGGTCAGACTGAGTGATGTCAGGCGGATGCTCCGCGGCACGTGGCGCGAGAGTTCGGTGGCTGCCTGGTACTGCCTGCGGTTTCCTCCCGAATCGGTGGTGAGCGATCTGGAAGTCGCGCTGGCGCATGCTTACTCGTCGAAGAACGCGCACACCCTCGCCGCAGCCGCCGTGGCACTTCTGGGTCCGCAAGCGTTGAGGATGCTGGAGTCGGCGCCGTGCTTGAACGACGCGGAGCCGGGGGATGACAGTGCAGCGGGAGTGGTTGCTGCCGCGATCGAAGAGGTCGGCGGCACGCCTCCCAATCGCCCCGATGACGATGACCGCGCTTGGTTCCAAGGGTTGCTCAGGACGGCTCGAGATCTGCAGGTGGCGTACCGAGGTGCTCGCACAACCTAGGAGGTCTGGAGCCGGATACAGGCCCGAGCCCTCCTACGTTCGGCTCACTTTCCGGACCAGCGCGCGATGTCCTCGTCGGTGACCTCGACGGGACCCTCGACACGCTGGGTGGCGCGGATGTGGTTGCCGAAGGGGTCGCGGAAGGCGCAGTCGATGCCGTAGGGCTGCTTGGTCGGCTTGTCGGTGAACTCGACGCCCTTGGCGGACAGCTCCTCGTAGAGCTTCTCGCAGTCGTCGGTGTTGAAGATGACCACGGCGCCCATGGCTCCCTTGGTGACCAGGTCGCGCAGCTGGTCGGCGGTCTCCTCGCTGTGGGCGGGGGAGCCGCCCGGGACCTCGAGCAGGAGCTGGCGGTCGGGGTCACCGGGAAGGTGGATGGTGAGCCAGCGCATGAAGCCCATGTCGACGTCGCTCCCGACCTCCAGCCCGAGCTTGCCGACATAGAAGTCGAGCGCCTCGTCCTGGTCGAGCACGTAGATTCCGGTGATGTTGATGTTGGTCAGCATGCGACCAGTCTGCGGCGGTTCGACGCCGGGCGCTTCTCCGAAACTGCTCAGCTCGCCGGCCGCATCCAGACGCGGGCGACACATCCCGGTACGGCCGGGCTGTCGGCCCGGGCGCGGTAGTCGGTCGGCGAGACGCCGACGATGTCGCGGAACGTACGACTGAACGTGCCGAGGCTCGTGAAGCCGACCGTGAGCGCGACATCAGTCACCGGGGTCGCGGTGTCTCGCAGCAGCGCCATCGACCTCTCGATCCGGCGCCGCTGCAGGTAGCGGTGCGGGGTCTCCCCGAAGACCGCCTTGAACCGGCGGCTGAAGTGCGCCGGCGACACGTGGGCGACGCGGGCGATCGCAGCGACGTCGAGCGGCTCGGCGTAGTGCCGGTCCATCGCGTCACGCGCCCGCAGCAAGCGGCGATTCTCGTCCTCGCGCGGCGTCATGCCCCGAGCGTATGCCGAGTCGGCTCGTCATGACGAGCCGACTCGGCAGGGCTTCTAGCAGGTCACAGACCCATGTCCTTAGCAATAATTAGCTTCATGACCTCGGAGGTGCCGCCGTAGATGCGGTTGACGCGGTTGTCGGCGTAGAGGCGGGCGATGGGGTACTCGTTCATGTAGCCGTAGCCGCCGTGGAGCTGGAGGCAGCGGTCGATGACGCGGTGGGCGACCTCGGTGCAGAACAGCTTGGCCGAGGCGGCCTCGGCGGCGGTGAGGGTGCCAGCATCCTCGGCCTCGATGGCGCGGTCGACCACGGCCTCGGCGGCGTCGACCTCGGCCTTGCACGCCGCGAGCTCGAACTTGGTGTTCTGGAAGGAGGCGACGGTGGTGCCGAAGACCTTGCGCTCGGCGACGTACTTCTTGGCGAACTCGACGGCGGCCGCGGCCTGGGCGTAGGCGCCGACGGCGATGCCGAGACGCTCGACGGGGAGATTCTGGCCGAGGTAGGAGAAGCCCTTGCCGACCTCGCCGAGGACGTCCTCGACCGGGACCTGCACGTCGGTGAAGGAGAGCTCGGCGGTGTCGGAGACCTTGAGACCCAGCTTGTCGAGCTTGCGGCCGACCTCGTAGCCCGGGAGCGAGGTGTCGACGGCGAGCAGGGTGATCCCGCCACGCCGATCGTCGGCGGAGGCCGGCGCGGTGCGGGCGCAGACGATCACGCGGTCGGCGTTGACGCCGCCGGTGATGAAGGTCTTGGCGCCGTTGAGGACGTAGTGCTTGCCGTCCTCGGTGAGCTTGGCGTTGGTGGTCATCCCGGCGAGGTCGGAGCCGGTGCCGGGCTCGGTCATCGCGATCGCCCACATCTCCTCACCGGAGACGAAGCCGGGCATCCAGCGCTCCATCTGCTCCTTGGTGCCGAGGTTGAGGAGATAGGGCAGGCACAGCCCGACATGGACGGACGAACCGCCGAAGGAGACGCCGGCGCGGGCGAGCTCCTCGGTCATCACGGCCGAGTACTTGAACGACTCGATCCCGGCGCCGCCGTACTCCTCGGGCACCTGAATGCCCCACACACCGAGCTCGCCGAGCTTGAGGTAGAAGTCGTGGGGGACGATCCCGGCCTCGTACCACTCGTCATAGACGGGGGAGACCTCCTTCTCGATGAACGAGCGGATGGTCTCGCGGAAGGACTGGTGGTCCTCGGTGTAGATCGTGCGGCGCATGGCGGTGTTGTCTCCTCGGTGCTTCCTTGTAGGGGTCAGGGGCGGGCGCCGACGGCGCGGAGCGCCAGGTCGGCATAGAAGTCGGCGAGCGCGTCGGGGGTCCAGGAGCCGTCGTCGCGGTACCACCGGGCCAGGTCGATGCCGAGCGAGAGCAGGGCGGTGGCGGCCTTGGCGGGGTCGGGGGTGTCGAAGTCGCCGCTGCGTACGCCTTCCTCGACGACCTCACGCATGACGGTGTCGATGGCGCGGCGCAGACCGGCGATCTCGCGGAAGTGCTCCTCGGTCAGCGCGGCGAGCTCGTAGTTGATGACCCGGGCCGTCGTGTGGGAGCGCGCGTGGAAGAGGACATAGGTGCGTACGGCGGCGGCGACCCGCTCGGCGGGCGTGGCGTCGGCGCGGGTCGCGTCGGTGACCGCCTCGAGGATCACCTCGTGGCCACGCACCGCGATCGCGTGCAGGAGCTCCTCCTTGGAGCGGTGGTGCACATAGACCGCCGCCGGGCTCAGTCCGGCCGCCGTGGCGATGTCGCGGGTGCTGGTGCCGTGGAACCCCTTGGCGGAGAAGGCCTGGACCGCCGCGTCGAGCAGACGGGCGCGGCTGCGGTCGCCGCGCGCCTGGGTGCTGGTGCGGACCTCGTTCATCGGGCATCCTCGTGTCGGTGTCACCTGGTGTCGGATCCAGTGTCGCACAATATAAGTGAGCGCTTAGATTGGGATCGCCGTCACCGTGTCGAGACGGCCCCGAAGACCGCCCGGAGCCCGTGACAGGATGGCCGGGTGAGCAAGAAGCTGCAGCCGGTCCTGGTCCTCAACGGCCCCAACCTCGGACGTCTCGGGAAGCGTCAGCCCGAGATCTACGGGCACACCACCCACGACGAGCTCGCCGCGATGTGCGTCGACTGGGGTCATGCGCTCGGCTTCGCCGTGGACGTACGTCAGACCAACCACGAGGGCGACATGGTCGACTGGCTCAACGCCGCGGCCGACAAGGAGATCCCGGTCGTGCTCAACGCCGCCGCCTGGACCCACTACTCCTACGCGATCTACGACGCCTGTGCGCAGCTGACCGCTCCGCTGGTCGAGGTGCACATCTCCGACCCGACCAAGCGTCCCGAGGTGTTCCGGCACACCAGCGTCGTCACCGACCACGCGGTCGCGGTCGTCGCCGGCAAGGGCATCGACGGCTACCACGAGGCGCTCTCGGTCATCGCCGCGAAGCTCGGCGACGCCTGATCGACGCCTGGCCCATCCCTGACCCATATTGGCGACCGCCGCCCCGGGTTCCGGGCGCACGCCGGTCCCAGGGCCACCGTGAGCCCATGGGTGGGCTGGCGGCAGGTCTCGCGCGGGTGCTTGGCGTGCTGGTCGCCGGCGGGGTGCTCGGTGCCCTGATCGGCGGCGTCGGCGGGCGGATCGTGATGTATCTGCTCATCCGGCTCACCCCTGCGGCCGACGGCGTGACCAGCGACGACGGGTTCGAGATGGGGCGGTTCACGCTGAGCGGCTCGCTCAACCTCGTCGCCATCGCCACGATCCTCGGCGTCGTCGGTGCGGTGCTCTACCTGGTGATCCGGTGGCTGCTGTTCGGGCCCTGGTGGTTCCGGGTCCTCAGCGTCACCCTCGCCGCCGGCGTGGGGGTGGGCAACCTCCTCGTGCACACCGACGGCGTCGACTTCACGCTGCTCGAGCCGGCCCTCGTCTCGGTGCTGGCGTTCGTGGCGGTCCCCGCGGCGTACGGTGCTGCGCTGACGGTGGTCGCCGAGCGGTGGATCCTGGCCGCATGGCCGGTCCCGCCGCGGACGGGGACCGCCGGGAGCGCCACGCTGTGGGTCCTGCGCGCGCTGGCGCTGGTCGTCGGCGTACTGTCACTGGTGGATCTCGCCGGGAAGGTCGCGATCCTCGCTTGATTCGGCCCTGTGCGGACTCGCGGATAGGATTCTCCGAGGCCCTTGGTGGCCCTGCGAACCCTGACGAACATTGACAATTGAAGCCTGCATCGGTGCAGGTCAAAGAGACGAAGGCTGACGGACGGTTATGGCGACGACGAACGACCTCAAGAACGGCATGGTGCTGAAGATCGAGGGCCAGCTCTGGCAGGTGGTCGAGTTCCAGCACGTGAAGCCCGGCAAGGGTCCGGCCTTCGTCCGCACCAAGCTGAAGAACGTCGAGTCGGGCAAGAACGTCGACAAGACCTTCAACGCCGGCACCAAGGTCGAGACCGCCACGGTCGACCGACGCTCGTTCCAGTACCTCTACAACGACGGCAACAACTTCGTCTTCATGGACGTCGCGGACTTCGACCAGGTCGAGGTGGGCCCGGAGATCATCGGCGACGGCGCCGGATTCCTCCTGGAGAACCAGGAGGTCATCCTGGCCACCAACGAGGGTCGCGTGCTCTTCGTCGAGCTCCCGCCGTCGGTCGAGCTCGTGATCTCCTACACCGAGCCCGGTGTGATGGGTGACTCGGCCACCGGCCGCACCAAGCCCGCCACCCTGGAGACCGGCGCCGAGATCCAGGTGCCGCTCTTCATCGAGCAGGGCGAGAAGATCAAGGTCGACACCCGCGAGGGCGGTTCCTACCTCTCCCGCGTCAAGGGCTGACCTGTGGCTCACGTCGCCACCGCCCGCACCAAGGCCCGTAAGCGCGCGCTCGACCTGCTCTTCGCCGCCGAAGCCCGTGGACTGTCCGCGGGTGATCTGCTCGACCAGCAGATCCGCGAGGGTCAGGTGCCCAACAACCCGTTCACGGTCAAGCTCGTCCGTGGCGTGGTCGCGGAGTCCGAGCGCATCGACGCTTTGATCGCCGCCTTCGCCAAGGACTGGTCGCTGGCCCGGATGCCCGCGGTCGACCGCAACGTCCTCCGTCTCGGCGTCTGGGAGCTCCTCGACGGCGATGTCGCCGCCGAGGTCGCGATCAGCGAGGCCACCGCCCTGGTGACCGAGCTGTCCACCGACGACTCGCCGTCCTTCGTCAACGGCGTGCTCGCCGCGGTCGCGAAGGACCTCGCCAAGGCCTGATCAGCAGGAGACGTACGCCTGCCCGGGACCGTTCCGGGCAGGCGTAGCGTCATTTCGGGGTGCGGCGCGACGCGTGTGTTTTCCGGTTATCGACGATTGCTTCGGTCGGGACCGTATGTTTGGACCCAAGGCTGTGATGGAGGCCGTAAACAAGCACCCGTATTCGGAGAGCGCATGACGCAGGAGAACAACCCCTACGACGAGCCGGACTCGCGCACCCGGCCGGCCGGCACCCCCTCGCACTGGGTGACGCCGCCCCCGCCGAACACGGCGGGACGGCCGCCGACGCCCCCGACCCAGCCCCATCCGGACCCGAGTCAGGAGGCGACTCGCATCACCAACCCACAGGTCACCACGACACCCGCCCCGCCCCCTCCGGCGGCGGTGACGCCGCCACCTCCGGCCGTCCATGGCCAGGAGGTCCCCAGCGCGACCGACTTTCTCGACCGGCGCGCGGAGTCGGCAGGGTTCGGCCCCGCGACCTGGGGCTGGCGAGGCGCGATCCGCAGGATGTCCGGCGGGCTGATCAGCCCGAAGATGGGGCAGGACGAGGTCGCCTACGAGCAGGACCGGGCGATGATCCAGCGCGACTTCGACGGACCGCGCACGATCGTCTTCATCAACCCCAAGGGCGGTGCCGCCAAGACCACCGGTGTTCTCGCGGCGGGCTACACCTTCGGCACCGTGCGCGGTGGCGGGATCGTGGCCTGGGACAACAACGAGACCCGCGGCACCCTCGGCATCCGCGGTATGCGGAGCACCCACCGCAACACCACCCGCGAGCTGCTCGACAACCTGGCCGCGTTCAACAACGTCTACCAGTCCCGCATCGGCGACCTCGGTGCCTTCGTACGCTCCCAGGGCGACGCCCACTTCGACGTGCTCGCCTCCGACGAGCGGCCCGATGTCACCGGCCAGATCCATGCCGACGACTTCGGGCAGGTGCACCAGCTGCTGGAACGCTTCTACAAGGTGATCCTGGTCGACACCGGCAACAACATGCGCGCCGAGAACTGGCTGGCCGCCGCCGACACCGCCGACCTGCTCGTGGTCACCTCTACGGTCCGCGAGGACACCGGCTACAGCGGCCTGTGGATGCTCGACGCGCTCCAGGAGTCGGGTTATGCCGACCTCAAGCTGAAGACGATCACCGTGCTCTCCGACCCGTCCCCGAAGGTCGACACCAACCTGGCGCGCGACCTCACCGAGGTCTACACGCAGCGCACCCGCGGGGTCTACCGGGTCCCGTTCGACCCGGTGCTCGTCGCGGGGTCCACGGTGCAGTACTCCCAGCTCTCGGAGGGGACCAAGATGTCGTGGCTGAAGGCCTGCGCTGGGATGGCCCACGCGCTCTAGCCGTCGACCGCTAACGTCGGAGTCATGCGAGCAGTCGTCTACTCCGAGAACGGTCCCTCCTCCGTCATGCGCCTGACCGAGCGCCCGGTGCCGAAGCCCGGCCCCGGTGAGGTTCTGGTCAGGCTGGTGCGGGCGGGTGTCAACCCGACCGACTGGAAGGTACGCGCCGGTGTGAGCGCGACGCTCACGACTCCCGAGGCGACCCCGGGCCAGGACGGCGCGGGCGTGGTCGAGGAGATCGGCGAGGGCGTCACCACCCACATCGTGGGTCAGCCCGTCTGGCTCTACATGGTCCAGCACGGGCAGGCCTGGGGGACCGCAGCGGAGTACGTCACCGTACCGGCCCACAAGGCCGTCGAGCTGGCCGCGGACGCCTCCTACGACCTCGGCGCCTCGCTCGGGGTCCCGGCGATGACCGCCCACCGGGCGCTCACCTCCGGCGCGGTGGAGCGGGTGGCCCCGGAGTCGTTCAGCGGCCTCACCATCCTCGTCCACGGCGGTGCCGGAGCGGTCGGCAACGCCGCGATCCAGCTCGCCGTATGGGCGGGCGCGACGGTGATCACCACGGTCAGCTCCGCAGAGAAGGCGGCACTGGCGAAGGCCGCCGGGGCGCACCACATCGTCAACTACCGCGAGGGCGATCCGGCCGCCGAGATCCGCGAGATCGCGCCCGACGGCGTCGACCAGATCGTCGAGGTGGCCCCGGCGGTCAACAACGACCTCGACCTCGCGGTCATCGCCAATCGCGGCACGATCGCGATCTACGCCAACAACGGCGGCGACGAGCTCACCCTGCCCGTGCGGGCGACGTTCTCGCTCAATTTGCGCTACCAGTTCCTCCAACTCTACCGCATCGAGCCGGCGCAGATCCAGGCCGCGGCCGAGGACGTCGCCGCCGCCGTGGCGGCGGGGGCGCTGCGCGTGGGAGCCGAGGGTGGCGTACCTCTTCACCACTACTCGCTCGAGGAGACCGCCGCCGCCCACGACGCGGTCAAGGCGGGTGCCGTCGGGAAAGTGCTCATCGACCTGGAGTGAGGATAGGGTTGGGCCGATCCTTTAACGAGCCGTCCCGTGAGGCGGAGAAGGAGACCACAACCTTGTCTGGTGTTGTCCAAGAGCCTGCGGCCGAAGGCCGCGTCGTGCTCGATGCCCGTGACATCTCCCGGGCGCTGACCCGGATCTCCCACGAGATCCTGGAGCGCAACCGCGATGCCGAAGACCTGGTGCTGCTGGGTCTGCACACCCGCGGGGTGCCGCTGGCCAAGCGGATCGCCACGCGGATCGAGGCCGCCGAGGGTCATCCGGTCGCGCACGGCGCGCTCGACGTGACGATGTACCGCGACGACCTGCGCACCCATCCCACGCGGGCCCCGCACCACACCGAGATCCCGCCCGGCGGCATCGACGGCAAGACCGTGGTGCTGGTCGACGACGTGCTCTTCTCGGGCCGCACGGTCCGAGCCGCGCTCGACGCCCTGGCCGACTACGGCCGCCCCGCCGTCGTACGTCTGGCCGTTCTCGTCGACCGCGGCCACCGCCAGCTGCCGATCCGGGCCGACCACGTCGGCAAGAACCTCCCGACAGCTCGCTCCGAGCGGGTCGGGCTGCGCCTGGAGGAGATCGACGGCATCGACGAGGTACGCATCGTGGAGCTCGAGGGGGTTCCGGCATGACGAAGCATCTGCTGTCCATCGACGACGTGAGCGCAGAGGAGATCCAACAGCTCTTCGCGACCGCCGCCGAGATGCACGACGTACAGAAGCGCGAGGTCAAGAAGCTCCCGGCGCTGCGCGGGCGTACGGTGATCAACCTCTTCTTCGAGGACTCGACCCGCACCCGGTCCTCCTTCGAGATCGCCGGGAAGTGGCTCTCGGCAGACGTGATCAACCTGTCGGCCAAGGGCTCCTCGGCCTCCAAGGGCGAGTCGCTGCGCGACACCGTGCTCACCGTGACCGCGATGGGCGTCGACGGCCTGGTGATGCGTCACTCCGCCTCCGGCGCGGCCCATCAGGTCGCGGGCTGGCTCGACATCCCCGTGATCAACGCCGGCGACGGGATGCACGAGCACCCGACCCAGGCACTGCTCGACGGCTACACGCTCCAACGCCAGCTCGGCGGACCCGGCTCGCTGGAGGGCAAGCGGATCGCGATCGTCGGCGATCTGACCCACTCGCGGGTGTTCCGGTCCAACGTGAAGTCGCTGAGCAAGCTCGGGGCCTCCGTGATCGCCGTCGCCCCGCCCACGCTGATGCCCTCGGGCATCACCGAGTGGGCCAAGGCCGACGGCTTCGCCACCTCCTACTCGCTGGACGACGTGCTGCCGGAGGTCGACGCGGTGATGATGCTCCGCGTCCAGCGGGAGCGGATGAGCGGTGGCTACTTCCCGACCTCACGGGAGTACACCGTCGGCTACGGGCTCACCCGCCAGCGCCTCGGAATGCTGCGCGAGGGCGCGCCGATCCTGCACCCCGGGCCGATGAACCGTGGCCTGGAGATCTCCCCCGAGGCCGCCGACGCCGCCTCCTCGCGGATCCTCGACCAGGTCTCGGCCGGGGTCGCGATCCGCATGTCCGTCCTCTACCACCTGCTTGCCGGCGAGGAGTCCGCATGAGTCTGTTGATCAAGGGAGTCTCCGTCCTCGGGGCCGAGCCGACCGATGTCCACGTCGACGGGGGAGTGATCCGAGAGATCGGCACGCTGTCCGCGACCGTCGATGAGGTGGTCGACGCCTCCGGCCTCGTCCTCCTCCCGGGTCTTGTCGACCTGCACACCCACCTGCGCCAGCCGGGCCGCGAGGACGCCGAGACGGTCGCCTCCGGTGCTGCGGCGGCCGCCGCCGGCGGCTACACCGCCGTGCTGGCGATGGCCAACACCTCGCCGGTCACCGACACGGCCGAAGCCGCGGTCTCGGTGTGGGACCTCGGCCGCGACGCCGGACTCGCCGACGTCTTCCCGGTCGGCGCGGTGACCAAGGGCCTGGCCGGTGAGGAGCTCGCCGAGCTGTCCCTGATGAACCGTTCCCGGGCAGGCGTCAAGGTCTTCTCCGACGACGGCCGCTGTGTCTCGGACCCGCGCGTCATGCGGCGGGCGCTGGAGTACGTCAAGGCGTTCGGCGGCGTGATCTCCCAGCACTCCCAGGACCCCTCGCTGGCGCCCTACGGCTCGGCCTGCTGCCACGAGGGTGAGCTCTCCGGACGCCTCGGCCTGCCCGGCTGGCCCGGAGTCGCGGAGGAGGTCATCGTCGCCCGCGACGTGATGCTCGCCCGCCACACCGGCTCGCGCGTCCACGTCGCCCACGCCTCCACCGCCGGCACCGTCGAGGTGCTGCGCTGGGCGAAGGCGCAGGCGGAGAAGGACGGCAGCTGGGCCGTCACCGCGGAGGTCACCCCGCACCACCTGCTGCTGACCACCGACCTGCTCGCCGGCTACGACCCGACCTTCAAGGTCAACCCGCCCCTGCGCCCCGCCGAGGACGTCGAGGCCTTGCGCGCGGCGCTGGCCGACGGCACCATCGACGCGGTCGCGACCGACCACGCCCCGCACGCGCGCCAGGACAAGGAGCACGCCTTCGTCGACGCCGCCTTCGGGATGCTCGGGCTGGAGGAGGCGCTCTCGGTCGTCTCGACCGTCATGGTCTCCTCGGGGCTGCTGGACTGGGCCGGCGTCGCCCGGGTCATGTCCACGACCCCGGCCCGGATCGCCGGCCTCGAGGAGCACGGGCGCCCGATCGAGGTCGGTGAGCCGGCCAACCTTGCCCTGGTCGACCCGGCCGCGACCTACGTCGTGGATCGCGACCGTTCGCTCTCGCTCTCGCGCAACAACCCCTGGCACGACCGCAAGCTCACCGGTCGCGTCGTCGCCACCTTCCTGCGCGGAAAGCAGACGTACGCCGGTTAGGCTCCACCGCCATGACCGACGTCTTCTCCGACAAGCTCGCGCAGTGGCGCGCCTACACCGCGACTCCGTGGGGCCGGATCCGCTACACCGTGGTCGAGGAGATCCTCCGGCGCCAGTGTGCGGAGCTGGGTGAGGGGCTGCGGATCCTCGACGTCGGTGGTGGGGACGGGATGGACGCGCTGCCGCTGGCGCTGGCCGGGCACGACGTCACGATCCTCGACCCGTCGGAGTCCTGGCTGGCCGAGGCGAAGCGCCGGGCAGTTGAGGCGGGCACGTCGCTGACCACGCTCGTCGGCGGCCTCGACGACCTGCCGGCGGGCGAGTGGGACCTGGTCCTGTGCCACTTCGTGCTGCACTATCGTTCGGCCGCCGCCGGAGACGTACGCCGCCTGGCGGCCGCTCTGCGCCCGGGCGGCCGGCTCTCGGTGATGGTCCCCAACCCGGCCAGCATGGTGCTGCGCCAGCTGGTCACGGGTGGTCCCGAGCCCGCGCTCACCGAGCTGCGCGCGGACACCAAGCACGCCGTGACCTTCGACCATGACGTACGCAAGGTCTCGATGGCCGACCTCGAGGCCGAGCTCGCCGCCGCGGGGTTGGAGCTCACCGGCCGCTTCGGCACCAGGATCGCCAACGACCTGCTCACCGACAACGACGCCAAGAACGACCCCGCCTACTTCGACCGCCTCCTCGAGCTCGAGCGCGAGCTGTGCGACCAGGAGCCGTTCGTACGTATCGCCGGGATGTACCAGCTCGTCGCGGAGCGTCCGGGTTAGGCTCGGGAGCGTGGATAACCTCGAGCGCGTCTACAAGATGCCCTTCGGCTCCGTCTACCCGCACTATGTGACGAAGGTCGAGAAGAAGGGCCGCACCACGGCCGAGCTGCACCAGGTGATCACCTGGCTCACCGGCTTCGACGACGACGCGATCGCCAAGCACATCGAGGCGGGGACGAGCTTCGAGGAGTTCTTCGCCGCCGCCGACCTCAATCCGAGCTCGGAACTGATCACCGGCGTGGTCTGTGGCGTGCGCGTCCAGGAGATCGAGGACCCGGTGATGCGCCAGGTGCGCTACCTCGACAAGCTGGTCGACGAGCTGGCCAAGGGCAAGGCGATGGAGAAGATCCTGCGCGGTTAATCGGTTGGACGGCGCGGCCGTCGGCCGCGTACTCTTTACTCATCATGAAGATCTTGCGCTGACCTCCGACTCGCGCCCGAGGCATATGCCCGGCGGGTCGTCCTCGAACCCGAAGGCCAGCGCTGCATGTCATCTTCCATCGTTTCCGGACCGATCGTCGTCCGCGACCTCTCCGTCTCCTTCCGCAGCGGCTCCGTCCTCGCCGGGATAGACCTCACCGTCTCCCCGGGCGAGCGGATCGCGCTCGTGGGGGAGAACGGTGCCGGCAAGTCCACGTTGCTCCGCGCTATCGCACACCGGCTGCCGCGCACCGCCCAACGCACAGGCACGCTCGAGGCGCCCGACGACCTCGTCTGGCTGCCGCAGGAGCCGCCGTTCCGCGATGCGGCGAGCATCGAGGACGTACTCGCCACCACCCTGCGCCCGCTCCGCGAGGCCGTCGCCACGGTCGAGACGCTCGCTGACCGACTCGACGACCCCGAGGTCGCCGAGACGTACGCGAGCGCGCTCGACTTTGCGGTGGCCCACGACGCGTGGGACGCCGACCGGCGGGCCATCCTGGCCGCCGAGCGTCTCGGCCTCAGCGGCCTGGATCGGGAGCGTCCGATCAGCACGCTCTCCGGCGGCCAGCGGACCAGGCTGGCGCTGGCGACTGCGATCACCCGCCGTCCCGACGCGCTGCTGCTCGACGAGCCCACGAATCACCTCGACGACGAGGCGGTCGCGGTGCTGGGGGAGTTCCTGCGCGACCTCCCCGGCGTCGTGCTGATGGCCTCCCATGACCGTGTCTTCCTCGACGAGGTCGCCACCGGCCTCTTCGACCTGGACCCGACCGCCTTCGGCACCGACGGTGCCGGCGGCCGCCTCTTCGGAGGCGGGTGGAGCGCCTACGAGGAGGCACGGCAGGCCGCTCGCGAGCGGTGGGAGCAGACGTACGCCGAGCAGCAGGACGAGCTCAAGCGCCTCCGCACCGCGACCAAGATCGGCAACGACGCGATCGCCCACAACCGCGGCCCGACCGACAACGACAAGTTCATCTACAAGTTCAAGGGCAGCAACGTCGAGCGCACCGTCGCCCGCCGCAAGAAGGACGCCAACCGGCGGCTGGAGGAGGCCGAGGAGGCACAGGTACGCAAGCCACCGCCGCCCCTGCGTCTCAATGCCGCGCTGTCGGCTGCAGGCACGAGCGGGAGGATGGTCGTCGTGCGCGACCTGGTGGTCGAGGAGCGGGTCAGCCTGCCGGTCCTGGACGTCATGGCGGGGGAGCACCTGCTGATCACCGGGCCCAACGGCAGCGGCAAGTCCACGCTGCTCGGAGTGATCTCCGGCCGGGTGAAACCGACCTCGGGGGAGGTCCAGGTCAGCGCCCGACACGTCGAGGAGCTCACCCAGGATCCTCAGTTCGGGGACCTGCGCCGCAAGGTCGCCGACGTCTACCTGGAGTCGGTGGGGGAGATGCTGGCGACCCAGGTG
Source organism: Nocardioides sp. NPDC127503 (assembly GCF_040302165.1). Taxonomy (NCBI): domain Bacteria; kingdom Bacillati; phylum Actinomycetota; class Actinomycetes; order Propionibacteriales; family Nocardioidaceae; genus Nocardioides; species Nocardioides sp. NPDC127503. The sequence goes on along the minus strand of NZ_JBEORH010000002.1, from coordinate 160,915 downwards.
CCGCTACGTGATCTGGGCCTGGTCCACCCGCGCGACCTCAACCGGCCGGTCGGCGCGCTGAGCGTCGGCCAGCGTCGCCGGCTCGACCTGGCGATCGCCATCGCCACCGGCCCCGACCTGCTGCTTCTCGATGAGCCGACCAACCACATCTCGCTCACCCTGGCAGGCGAGCTGGAGGAAGCGATCGGAATCACCCCGGGCACCATCGTCGTCGCCTCCCACGACCGCTGGCTGCGGCGGCGCTGGTCGGGACCCGAGCACAGACTCGTGCCCTGAGGCGTCGCCGACGGGCCACTTACGGGCGAAACCCTGTGGATGAGCAGAGTTATCCACAAGCGACGAGATCGTCGTTGTCCTCCTCGACGGGCCGTGGTGCCTTTGACCCATGACCGACAAGATTCCGTACGCTCCAGTCCTCCGCACCCAGGCCGACGTCGAGGCCGCCTGGCGACACCTGATCAACCCACTCGGCTGGCCCGAGCCGCGGCTGTGGTTCATGCTCGTCGGCGCAGACGGCGTCCCGTTCCCACAGCTGTGCCAGATCGAGAAGGTGCCTGTCGAGATCGGCGACGACGGCGCTGCCAACGTCGCCACGATGCTGCACGACCTGGTCGATGAGCTGGGCCTCGACCGGGTCGAGCTCCTGCTGTGCCGGCCGGGCGGAGGACCACCGAGCCTGTCGGACCGGAAGAACGCCGCCCATCTCTACGGGGCGTGTGCGGTGGCGGCGGTGCCGGTCGACGTCATCCACCTCGCGACCGACCAAGACTTCTGGCCGGTCCCGTTGGACGAGCTCGGTGAGCTCAGAACTCCAGCGTGACCTTCGTGTCGCCGAGCTCGCGCGAGACGATGCGGTCGAACTCCGCCGAGGCGGCCTCACGCTCGACCAGATCACGCAGTGCGTGGTCGATCGCAGCCTGGTTGGTCGTCGTCCCGGCGATCTTTCTCGCCTCGGCCAACAGCTCTTTGTCGATGCTGATCGACGTCTCGGTCATTGCGTACCCCCGCACGGAAATCTGGATGAAACATCGAAACGCTAGCGGTGCACAACCATGCAACGCAATGACCTGCGACAACCGTCACATCGTGTCGCACTCACCTGGAGCCGCGCCAGGTCGGGATGTCGGTGCTCGCCGCTACGGTGCACGACCATGAGCCCGGAGGACCGAATGCTGACCGACATCACGATCATGGTGGACTCGATCGAGCCGCTAGACGACGTGGAGAGCGGCCACATCGGCGACGCGTCGGCGTGGTTGTGCGTGACGAACGACGTGTTCCGGCGCACCACGGCGCCGACCGAGCCGGCCAAGCACCTGGTCTCCTACTTCCTGCTCGTAGACCCGGTCAGTGGTCACATCCTGCTGGGCGACCACCGCAAGTCGGGGCTGTGGCTGCCATCAGGAGGTCACGTCGATCCCGGTGAGAATCCCGCCGACACCGTGCGTCGCGAGTGCCTCGAAGAGCTGGGCGTCGAGGCGCGGTTCCATCCTGATCTCGGGCCACGCCCGTTCTTCATCACCGTCACCGCGACCCGGCGCGACCGCCCGGACCCGCACACCGACGTCAGTCTCTGGTTCGTCCTCGCCCACGACCACCGTGAGCCTTTGGTGCCCGACGAACGGGAGTACGCCGGCGTGCGCTGGTGGACACCCTCCGAGATCCGCGCCGCCGACCCGAGGCTGTTCGACCCGCACATGGGTCGGATGCTCGACAAGATGAAGACCCTCGGCGCCTGAGGCTCACTCAGGACCGCTCAGCTCCTGCTGTAGTCGCTCGACACTCGGCAGGCTGGCCCGCAACTGATACTCGGCTACTCCGAGCGGCTGTGTTGAACCGCGCAGCGAGTACTCCGCGACAACCTGGTTGCGGCTCTGGCACAGCAGGATCCCGATCGTCGGGGCATCGTCGGGATGCGCCATCTCCCCGTCGACCGCCGCCAGATAGAAGTTGAGCTGCCCCAGGTGCTCGGGCCTGAACTTCCCGGCCTTGAGCTCGATGACGACGTAGCAGCGCAGCCTGAGGTGATAGAAGAGCAGGTCGATGAAGAAGTCCTCCCCGCCGACCTCAAGGGAAACCTGACGCCCGACGTACGCGAACCCGACCCCGAGCTCCACCAAGAACTCGGTGACGTGGTCGACCAGGGCCTTCTCGATCTCACGCTCCATGGCTTCGCCGCCGACGCCGAGGCGATGTCCTGAGCTTGTCGAAGGGAACTCGAAGTTGTAGGGGTCCTTGACGATCTCTCGAACAAGGTCAGAGGTTGCGGGCGGGAGCGTACGTTCGAAGTTCGTGATCCCACGCCCGGAACGTTCCAGAGTGCGGGCGTCGATGTGAATCGACATGGCGTTGCGCGACCAGCCGTGTTCGACAGCTGCCGCGGCGTAGGCCAACCGTGGCTGGGCATCGTCGAACTTGTCGAGAAGCACCTGGTGGTGAGTCCACGGAATTTGTGCAGCAGGCTGCTGCACAAATTCCGGATCCGGCCAAGCCAGTGCGAACGCGCGCATATAGGCGAGGTTGCGCTTGGACAGTCCAGTCATATCGGGGAAGGCGAGACGCAGGTCTTGGGAGATCCTGGCGATTACCTTTGCTCCCCAGCCCTGGGCTTCCTGGCGATCGGCGATCTCTCGGCCGATCTGCCAGTAGAGACGCAGAAGTTCGGTGTTGACGGCGAGCGCGGCCCGCTGTCGCGCAGAGCGGATCCGGTCCTTGAGGTCCCCGAGCCACTTGGCGTAGCCGTCGGGCAGGGAAAGGTCGTCGGTCATGGTCGTTACTCCTTGGAGGCGTACGAATCACCGCCTGCGATTGCAGGCGGTACGTTCGCCGCTCCTGGAGGCGCCTGTGGCGCTATTACTTACCCTCGCGACTGGCGGCCCCTTCTCGCAGACCTGGCTGGCCCGGTACTTCGGAGTGATCGCCTGAGTTGCCTTGATTAGATCATCTGTTCGTCGCCGGAGACAGGAGGCGCGGCTCGGGCGAGGCGGTCGACGATTCGCAGCGCATCAGGTAGGCGGGCGGAGCCGGCCATGGTGCGGACCAGGTGAGCGGCATCTGCCAGCGGCATTCCGGCGGCCGTGACGTACAACGGCCTTGTCGAGGTTCCGCGTAGGACGGGCTCGGCGTGGGTGGCGGCGCGGAAGCTGGTCTTGGCGACGCCGATGACCGCTGGGGCGAGCCCAGCGTCCCAGACATGCCACCCCAGCCCGGGCCGTCCGGTCGGGTCGAGGTCGACGTAGCCGTCGACCATGAGTACGTCGAGCGGATCGGCGTCAGCGAGGAGGGCCGTCAAGGCGGGCAGCTCTCGTTCGTAGAACCTGCCAGGGGCGTAGTCGGCGACGGTATCGAGCCAGGCCGTACGTTCCTCGCTGATCGAGGTGAACTCCCGCTCGGTGCTCACCACCAAGGCTGCATGCCCCCCACCGGATGGCGGGTAGTGGACGTCGGTCGCACCGAACCTGGTCGTCACGATCACAGAATAGGGCGACCGAGTGGAACACCGGCGAGTCGCGCATACGGCACATGCCAGGATGGAGGCGAGAAGGACCGATGTGGGTCCGTGAACGCAAGGGTTAGAGATGACGGACGCAGCGTGGTACCCGGACCCGACCGGACAGGCCGAGCTTCGCTACTACGACGGGAGCCAGTGGACCGAGCACGTGTCCACGGGCGGGCAGCAGTCGACGGCGCCCCTGACGCCGCCTCAGGCCACTGTGGAGCAGGAGGCGCCGACCCAGGTCGGGTCGGCGCAGGCGGTGCAGGCTGCGTACGGTGAGAGCGCCCAGGCGCAGCCGGCCCAGGCCGCGTCCGCCCAGTATGGTCAGCAGGCCGCCCAGTACGGGCAGCAGCCCGCGCAGGCCCAGCCCACCGGCGACCCGTTCGCCGGGATCTCGGGTGACCTGATCGACGGCCGTTTCGCCGAGATCCAGGGCGAGGGCGCGGTGCTGCAGAACAAGAGGCTCCTGCGCGTACGCGTCGGGGAGCCGTTCCAGGCGCGCCAGGGCTCGATGGTGGCCTACCAGGGCAACGTGCAGTTCAAGTACCAGGGCGGCGGCGTGGGGAAGTTCCTCAAGAAGGCCGTCACCGGTGAGGGCCTCAGCCTGATGGGCGTCGAGGGCCAGGGCGATGTCTTCCTGGCCGACGCGGCCAAGGAGGTCCACATCCTCCAGCTGAACAACTCCGGCATCTCGATCAACGGGGACCACGTGCTCGCCTTCTCGGGCGGCCTGCAGTGGAACATCGAGCGGGTCCAGGGCGCCGGCATGCTCACCGGCGGTCTCTTCAACACCACGCTGCGCGGCACCGGCTGGATCGCCGTCACCACCGAGGGTGACCCGGTGGTGCTCAACGCCGGCGAGTCGCCGACCTTCACCGACACCAACGCGGTCGTCGGCTGGTCGCTCGGCCTGCAGACCAGCCTGCAGAAGTCGTTCACCGCCGGTGCCCTCATCGGCCGTGGCAGCGGCGAGGCGTTCCAGGTCGCCTTCCACGGCGCCGGCTTCGTCATCGTGCAGCCGTCCGAGGGCGGGGTCGTCCCGCCCCACTCGCACAGCTGAGCCCGACCCCAGCCGGCCGACTGCCGCGTACGTCACATTGCTGGCGTACGCGGCGGACGCCAACTGCCGTCAACCGGCATCTGCTTGATACTGTCACCAGCAAGTTGACCGACATCCTTTAAGCACCGTCCTGTGAGGCGGAGAAGGAGGTACGGCGTGCCGCTGCATGCCCACAAAGAAGCACTCCTCGTACTCGAGGATGGTCGATCGTTCCGGGGGGAGTCGTTCGGTGCCGAGGGTGAGACCTTCGGCGAGGCGGTCTTCTCCACCGGTATGACGGGCTACCAGGAGACGCTGACCGACCCGAGCTACCACCAGCAGGTGGTCGTGATGACCGCCCCGCACGTCGGCAACACCGGCGTGAACGACGAGGACCCCGAGTCCCGCCGGATCTGGGTGGCCGGATACGTCGTACGCGACCCAGCCCGGGTCCCCTCCAACTGGCGCGCCCAGCGCAGCCTCGATGACGACCTGCGTGACCAGTCCGTGGTCGGCATCAGCGGGATCGACACCCGTGCCCTGACCCGCCACCTGCGTGAGCGCGGCGCGATGCGCGTCGGGATCTCCACGATCGAGACCGACCCCGAGGCCCTGCTGAAGAAGGTGCTCGCCAGCGCCGAGATGAGCGGTGCGAACCTCTCTGACGCGGTCAGCACCCAGGAGGCGTACGTCGTCCCCGCCAAGGGCGAGAAGCGGTTCACCGTCGCGGCCCTCGACCTGGGCATCAAGGAGATGACCCCGGAGCGGATGGCCGAGCGCGGCATCGAGGTCCACGTCCTCCCGGCGACCGCGTCCCTCGAGGACGTCCTCGCCACGAAGCCCGACGGGCTCTTCTACTCCAACGGCCCCGGCGACCCGGCCGCGACCACCGGCCAGGTCGAGCTGCTCAAGGCAGCGCTGGCCGAGAACATCCCCTACTTCGGCATCTGCTTCGGCAACCAGCTCTTCGGCCGCGCGCTCGGTTTCGGGACGTACAAGCTGAAGTACGGTCACCGCGGGATCAACCAGCCGGTCATGGACCTCACCACCCGCAAGGTCGAGGTGACCGCCCACAACCACGGTTTCGCCGTCGACGCTCCGATCGGGGAGGAGACGAAGACCGAATACGGGATCGCGTCCGTCTCCCACGTCAACCTCAACGACGACTGCGTCGAGGGCCTCGAGCTCAAGGACGCCGAGACGGGGAAGCTCAAGGGCTTCTCGGTCCAGTACCACCCGGAGGCAGCGGCCGGCCCGCACGATGCCGCCTACCTCTTCGACCGGTTCATCTCTCTCATGGCGAAGGAGGTCTGAGCGATGCCCAAGCGCGAGGACATCAAGTCCGTGCTCGTGATCGGCTCTGGGCCGATCGTCATCGGCCAGGCCTGCGAGTTCGACTACTCCGGCACCCAGGCCTGTCGCGTGCTGCGCGAGGAGGGGATCCGGGTCGTCCTGGTCAACTCCAACCCCGCCACGATCATGACCGACCCGGAGTTCGCCGACGCGACCTACGTCGAGCCGATCACCCCCGAGTTCGTCGAGAAGGTCATCGCCAAGGAGCGCCCCGACGCCCTCCTGGCCACCCTCGGCGGCCAGACCGCGCTCAACTGCGCGGTGGCCCTGGACGAGCGCGGGATCCTGGAGAAGTACGACGTCGAGCTGATCGGCGCCAGCATCGACGCCATCCAGCGCGGTGAGAACCGCGAGGAGTTCAAGAAGATCGTCGCCGAGCTCGGCGGCGAGAGCGCCAAGTCGGTCATCTGCCACAGCATCGACGACCTGCTCGCCGGCGCCGAGGTGCTCGGCTACCCGGTGGTCATCCGGCCCAGCTTCACCATGGGTGGCTCGGGCTCGGGCTTCGCGTACAACGAGACCGAGCTGCGCCGCCTGGGCGGCGCCGGTCTCGCGGCCAGCCCCACCACCGAGGTGCTCTTGGAGGAGTCCATCCTCGGCTGGAAGGAGTACGAGCTCGAGGTCATGCGCGACCGCAAGGACAACTCGGTCATCGTCTGCTCGATCGAGAACCTGGACCCGATGGGCGTGCACACCGGCGACTCGATCACCGTCGCTCCGGCGTTGACGCTGACCGACCGCGAGTACCAGAAGCTCCGCGACCTGGCGATCGGCATCATCCGCGCCGTCGGCGTGGACACCGGCGGCTGCAACATCCAGTACGCCGTCAACCCGGCCGACGGCCGGATCATCGTCATCGAGATGAACCCCCGCGTCTCGCGCTCCTCGGCGCTGGCCTCGAAGGCGACCGGCTACCCGATCGCCAAGATCGCCGCGAAGGTCGCGATCGGCTACACCCTCGACGAGATCGAGAACGACATCACCGCCGGGCCGAACGGCTCGACCGCCGCGTCGTTCGAGCCGACCCTCGACTACGTCGTCGTCAAGGTCCCGCGCTTCGCCTTCGAGAAGTTCCCGGGCGCCGACACGACCCTGACCACCCACATGAAGAGCGTGGGCGAGGCGATGGCGATCGGCCGCAACTTCACGGAGGCCCTCCAGAAGGCGCTGCGAAGCCTGGAGAAGCCCGAGGCGGTCTTCGACTGGACTCAGGAGGTCATCGAGCTCGACAAGCCCGCGCTGCTGGAGGAGATCAAGGTCCCCACCGACGGCCGGCTCAAGCGGGTCATGGACGCGATCCGCTCCGGTGCGACGCCGGAGGAGATCTTCGAGAGCACCAAGATCGACCCCTGGTTCGTCGACCAGCTCTTCCTGATCAACGAGATCGCCCAGGAGATCATCGCGGCGCCCGAGCTGACCGCCGACGTGCTCCGCTACGCCAAGCGCCACGGCTTCTCCGACTATCAGCTCGGCAAGATGCGCGGCATGACCGCGGACGTGGTCCGAGGGGTACGCCACGCGCTGAACATCCGCCCGGTCTACAAGACGGTCGACACCTGTGCGGCCGAGTTCGAGGCGCGTACGCCCTACCACTACTCCTCCTACGACGAGGAGACCGAGGTCGCGCCCCGGGAGAAGGAAGCCGTGATCATCCTCGGCTCCGGACCCAACCGGATCGGGCAGGGGATCGAGTTCGACTACTCCTGCGTGCACGCCTCCCTCGCGCTGAGCGAGGCCGGCTACGAGACCGTCATGGTCAACTGCAACCCCGAGACGGTGAGCACCGACTACGACACCTCCGACCGGCTCTACTTCGAGCCGCTCACCCTGGAGGACGTGCTCGAGATCGTTCACGCCGAGCAGCAGGCCGGACCGGTCGTCGGCGTCATCTGCCAGCTCGGCGGCCAGACCCCGCTCGGGCTCGCGCAGGCGCTCAAGGACAACGGCGTGCCGATCGTCGGGACCAGCCCCGAGGCCATCCACCTCGCCGAGGAGCGCGGCGCCTTCGGGCGGGTGCTCCACAAGGCCGGCCTGGTCGCGCCGAAGCACGGCATGGCCACCACGTTCAACGAGGCCCGCGAGATCGCCGCGGAGATCGGCTACCCGGTCCTGGTGCGTCCCTCCTACGTCCTCGGCGGACGCGGCATGCAGATCGTCTACGACGACGACGCGCTGCGCTCCTACATCGAGGCCGCGACCGAGGTCACCCCGGACAAGCCGGTGATGGTCGACAAGTTCGTCGACGACGCCGTCGAGATCGACGTCGACGCCCTCTACGACGGCACCGAGCTGTTCCTGGGCGGCGTCATGGAGCACATCGAGGAGGCCGGGATCCACTCCGGTGACTCCTCCTGCGCACTGCCGCCGATCACCCTCGGCGCCGCCGAGGTCGAGCGCATCCGCGTGGCCACCCTGGCGATCGCAGAAGGCGTCGGCGTACGCGGCCTGCTCAACATCCAGTACGCCCTCGGCTCCGACGTGCTCTACGTTATCGAGGCCAACCCGCGTGCCTCCCGCACCGTCCCATTCGTCTCCAAGGCGACCGCGACCCCGCTGGCAAAGGCCGCGGCGCGGGTGATGCTCGGCGAGTCGATCGCGGAGCTGCGCACGGCCGGCGTGCTCCCGGCGACCGGCGACGGTGGAGCGCTGCCGCCCAACCAGCCGATCGCGGTCAAGGAAGCGGTCATGCCGTTCAACCGGTTCCGCACCCCGGAGGGTCAGCAGGTCGACACTGTGCTCGGCCCGGAGATGAAGTCGACCGGCGAGGTGATGGGGCTCGACTCCGACTTCGGCCGCGCCTTCGCCAAGAGCCAGGCCGGCGCTTTCGGCCCGCTGCCGACCCAGGGCCGGATCTTCGTCTCGATGGCCAACCGCGACAAGCGCACCATGATCTTCCCGATCAAGGTGCTCGCCGACCACGGCTTCGAGATCTTCGCGACCGAGGGGACCGCCGAGGTGCTGCGCCGCAACGGCGTGCCCTCGCGGCTGATGCGCAAGCACTCCGAGGGCACCGGTCCCGATGGCGAGAAGACCACCGTGCAGCGGATCCTCGACGGCGAGGTCGACCTCGTCATCAACACGCCCAACGGCACCTCCAACGCCAAGTCCGCCCGGATGGACGGCTACGAGATCCGCACCGCCGCGGTGATGGCGAACATCGCCTGCATCACCACGGTCCAGGGTCTCGGCGCCGCCGTGCAGGGCATCGAGGCGCTGCGGCGCGGTGAGATCGACGTACGCAGCCTGCAGGAGTGGCGTGACGTCGTCGGCCACCACGACGGTGGGGTGTCGTCGAAGTGAAGGCTTACCGGGCCCTGTTCGACAAGGTACTGACGAAGACGGATCCGGAGCGTGCCCACCAGCAGGCTTTCGCCGCGATCCGGGCTGCTGGGCCGGCGCTGGCCAGGACACGTACGCCGGGATCCCCGGTGCACACGATGGGGCTCACCTTCCCGAACGTGATCGGCCTGGCCGCGGGCTTCGACAAGAACGCGGTCGGAATCGACGCGCTGGGCGGGCTCGGCTTCGGGCACGTCGAGATCGGCACGGTCACCGGGGAGGGGCAGCCGGGCAACCCCGCGCCGCGCCTGTTCCGGCTGCCCGCCGACCGCGCCGTGATCAACCGGATGGGCTTCAACAACGAAGGCGCCGAGGCGGTCGCCGCCCGGCTGGCGAGCCGTCTGGAGCGTCGTGGCACGGCTGCCGGCGGGCCGATCCTGGGCATCAACATCGGCAAGACCAAGCTCGTCTCGGAGGACGACCAGGCGGCCGTCGAGGCCGACTACGCCAAGTCGGCGCGGCTGCTGGCTCCCTACGCCGACTACCTGGTGGTCAACGTCTCCTCGCCCAACACGCCCGGCCTGCGCAGCCTGCAGTCGGTCGAGAAGCTGCAGCCGCTGCTGGAGCACGTCCGCTCCATCGCCGACCAGGTCACCAAGCACCGGGTCCCGCTGCTGGTCAAGATCGCCCCCGACCTGGCCGACTCCGACGTCGTCGAGGTCGCCGACCTGGCCGGCGCGATCGGCCTGGACGGGATCATCGCGACCAACACCACCATCGGCCGCGAGCACCTCGCCTCGGCGCCCGCCGAGATCACCGCGGCCGGTGCCGGCGGTCTCTCCGGCGCCCCGCTCAAGTCGCGCGCTCTCGACGTCCTGCAGTTGCTCCGCAGCCGGGTCAGCCCCGAGATGACGCTCATCGGGGTCGGTGGCATCGCCACCGTCGAGGACGCCCGCGAGCGCCTCGACGCCGGTGCCGACCTGCTCCAGGGATACACCGGGTTCATCTACGAAGGGCCCGGCTACGCCCGCCGGATCGCGAACGGGGTGGCTCGATGAGCTTTGGTGCTCGCTACGCCGCCGCCCTCGCCGAGCGGGGGAGGCTGTGCGCCGGGATCGACCCGCACGCCTCGCTGCTCCTCGACTGGGGCCTGAACGACGACCTCGCCGGCTTGGAGAGGTTCGCCCTGACCGCGGTCGAGGGCCTGGCGCCCCATGTCCCCGTGGTCAAGCCGCAGAGCGCCTTCTACGAGCGGTTCGGCTCGCGTGGTGTCGCGGTGCTGGAGCGGGTCATCGCGGAGTCGAAGGCCGCCGGGGCGCTGGTGCTCCTCGACATCAAGCGCGGCGACATCGGCTCCACCAGCCAGGCGTACGCCGCCGCCTACCTCGATCCCGCGAGCCCGCTCGGCAGCGACGCGGTGACGGTGAGCCCCTATCTGGGCTTCGGCTCGCTGACGCCGTTCGTCGAGACGGCCACGAAGTTCGACGCCGGGCTGTTCGTGCTCGCCCTGACCTCCAACAAGGAGGGACCCGAGGTGCAGCACGCGACGGTCGAGGACGGCCGCAGCGTCGGCCGGGTCATGCTCGACCACCTGCGCCGGCTGAACGAGTCCGAGACGCCGCTGGGCTCCTTCGGCGCGGTCGTCGGTGCGACGATCGACGGCGCGGACGGTGCCGGAGTGGCGTACGACTTCGGGTTCAACGGCCCCATCCTGGCGCCGGGCTTCGGTGAGCAGGGCGGCACCCCTGGCGACCTCGCCCGGATCTTCGGTCCCGCCAACGCCAACGTGGTCGCCAGCACCAGCCGCGGACTGCTGCGCAAGGGCCCGGACGTGGCCGCGCTGCGCGACGAGGCCCTGAGGCTGCGAGACGAGCTCGGCTGACACACTGGCGCCATGACCAGTCTCCGGATGGCCGCCCAGCTCCTCGTCCTGCCGATCCTCGCCACGAGCCTGAGCTCGTGCGGTGATCCGATCGACGACTACTGCGAGTCCCTCGAGGGGCACCAGGAGGAGCTGACGAACACCCTGGGGGAGGGCGGCACCAGCGGGCTGATCGCCGCCCTGCCGATCTTCGAGGACCTCGAGCGCAACGCGCCCGACGACATCGAGAAGGACTGGAAGACGCTCACGGGTGCGATCTCGGGGCTCAGCACGGCCTTGGAGGACGCCGGCGTCTCGGCCGACGACTTCGAGAACGGCGAGCCGCCCGGGGGCGTCAGCGACGCCGAGGCGAAGAAGATCGCCGACGCGGCTACGAAGGTGAGCAGCAAGAAGACGCAGGAGGCGTCCGTACGCGTCCAGCAGCAGGCCCGGGACGTCTGTCACACGTCCCTGACCCTGTGAACCGAATGGAGATCGAAAGAGATTTCGCGGCCGGGGCCGCCTGCTACGCGCCGCGATACGGGCGCGCTGGCGGCGTTGCCGCCTCTCAACGGTGCAACCAGACCGCTTTCGAGGCGGCGCCTTGCCATCACACCCGTCTCGCGACGCTCGCGACGGCGCCCCCGCCGCGCAATCTCTTAGTCGACCCCGATTGCCGCCCCGGCAACGTAATGGCTAGATTGGCGCGAGCGCTTACTTTCAGCGCTCAGCCGGGGGGCACGATCCCTGTACCGCGCGACCCGGTTGCCCTGTCGACACACATTGATCGTGAAAGGGAGTCTTCGTGGCTCTGCCTCCGGACATCACCCCTGAACAGCGCGCTGCCGCGCTCGTCAAAGCCGCGGCCTCGCGCCAGGAGAGGGCTGCTGTCAAGAACAAGGTCCGCACTGGCGGCATGTCCGTCCTCGAGGTCATCGAGGAAGGGAAGAAGAACGAGGTCGTCGGCAAGATGAAGGTCATCGACCTGCTGACCTCCCACCCCGGCCTCGGTGAGGTGCGGGCAACCCAGATGATGGAGCGTCTCGGCATCGCGATGAGCCGCCGTGTGCAGGGCCTCGGCCCCAAGCAGGTGGCCGCGCTGGTCGAGGAGTTCGCTCGCCGATGAGTCTGATGGCGGACGAGAAGACCCCGGCCGGTCCCGGCGAAGGCCACGAGAAGCGACTGGTCGTCCTGGCCGGTCCGACCGCGGTCGGCAAGGGCACCGTCTCCGCGGCGGTGCGCGACGACCACCCCGAGGTCTTCTTGTCCGTCTCGGCGACGACCCGCAAGCCGCGCGCGGGCGAGGTCCACGGTGTGCACTACCTGTTCGTCTCCGACGAGGAGTTCGACGCGATGATCGCCGATGGCGAGCTCCTGGAGTGGGCCACGGTCCACAACATGGCGCGCTACGGCACCCCTCGTGGTCCCGTCGACAAGGCGCTGGCCGAGGGACGCCCGGCGATGCTCGAGATCGACCTGCAGGGCGCCCGGCTCGTGCGCGAGACCATGCCCGAGGCGATCTTCGTCTTCCTGGCCCCGCCGAGCTGGGACGAGCTCGTCCGCCGGCTGGTCGGTCGAGGCACCGAGACCGAGGCCGAGCGGGAGCGCCGCCTGCAGACCGCGCGGGTCGAACTGGCGGCGGAGAAGGAGTTCGACGTCACGATCGTGAACCACGAAGTTCATCAGGCAGCCGATGAGTTGGTAACCTTGATGACGCTCGGGCTTCCGAGCAAGAAATCCGACCAAGCCGACAAGTGAGGCTCACGTGGCTGCCCCTCAGATCGACGCCCAGGGCGTGACCAACCCCTCGATCGACGACCTGCTGACGAAGACCGACAGCAAGTACAAGCTGGTTCTCTACAGCGCCCAGCGGGCTCGCCAGATCAACGCCTACTACTCCCAGCTCGGCGAAGGCCTCCTCGAGTACGTCGGCCCCCTGGTCGACACCCACGTTCAGGAGAAGCCCCTCTCGATCGCGCTGCGCGAGATCAACGAGGACCTGCTGACCTGCGAGGACATCGACCCGGCCGAGCTGGCCGCCCAGGCTGCGGCTCAGGCTGCCGCCGCCGAGGCGCCGGCCGCCGACGCCTGATAGTCCAGGTCTTCCGCTGTCCACCAACAGCACCACTTCGGCCGCTCCCCTCGAGGGGGAGCGGCCGCGCGTGGTCTTAGGGGTCGCCGGCGGCATCGCCGCCTACAAAGCGGCCGAGCTGCTGCGCCGGTTCACCGAGTCCGGCCATGACGTCACCGTGGTCCCCACGGCCGCCGCCCTCGAGTTCGTCGGCGCCCCCACGTGGGCGGCGCTGTCGGGCAAGGAGATCGCCACCGGCGTCTTCGAGAACATCACCGAGGTCCCGCACGTACGCATCGGGCAGCAGGCCGACCTCGTCGTGGTCGCGCCCGCGACCGCCAACACGCTTGCCCGCGCGGCCCACGGCCTCGCGGACGATCTGCTCAGCAACGTACTGCTCACCGCGCGCTGCCCGGTCGTGTTCGCCCCGGCGATGCACACCGAGATGTGGGAGCACCCGGCGACCCAGGCCAACGTCGCCACCCTGCGCGAGCGCGGCAACATCGTCATCGAGCCCGCCGAGGGCCGGCTGACCGGCAAGGACACCGGCAAGGGCCGCCTGCCTGAGCCGGCCGAGATCTTCGAGCTCTCCCGTGCCGTGCTCACCCATGGTGGGCGTGCCGACCTCGTCGGTCGTCGCGTCGTCGTCTCGGCCGGCGGCACCCGGGAGTATCTGGACCCGGTTCGCTTCCTCGGCAACCGCTCGTCCGGACTCCAGGGCTATGCCATCGCCCGGGCCGCGGCCGCTCGCGGTGCCGAGGTGACCCTGGTCGCCGCCAACGTGACCCTGCCCGACCCGGCCGGCCTGAAGGTCGTACGTGTCGGCACCACCGCCGAGCTGCGTGACGCCGTGGTCTCCGCGGCCACCGGTGCGGACGCGGTCGTCATGGCCGCCGCCCCCGCCGACTTCCGGCCGACCGGGGTGAGCGAGGCCAAGATCAAGAAGGCCGCCGACGGGTCGGCGCCGACGATCGAGCTGATGCAGAACCCCGACATCCTCGCCGAGATCTCCCACCACCGGACCAAGCCCGGTCAGGTCGTCGTGGGGTTCGCGGCCGAGACCGGCGATGAGACGGGCTCGGTGCTCGAGCTCGCCGCGGCCAAGTTGAAGCGGAAGGGCTGCGACCTGCTCGTCGTCAACGACGTCAGCGGCGGTGCGGTCTTCGGCAGCGAGGTCAACAAGGCCGTCATCCTGGGCGCCGACGGAGGCCACGTCGACGTGCAGGAAGGGGCGAAATCCGCCCTCGCAGCGGTGATCTGGGACCAGATCGCCTTACGCCTGGATGAACAACGTACAAACTGACGACACGCCACGCGCCACGATGAGGACCACCCCTGCGGTCCTGGGGTTCGGGGTCTATGTTTGTCGACCAGAACGATTGACGTTTGCCTACCTGAACAACCCACACGAACCTTTGAAACGGAGCTACACGTGACCGGACGTCTCTTCACGTCGGAGTCGGTGACCGAGGGGCACCCGGACAAGATCGCCGACCAGATCAGCGACACCGTGCTCGACTACCTGCTCGAGCACGACCCCAAGAGCCGGGTGGCTGTCGAGACCCTGCTCACCACCGGCCTGGTCGTCGTCGCCGGCGAGGTGACCACCGACGCCTACGCGCCGGTCGCCCAGCTCGTACGCCAGAAGATCCTCGACATCGGCTACGACTCCTCCCTCAAGGGCTTCGACGGCCACTCCTGCGGTGTCCAGGTCGCCATCGGCGCCCAGAGCCAGGACATCGCCCAGGGCGTCGACACCGCCGAGGAGCACCGCCTGGACAGCTCGGTCGACGAGCTCGACCTGCAGGGTGCCGGCGACCAGGGCCTGATGTTCGGCTACGCCTGCGACGACACGCCCGAGCTGTTCCCGCTGCCCATCAAGATGGCGCAGACGCTGGCCGAGAAGCTGACCGCGGTCCGCAAGGACGGCACGCTGGACTACCTGCGTCCCGACGGCAAGACCCAGGTCACCATCGAATACGACGACGAGGGCCGCGCCGTGCGTGTGGACACCGTCGTCCTCTCGACGCAGCACGCCGAGGAGACCACCCAGGAGCAGCTGCACGCCGACATCAAGAAGTACGTCATCGAGCCGGTGCTCGAGCAGTTCAAGGCGTCGGTTCCCTTCGACGGCTACAAGCTCCACATCAACCCGACCGGCCGCTTCGTCGTCGGCGGCCCGATGGGTGACGCCGGTCTGACCGGCCGCAAGATCATCGTCGACACCTACGGCGGCATGGCCCGCCACGGCGGCGGCGCCTTCTCGGGCAAGGACCCGTCGAAGGTCGACCGGTCGGCTGCGTACGCCATGCGCTGGGTGGCCAAGAACATCGTCGCCGCGGGCCTGGCCCGTCGCGCCGAGGTTCAGGTCGCCTACGCCATCGGCAAGGCCCAGCCCGTCGGCGTCTTCGTGGAGACCTTCGGCACCCACACCGTGCCCGAAGCCAACATCCAGAAGGCCGTCCTGGAGGTCTTCGACCTCCGCCCGGCCGCGATCCTGCGCGACCTCGACCTGCTCCGCCCGATCTACGCCAAGACCGCTGCGTACGGTCACTTCGGCCGCGAGCTCCCCGAGTTCACCTGGGAGCGCACCGACCGCGCCGATGCCCTCAAGGCTGCTGCCGGAGCCTGAGGTAGGAATACCCGGTTAACCGGGTATTCCTGCACTTCTCTGTCGTTGCAACACCCGAGAAGTGCAGGAAAAGCCTGAGAAGTCTGGCGCCCGTCTCACCAGGGACGGGCGCCAGCGGCGTTTTTGAGGGGTCGGCGCCGTTGGGGTGTCGGCGGCGGCTGGTAGAAATGACCCCTGTGAGCCGGGGACCGCAGGAGGCAGCCGGGGCAGCCGAGCTGGAGCTGCCCGGGCTGGTTCGTGACCGGGTGAAGGAGGGGCGGGCGAAGGCCGCGGCGACGCGGGCGCGGAAGGCCGCTGAGGCGTCGATCGCCGAGGTCGATCCTGTCGCCAAGGTCCTGGTCGACCTGCCGATGGCCCACCTGGACCGGCCCTTCGACTATGCGGTCCCGGCCTCGATGGCCGAGGAGGCGCAGCCCGGCGTCCGGGTGAAGGTGCGGTTCGGGCCCAAGGACGTCGACGGGTTCGTGGTGGCGCGGGCGGAGGCCTCCGAGCACGCGAACCTGCAGCCGCTCAAGCGGGTCGTCAGTTCCGAGGCGGTGCTCACGCCGCAGGTGGCCGCGCTGAGCGAGTCGGTCGCCCGGCGCTACGCGGGTGCCCGGGCCGACGTACTTCGGCTGGCCATTCCGCCACGGCACGCATCGACCGAGAAGGAGCCCTCCGCGCTCGCCCCGGCCGGGAGGCCGTTCGACGCCGCTGCCGCGGCAGCGGCCTGGGCCGGGCATGAGCCGGCAGCCGCGTTCCTACGCCATCTGACCTCCGGCGGCGGCCCGCGTGCGGTCTGGCACGCCGCGGCCGGCACCGACCACGCCGACCTGATCGCCCACGCCACCGCCGCGACGCTGGCCTCCGGTCGCGGTGCGTTGGTCGTGGTCCCGGACTGGAAGGACCTCGCCCGTCTCGACACGGCGATGACGAAGGTGCTGGGAGAGGGGCAGCATGCCGTGCTGGCCGCAGACGCCGGGCCCGCGTCGCGCTACCGGGAGTTCCTGCGGGTCGCTCGGGGCGCGGTGAAGGTGGCGATCGGCACCCGCGCGGCCGCCTTCGCGCCGGTGCACGACCTCGGGCTGGTGGTCGTCTGGGACGACGGTGACGACCTCCTCGCCGAGCAGCGCTCGCCCTATCCGCACGCGCGCGACGTACTGCTGCTGCGCGCCGAGCAGGAGCAGGCGGCCGCGCTCGTGGGTGGCTTCGCGCGGACGGTGGAGGCCGGGTTCCTGGCCGAGACCGGCTGGGCGCAGGAGATCCGACCCACCCGAGCGCTGGCCCGTGAGCGGGCGAGCATCGAGATCACCGGCGACACCGACTTCGACCTCGAGAAGGACCCGCTCACCCGCGCCTCGCGGGTGCCTCGCGAGGCACACGAGATCATCCGGGCCGCGCTCGCCACCGGACCCGTGCTGCTGCAGACGCCCCGGCGCGGGTATGCGGCCTCGCTGGCCTGCGACCGGTGCCGTACGCCGGCCAGGTGCACGGCCTGCCAGGGGCCGCTGCAGCTCGGCGGACCGGCCGCGCCACCGACGTGTGGCTGGTGCGGTCACGTCGAGGCCGCGTGGGCGTGCGGAGCCTGCGGCGGGTTCGGGCTGCGGGCGCCGATCATCGGCGAGGCGCGTACGGCCGAGGAGATGGGCCGCTCCTTCGCCGGGGTGCGGGTGGTGACCTCCTCGGCGGGGGCGGTCAAGCAGACGGTGCCGGGCACACCGGCGATCGTGGTCGCGACCATCGGCGCCGAGCCGGTCGCCGACGGCGGCTATGCCGCGGTGCTGCTGCTCGACACCTGGCTGCTGCTGGGGCGGCCGGATCTGCGTACGGACGAGGAGGCGCTGCGCCGCTGGAGCAACGCCGCAGGACTGGTGCGGCCGGGCGGGCGGGTGCTGGTCGTCGGCGACCCGGCGCTGTCGGTGCTCCAGGCCCTCGTGCGCTGGGACCAGCCCGGGTTCGCCGAGCGCGAGGCGGCTACGCGGCAGGAGGCCCACCTCCCGCCGGCGTCGCGGCTGGCCACCATCACGGGCACTCCCGGAGCGCTCGACGACGCGCTCACCCTGCTGGCGCTGCCGCCGGGCGCGGAGGTGCTCGGGCCGGTCCCCGCCGAGCCCACGTCGACCGGAGAGCCACGGCTGCGCGCGGTCGTACGGGTGCCGCGATCCCTCGGAGTGAGGCTGACCGAGGCGCTCGGAGAGCTGCAGCGGGTGCGGTCGGCGCGCAAGCTCCACCCGGTGCGGATCCAGGTGGATCCGCCGACGCTCTGACCGGCGCTCAGCCCACGTATTGTGGTCCTGACACGCTCGACCATCTAGGAGAACAGTGGCAGTCCAGCCCATCCGACTCTTCGGCGACCCCGTGCTGCGCAAGCCAGCGATCGAGGTCGTCGACTTCGACAAGGAGCTGCGCAAGCTCGTTGCCGACCTGACCGACACCATGCTCGAGGCGCCCGGCGCCGGACTGGCCGCTCCCCAGATCGGAGTGAGCCTGCGGGTCTTCACCTGGTACGTCGACGGCGAGGTGGGTCACCTGATCAACCCGGATCTGACCCTGTCGGAGGAGACGCAGGACGGGGGAGAGGGCTGCTTGTCGCTTCCCGACATCACCTTCGACTGCCGCCGAGCGCGGTCGGTCGTGGCGAAGGGATTCAACATGCACGGTGAGCCGGTCACCATCGAGGGCTCCGAGCTGCTCGCCCGGGCCATCCAGCACGAGACCGACCACCTCGACGGCATCCTCTTCATCGACCGGCTCGACGAGGCCGCGCGGAAGGCGGCGATGAAGGAGATCCGGGAGTCGGAGTGGTTCGGCCTGGAGAAGCCCACGGTGAAGGTCTCGCCGCACGCGACGAACGGGTTCGGGTTCTGATGAGGGTCGTCTTCGCAGGTACGCCCGAGGTGGCCGTCCCCTCGCTCGACGCGATCGCGGCCTCACGCCACGAGCTCGTCGGTGTCGTCACCCGCCCCGATGCCGCGCAAGGCCGCAGCAAGCGGCTGGTGCCCTCGCCGGTGGCCCAGCGGGCCGAGGAGCTGGGGGTGCCGGTGCTCAAGCCGGAGCATCCCCGCGAGCCCGAGTTCCAGGCCGAGCTGAAGGCGCTGGAGCCCGACTGCTGCCCGGTGGTCGCCTACGGCGCGATGCTGCCGCAGTCGGCCTTGGACATCCCGGCCCACGGCTGGGTCAACCTCCACTTCTCCCTCCTGCCCGCCTACCGCGGCGCCGCCCCGGTGCAGCGTGCGGTCTGGGCCGGCGAGGAGATCTCCGGTGCCACCACGTTCCGGATCGTGAAGGCGATGGACGCCGGCCCGGTCTTCGGCACCATGACGCAGTCGCTGGCGCCCGACGAGACCTCTGGGTCGCTCTTCGAGAAGCTCACCGAAGGCGGGGCCAAGCTGCTGGTGTCCACGCTCGACGGGATCGAGGACGGCTCCCTGGAGGCGCGCGAGCAGCCGACCGAAGGCGTCACCTACGCCGACAAGATCACCGTCGAGGATGCCCAGATCGACTGGACGCAGAACGCCGTGGCCATCGACCGGCAGATCCGCGCCTGCACGCCCGCGCCGGGAGCCTGGACCCTGCTCGACGGCGAGCGGTTCAAGGTCGGACCGGTCACGATGGCCGACGACGCGGTGGCTCCCGGGGAGCTGGTCGTCCGCAAGAACGAGGTCCTCGTCGGCACCGGCACCACGGCGGTCCGGCTCGGCCGCGTGAAGGCCTTCGGCAAGAAGGAGATGCCGGCGGCTGACTGGGCCCGCGGCGTACGTCTGGAGTCCGGTGTCTCCTTCGAATAGAGCACAGCCGGGCAGGCGCTCGGGCTCCGGCCGGAGGCCGCAGGGACCGCCTCGATCGGGGCCGCGGGGCAGCACGAAGCCCGCCGATCCGGCTCGGCTCGCCGCGTTCGAGGTGCTCAAGGCGGTGCGGGTCGATGAGGCGTACGCCAACCTGGTGCTGCCCCACGTCCTCGGTCGCCTCGGGTTGGAGGGCCGGGACGCGGCCTTCGCCACCGAGCTCGCCTCGGGAACGCTTCGGCAGCAGGGCACCTACGACGCAGTGCTCGCCGCCTGCATCGACCGGCCGCTGGCCAAGGTCGAGGCGAAGGTGCTCGACGTGCTGCGGCTGGGCGCACACCAGGTGCTGTCCATGCGGGTGCCCGACCACGCCGCGATCTCGACCAGCGTCGACCTGACCCGGTCGAAGGTCGGCCAAGGACCGGCGGGATTCGTCAACGCCGTGCTGCGCAAGGTCACCCGCAAGTCCCTCGAGGAGTGGGTCGCCGAGGTGGCGCCCGCGCGCGAGAAGGACCACGACGGCTGGGCCGCGGTCGCCTTCAGCCACCCGCGCTGGGTCATTCAGCGGCTCGCCGAGGCCGTCGGTCGCGACCAGATCGACGCCCTGCTCGAGGCCGACAACGTACCGCCGTCGGTCACGCTGGTCGCCCGTCCAGGGCGGGCGACGGTCGACGAGCTCGGCGGCACGCCGACGCCCTACTCGCCCTTCGGCGTCACGCTCGACTCCGGCTCACCGGCCGGCATCGCCGCGGTCGCGGAGGGGCGCGCCGGGGTGCAGGACGAAGGGTCACAGCTCGTGGCCATCGCTCTGGCCGAGGCCGACCTCGACCGGCAGGACTCCGGGACCGAGTCGTGGCTGGACCTGTGCGCCGGGCCCGGCGGCAAGTCGGCGCTGCTCGCCGCCCTGGCCGCGCAACAGAGCGCTGTGCTGCTCGCCAACGAGCGCCAGCCGCACCGTGCCGGACTCGTGCTCGCCAACCTGACCGACCGCGCAGCCGGCACCCAGGTGGCGGGCACGGCCGGCGTCGTGGCCGGCGACGGGACCAGGCCGCCGTTCAAGGACGCGACGTTCGACCGGGTCCTCGTCGACGCCCCGTGCACCGGCCTGGGAGCGCTGCGCCGCCGTCCGGAGGCACGGTGGCGAAGGGCGACGGCCGACCTCGACGTACTCGTCGACCTCCAGCGCTCCCTGCTCGACCGGGCGATCGACCTGACCCGACCGGGCGGTGTCGTGCTCTACGCCACCTGCTCGCCGGTCCTGGCCGAGACCAAGGGCGTGGTGCAGAGCGTGCTCGAGGACCGATCCGATGTCACCCTCGAGCCGATCGGCGCCACGGTGCCCGACAGCGCCGGGCCGATGGCAGGCACCATGCAGCTGTGGCCACACCGCCACGGCACCGACGCGATGTTCCTGGCGCTGCTGCGGCGTACTCCGTAGCGGCTCAGTCGGTCCACCTGAGCGAGCTCGCGAGCGTCTCGAGCTCGGCGTCGGTGGTGCCCTCCCCGCTCTGGACGCTGATGAAGATGTCGCCGTGGACCTCGGTGAGGTAGGCGCCCGAGCCGGGCCCTGCCTTGTCGGGGCTCGTGCTCCACGCCTGGTAGTCCTTCGCCGGGCGGATCACCAGGCCGGCCACGCCACCGTCCTCGGACGTGCAGGAGGCCTTGTCGTCGATCAGCGACCACTCACACGTCCAACCGGGCGGCTGCTCGACGGGAACCTTGTCGACGAGCCCTTTGCGCGCGCCTTCGGTGGCGATCCTGACGCCGGGATAGTCCTCGAGGAGCGTGTCGTTGCTCCATTTCTGCTCGACCGCGCCGGCCGGTCCGGACAGGACGATCGTGAAGCCGGTCCCGTTGCCCGCAAGACCGCTGACTGCCTGCACCGTGATCTCCATCGTCTTCGCCTCGTCGTTGGTGACGACCACTCCCGTGACCCCGTCGCCGAGGTCAAGACGCTGCCCGGAGACGAGCGGCGCCACAGACGGCGAGGCCGACGCGGACGGTGCGCCGGCAGCACCGAGAGGAGCCCGGTCGACCGCGGTCGTGCTCAGGAGTTGGGAGAGCCCGAGCCCGCCCGCGGCGAACGCCCCAACAGCCGCAGCGGCGCCCACGGTCACGGTGATACGCCGGCGGCGCCGGATGCGAGAGCCCGCGCTGATCGCGCCGGCCGAGATCCTGGCATAGTCAGGGTGCTGGTCGGCGACCCGCTCCTGCAGTGCCGTACGGAAGCTGGTCTCTGGGTCGTTCATCGGGTGGTCCTCTCCGGGAAGATGTCCGCAACCAACGGGCGCAGCCGTTCCAGGGCACGCTTCGAGCGGGTGCGGACCGCCGTCTCGGTCAGTCCGAGGTCGGCAGCTGTCTGGGATACGGATCGGTCTTCCCAATAGCGCGCGACGAGCACGGCCCGGTCGGTCGGCGACAGCCGCTGGAGGGCGGCAAGCAGGTCGATCCGGGCGCTGGGGTCGGCATCGCTGCCCGGATCGTCCGGCAGCGTCGAGGTCGGCGTCTCGGCATTGCGCCGGAGCCGTCGGTGGGAGATGAATCCGTTGAGGAGCACACGTCGCGCGTAGGCCGTCGGGTTGTCCGCCCTGCTGACCCGCCGCCAGGAAGCGAAGACCCGGGCGTACGTCGTCTGGGTCAGGTCCTCGGCCAGGTGATGGTCACCCGTCAGCAGCAGCGCGGTGCGGTAGAGCGCGCCACCCGTCGCATGGACGAAGTCGGCGAACTCCTCGGCGGAGGTCCTCGCGGTCGATGTGCTCACATCCCTTCGACGCCTCGGCATGAGGTCCACGTGACACCCCCATGAGGATCGAGATGAGCGAGTTTCGTTTCACCGCATCATCTCAGCGCCTACGCTGGCGAGCATGGCCAAGGCATCGCCGTCGGTGGAGATAGAGGTCGACAACCGCGTCGTCAGGATCTCCAACCCCGATCGGGTCTACTTCCCTGAGACAGGTGCGACCAAACTCGACGTGGCGCAGTACTACCTCGCCGTCGGGCCAGGGATCGTCAACGCGCTGTGGGAGCGGCCGTGCATGCTGCACCGGTTCCCCAAGGGTTTGGCGGGGCCGAAGGTGCACCAGAAACGGCTGCCGCAAGGGGCGCCCGACTGGGTCGAGACCGTACGCCTCTACTTCCCGCGCTGGGGCCGCACCGCCGACGAGCTCTGCGTGACCGAGCTCGGTGCGGTGATCTGGGCCGTCCAGATGTCGACCGTCGAGTTCCACCCCTGGAACAGCCGCCGCGAGGACACCGAGAAGCCCGACGAATGGCGCATCGACCTCGATCCCGGTCCGGAGTGCCCGTTCTCCACCGTGCAGACGGTGGCGGGCGTCGTACGCGAGCTCCTCGACGAGCTGGGCGCGGTCGGCTACCCGAAGACGAGCGGTGGCTCCGGGATGCACGTCTACGTCCGGATCCCGGCTGAGCACGGATTCCAGGACGTACGCCGCGCCGCGCACGCCTTCGCCCGCGAGGTCGAGCGCCGAGCACCGAAGCTGGTCACCACCGCCTGGTGGCGCAAGGACCGCCACCCGGCGCAGCTGTTCGTCGACTTCAATCAAAACACGAGGGATCACACGATCGCGTGCGCCTACTCGATCCGCGGCGTCGCCGACGGCCGGGTCTCCACCCCGATCACCTGGGAGGAGACCAAGGACGTCGACCCGCGTGAGTTCACGATGCGTACGGTGCCGGCACGGTTCGCGGAGATCGGTGACCTGCACGCCGACATCGACGACCATCCGTTCTCGATCGAGCCGCTGCTCGAATGGGCCGACCGCGACGAGCGCGACGGCGCCGAGACGCCACCCGAGCCCGACGATGCCGAGTGAGCGTCACCAGACCTTGAGGCGCTCGCCCAGGGTGCGACCGAGCTCCTTGGAGTAGGTCGCGGTGAGGTGGTGGCCGTCGCGATGGGTGATGGTGTCGCCGACGACGGTGGTGCAGATGCCGACGCTGTCGCAGAACATGTCGTCGAGGTCGACGGTCTCGACGCGAGCCGACTTGGCTGCCTGCATCTGCAGGTCGGCGCCGTCCTGCTGGCTCTCGAGCGGCTTGTAGGTGCAGGGCGAGAGCGTCTTGTTGCTGCTCAGGCACGTGGCCGGGTCGAACTCGAGCGCCGGTACGTCGCGCAGCCACACGGTGCGCTTGGCGACGGGCTTCACCTGGTCCAGGAGGCGCTGGTAGCCGCGGTAGACGGCGCGGCGTACGTCTGCGCGGTCGGTGTGGCGGCCCGAGGAGTCGTGGTAGGCGGCGCTGATCGGGCGGGAGGAGATCAGCAGCAGGTCGGGGCGGAGCTTCTTGACCGAGGAGAGCATGAAGGCGTGGAAGTCGTCGCACGACGTCATCGGGTCGGTGCTGTCGATCTTGTCGGGCGTGACCAGCGAGACGGTGCACTGCGGCATCGCCAGCATGTAGGCGCGGTAGCCGGAGCGCTCGGCGATCTCCTCAACGGCGGGCGTCCAGTGGCGGGCGTGGGAGTCGCCGATGACGACGATCGTCTTCTCGGCGTCGGCGTCACCGCGCGGGCAAAGCTTGCGTACGTTGGTCGAGTAGTAGTTGCACTCGCCGACCGACTCCACGTCGTCGGAGAGGTTGGTGAGACCCGGCTTCAGGTTGGTGGGGATCGCCTGGTTCTTGCGGGCCGCGAGCACCGAGGCCTTCAGCAGCGCGGGTAGTGGGTCGGGCTCCTGCGCCTTGGCGGCGGGCGGTGCGGCGCTCGACGCCGGCCGGTCGGGCTGCTTGGACTGGCCGGAAGACCCGGAGGACTCGGAGGCATCGGCCTCGGCCAGCGTGATCGCCGGCTGGTAGCCGTCGCGCGCGGTCCCGGTGGCGTAGGTGTTGGCGCCGAAGCAGGTCACCGCGACCAGGGTGATGCTCAGCGGGTAGAGCGCGACCGGACCCAGCGAGCCGGCCCGGCTGAGCACCGGCCGGCGCCACAGGATGCCGCGCCGGAACGGCTCCTCGACGTAGTGGTAGGAGAGTCCCGCCAGACCGAACGCGAGCGCGACGAGGAGCACCTGCTCCCACCAGCGCAGCTCGCGGCCCAGCTGCAGCTCGGCGAGGACAAGCACCGGGAAGTGCCACAGGTAGAGCGAGTAGGACCAGTTGCCGACGACCTGGAGTGGCCGCACCGACAGCAGCCGGCCGACCACCGTTGGGCCGTGCCACAGCGTGCCAGCCACGATGATGAAGACGCTGCCGAGGACCGGCACCAGCGCTGGGGTGCCGGGGAATGGGGTCGCGTCGTTGAACTGCAGGCAGGCGCAGATGATGAAGAACATCCCGAACGCCGAGAGCACCTGTGCCCGCCAGCGCGCGGTGGCGTCCTGCGGCCCGTCGTCACGGAACGCGATCGCCGCGATCGCCCCCAGGCCGAGCTCCCAGGCGCGGGTGAAGGGCGAGAAGTACGCCGCCTCGGGGCTGGTCCGGGTCAGCACCGCCGAGGCCAGCAGCGAGGCCACGATGACGGCGCCTAGAGCGATGACCAGCACGCGCCTGCGCCCGCGGGGGTCGGTCGTGGCGGGACCGTCCGTCGCGGCCTTCTCGCTACGCCGCTTGATCGCCCACAGGCAGCCCAGGATCATCAGCGGCCAGACCAGGTAGAACTGCTCCTCCACCGCGAGCGACCAGAAGTGCTGCAGCGGCGAGGGCGGCAGCGCTGCCGAGAAGTAGTCGGTCTCCAGCGACGCGAACCGGAAGTTGGCGGCGAACGCCGCCGACCACAGCGCGTCGAGGGCGATCTCCCGGGTGCGTACGAAGCCGAGGAAGAGGGCTGCGTAGACGACGGTCGCGAGCAGCACCACGGTCGCCGCTGGCAGGATCCTGCGGGCCCGCCGCGCGTAGAAGCCGAGCAGGCTGACCCGGCCTTCGGTGCGTACCTGCCGCATGAGCTGCTGGGTGATCAGGAAGCCCGAGATCGCGAAGAAGACGTCGACGCCGACGAATCCGCCGGTCAGCGATCCGAACCCGACGTGCAGCGCGACGACCGCGAGCACCGCGATCGCGCGGAGCCCCTGGATATCGGGACGATGCCGAGACGAGGTCGCGCTCCCGCTGGTCGAGTCCGTCGAGCCCACGAGCAGCCGCACCTCCTCAGCCAAGCGCATCCGTCACATTCGTCGCGACGATAACTCTCGTAACCGGCCGATCCTGGTAGACGCGCCTAGGGCCCTAGTCGAGATCGACGTCGTCACCAGCGGCGACGGGGCCTGCGGTCGCCGGGAGCGGGGGAGGAGTGCCGCCGAAGGCGGGGCACAGCGACTTGTGGGCGCACCATCCGCACAGCCGCCCCGGGTTCGGCTGCCACTCACCGGTCTCCTGAGCGGTGCGGATGGCCCGCCAGATCGCCTCGGCCTTCCGTTCGGTCGCCAGCAGGTCGGCCTCGTCGGGCACGTAGCGCAGGATGTCGCCCGAACCGAGGTAGATCAGCTGCAGCATCGCGGGCACCACGCCCCGGGTGCGCCAGATCACCAGGGCGTAGAACTTGAGCTGGAACAGCGCCTTCGCCTCGTACGCCTCGCTGGGCACGCGTCCACTCTTGTAGTCCACGACGCGGATCCGGCCGTCGGCGGCGACGTCGACGCGGTCGATGAAGCCGCGCAGCAGCAGCTTGGAGTCCAGTAGCGCCTCGACGTAGTGCTCGCGCTCGGCGGGCTCCAGACGCCGCGGGTCCTCCAGGTCGAAGTAGCGCCGCAGCACCTGCCGGCACGACTCCAGCCAGCCCTCCTCCGCACCCTCGGCCTCCGAGGTGAACAGCGCCGCCAGCGCCGGGTCGAGGCTGCGTACGTCCTCCCACGCCTGCTCCACCATCGACCTCGCCTGCCGGGGCGTGCGCTCGGGCGCGGGCAGGTCGAAGAGATCCTCGAGCACCTTGTGCACCACGGTCCCGCGCGCGGCCGCCTCCGAAGGCGGCTCGGGCAGCTGGTCGATCGTGCGGAATCGGTACAGCAGCGGGCACGAGGTGAAGTCGCTCGCGCGGCTCGGTGAGAGCGACCCCAGCACGTTGACGCCGTCGACCTGGGTCGACAGCGATTCGGCAGGTGAGGTGCTCATGTGACCGACACTATTCGTCAGCACCGACAACCGGGTCGACACCACCTGACAACCGCCGCTCAAGTACGCTCGGAATGTGGCAGACCCTGACCCACGCCCCGGCGGCGACAAGCCGGTCGAAGAGGCGGCGCCCACCTCCCGAGTTCCCGGCACGATCAAGGTCGGCTCCATCGCCGGCAGCGACGTCCTGGTGACGCCGTCCTGGTTCCTCATCGCCGCGGTGATCGCCTGGGTGATGGCGCCCCAGATTGATGTCGTGGAGCCGGGCCTGGGCTGGTTGACGTACGTCGCGGGCTTCGCGTTCGCGATCGTCCTCTACGGCGCGGTGCTGCTCCACGAGGCGGCCCACGCGATTGTCGCCAAGCGGCTTGGCTACCCCGTGGGCGTGATCATGCTCCACTTCCTCGGCGGCGCGACCGCCGTGGAGAAGGAGGCGAAACGGCCCCGCGACGAGTTCTGGATCGCTGTCGTGGGCCCGCTGGCCTCGCTGGCCGTCGCCGCCGTTGCCTTCGGCGTCTCCTTCCTCACCTCCGGCGGCCTGGTCGGGTTGTTCGTCACCGGCCTGTGGTTCACCAACCTCTTCGTCGGCGTGCTCAACCTCGTCCCCGGCCTGCCCCTCGACGGCGGCAGGTTGCTCAAGGCGGGCGTGTGGGCTGCGACCGGCAACATCAACCGCGGAAGCATCGTCGCTGGCTGGGCCGGCCGGGTCCTTGCGGTGCTCGTGCTGCTGTGGCCCTTCATCCAGGGGCAGATCATCGGCAACGAGCCGCAGCTCAGGCACTACGTCTTCGCTGTCATCATCGGTGTCTTCCTCTGGAGCGGTGCCTCCGCGGCGATCATGTCGGGGAGGGCGCGCATGCGGCTCCCGCTGCTCGTCGCCCGCGACCTCGCCCGCCGCACCCTGGCGGTGCCCGCCGACCTCCCGCTCGCCGAGGCCGTACGCCGCGCCCAGGAGGCCGAGGCCGGCAGTATCGTCACCGTGAGCAGCGGCGGCGAGCCGATCGGTCTGGTCCACGAGGGCGCGCTGCTGGCGACCCCCGAGGACCGTCGTCCCTGGATGGCCACCTCGACGGTCACCCGTCAGCTCGAGGACGGCCTCACCCTCCCGGCCGACATCGACGGGGAGTCCCTGATCCAGGCGATCTCGAAGACCCCGGCACCCGAATACCTCCTGGTCGAGTCCGACGGCTCGATCTACGGCGTACTGGTCACCTCCGACGTCGACGCCGCCTTCCGCGCGGGAGCCTGAGCCGGACCGAGCCGCGGTTTGCCGGGTTGGCCAGGAAAACGGGTAGCCTCGGCGGGTGTCAAGCGCTGATATTCCAGACATTCCGGCCGAGGCCCGAGCGGGCGTACACCGCGGGCCGCTTCGCGAGGGCGAGTGGGTGCGGCTGACCGACACCAAGGGTCGCCGCCACAACTTCGAGCTCGTGGCCGGCAAGCGCTTCTTCTCCAACAAGGGCCACATCGACCACGACGAGCTGATCGGCCGCGAGGAGGGCTTCACCGTCACCGCCTCGACGGGCGGTGAGTACCTGGTCTTCCGCCCGCTCCTGTCGGAGTTCGTGGTCTCGATGCCGCGCGGCGCCGCCGTGGTCTACCCCAAGGACGCCGCCCAGATCGTCGCGATGGCCGACATCTTCCCGGGTGCCTCCGTCGTGGAGGCCGGGGTCGGCTCCGGCGCCCTCACCTGCTCGCTCCTGCGCGCCGTGGGCCCGTTCGGCAAGGTCACCTCCTTCGAGCGCCGCGAGGAGTTCGCCGAGGTCGCCCGCAAGAACGTCGACCAGTTCTTCGGCACCCCGGCGGGGGAGTCCCACCCGAGCTGGTCGCTCAACTTGGGCGATCTCCAGGAGGAGCTGCCGCGCCAGCAGATCCGCTGCGACCGGCTGATCCTCGACATGCTCGCACCGTGGGAGTGCGTCGACGCGGCCGCCGAGGCGCTCTACCCCGGCGGCATGGTCTGCGCGTACGTCGCGACCACCACCCAGCTGTCCCGCTTCGTCGAGACGGTCCGCGCCCACGGCGGGTTCACCGAGCCGCAGGCGTGGGAGTCGCTCGTTCGCGACTGGCACGTCGAGGGTCTCGCGGTCCGGCCGGGTCACAAGATGATCGGCCACACCGCCTTCCTGGTGACGGCGCGAAAGCTGGCGCCGGGCGAGCGCGCGCCGCGCAAGACACGCCGACCTGCCCCCGGTGCGTACGGATCTGACTACACCGGTCCGCGCCCCGCCGACATGCCGGCTCCCGAGCCCGTCGCGGACGTCCTGCCCGAGGATGACGCCCAGGCGGACTGAGTCCGCTCTGCAGAACCCGTGCCACGGGTTGACACGAACTTGGCCGTTGTCGACGAATAGTGTCCAACACCGGTAAATCCTTCTCCGCTCCTGCCCCTGACCCTTGTAGGGTCGAGGGAGTAGAGGAGGTGTGCTGATGTCGACATCCGATGGATTCCGTTCCGAGGGGCGCAGCCCCGAGGAGCTCGAGAGTCATGTCCGTTTCCTCGAAGCTGAGGTGACCGACCTGCGGCACAGACTGACCGAGATGCCCGGATCTTCGCGTGGCCTGGAGGCGCGGCTCGCTGACGCGCAGCGCTCCCTGGCCGCCGTGACGTCGCAGAACGAGCGACTCACCGTGACGCTTCGGGATGCCCGAGACCAGATCATCAAGCTCAAGGAGGAGGTCGACCGGCTGGCACAGCCGCCAGCAGGCTTCGGCACCTTCATCGAGCGCAACGAGGACGACTCGATCGATGTCTTCACCGGTGGGCGCAAGCTCCGGGTGACCGCATCGCCCAACGTGGACCTCGACGAGCTGCGCTATGGCCAGGAGGTCATGCTCAACGAGGCGCTGAACGTCGTGGCCGCGATGGAGTTCGAGAAGGTCGGCGAAGTGGTGATGTTCAAGGAGCTGCTCGCCGACGGTGAGCGCGCCCTGGTGATCGCCAACGCCGACGAGGAACGGGTCGTACGTCTCGCTGAGCCGCTCCTGCAGGACGCCATCCGCGCGGGTGACTCGTTGCTGCTCGAACCACGATCGGGCTATGTCTACGAGAAGGTGCCGAAGTCCGAGGTCGAGGAGCTCGTCCTGGAGGAGGTGCCCGACATCTCCTACGAGTCGATCGGTGGCCTCGCCGGCCAGATCGAGCAGATCCAGGACGCGGTCGAGCTGCCGTACCTCTACCCCGACCTCTTCATCGAGCACCAGCTCAAGCCGCCCAAGGGTGTGCTGCTCTACGGTCCTCCGGGCTGCGGCAAGACCCTAATCGCGAAGGCTGTCGCCAACAGCCTCGCGAAGAAGGTCGCCGCGAAGACGGGGGCGGACGGCAAGTCCTACTTCCTCAACATCAAGGGCCCCGAGCTCCTCAACAAGTACGTCGGTGAGACCGAGCGCCACATCCGCCTGGTCTTCCAGCGGGCTCGTGAGAAGGCCGCCGCCGGCACCCCGGTGATCGTCTTCTTCGACGAGATGGACTCGCTGTTCCGTACGCGTGGCACCGGTGTCTCCTCCGACGTGGAGAACACCATCGTCCCGCAGCTCCTCTCCGAGATCGACGGTGTCGAGGCTCTGGAGAACGTGCTGGTCATCGGTGCCTCCAACCGTGAGGACATGATCGACCCGGCGATCCTTCGCCCGGGCCGTCTGGACGTGAAGATCAAGATCGAGCGTCCCGATGCCGAGGGTGCCCGTGACATCTTCTCGAAGTACCTGGTCCCCGACCTGCCGCTGCACCCGACCGACGTGGGCGAGTTCCACGGCGACAAGCAGGCCACCGTCGACGAGCTGATCCGCACCGTCGTCGAGCGGATGTACACGGAGTCCGAGGAGAACCGTTTCCTCGAGGTCACCTACGCCAACGGCGACAAGGAGATCCTCTACTTCAAGGACTTCAACTCCGGCGCGATGATCCAGAACATCGTCGACCGGGCCAAGAAGATGGCCATCAAGTCGTTCCTGGACTCCGGCGAGGACTCCGGCCAGAAGGGCCTGCGGGTGCAGCACCTGCTCCAGGCCTGCGTGGACGAGTTCAAGGAGAACGAGGACCTCCCCAACACCACCAACCCCGACGACTGGGCCCGCATCTCCGGCAAGAAGGGCGAGCGGATCGTCTTCATCCGCACGCTCATCACCGGAAAGCAGGGCACCGAGCCCGGCCGTTCCATCGAGCAGGTCTCCAACACGGGTCAGTATCTGTAACCTGTGCCGACCGCATAATCGGCCCGCCACCTGCGAAAAGGGTGGCGGGCCGATTGTTGTCTTGGGTTGCATGAGGCGACGTGGAGGGTTGGCCTCAGTCCGCCGCAGGAAGAACCAGCATCAGCGCCTCGACGACACATGCCGGCCGCTCTTGGTCCTCGATCTCGATCGTGTAGCGCACCCGGGCGAGGACGCCGGGGCCGGAGTCGTCGGCTGAGACCGTCGTCGCGCGGGCTCGTACGCGATCGCCGGGGCGCACAGGCGAGAGGAACCGGACCTTGTCGAGCCCGTAGTTGAGGGCGCGGCCGATGTTGGCGAACGTGAACACGTCGTTGCTCAGGCGGGGGACCAACGACAGGGTCAACGTCATGATTCTTCCTGGATTGAATTCGGTTCAGGTATCGTACGACTTGAAGAGCCAGTCGTGATGAACATCCACCGAGTGAACGGAGTGAAGAGATGGGTCGATTCAAGGGTCGCGTCGTCGTCGTGACCGGGGCCGCGCGCGGCATCGGGTACGCCTGCGCCCAGCGTTTCGCGGAGGAGGGCGGTCAGATCGCGGTGCTCGACCTCGATGACACGGCTGCCAAGGAGGCGGCCGCAACGCTTCCGGGCAGCGACCACCTGGGCATCGGAGCCGACGTGTCTGCGTCGGCGAGCGTCGACGAAGCGATCGGACGCGTGGTCGCCGAGTTCGGTGGGCTGCATGTGCTGATGAACAACGCAGGCATCACCCGCGACAACCTGCTCTTCAAGATGTCGGAGGCCGACTGGGACCAGGTCGTCAATGTGCACCTCAAGGGTGCGTTCCTGATGTCGCAGGCAGCGCAGAAACACTTCGTGAAGCAGCGCTACGGCAAGATCGTCAACGTCTCCTCGACCTCCGCGCTCGGCAACCGCGGCCAGGCCAACTACTCGGCCGCCAAGATGGGCATCCAGGGCTTCACACGCACGCTGGCGATCGAGCTCGGTCCCTACGGCGTCAATGTCAACGCCATCGCTCCTGGGTTCATCGCCACCGAGATGACCGACCAGACCGCGGCGCGTCTGGGTCTCGCGCCGGATGAGTTCCGCCGGCTCAACGCGGAGGCCAACCCGGTCAGGCGGGTCGGTATGCCGGAGGACATCGCTGCCACCGCGGCCTTCCTGGCGAGCGACGAGGGTTCCTACATCACCGGTCAGACGCTGTACGTCGACGGCGGCGGCAAGCTCTGACCCGGGCCGAACGCGCTGCTCCCGGTGGACGGGCCGCTAGGTCCGACTGCAGGGGGCAGGATCAGCCGACGTACGGCGGGGTCTTCCGCATCTCCATCCGCGCCACCGTCCGGCGATGGACGGCGTCGGGGCCGTCGACGATGCGCAGGACACGCGCCCACGCGTAGAAGTACGCCAGCGGGGTGTCGTCGGAGACGCCGGCACCGCCGAACACCTCGATCGCGCGGTCGATGACCGCGGTCGCCATCGCCGGCGCCGACACCTTGATCGCGCTGACCTCGCTACGGGCGTGCTTGGCGCCGTACGTGTCGATCTTCCAGGCCGCGTCGAGGACATGGAGTCGGGCCTGATCGATCTCGATACGTGACTGCGCGATGTAGTCCTGCACGTTGGCGTACTCGGACAACGGCTGCCCGAACGCGACCCGGCTCCGTGCGCGTTCGACCATGAGGGCGAGGGCGCGCTCGGCCATGCCGATGGCTCGCATCGCGTGATGGATCCGCCCCGGCCCGAGTCGCGCCTGGGAGATGAGGAACCCGTCGCCCTCGTCGGCGAGGAGGTTGCCGGCCGGGACGCGTACGTCACGGAAGACGATCTCCGAGTGTCCGTGCTGGTCCTGGTAGCCGAAGATCGGCAGGTGCCGTTCGATCTCGAGGCCTGGGGCATCTCGAGGCACCAGCACCATCGACTGCTGCCGGTGGGTCTCGGCGTCAGGATCCGTCTTCCCCATGACGATGAAGATCTGGCAGCGCTCGTCGGCGACGCCTGTGATGAACCACTTGCGGCCGTTGATGACGTAGTCGTCGCCGTCACGGGTGATGAGGGTGGTGATGTTGGTGGCGTCGGAGGAGGCGACCTCCGGCTCGGTCATCGCGAAGGCCGACCGGATCTCGCCGGCCAGGAGCGGTTCGAGCCACTGTTTGCGCTGCTCGTCGGTGGCGAACAGCTCGAGCGTCTCCATGTTGCCGGTGTCCGGCGCCTGGCAGTTGATCGCCTCGGGCGCGATCACGGGCGACCAGCCGGAGATCTCGGCGACCGACGCGTAGTCGGCGTTGGTCAGGCCGGAGTGCCGGGGAAGGAAAAGGTTCCACAGTCCGCGTCTGCGCGCCTCGTGCTTCAGGTCCTCCATGACCGGCGGATGCGTGTGCTCGCCGTGCTCGCGCAGGTGGGCGTGCCAGACCGGTTCGGCGGGGAAGACATGCGTACGCATGAAGTCCCACATGTTCTCGCAGGCCTCCTGGGCCCTGGCCGACGGTGCGAAGTCCATCTCGGTGCTCCTTGGGATCAGATCAGGTCGAGGCCGGCGCGGGCGAGCGCGAGGATCTCGTCGTCGAGGTTGCCGAAGTCCTGGCCGCCCATCGCTCCCTCGCGGGATCTGTTGGCGACGCCCTGGGCGATGACTGCGAACTTGAAGTGGGCCAGCGCGATGTGGAAGTCCAGGTCGTCCAGCGTCAGCCCGGTCGCATGGGCGTAGCGCTCCAGCAGTTCCGACCGGGTCGGGAAACCGGGCTGGTCGGTGACGGTCGGAGTCAGCGAGGAGATCGGCGGTTCGCCCGGGTGGCGCCAGAACATCAACGCATAGCCCAGGTCGGTGAGCGGGTCGCCGAGCGTGGACAGCTCCCAGTCGAGGACCGCGTTGATCTTGCCCGGGTCGTCGAGGTCGAAGACGCAGTTGTCGATGCGGTAGTCGCCGTGGACGATCGAGGTGGCCTGCTGCGCGGGTATATGGCCGGAGAGACGGTCGGCGAGCTCGTCGACCTCGGGTACGTCGTGGGTGCGCGAGCTCTCCCACTGCCTGGTCCAGCGGCGTACCTGTCGCTCGGCGTAACCGGCTGGGCGGCCGTAGTCGGCCAGGCCGACCTGGTCCGGGTCGACGGAGTGGAGAGCGGCGAGGGTGTCGATGAAGGCGAAGCCGAGCCGCTGCCGCTCGTCGGCGGTCGCTGCGTACCCGGCGGGGAGGGCCTCGCGGATGATGTGACCGGGGATGCGCTCGATCACGTAGCAGCGGATCCCGATCAGCTCGCCGGCGTCGGCCTTGACGATCCGCGGCACCGGTACGGGCGAGCCCGCCAGCGCCGACTGCACGCGGGCCTCGCGGAGCATGTCGTGAGCGCTCGGCAGCAGCTCGCCGGTCGGTGGGCGGCGCAGCACGAGCTCGCCGGCGGGGGAGGAGAGCAGGAAGGTCAGATTCGACTTGCCGCCGCTGATCAGCTCGGCTCCGACCTCGCTCCACCCGGTCTTGCCGGTCTCCTCGACCAGTGCCGGCGCGAGTCGTTG
The DNA here is from genome assembly GCF_040302165.1 of Nocardioides sp. NPDC127503. Classification (NCBI taxonomy): domain Bacteria; kingdom Bacillati; phylum Actinomycetota; class Actinomycetes; order Propionibacteriales; family Nocardioidaceae; genus Nocardioides; species Nocardioides sp. NPDC127503. The sequence goes on along the minus strand of NZ_JBEORH010000002.1, from coordinate 126,678 downwards.
CAGTCCCGCCAGCTCGGCCGCCGACGCCGTTGCGATCCCGGTCATCACGCCTCCTGTCGCTCGTGTGGGCCGTGCGCCCTTGTAATTGAAGTGAATTCAAGTAGTGTTATGACGATAGCGGATACCCGGTCCTAGGAGAAGCCCGTGACCCAGAGCTTGGCCGTCTGGCCAGAAGCCGCCCCGTCCATCGTTGCGCCGCTCGCAGAGCACGAGGAGCTGCGCGACGTGGTTCGTCATCTGCTCGATCGCGACGCCGACCACCAGGCCGTACGTCATGCCGCCGACTCCCCGCGAGGTTGGTCCGACGACCTGTGGCTGAGACTGAACAAGGAGCTGGACATCGGCTCGATGATCGTCCCCGAGGAGCGCGGGGGAGCCGGCTTCGGCCTGCGCGACGTCGTAGTCGTGCTGGAGGAGGCGGGCGCGGCTCTGCTTCCCGAGCCCGTCCTCGAGTCGTCTGTACTGACTGCGCTGACGCTCTCGCTCGCGGACGACACCGCGGCTGTCCGTGAGCTGCTGGCCGCCGTCGCGGTGGGCGACCTCGTCGGCACAGTCGCGCTCTCTGGATCGGTCCAGGTGACCGACGGCAGGGCCACCGGCACTCTCGCCCGAGTGGTCGCCGGTGCCGACAGTGACCTCGTCCTGTTCGGTGGTGAGGACGGGGTCTTCGTCGTACGCCGAACCGACCCCGGCGTCGAGACCCGCCGGCTCGAGGTCCTCGACACGACCCGGCGCCAGGCCGACGTCGTGCTCAGCGGGGCAGAGGTCATCGGCGTCGTCGGCCCCGAGCGGGCCGAGCAGGTCCTGGCACAGGTACGTCGGGCCGCCACCGTTGCTGTCGCGGCCGAGCATGTCGGCATCGTCCGCCATCAGCTCGATGCCGTGGTCGAGTACGTCGGTCAGCGCGAGCAGTTCGGCCGGCCGATCGGTTCCTTCCAGGCGATCAAGCATCGCCTCGCCGACGTACTCACCGATCTGCAGCGTGCGCGCTCCGCCGTCGTCTACGCGGCGGCGCTCTACGACGAGGCCCCGGATGCGGCTCTTGCTGCCGAGGTCGCCGGGGCCGTGGCCACCGATGCGGTGATCCGTACGGTTCACGAGGCCGTGCAGCTGCACGGCGGGATCGGATTCACCTGGGAGCATCCGGCCCACTTCTACGTGCGGCGGGCCCTGGGTGACGAGGGCCTATTCGGCAGTGCCAGGGAGCACCGCACCCGCATCGCCGATCTCGCCGGGATCTAAGTCGGGAGCGGGGCGTGGGGGCGGGTGCCCCACGCCCCGCTCGGCTCAGCAGGTCAGCTGGTCTCTAGATGCGTACGCGCCGCGGTCAGCCCGAACACGATCGCCGCGGCAAGCCCGCCGGCGTACGCCCGGTTCCACAGGCCGCCCGTGTCGGCTCCAGCCGCCAGGAGGCCGGGGATCGGCGCGCCGTCGACCGCCATGACGCGCGAACGGTCGTCGATCAGCAGCCCGGTGAACGGGAATGTGATCGCGGGAGTGGTCTCGACGACGTAGTACGGCGGCTCGTCGAGCGGCGTGGCATCGAGCTTCCTGCCCGGCGTCGTCCCCGCGGTGACCTCCGTGTTGAAGCGCTCGATCGCCGAGCGGATGGCAGCCCCGTCGTACCCCCACTCCTCGGGCAGATACTCGAGCTCCTCGAGCGACTCCGCCAGGCCCGTACGTCCGCCTCGCTTCGAGGCAATGGCGAACTTGTCGACGCTCACCGCCCCCTCGACGTACGCCGGCACCATCCAGTCGCGACGGACACGCGCATCGGCGATGAGCAGCCCGCGGGCCTCCGGTTGCTCGCTCAGCGCGACCGATGTGAGGTGGTCACCGAGCGTCTCGTCGACGAACCGCTCGTTGTCGAGGTTGAAGAGCAGTGCATGCTCGCTGTAGTAGAGCGAGAGGTCGACGAAGTCGCCGGAGTCTTTGAAAGGTACGCCGCTGGGCACCAGGTGGCCGTAGAACCCGGCGCGCTCGAGACCCGCCGCGGCCCCCACCGCCGTAGCCAGACGCAGTCCGTCCCCCTTGCTGTTCGGGTTGGACCGCAGGGGTAGTGCGCCGGCGCCGGCGCCGACCAGTTCCTCGCGCATCGTGGGGTCGGCCTGGAAGCCACCGGTGGCGAGGACCGTGTTGCGTGCCCGGACCTCCACGACCTCGTCCGTGGGCAGCCGCAGGCGCGCCCCGGCAACAGCGCCGTGGTCGACGAGGAGCTCCTCGGTCGTGGTCGACAGCAGCACCTGACCGCCTGATTCGGTCACGATGCGACGGCAGGTGTCGACGTACTGGTTGGTGTCGAAGCCGTGCCCCTGACCGAAGGAGAGGATCCGCTGGGACGGGCCGGCTTCGACTCCGGTGCTGCGGATCCAGTCCACCGCCGCGTCGAACCGCTCGACAAGAGCACGCTTGAGGGCATCGTCGCCGTCGGGATTCTGCTCGTCCATGACCGCGTCCGACGGAGCGGTCCAGATGTAGCCGGCGAACCGGCCGGAGCCACCGACGTCGGAGGAGACCTCGACGACCGTGACGCGCTGTCCGTCGCGCGATGCGCGAGCGGCGGCGGTGAGTCCAGCCATGCCGCCGCCGATGACCAGGAGGTCGGGGGAGAGGTCCATGAGTGCCTTTCGTCCTGCCCGGCACCCGCCCGGGCTCGTGGTGGTGTCCTCGCGACCGTATCAACCAAACTAACTTCAGTTCAACGATTGACGGCGAGTGACGGACGTCGCATACTGAAGTGAATCCACTTCATATTGCCACGAACCGAAAGGCACCGGCCATGGTTGTCAACACCGACCACGTCGTTCTCGAGAAGGACGGCGGCGTCGCCCGCGTCTGGCTCAACCGTCCGCACAAGAAGAACGCGGTCACCGTCGAGCTGCTCCACCGCCTCGACGAGATCATCAAGGAGGTCGACGAGGACCCCGACCTGAAGGTGCTGGTGCTCCGAGGCCGCGGCAACACCTTCTGCTCGGGCTTCGACCTCGACGAGCTCCTGGAGAACTACGTGGGCAACACGATGGCCATGGAGGTCGCCGTGCTCTCTGCCCAGGTCTGCGACCGGCTCTACCAGATGAACACGCCGTCCGTTGCCGTCCTCGAGGGGTACGTCACCGCCGGCGGTTTCGAGTTGATGATCTCCTGTGACTTCGCGGTCTCCTCGGACGACGCCAAGATCGGCGACTTCCACATCCGTCGCGCCCTCTTCGGCGGCGCCGGCCCGATCTACCGCCTGCCCCGCATGATCGGTCTGCGCAAGACCAAGGAGCTCATGCTCACCGGCAAGCTCCTCTCCGGCCAGGAGGCCAAGGACTTCGACCTGATCAACGACTCGGCCCCGGCCGAGCAGCTCGACCAGCTCGTCGAGGACTTCGTCGCACCGATCATCGACAAGAGCCCGTTCGCGATGCGGCTGACCAAGATGGCGATCAACCAGGGCCTCGACGCGGACGTTCGCTCGCTGATGGTCATGGAGCACCTCGCCGTCGGCAACGCCCTCCAGTCGGAGGACGCCAAGGAGGGTGTCGAGGCCTTCCTCGGCAAGCGTGAGCCCAAGTGGGTCGGCCGCTGATCCGCAGCTGACCCGACCGACGAGTCATCCCTGGTGAGGAGTGCGAAGTGACGGACGTGCAGACCCCTGCGCTCGAGGGGAGCCGGTGTGCCGACTGCGGCAACGTGGCCTTTCCCGTGGCGCGGGGCTGCCAGCGCTGTGGTGCGGTAGCGATGGAGCCGCTGGACCTCGGACGGCGTGGCACGGTGTGGGGTTTCACCATCCAGCGGTTCGCCCCGAAGGCGCCGCCGTACGTTCCTCCGGCGGACGGCTTCCGACCCTTCGCGGTCGGCTACGTCGAGCTGCCCGAAGGAGTGAAGGTGGAGGCGGTCCTGGACTGCTCCGACTTCGCCGACCTCGAGGAGCAGGCGCAGGTCGAGTTGGTCGCCACCACTCCGGTTCCGCGGTTCGCCGCTACCGGTGGCGGCGCCGCGACGGAGGAGAGCTGATGTCGAACGTTTCCATCATCGGCGCCGGACTCTCGAAGTTCGGTCGCCAGAACGGGGTGACGGGCCGTGAGATGGCTGTGACGGCGATCCATGCCGCGCTCGCCGACGCCCAGCTCGAGTGGTCGGACATCCAGGTCGCCTTCGGTGGCAGCGACGGTGCCGGCCTCGCCGACACCCTCGTTGCCGACCTAGGCCTCACTGGGATCCCGTTCACCAACGTCAAGAACGGCTGCGCCACCGGTGGCAGCGCCCTGGTCTCCGCCGTCAACGCCATCCGCTCGGGACAGGCCGAGGTGGCTCTCGCGGTCGGCTTCGACAAGCACCCGCGGGGCGCCTTCGACCCACGCCCGGAGGACTGGGGTCTCGACCTCGGCTACGGCGAGGCCGGGCTGATGGTCACCACGCAGTTCTTCGGCATCAAGATCGCCCGTTACATGCGGGAGTACGGGATCACCGACGCCACGCTCGGCCGCGTCGCAGCCAAGGCCTACCGCAACGGCTCGCTCAATCCCAACGCGTGGCGTCGCGACCCGATCAGCGAGGAGGAGATCCGCTCCGCCGACATGGTCAACGACCCGCTGACCCGGCTCATGTTCTGCTCGCCGGGTGAGGGCGGTGCGGCGATCATCGTCGCAAGTGAGTCAGCCGCGAGGAAGGCAGGCGCACGTCCCGTACAACTGCTGTCGGTGGCTGCGCGCACCCGGCAGTTCGGCTCCTTCGAGGTCTTCAGCCCAGCCGTCCAGGGGCACGGTCGTCCCTCGAGCGTCAGCGCGGATGCGGCCGCGGCAGCGTTCGCCATGGCGGGAGTCACCCCCGACCAGATCGATGTCGCGCAGGTCCAGGACACCGAGAGCGGGGCCGAGGTGATGCACCTGGCCGAGTGCGGCTTCTGCAAGGACGGCGAGCAGGAGGACCTGATCGCCTCGGGCGCCACCGAGATCGGAGGTCAGCTGCCGATCAACACCGATGGTGGCTGCATCGCCAACGGGGAGCCGATCGGTGCCTCCGGTCTGCGCCAGGTGCATGAGATCGTCACTCAGCTGCGCGGCGAGGCCGGCGACCGGCAGGTCCCCGGCAGCCCGAAGCTCGGCTTCACCCACGTCTATGGCGCACCCGGCATCAGCGCGTGCACCGTCCTGGGGGTGTGAGCATGATCGGACTGGAGGAATTCCTGGCCGAGGCCCGCTCCTGGCTGGCCTCAGTCGCCGACGTACGCACCACCCGCGCCTGGGGCGAGGGCTCGGACTCCGTCGCGGTCTTCGAGAACTGGACCGCCGAGCAGGAGCGTGCCGAGACCGATCGCATCCGGGCGTACGAGCAGGCCAAGTTCGACGCCGGGTTCGGTGCGATCACCTGGTCGCCGGAGTACGGAGGACGCGACCTCCCGGTCGCGTACCTGCTCGCCTTCCGGCGTCTCGAGGGTGAGTACGACGTACCGCGGCGCACCGAGATGTTCCCGGTCACCCAGCAGCTCATCGCGCCGACCATCGCGCAATGGGGGACCGAGGAGCAGCGGGCGACCTACGTGCGCGCCATGCTGCGTACGGATCTGATCGCCTGTCAGCTCTTCTCCGAGACCGAGGCGGGCTCCGATCTCGCGGCGGTACGCGCCAAGGCGACCCGCCTGGACGACGGCCGTTGGCTGCTCGACGGGCACAAGGTCTGGACGTCGGGTGCCCGGGTCGCCGACTACGGGGTCGCGGTCACCCGAACCGATGCCACGACTGCCAAGCACGCCGGTCTCACCGTCTTCCTCGTGCCGATGGACGCCGAGGGCGTGACGGTACGTCCGATCCGGCAGATGACGGGCGGGACCTCGTTCAACGAGGTCTATCTCGACGGGGTCGTCCTCGACGACGCGCTGCGGCTCGGTCCCGCGGGCCAGGGCTGGAAGGTCGCCCTCACCGTGCTCGCCGCCGAGCGGCTCGATTCCGGGTCCCTCGGTCTGGAGAACGCCGACCAGGCCGTCGAGCTCGCCCGCAACCTCGGCCGTCCGCTCGACGCGCTCGAGCGAGACCAGGTCGCCGACCTGATCACCCGCAGCTACGTGCAACGGGTCACCGGGATGCGCGTCGCCGCGGCAGTGGTCTCGGGTCAGGACCCGGGCCCCGAGGCGTCGGTCGGCAAGCTCCTCGCCACCGACACCATGGCGCGTACCTCGGAGGTCGTACGTGCCCTGCTCGGTTCCGAGCTCAGCGCGAACTCCGAGCGCTGGGGCACGTGGGCGTGGACCGAGCACGTCCTGGGCGCTCCCGGCTACCGGATCGCGGGCGGCACCGACGAGATCCAGCACAACATCATCGCCGAGCGTGTGCTCGGCCTACCCCGGGAGCCGCGTCCATGACCGAGCAGCCGTACGAGCTCGAGCTCGGCCCACGCATCGCTGAGGTCCTGCGGGACCGGACCGACCTGACCGGGCCGGCCGGGATCGGCGACCTCGCCGTTCTCCCCGGTGGCCACTCCGGCCTCACCTACCGGCTTCCGGTGGGGGAGGGCCGCGACCTCGTGGTCAAGGCCGTCCCTCGCGGTCAGCGGTCCATCGGCCGCCACGACATGCTGAAGCAGGCGCGGATCATGAGCGCCCTGGCCGAGACCGACGTTCCGGTGCCGCCGGTGCGTGCTGTCGACGAGACCGAGCCGGCCTGGTTCGCCGTCGACTTCATCCACGGCGAGTCGATCGAGCCGACCCTCGACGACCCGCCGATCGACCCCGAGGTCGCCGCCGCCCGGATGCTGCGTGCTGCAGAGATCCTGCCGCGGCTCCACCGGGTGCCGGTTGCGAGCCTGCCGGCCGGCGGGGATCCACTGACCCCGCAGGAAGAGCTCGCCCGCTGGTCCAAGACGATGGGAGCGGTATCCGCCGAGCTCGTCCCGGGTGCCGTCGACCTCGAGGAGCGGCTCGCCCGCCGCGTACCGGATGCCGTTGACCTCACGCTCGTGCACGGCGACTTCCGGCTCGGCAACATCATCTGCATCGGCAACGAGCCCGCCGCGATCATCGACTGGGAGATCTGGAGCATCGGCGACCCCCGCGTCGAGCTCGGCTGGGTTCTCGTCTTCGCCGACGGCTCGAACTTCCCCGGGGTCGGTCGCGAGGTCCCGGGTCTGCCCAGCGAGGAGGCACTGCTCGAGGTGTACGCAGCAGGCGGCCGCGTCCCCGAGGCGATGGACTGGTTCAACGCCCTGGGCCGGTTCAAGATGGCCGCGATCATGGGCCACAACCTGCGGCGGCACCGCGAGGGCAGGCATCACGACCCGGACCAGGAGCGCCTGCCCGACACCATCGTCCGGCTCATCAGCAGCGGACTCGAGCGGCTCGGCTGAGCCGCGCCAGGAGGACAACCATGGACTTCGCACTGTCGCCGCGGACCGAGGAGCTCAAGGTCGAGCTCGAACGGTTCATGAGCGAGCACGTCTACCCGGCCGAAGCGGTCTACGACGCGCAGATCGCCGAGAACGACAACCCCCACGAGCAGCCTCAGATCATGCGCGACCTGCAGAAGATCGCTCGCGACCGCGGGCTCTGGAACCTCTTCATGACCCACGGCGACCGTGGCGCCGGGCTCACCAACCTGGAGTACGCCCCGCTCGCCGAGATCGTCGGCCGCTCCATCATCGGCAACGAGGCGATCAATTGCTCCGCCCCGGACACCGGCAACATGGAGATCCTGGCGATGTACGCCACCCCGGACCAGCAGCGGCAGTGGCTCGACCCTCTGCTCGCCTGCGAGATCCGGTCCGCCTTCGCGATGACCGAGCCCGAGGTGGCCAGCTCGGACGCCACCAACATCACCTCGACGATCACCCGTGACGGGGACGAGTACGTCCTCAATGGCCGCAAGTGGTACACCTCCGGCATCCTCGATCCGGACTGCAAGCTCGTGATCTTCATGGGCAAATCGGATCCGGGCGGCCCGACGTACCGCCAGCAGAGCATGATCCTGGTGCCGGCAGACGCCCCCGGCATCGAGGTGCTGCGCGACCTGCCGATGTTCGGGTACCGCGACCGGCTCGGCCACGGCGAGGTGCAGTTCACCGACGTACGTGTGCCGGCAGCCAACATGCTCGGCGAGGAGGGCGACGGCTTCAAGATCGCCCAGGGGCGACTCGGCCCGGGCCGGATGCACTACGCGATGCGGGCCATCGGGTTCGCCGAGCGGGCGCTGGACCTGATGTGCCGGCGGGCAGTCTCTCGAGTCGCCTTCAAGGAGCCGCTCGCCGAGCGTGGGGTCGTACGCGAGTGGATCGCGCGAAGCCGGATGGAGATCGACCAGATCCGGCTGCTCACCTTCCGCGCCGCCTGGCTGATGGACACCCAGGGCAACAAGTCCGCCCGCTCCGACGTGGCTGCGATCAAGGTCGCCGCGATGGAGACCGCGCACCGGGTCGTCGACCGTGCCGTACAGGTCCATGGCGCCGCCGGGGTCAGCGACGACACCATCCTCGGTCGCCTGTTCGCCATCACCCGTGCCCTCCAGATCGCTGATGGCCCCAACGAGGTGCACCTGCGCACCATGGCCCGCCTGGAACTGAAGAAGCACGAGGTCGGTGCATGAGCGGGGAGCTCGCCGGCAAGGTCGCTCTGGTCACCGGGGCCACCCGTGGCCTCGGCCTCGCGATCGCGCAGGCGCTCGCGGCCGAAGGTGCCGCGATCGTCGTGTCGAGCCGCAAGGATGACGCCTGCCGCGAGGTCGCCGAGAAGATCGCCGCGACGCACGGCGTCGAGACGCTCGCCCTGCCGCTGCACGTCGGCCACTGGGACGAGATCGAGCCGGCCGTCGCGACGGTCGTCGAACGCTTCGGGCACCTCGACATCCTGGTCAACAACGCCGGGATCGCCCCGCTCGCGCCGTCGTTGCTCGAGGTCACCGAGGCGCTCCTCGAGAAGACGATGGAGATCAATCTCAAGGGTCCGTTCCGGCTGATGGCCGTCGCCGGCGCCCATATGCGCGAGCGCGGAGCGGGCTCGATCATCAACATCTCCAGCATCGGTGCCGTACGTCCGAGCCCGGCCGAGGCGATGTACGCCGCCGCCAAGAACGGGCTCAACGCACTCACCCAGGCCTTCGCCCAGGAGTACGCCCCGCAGGTGCGGGTCAACTGCGTGCTGCCGGGTGCGTTCGAGACCGACATGGCCGCCGGCTGGGACGAGGAGTTCATCGGCCTCGTCACCCGCAACCTGCCGGCCGGTCGGCTCGGCAGGCCCGACGAGGTCGCGAGCATGGTCGTCCATCTCGCCGGCGACCGGTCGGGATACACCACCGGCGCCCTCATCGCCGTCGACGGCGGCCGTACCGCTGTCTACTGACCCCGCCCGCACCCGATCTCTCCCCTGGAAGGACACCATGGACCTGCCACATGCCTTTGACCTGAGCGGTCGCGTCGCCATCGTGAGCGGCGCGTCGTCCGGGCTGGGGGACGGCTTCGCCCGGGCACTCGCGTCCGCCGGCGCCACGGTGTTCGCGGCCGCGCGCCGGGTCGACCGCCTCGAGCGGCTCGCGGCCGAGGTGGCGAACGTCGTTCCGGTCCGTTGCGACGTCACCGATGACGAGGACCGCCGTGCCCTCGTCACCACCGCGTCCGCCCACGGGCCGATCGACCTCCTGGTCAACAACGCCGGCCGAGCCGGTGGCCCCGACGCGTTGGCGGAGACGGTCCCGGAGTTCGAGACCCTGCTGCAGCTCAACGTCGTCGCCGGCTTCGCCCTCTCCGCCGAGGTCGTCAGGTCGCTGCCTCCCGAGCACCCCTCGTCGATCATCAACATCTCTTCCGTCGTCGGCCTCGGCTCCACGGCGCCCATCGGTGGAGCCGGGTACGCCGCGTCCAAGGCCGCGGTGATCGGGATGACCCGCGAGCTTGCCGGTCAGTGGGGCCGTCGCGGGATTCGGGTCAACGCGGTGGTGCCGGGCTGGTTCGATACGGAGATGACCGACGGTCTTTTCACCAACGACAAGTCTGCGACCTGGGTACGCCGCGGCACCATGCTCAACCGTGGTGGCCGCGACGGCGAGGTCGACGGCGCCGTCCTCTTCCTGGCCTCGGATGCCGCCTCGTACGTGACCGGACAGGTCCTCGTCGTCGACGGCGGATGGACCGCGAAATGACCGACACGATGCTCGCCGTACGTTTCGAGGCCTGGGGCGAACGCGCCCGCCTGCGCGAGGTCCCGATCCCCGAGCCCGGCCCCGACGGGGTGCTCCTCGAGGTGACGGCCGCTGGAATCTGCCACTCCGACCTGCACGTCGAGGAATCGCCGCCGGGCCGGCTGCCGTTCTCGCTCCCGTTCACGCTCGGGCACGAGGTCGCCGGCACCGTCGTCGCCGTCGGTGAGAACGCCGACCCGGGCTGGATCGGCCGTGCCGTGGTCGTCCACGGCGTCTGGGGCTGCGGCAGCTGCCGCCGGTGCCGCGCCGGGCGTGAGAACTACTGCCTCGAGCGACCGCCTGCGATCGGCAACGGTCTCGGGTACGACGGCGGCCTGGCGGAGTTCATGGTTGTCCCGTCGACCCGATATCTGGTGCCGGCGGACGGCCTCGACCCCGTGCAGGCGGCGCCGCTCACGGATGCGGCACTCACGGCGTACCACGCTCTCAAGCCTTTCCTGCCCGAGCTCGACGCGGAGTCACGCGTGCTCGTCATCGGATCCGGCGGCCTCGGCCACTTCGCGGTCCAGCTGCTGGCGCAGACGGCGGCCAGGATCGTCGTGGTCGACCCGAAGCAGGCGGCCCGCGAGCTGGCCTCCGAGCTCGGCGCACACGAGACGCTGCCCGACCTGGACGCGGCGGCCCGCACGGCCACGACGCCGACCAGCCGTTTCGACGCGGTCTTCGACTTCGTCGCTGCCGAGTCGACCATGGCTGCCGCCGTCTCGCTCCTCGCCGCCGGCGGCTCGGTACGGGTCGTCGGCGGCGCCGGTGGTGTCCTGCCCGTCGGCAAGGACCTCGGCTTCGCGCAGGGCTGGTCGGTCTCGGCGCCCTTCTGGGGGCCCAAGCCCGATCTGGCGGATGTCGTCGCGCTCGCCCGTGACGGACGGCTGCACGCCCATACAGAGACGTTTCCGCTCGCCGACGCGATCGAGGCGTACGACCGGCTCCGATCCGGAGAGATCCGCGGTCGCGCGGTCGTGATCCCCGCCACAATGACCTCGGGTACGTAACTCAGGACCACAGGTGGCGAACCATGAATCAAGTGCACTTCAGGAGATGATCTGATGCGGATGTTGGCCGAGGAGTTCGCTGGCCGGGTGGCGACGGAACCGGACCGGGCGGCAGTGATCGACGCCGACGGCGTGCACACCACCGCCGAGGTGTGGCACGCAGCAGAGGCGCTCGGCGCGACCATCGCGGGCCTGGTCGAGGGTGCACCGACGGTCCTCGTCCAGGCCGACAACTCGTGGCGCACCCTGGCCACCGTGCTGGCCACCGGTCGCCTCGGCGGCTTCGTCGTCGTGTTCAGCAGCCACGCGACCGCCGACGAGTTCGACCTGGCGCTCGAGGACGTACGTCCCGACGTGGTCGTCGCCTCCGACGGCTGCGTGGCGACCTGGGGCGTCGCCCGGAAGGGCTTCGACGCGGAGGCCTCCGATCTCGACGGCTGGGCCGTTCGCGCTGTTCCTGGGGCGACGCGGGGGACCGACCGGTGGAACGGTGGCGCCGCGGTCGCCATGACCTCGGGGTCGACCGGCCGGCCGAAGTGCGTCATCCAGTCCGAGGAAGCACTGCGTTTCGCCGGCCAGGCGACCATCGACGCCGTCGGGCTGAAGGCCGGCGACCGGGTCGGTGCCTTCGTACCTCTCTCGTCGGTCGCGGCCCTCTGCTTCGGCCTCTACCTGCCTGCCATGCTCGGCGGCACCATGGTCTGCCTGCCGAAGTGGAACCCTGCGGACGCGCTCGACCTGATCCGCGAGGAGCAGGTGCGCTGGACGATGCTGGTGCCCACGATGGCGCTCCAGTTCGCCATGGTCGACGGTGCCGCCGGCGGCCTGTCCTCCCTGGCGGCGATGACCGTCGGCGGTGGTCCGATGGACGCCGGCGCGCTCGGTCGTGCCGAGGACCTGCTCGGCACCAAGTTCCTTCGTGTGTTCGGGATGTCGGAATGCCTCGGTCACACCACCCCGCTTCCGTCCGACCCCGCAGAGGTACGCCTCAGCCGCGACGGTCGCCCGTTCCCCGGCATCGAGGTGCGCGTCGTCGACGATCGAGGTGCGCCGCTTCCCCGTGGTGAGGTCGGCCGTGCCCAGGTCAAGGGGCCCTCCCTCTTCACCGGCTACGCCCGCGAAGGTGCTCCGGTGCCGCCGGAGCTGACCGAGGACGGGTTCTTGTTCACCGGGGATCTCGCTCGCATCAACGATGACGGCACGATCAACATCGTCGGTCGCGAGAAGCAGATCATCATCCGCGGCGGCCGCAACATCGACATCAACGAGGTCGAGGCAGCCGTGGCCTCCGTACCCGATGTGATCCAGGTCTGCGTCGTCCCGGTCCCGGACCCGGTGCTGGGGGAGCGTGCGGCCGCGCTGGTCGTCACGCCGAACCCGTCCCTGGACCTCGGGGCCGTACGCGCGCACCTGGAGCCACAAGGCACACCGAAGCATCAGTGGCCGGAGTACGTCTTCGTCGTCGATGACCTTCCGCAGAACCGCGTGGGGAAGCTCGCCCGCAAGGATGCGACTCGATTGGCCGCCGACCTGGTACGGTCAATGGCCCACTGAATTGACCTCAAGTCGGGTATTCTCGAAGAGAATCCCAGGAGAGAAAGGTTCGCCATGGTGCGTCAGGCGACCGTAACAGAGAGCCCCCGTTCGAAGCGGGGGCTGATCCTCAGCGCTGCAGTCGAAAGCTTCGGTGACGACGGGTTCGAGCTCACCAAGTGGGCCTCCGTGGCCGACAAGGTCGGCATCGGGCAGACAGCGCTCTACCACTACTTCGAGTCGAAGGTGCACTGCCTGCTGACGATCATGAGCACCGAGCTCGAGCGCAGCGCCAGCCGCTTCGAGCGAGTCGTCTCCCTCGAGGACGCGCCGATCGACCAGCTGCGTGCGGCGGTCCGCGCGGCGTACGACGTGACGCCGCAGGAGGTGCTGCAGATGCGCATCCTGCAGAGCCACATGGACCTGCTGGCGACCCCGCGACAGTCCGAGCGCGAGGAGGCCGAGCGGCAGCATGCTCGCGAGCTCGTCCGCAAGGTCGAGGAGAACTGGACCGGCCTGGTCAAGCGTGGCATCGAGTCGGGCGACTTCGCCGACCGCGACCCCCAGCAGACCAGTCGTGCGGTGCTTGCCCTCGTCGTGAGCGTCTGGCGTTGGTACCGCACCGGCGGACCGACGACGCTCGAGGAGACCCGCGACTTCGTATCCGACGCCGTCCTGCGGCTCGTCGGCCCCTGACCCATCCCGTTCCAGGTCCGCGCGGACCTCTGTCCGCAGAACCCAAACAGAATTCAGATCAGGAGAGACATGTACAACCTCATATTGATGGCCTCTCGTCCCGAGGACTGGTCTCATGAGCAGTTCATCGAGTGGTGGCGTGGCGAGCATGCCGAGGTGACGTACCCGCTTCCCGGCCTGCGCCGGTGGCTGCACACCGATGTCCAGGTCGCTCTCGAGGAGCGGTCGGAGGGCTGGGACGGTGTGTCGATCCTGAGCTTCGACAGCAAGGAAGCCCTCGACCAGGCGCTCGCGAGCGAGGAGTGGGCCGCCGCGATCAAGCACGTGGGCCGCATGCGTGGCCATCGGATCGCCGTCATGGGCGAGGAGCGGGCGATGGTGGGCTGATGCCCGCCTCGGACGCCTGGTGGGGCGTGCCCGGCTGCTACCAGGTCGTCGACGGTATCCATCGGATCCCGTTGAGCATGCCGAACGACGGGCTGCGCGCCGTCAACGTGTACGCAGTCGAGACCGACGAGGGGCTGCTCCTCGTCGACGGCGGCTGGGCGGTGCCGTCCGCTTTGGACGAGCTCGAGGCGGCGCTGGGGGCGATCGGGCGCTTGCCGCAGGAGATCAGTGACGTGCTGGTCACCCACATCCATCGCGACCACTACACCTTCGCCGTACGGCTGAGGGAGAGGTACGGCCCCCGCGTCCACCTCGGCCGGCTCGAAGGCCCTGGTCTCGCCGCGATCCAGGAGCTGGGTAGCAACGTCCCGGTCAGCTCGCTGCGCGAGCTCCGCCGATCGGGCGCGGATGATCTCGGCCGGATGATCGAGAAGGAGTCCGAGCTCGAGCCGTACGACGTCGCCGACTGGGCAGACCCCGACGGCTGGCTCGACGCCGGCCCGCTCGGGATCGCCGGTTGGCAGGTGGAGGTCGTGCACACGCCGGGCCACACGAAGGGTCATCTGGTCTTCCACGACGAGGAGCGTGGGCTGCTCTTCTCGGGCGACCACGTGCTCCCGACGATCACACCGTCGATCGGCTTCGAGCTCGGCGAGTGGGATCTGCCGCTCAAGCACTACCTGGAGTCGCTCGCGCTGCTGCTGGACCGAGTCGACGCCCGGCTGATCCCCGCCCATGGGCATCCGACCGACAGTGTCCACGATCGGGTGCGCGCTCTGCTCGCGCACCACGAGCACCGGTTCGGTCAGGTGGTCGCCGTCCTCGATGCCCGTGCGCGGTCGATGACGGCCGCCGAGGTCGCCGAGCAGCTTCCGTGGACCCGTCGCGACGTGCCGTATGCCGATCTCAACGACTTCAACCGGATGATCGCGATCTGCGAGACGGCCGCCCACCTCGACGTCCTGGTCGATCGCGTCGATGTCGAGGTCGACCAGGAGGACGGGGTCGACCGCTTCAGTCGGTGAACTGCACCTGAGGCGTACGGCAGATCAGCAACCGCCGCACGCGGCCGCTGGCTGGGTCGAGCTGGGCGCTCGCGTTGAAGGACGCCTCAAAGGCGCCGTCGCGACGGGTCTCGCCGAGGGCCAGCTCGGAGTCGTCCACCCGCGAGCCCGCCAGCAGATGGTGGGTGAGCACGCTGACCTCACGCTGCTCCAGGTAGGCGACCAGCCCGGCCCGGTCGCCCTGGAACTCGGCGGCCTGACTGTTGCCCTTGGAGAAGAGGATCGAGAGCTGGAAGTCGTCGGTGATCATGTCGAGGACCCGCTCAGGGGTGGTCGAGTCCATGATCTCGAACCAGTCGTGCAGCAGCGGGGTCGAGCTGGAACTCGTCGTCTGTGACATGCGGGATGTCTCCTTCGTGGATCGGTATCAGTCGGGCAGCAGGCCGAGCTTGGGGTCGAAGGCCACCTGGTACGCGGAGATGAGGCCGTCGTCGCCGAGCCGGGCGGCGGCGAGGAAGTGGCCAGTCACGGTCGTCTCGTCCTCGAGGACGGCGCCGTAGACGAACTCGAGGTTGCCCGCGACCGACGAGCGCTGCGGCACATGGCGGCGTACGACATCGCCACGGCCCGACAGGTAGGCCACGAGGTCCTCGCGGCCGATCCCGCGGACAGCGCGGTTGGGCAGCAGGATCGCGAACTCCACGTCGGGTGTCACGAGTGCCATGCCGGTGTCGAAGTCGCTCGCGTCGACTGCGGCGTAGTAACGGACCAGCGAGGGAGGGGTCTCGATCGACATGAGTTGAACTTAGTTCAGTAACTTGGGGTTGTCCAGGGATTCGTGTGATAGGAGTTACTATCTAACCGACTTCAGTTTGACTTCGTGGTCGGTTCACCGGACCGGACGAGACGAAGGAGCAGCGCATGAGCGGGCAACTGGCCGCGCGATTCGACGGGCAGGTGGCCCTCGTGACCGGAGGTGGTTCCGGCATCGGTGCCGCGGTGGCGAGGCGGCTCGCCGCGGAAGGCTGTGCGCGGGTGCATGTCGCGGACATCGACGCAGACAATGCGACCGCGGTCGCGGATTCGGTGGGCGGCAGCGTTCATGTGGTCGATGTCGCGGACCCGCAGGCGGTCGATGACCTCGTCGCCACGGTCACAGGGGCGGAGGACCGGCTGGATGTCGTCGTCCACGCCGCCGGCGTGGACGACCCGGCGGCCAAGGCGCGGATCCTCGCGGCCCAGGAGTCGGGTGAGCCCGTCGACGTGCTGTGCGAGCTCGACGACGGCTGGTACCGGGTCATGTCGATCAACCTCGACGGTACGTTCCACGTGCTCCGCGCGGCCGTACGGGCGATGCGTCCGCGCGGTGGGGGAGCGATCGTGACCGTCGGCTCCTCGGCGGCGTACGACACGTTGATCGGCTACCCGCACTACGCCGCCTCGAAGGCGGGCGTGCACGCCTTGTCGCAGTCCGTCGCCAAGGAGGTCATCTCGTACGGGATCCGGGTGAACACGGTTGCCCCTGGCCCGGTCGACACCCCGATGGCCGGCCGTACACCGGGCGCCGTCCGCAAGGCGATGGAGACGACCGGCGCCATCGGGTACGCCTCGGCCGAAGACCTCGCGGACAACATCTGCTATCTCGCCTCCCCGGGCGCGAAGAACGTCGTCGGGGCGGTGCTGCTCAGCAACGGCGGCCGCTTCACCGTCTGAGGAACCACCGCAGAGACCCGCCGCGAAAGGACCCCCCATGGACACCGAGTTCCCACACCTCTTCTCGCCCTTCGACATCGGCCCGATGTCGGTGAAGAACAGGCTGGTCGCGCTCCCGGCCGGAACGAGCATGGCCGAGGGCGGCGTACCGACCCATGGCGACACCGAGCACTTCGAGCGTCTCGCTGCCGGCGGCGTCGGCATGATCATCGGTGGCGCCACGGTCGTCCATCCGACGACCACGCTGCGTTCCCGCAAGCTGGTCGAGGCCTATCTCGACGAGTTCGTCCCGGCCGCGGCTGCCAAGGCCGACGTCATCCACCGCCACGGCGCCAGGTTCATCGGGCAGCTGTGTCATCTGGGACGCGAGTTCATCGGAGGCGAGTCCGACTCGCCGCCAGTGGCACCGTCGCCGATCAAGACGGTACGTGACGCGTACCCGCCGCATGAGCTGACCGTTGCCGAGATCCACGACATCGTCGAAGGGTGGCGGGTATCAACGGAGAACCTGGTCAAGGCCGGTGCCGACGGGGTCGAGATCCACGCCGCCCACGGGTATCTCCCGGCGCAGTTCATGTCGCCGCTGACCAACCGGCGTGAGGACGCCTTCGGTGGCTCCTTCGAGAACCGGATGCGGTTCCTGCACCTCGTCATCGAGGCGATGGAGTCGGTCATCCCCGAGGGCTTCGTCCTCGGCGTGCGTCTCTCGGGTGAGGAAGAGATCCCCGGCGGGATGGACATCGAGGACTGCGTACGCATCGCCGAGGATCTGGCCGGCTCGGGAGTCGACTACTTCAGCATCACGCACGGCACCCGCGGCAAGTACGTCAAGGACTCGACGAACCCGGACGCCGTAGCGGTGCCGTCGGCGGCGCGGGTCAAGGCGGCCACGGGTCTGCCGACCCTCGTCGGGCAGCGCATCCGGGACGCGGCGACAGCCGACCACATCGTCAAGACAGGGCGTGCCGATCTGGTCGGGATGGCCCGTGCGTTGATCGCCGACCCCGACCTTCCTGCCAAGTCTGAGTCCGGTCGGGTGAGCGAGGTGCGCGGCTGTCTCGGCATCAACCAGGACTGTCGTGCCTTCGATCCGCACCTGCACTGCGCCGTCAACGCCGAGATCGGCCGCGGGCGGCATCCCAACGTCGGTGTCCGTGTCGACAGTCCGAAAGAGATCTACGTCGTCGGGGGAGGGCCAGCGGGTCTGGAGACGGCCCGGATCGCGGCCGGCCGCGGCCACCGGGTCACTCTCTTCGAGCAGTCGCCGCAGCTCGGCGGTACAGCGCGGATCGCCGCCGCATCTCCGCATCGGGCCACCTTCATCGACGTCGTCGACTACCAGGAACGGGAGCTCAAGAGGCTCGGGGTCGACGTGAACCTCGCCGCCGGCATCGAGGCCGACGACCTCCAGGAGATCGTCGGGATGGCCGATCACGTCGTCATCGCGACCGGATCGCGCCCCGCGGATCCGCCCGACGTGCTGGCCGGCCGGCCGTTCGCAACCGTAGACGACGTGATCACCGGTGAGCTCGAGTACGTCGGCGACCGGCGTGCGCTCGTCTACGACGAAGGAGACGGGTTCTGGCCTGCGTACAGCGCGGCCGAGGCGCTGGTGCGAGCGGGCTGGCAGGTGACCTTCGCGACCGCCCTCGGCGCTCTCGCCTCCCGTGTGCCCGCCGAGAGCGCGGGTCCGCTGCTCGCCCGCCTCGGCGCCGGCGGGGTCGACCTCCGTGTCGCGAGCACCGTCGTCGTACCGGAGGATCCGGCGGCGTCGCTCCAGCTGGCGCCGGTCTTCGGAGGTGAGCCGATGGATCTCGGGCCAGTGCTCACCGTCTGGCACCGGCCGCGGGTGCCGGTCCTGCTGCCGGGTGTCGTCGCAGGCGACAAGGTGAGCGTGATCGGCGACTGCGTCACACCGCGGCGGGTCACGCATGCGATCGCGGACGGCTATCGGCTCGGCGCCGAGCTCTGATTCGGTCCGTCGTCAGCGAGCGGTCCAGCCGCCGTCGGCGTACACCTCGCTGCCGGTCATGTAGCCGGCGTCGTCACTGCCGAGGAAGGCGACTGCGCCCGCGATCTCGGCCGGGGTGCCGAGGCGCCCCATCGGGGTGTTGGCGAGCATCGCCTGGTGGCGCGGCGAGCCGCCGAACCGCTCGATCAGTTGCGGGGTCTCGATGAACCCCGGGTGCAGCGAGTTGACGCGTACGCCCCGGGTTGCCCAGTGCAGGGCGGCGTTCTTCGTCATCGTGCGCACCGCCCCCTTCGCGGCGTGGTAAGCGATGCTGTTGCCGAGGCCGCCGGTGCTGCCCAGGATCGAGGCGACGTTGACGATCGATCCGCCGCCGGTACGTTCCAGAAGCGGTCCGATGTGCTTCATGCCCAGCCAGACTCCGGTCTGGTCGACCGCGACCACCTGATCCCATGTGGCGCGTTCCTCGTCCTCGACGTTCGCGATGCTGCCGATCGCGGCGTTGTTGATCAGCACGTCGAGACCGCCCCAGGCGGCCTCGATCTGCGAGGTGGCCTCGCGCCATTGCTCCTCGTCGCTGACATCGAGTTCGAGGGCGAGGTGGCCGGTGCCGGTGAGCGAGTCGACGAGGGGACCGAGGTCGGTCCCGGCCAGGTCGGCCGCGGCGACCTGTGCCCCTTCGGCGCTGAGTCGGGCGCAGATCTCACTGCCCAGTCCGCCGCCCGCTCCGGTCACGAGCACTCGTCGATCTGTGTACCGCTGCATCGTTCACCTCGTCCTCTCGGTCCCTCGAATCCTCAAGTGAATTCAATGAGACTTTTCCTTGCCATCGTGTGACCTGCGCCATACAGTCTACCTGAACCAACTTCACTTTAGTTAACCGAGAAGACGCTGTGCCTCGAGGAGAAGAGATGATCAGACGACGACTGTTCGCGCTGGCCGCCGCTACGGTGGCGGTCGCGACGACCCTGACGGCCTGCGGTGGCGAAGCCACCAAGACCGAGCTCGCTGGTAGCTGGAAAGAGATCGTCGCGGCAGCCAAGGACGAGGGCTCGGTCACCCTCTACTCCACGCACTCCCCGGACAACCTCGAGCGGCTGAAGAAGGCGTTCGAGGCGGAGTACCCCGGGATCAAGCTGAACTATGTACGCGGCACCGACGCCGACATCATCCCCAAGGTCGAGACCGAGATCCAGACCGGTCAGGGCAACGCGGACATCCAGATGACGACCGACGCGGGCTTCATGGACAACGCGACGAAGCAGGCCTGGAACGTCAAGGTCGTCGGCTCGAGCTTCGACAACAAGGACTACAAGCGCTCCGAGAGCATCATGGACGACAAGTGGTTCCTCTCCAGCGCGACCGTCTTCGGCTACGGCTGGAACACCCGCAAGCTGCCGAAGGGCCTGCACACCTACGAGGATGTCCTGGCTGCGAACGCGAGCGGCGGGAAGCTGGGCATCACCAACCCTGCCGGCATCCCGACGTACGTGGACATGTACCGCCGGATCGACGCCGACTGGGGCGGTGGGTTCGTGGAGAAGCTGGCCGCCCAGAAGCCCCGCGTCTACCCGAGCGCCGTGGCCATCGACCAGGCGATCGCCTCCGGTGAGATCTGGGGCTCCCCGATGGCCGCGACCACGATGCTCGACACGAAGGCGAACGGTGCGCCGGTCGACTTCGCGGTCCCCAAGGACCCGTTCGGCGTCCCGTGGTACAGCCAGGTGCTCGCCTCGGCGCCGCACGCCAATGCCGCCCAGGTGCTCGCGGACTTCATGGTGACGCCCGAGGGGCAGGCCGCCATCTCGCACAACTACGTGGCTGTGCTGCCCGACATCAAGGGGACCGGCGTCCCCGGCTCGGAACTGCTGGCGCAGGACATCGAGCTCCCCGACCCCAAGACGCTCGACCAGGACTCGGTCAACGAGTACCAGGAGCAGTGGGAATCGCTCTTCCAGGGCTGATCACCGCCGCTTCGCCGACCCCGACCTCGAGGAAGACCTCATGACCACGATCGTCAGCAGCACACTGCCTCGTCTGCGCGGCGACGCCGCTACCTGGCGCGCGCGCCTGACGTACGCGCCCTTGATCCTCATCCTCGGGTATCTCGTCGTGGTGCCGCTCTATCGGCTCCAGTCGCTCGCGTTCGCCGACGGCGCGAGCGGCTACCGGGCCCAGTTCGGGCGCGACGACATCGGGGAGACGCTCCGTACGACACTCCTGCTCGCGGTGGGGTCGTTGGCCATCGCGATGGTGCTCGGCACCGTCCTCGCCTTCGCGACGAGCCGGCTCCCGCGGCGACTCGGCTTCCTGCGGGTCGTCCCGCTCCTGCCGATCGTGATGCCGTCGGTGGCCAACGTCGCCGGCTGGGCGTTCCTGCTCTCGCCGGGGCCGGGCTACCTCAACGCCATGCTGCGGCACCTGCCGTGGTGGCACGACCTCGAGAGCGGTCCGGTCAACATCTACAGCACGACCTGGATCATCATCATCACCGGCTTCGGGCTGACCTCGTTCGTCTACCTCTTCGTGAGTGCCGGGATGCAGAACATCGGCTCGGAGCACCTCGAGGCCGCGGCGATCAGCGGGTCGTCCACGATCGGGGTCTTCTTCAAGGTCGTGCTTCCGCTGCTGCGCCCGTCGCTGGTGTACGGCGCGGGTGTTTCGCTGCTGCTCGGGCTCGGACAGTTCACCGGGCCACTGCTGCTCGGGCAGAACGAGGGCGTCAACGTACTCACCACAGAGATGTATCGGCGTACGAGCGAATCGCCGACCAACTTCGCCGCGGCCGCGGCTGCGGGATCGCCACTGGTGATCTTCGGGCTGCTGGTGATCTTCGCCCAGCGCTACCTGCTCGGCAACCAGACGCGGTTCGTCACCCACGGCGGCAAGTCCTTCGCGCCGACCCACGGCCGGTCCGCCTGGGCGGCCGTCGTCGTGGCGGCGTACGGACTGGTCGCGTTGGTGCTGCCGCTGGTCGGGGTGATCCTGGTGTCGCTCTCGCCGTTCTGGTCGGCCAACCTGTCGTGGGGCCTGCTCACGCTGGACAACTACCGCGCGCTGCTCGAGACCCCCGGGATCGTCGAGTCGGTGGTGACGAGCGTCGTCACGTCGCTGATCGCGGTCGCGATCTGCGTACCGATCGGGCTCGGCGTCGCCCAGCTCATGGTGCGGCGTCGGGACCTGCCGCTCGTACGCCTCCTCGGTGACCTGATCACCGCGCTGCCGCTCGGTATCCCGGCCGTGATCTTCGGCGTCGGTTTCCTGCTGACGTACACCCAGCCGCCGTTCATCCTGTACGGCACCAAGGCGATCATCGTGCTCGTCTACGTCGTCCTGATGATCCCGTTCGCGACCCGGATGCAGCTGACGGCGCTGGTGTCGCTGGGCAACACCTATCAAGAGGCGTCGGCGGTGAGTGGTGCCGGCCCGGTGCGCACCGCGTTCAACGTCACGCTTCCCATGCTCAAGCCGGCCGTGCTGAGCTCCATCGCCCTGATGTTCATCCTGCTCACCCACGAGTTCGCCGCCTCGATCATGGTGCGCTCGGCGACGACCCAGGTGATGGGCACGCTCCTCTACGACCAGTGGACCAACGGTTCGTACCCGCTGGTCGGGGCGATGGCGATCCTGATGTCCGCCGTCACCGGAGCCGGCGTCGCCATCGCGATGCTGGTCGGTGGCCGAAACGTGCTCGACAACCTCTGAGTCGTAATCCAACCAAGCAAGCCCATGGAGGGCCGATGTCCGCCAAGTTCCGAGTCGAAGGACTCACCAAGTCGTACGGATCGAACGTCGTCGTCGACCACCTCGACCTCGAGATGGAGGAAGGCGAGTTCCTGGTCCTGCTGGGGCCGAGCGGCTGTGGCAAGACGACCACCCTTCGCTGTCTTGCCGGCCTCGAGACCCCGGAGTCGGGCGTCATCGACTTCAAGGGGCGTCACGTCTTCGACTCCGGCCGGCGGCTGAACGTGCCGGCACACAAGCGGGACGTCGGCATGGTGTTCCAGTCGTACGCGCTGTGGCCGAACATGACCGTGCGCAAGAACATCGCCTACCCGCTGAAGGTGCGCAAGATGCGCGAGGCCCTCGCCGGCGGGAAGGTCGAGGAAGCAGCCGCGATGGTGCACTGCGAGCACCTGCTCGATCGCTACCCGAGCCAGCTCAGTGGTGGGCAGCAGCAGCGCATCGCCGTCGCCCGTGGCCTGGTCTCGCGTCCGGACCTGGTGCTCTTCGACGAGCCGCTGAGCAACCTCGACGCGCGACTGCGAGACACGGTGCGTACGGAGATCCACCGGTTGCACGAGAGCCTCGGTTTCGGTGCGGTCTTCGTGACCCACGACCAGTCCGAGGCGTTCGCGCTCGGTGATCGGCTGGCCATCATGCGTGCCGGCAAGATGGAGCAGGTCGACACGCCGCAGCGGGTCTTCGCCGACCCGGCGACCGACTACGTCGCCGAGTTCATCGGCATGTCCAACCGGCTCGAGCTGCACCGCAGCGCCGAGGGATGGCGTACGAACGCGGGTGTCGACATCGCGCTCGAGCGGGAGCTGCCCGACACGGACGCGGTGGTCGCGCGGCTGTGGCCCGATGACCTCGAGCTCTACCGGGACGTGGCCTCCGTGCCGTCCGGCGTCGTCGCGCTCGACGCCGAGCTGCTCTCCTCCGAGTTCGGCGGACGCCATTACGACGTCACCGTCGCCGCAGGTCAGGAGGAGCTCCGACTCCGTGCCAGCAGCGCGCTCCACGGATCGTGGCTGCGTCGCGCGGAGGAGGGTGCGAAGGTGGTCATCGGGCTGCGCCCGGAGACCATGCAGGTCTATCCGCTGGAGGCGGCAGCGACCGGGGCGGAGGCTGCGGCCAGGCCGCTGGTTTCGGCGTCGTCCTGACGCCGGCTGCTGGTCGGTGTCGGTGGTCGTCGGGTCGGTGGTGTCGGGTCGGTCCTTGCGGCCCGGTTGTTGTGGTCAGTCGGTGGTGACCACGAGCCGACCTGTCACCCGGCCGGCCCGGAGGCGCTCGATGCCTTCCGGGACCTGATCGTGGTCGAGGTGCTCGATGGTCGGGGTGATCTCGCCGCGGGCGAGGTAGTCGTACACCTTGGCGATGTCCTCGCGGGTGCCGCCGGACGAGCCGTGGATGTGGGCGCCCTGGTGGACGACGTCGGCGGTTACGAGGGTCGTCTCGACCGCGCCCATGCCGACCATGACGATGGTGCCGCCCTTGCGGATCGCACCGACCGCGGCGGATGTGGTGGAGCCGAAGCCGGCGAAGTCGATCACCGCGTCGAGGCCGAGGCCGATGAGGTCCTCCGCTCGTGGGTGCACGGCAGCGAGGCCGAGCCGCTCGCCGAGGGCCACTGCTGCGGGGCTGGTGTCGGCGGCGTACACCTCGGCGCCGAGCAGGGCAGCGATGCGTGCACCGAACTGGCCGAGTCCGCCGAGCCCGATGATGCCGACACGGTCACCTGCGCCGACCCGGGCGACCTCGGCGACCGCGTGGTGGGAGGTCATGCCTGCGTCCGTGCCGGCGGCGGCCAGGTCGAACGGGAGGCCGTCGGGCATCGCGACCAGGTCGGCCGCGGGAGCAACGGTGTATGCGGCGTACCCACCGTCGCGGCTGTAACCCGGGACGGTCGCGCCGAGGGGATGTACGCCGACCCGGTCCCCCACCTGCCACTGCGTGACCGCCGTGCCGACCTGCGCGATCTCGCCCGCGATCTCGTGGCCGAGGGTGATCGGGTTGCGCTTGATGTTGACGGCCCATGACGGCTCGTCCAGCTCGCCCACGTCGGAGTGGCACATGCCGGCCGCGCGTACGCGGATCAGGACCTCGTCCGCCGCAGGGGTGGGGACGGGCACCTGGTTGAGCGTGAGGGGACGTCCGGTCCCGGTCCATTGCCAGGCCCCCATTGCGGTATCCATAGAACTGAAGTTAGTTTGGTTTGGGTGCCATGTCCAGGCGCCCGAACCATCGAGGAGGTTCTGTGAAGAGCACTCAGGTGCATGTGGTCACGCTCCCGGACGGTGATGTACGTCCGGAGCACTTCGAGCTCGTGAATGTCGACCTGCCCGATCCAGGGGCCGGCCAGGTGCTGGTCCGCAACACCTGGACCTCGGTCGACCCGGGGATGCGGCTCCGGCTGCGTGCCGACGCACCCGAGGGCTACTTCCGGGCCTTCCCGCCGAGCGAGCCGATGGACGGGATCTTCACGGTCGGTGTCATCGAGGAGTCCCGTGCCGAGGGCTTTCCGGTCGGTGCGACGGTGTGGCACTCCTACGGCTGGCGCAGCCACGCGATCGTCGATCCCGACGAGGTCGCGATGAACGGCGTCGCCGACCTGCGAGTCCTCGACGTCGAGCGGTCCTCCCCGCAGACGTACCTCGGTCCGCTCGGCGCGATGGGGTTGACGGCGTACGCCGGGCTGCATGTGATCGATGCGCTCGATGCCCGCGAGGACACCCCGACGATCTGGGTGTCGGCGGCCGCGGGAGCGGTCGGAAGCCTGGTCTGCCAGATCGCGAAGCTGTCCGGCCTGCGGGTCGTGGCGAGCGCAGGCACTGAGGAGAAGGTCGCCTGGCTGCGTGACGAGATCGGCGTGGATGCCGCCTTCAGCTGGCGCGATCGCCCGCTGGTGGAGTCGCTGCGCGACGCCGCGCCCGAGGGGCTCGACCTCTACTTCGACAACGTCGGCGGCGGCCACCTCGAGGCTGCCCTCGCGGCGATGAACAACCATGGCCGGATCGCCCTGTGCGGCTCGATCTCGGAGTACGAAGGGGCACCCGCCGGCCCCGACAACCTGTTCCTCGCCACCTCCAAGAACCTCACCCTCCGCGGCTTCCGGGGGAGCGCGCACACGCAGTTGCTCGACGAGATGCAGGAGCGGGTCGGTGGCTGGCTCGCCGACGGCCGGTTGAGCTACCGCGAGAGCGTCTACGACGGTCTCGCCAAGGCGCCGCAGGCGATCGCGGACATGATGCTGGGACGTACGACCGGCAAGACGCTGGTCCGGATCTGAGGACCGGATGTCTCGTACGATCGTGCCGACGTGGCGACCCGCACCCGAGATCGACCGCTTCTACCGCGCCGCCGGGATGTGGCACCCGGCCTGTGTCACCGACGACCTCCGGCGCTGTGTCGACCGCTTCGGTGACAAGGTCGCGGTCCGCGACTCGACGACCCAGCTGACGTTCGGCCAGCTCTGGGACCGAGCCGCCGCTCTCGCAGGCTGGTTGCGCGAGCGCGGTCTGCGCCGCGG
Organism: Nocardioides sp. NPDC127503; assembly: GCF_040302165.1. Taxonomy (NCBI): domain Bacteria; kingdom Bacillati; phylum Actinomycetota; class Actinomycetes; order Propionibacteriales; family Nocardioidaceae; genus Nocardioides; species Nocardioides sp. NPDC127503. The sequence goes on along the minus strand of NZ_JBEORH010000002.1, from coordinate 100,969 downwards.
GGACGCCGTCGCCGTCCAGCTGCCCAGCTGGACCGAGGCGGTCGTGGCGTTCCACGGGGTGCTGATGGCCGGCGGCGTCGTGGTTCCGATGACGAGCATCCTGCGGCAGCGCGAGGTCGGCTTCATCGTGCGCCAGACCGGTGCCCGCTTCGCGATCGTCGCCGAGGCGTTCCGCGGATACTCCTACCGCGATCTCTACGCCGACCTGATCGGTGAAGGCATCGCGCTCGACCATGTCCTGTGGGTACGTGGCGGGGCGAGTGGCGAGCGTTTCGAGGAGGCAATGCTCACCGAACCGGTGGACGTCGAGACCGCGCTCGCGAGCGCCGGGCGGGACGGCGACGTCGCGCTCGTCATCTACACCTCGGGGACCACCGCCGACCCCAAGGGCGCGATCCACACGCACGAGGGGATCGCGGCCTCGGGCGACATCTGTCGGCGCGCGTTCGGGCTCAACGAGAACGACGTCCTCTTCAACCCGTCGCCGGTCAGCCACATCACCGGCATCTCGCTGAGCGTCCTCTTCCCGGTCGCCTTCGGCTGCTCGGTCACCCTCCAGGAGGCATGGGATCCGCAGCAGGCGTTCGACGTGGTCGAACGCGACCGGACGACCTTCTTCATCTTCGCCACCCCGTTCCTGGCCGCCCTCACCGAGATCGCGGAGGACCGTGGCGTACGTCTGGACCATATCCGGACGATCGTGTGCGGTGGTGCGGACGTACCCGAGGCGCTTGCCCGCCGGGCGCATGGGCGGCTGGGCACGGTCGTACGGATGTACGGTGCCACCGAGTGCCCCAACGCCAGCTGTGGCTCGCCGTGGGACCCGGTGCTCCAGCGCTGGGGCACCGAGGGGCACTGGCTCTTTCCGACCGAGGGGCGGGTGGTCGATCCCGACACCGGCAGGGACCTGCCGTCCGGCTCGATCGGTGAGGCCTGGTGGCGTGGGCCGCAGCTGTGCTCGGGGTATGTCGATGCCGAGCGCAACGGAGCCTTCACCGCCGACGGCTGGTTCCGGACGGGCGACCTCGTGCGCCTCGATGCCGGTGGATCGCTGACGGTGCAGGGCCGGATCAAGGACATCATCAACCGCGGCGGCGAGAAGTTCAGCGCACGGGACATCGAGGACCTGGTCGCCGAGGTCCCGGGCGTCGTCGACGTCGCGGTCACGCCCGTGCCCGACCCCGTACTCGGCGAGCGGGTCTGCGCCTGGGTCGTGCTCGAGCCCGGCGCCGTCCTCGATCTGACTGCCCTCACGACCCACCTGCGAGGCCTCGGCCTGACGACGCAGAAGCTGCCCGAGCGGCTCGAGGTCATCGACGAGATGCCACGTACGCCGAGCGGGAAGATCCGCAAGACCGACCTGCGCGACCGCCTCGAGGCCGCGCCGACGACCCGGCCGTGACCGGACCAGATGGAGGAAGACAGTGACCAAGGAACGCATCGTCGTGCTCGACGGGGCCCGCACCCCGATCGGCAGCTTCGGCGGCCAGTTCAAGGACGTGCCGGCCTACCAGCTCGGCGCGGCGGCGGTCACCGAGGCGCTCGGGCGCTCCGGTGTGGCCGCTGCGGACACCGAGGAGGTCGTGATGGGCCGCATCGGCCAGGTCGGGCCCGATGCGTACAACGCCCGTCGGGTCGCCATCGAGGCCGGCCTGCCCACGTCGGTCCCCGCGTTCACCGTCAACCGGCTGTGCGGCAGCGGGCTGCAGGCCATCTGGTCGGCCGCTCAGGAGATGCGTTGGAACGACCTCCAGGTCACCGTCGCCGGCGGCGACGAGTCGATGACCCGGATGCCGTTCTATGACTTCGGCGCCCGCAACGGCTACAAGCTCGGTGACCGCGAACTGGTCGACGGCACGGTCGCGATGCTCACCGACCCGTTCGGCGGTGTGCACATGGGGGTGACCGCGGAAGCCGTGGCCGAGAAGTACGGCGTCTCACGTGAGGAGCAGGACGAGTTCGCGCTCCGGTCCCAAAGGCGGTGTGCGGCGGAGGCTGCAAAGGCGGCATTCGCGGAGGAGATCGTCCCCGTCGAGATCTCGGGACGTCGGGGCGTCACCGTCGTCGACACCGATGAGCACCCCAAGCCGCAGACCACGCCCGAGGCGCTCGCTGCGCTGCGGCCGGCTTTCGCCGAGGGCGGTACGGTCACCGCCGGCAACGCCTCGGGGTCAACGACGGGGCCGCCGCGGTCGTGCTCGCGACCGAGTCGGCCGCTCGTGACCGGGGTGCGACCGGACTGGTCGCGCTCGAGCAGGTGGCGACCGCGGCGATGGAGCCGGGTCTGATGGGGTACGCCCCGACGCTCGCCCTGCGCAGTCTCTTCGAGCGCACCGATCTCACCCCTGCCGACATCGACATCGTCGAACTCAACGAGGCCTTCGCCTCCCAGGCCGTCGCGGTCTCGCGTGACGTGGGGCTCGATCCGGAGCGCACCAATCCCTACGGCGGGGCGATCGCGCTCGGCCACCCGGTCGGGGCGACCGGCGCGATCCTGTCGTTGCGAGTGGTCAAGCACCTGCGACGTACGGGAGGTGAGCTCGGCATCGTCACGATGTGCATCGGCGGCGGCCAGGCTCTCGCCGCGTTGTTCCGTCGCCTCGACTAAACCGTGTGACAATACCTCGAATCGAGGTATTGTTCTGGCGTGAGCATCATCGACGTCATGGTCCTCGGCTTCCTGGCCGAAAGACCTCAGCACGGCTACGAGCTGCGCCGGAAGATCGAGCAGCTGTACGGCCACACCCGCCGCATCAGCGACGGCACGCTCTATCCCGCGACCGACCGACTCGAACGCAACGGCTATGTGGTCAAGGAGTCCGAGCCGGGGCGGGGTCGGGCGGGTCGGCACACGCTCACCCTCACCGATGCAGGGCGGGCGCATCTGCTCGAAGCGATTCGAACCGCCGATGACCATGACATCACCGACGCGAGCCGGTTCTACGTCATCCTCACCTTCCTGTCGCTGCTACCGGACCGTGCCGATCAGCACGCGGTCCTGCGCCGACGACTGGAGTTCCTGGAGACGCCGGCGAGCTTCTTCTACGACGGCGACCGCCCGGTCCGGGCCGAAGAGGTCGCCGACCCCTACCGACGCGGACTACTGCTGACCGCCCGTGCCACCAGCGCCGCCGAGAGGGCCTGGATCAGAGAGGAGATCGACTCGTGAACTCGAGCGAGACCATGCGAGCTGTTGTGCTGGAGGCGCCCGGACCGGTGGAGGCTCTGCAGGTCCGGGACCTGCCCCTCCCGGAGCCCGAACCGGGCTGGGTGCGGATCCGGGTCAAGGCGTTCGGGCTCAACCGCTCGGAGCTGCACACCCGACTGGGGTTGGCCGGGGACTCTGTGACGTACCCGCGTGTGCTGGGCATCGAAGCAACCGGCGTCGTGGATCTCGCGCCGGGTGGTGAGTTCGAGCCCGGGCAGCAGGTGATGACGATGATGGGTGGGATGGGACGTACGTTCGACGGTGGCTACGCCGAGTACACCTGTGTCCCGGCGGCACAGGTCATCCCGTTCCGCTCCGACCTCGATTGGGCGACGTTGGGCGCGGTGCCGGAGATGCTGCAGACGGCGTACGGGTCGCTCACTGTCGGAGTCGACATGAAACCCGGTCAGAGCCTTCTGGTTCGAGGAGGAACCTCGTCCGTCGGGATGGCTGCCGCGGTGCTCGCCAAACGGCATGGTCTTCGCGTTCTCGCCACGACCCGGAGTGCGGCCAAGGCCGAGGCACTCGAGGGGATCGGGGTCGATGACGTGCTGGTCGACGACGGCGATGTCGAGGCCCAGGTGCGGCGCCTGCTTCCTGAAGGGGTCGACGGCGCGATCGAGCTGATCGGTACGCCGACGCTTCCCGACACGCTACGGTCCACCCGCGTCCACGGCACGGTCTGTTTCACCGGGATGCTCTCGAACGTGTGGACCGTCGAGGAGTTCTACCCCATCGACTATCTCCCCACAGGTGTTCGGCTCACCGCATACGCCGGTGAGGCCGACGATCTTCCGGCGGACGTTCTCCAGGGCTTCCTCGACGATGTGGCCGCCGGTCGCGCGGTGGTGCCGATCGACACGACGTACGACCTCGACGGGATCCGTGAGGCTCACCAGCGGATGGAGGAGGGAACGACCAGCGGGAAGCTCGTCGTGGTCGTCGAAGGACGTACCTGTAGAGCCGGAGGGTATTCGGCTGCGGGTGGGCGGTTCGCGGGGCTAGTGTTTGAGCGTTCGCGGGCCGGTGAGAATGGGGGAGCCAGATGGCAGTGGAACTGCTGATCGTGGCCGGAGTAGCGGCACTCGTCGTAGTCGTCGTGGTGGTGACTGTCGTAGCCCTCGTCGTGGCGCTGTCGGGTCGAGCCAAGCGAACCAACATTCAGCACAACGTCGGGGACATCGACCCCGGCTTCTGATCCTCTAAGGTTGAACGACGTGGCAGACGAGATGGCGCGCAAGGACATCGAGGCAGGTTTGGAGACCCGCCATGAGCTGGGGGATGCGTTCGACGCGGAGCTGGTAGCCGGTTTCGCCGACCGCATCGAGAAGACCGTTCAGGAGCGGGTCGGTGCCACCGCCTCCGCCCGCACCCTCGCCGAGCGCAACGAGTCGCGTACGTCGATCTTCCAGTTCGTGCTGGGCGCCGGCTCGGCCGTCGCCGGCATCCCGATCAGCATCACCCTCGGCGTCACCGACAACCTCGGCGCCCTGGTGATCTCCTGGGTCGGCCTCGTCGGCGTCAACGTCGCCCACGCGCTGCGTACGCGTAAGCGCTGACGGCGTGGGCGGCGCCCTTAAGAGGGAACCGCGCGCCCTACCGAGAGATAGCCCCACGGGCGCGAGAACGACGGCCCGGGGAGGTAGGACTGCTCGAGGTGGTCGAGGGTGAAGCCGGCGGCCTCGACGAGCCGCGGGATGTCGCGGGTGAGGTGGCAGCCGCCGAAGAGGCGCTGCTGGAGGCCGTCGAGGCGGTGTTGCCAGCGGGCGACGCCGGGGTCGGGGGAGAGACCGTGCTCGGCGAAGCCGATGGTGCCGCCGGGGCGCAGGACGCGGCGCAGTTCGGCCAGGGCACCGGCGACATCGGGGATGGTGCACAGCGAGAAGGTGACCAGGCCCGTGTCGACCGAGGCGTCGGCGAGCGGGAGCCGGGCGCCGTCGAGCCCGACGCGGCTCACCGGGACCGATGAGCCCGAACGGCGCGAGGTCGAGAGCTGCCAGGCCACGTCGGAAGGCTCCACGGCGATGATCTCGGTGACCTCGGGCGGATAGAGGCCGATGTTGCTCCCGCTGCCGAAGCCGATCTCTACGACCTGGCCGCGGAGACCGTCACAGGCCTGCTCGCGCAGCGGCTCGAGCTGCGCGATTCCGCAGGTGCGGTCCACGATGCGTGGCACCACCCGCGCTTCCCAGAGTCCCATGGGACCTCACTCTTCCATCTCTCCGGTCCATTGGACACCGAGCAGCATCGAATCCTCGCCCTCGACGAGGGTGGTGAAGCCGATGCGCCGGTAGAACCCGATCGCGCGGGTGTTGCCGGAGGCGACGCCGAGGTGCGCGCCGCGTACGCCGGCGACGTGGAAGGCGCCGAGCATCATCCCGATCAGCTCCTTGCCGACGCCTTGGCCCTGGGCGCGGGGGAGCAGGTTGATGTGCAGGTGTGCCGGGAACTCGCTGAGGATCTCGCCCAGCATCCGCGGCGGCCGGTGGATCTGGGAGCGGAGCCGGGCGTTCCAATCGGTCCGGTCGTGGTCGGGTCCAGGATCGGGGTTGACGACGCGGAGCGCGGGCCACCAGTCCTCCTCGCACTCCTTCTCGAAGGCGCGGGTGAACGGGGTGCCGACGACGTAGCCCACCACGCCCTCGGAGTCGACCGCCACGAACCCGAGCCCGAGACGCAGCACGATGTAGGGCGCGGCGTAGATGTTCCCCAGCAGCCGCGGGTCGTCGTAGAACTCGGTGGCGTCCTCGCCCGATGCCCCGGTGAGCAGGCAGATCGAGAAGATGTCGTCGAGGTCGTCGGCGGTGGCCCGCCGGATCTCAGGAGTTCCCATGGCCCAACCTCACCATGACCCGCCTCCGCCGACGACGTACCCCCGGACATGGCGCTTCAATAGCGGTCTCCTCCTGGTGCCGCCCAGCCGAACAACCTGGGGCAACCTCAGCGTGGCGTGTGGATGCTCACGTGCCTTCGTGCACGTGGCCGGTAGCCTTGCAGGCATGAGCGTACGACGGGTGATGGGCACGGAGGTCGAATACGGAATTTCCGTGGCCGGACAGCCCCAGGCCAACCCGATGGTGGCGTCCTCGCAGGTCGTCAATGCGTACGCATCCTCGACATTGAAGGCGAGGAGAGCGCGCTGGGACTTCGAGGAGGAGTCGCCGCTGCGCGACGCGCGCGGCTTCGACATGTCGCGTCAGGTGGCCGATCCCAGCCAGCTCACCGACGAGGATCTGGGGCTGGCCAACGTCATCCTGACCAACGGCGCCCGGCTCTACGTCGACCACGCCCACCCGGAGTTCTCCTGCCCCGAGGTGACCAACCCGCTCGACGCGGTGCGCTGGGACAAGGCCGGTGAGCAGGTGATGCTCGACGCCTCCCGTGCCGCCGCGCGGCTGCCGGGCAACCCGCAGATCCACCTCTACAAGAACAACACCGACAACAAGGGTGTCTCCTACGGTGCGCACGAGAACTTCCTCATGCGCCGCTCGACCGCGTTCGCCGACATCGTCAAGCACCTGACCCCGTTCTTCGTCTCCCGGCAGGTCTTCGCCGGCGCCGGACGGGTCGGGATCGGCCAGGAGCGCCCCAAGCACGGCTTCCAGATCTCCCAGCGCGCCGACTTCTTCGAGGTCGAGGTCGGGCTGGAGACCACGCTCAAGCGGCCGATCATCAACACCCGCGACGAGCCCCACGCGGACCCGGAGAAGTACCGTCGCCTCCACGTGATCCTCGGCGACGCCAACCTCGCCGAGATCTCGACGTACCTCAAGCTCGGGAGTACGTCGCTGGTGCTCGCCATGATCGAGGACGGCTACATCACCCGCGATCTCAGCGTGGACGGTCCGGTCTCGGCGCTGCGCGCGGTGTCTCACGACCCGTCGCTGAAGACGTTGATCACGCTCAAGGACGGTCGCAAGCTGACCGGCGTCCAGCTGCAGATGGAGTACCTGGACCTGGCCAAGAAGTTCGTCGAGGAGCGCTACGGCTCCGACGCCGACTACCAGACCAAGGACGTCCTGGAGCGCTGGGAGTCGGTCCTCGACCGCCTCGAGCGCGACCCGATGGAGTGTGCCACCGAGCTCGACTGGGTGGCCAAGTACAAGCTCCTGCTCGGCTACCGCGACCGTGACGGCCTGGAGTGGGACGACCCCAAGCTCCACCTGATCGACCTGCAGTACGCCGACATCCGCCCCGAGAAGGGCCTCTACCAGCGTCTCGTCCGCGCCGGCCGGATCCAGCGCCTGATGACCGACGACCTGGTGGAGAAGGCGATGCACGAGCCGCCGACCGACACCCGGGCCTACTTCCGGGGCCGCTGCCTGGAGAAGTACTCCGAGAACGTCGCCGCGGCCAGCTGGGACTCGGTCATCTTCGACCTGCCCGGGCGCGAGTCGCTGCAGCGGGTGCCGACCATCGACCCGCTGCGCGGCACCAAGAAGCACGTGGGTGGCCTGCTCGACTCCTCCGAGACCGCCGTCGACCTGTTCAACCGGCTGACCGGTTCCTGAGCGTCGAACGCGACTCGTGCCACATCTCGGCCCAACGTTCGACTTCTGCTTCCTCCCGTAGCGAAATCGGGCATTGTTTCCTCAGGTTTGTCGGTGCTAGTGGATAGGTTGAAGACATGGCACAGGAGCAGAAGCAGCCGAAGAAGTCCTCCGAGACGGAGGAGTCCGTCGAGACCGCGCCCGAGACCGATGTGAATGAGCGCAAGGAAGCGCTTGACTCCGACGTCGACGACATCCTGGACGAGATCGACGACGTCCTGGAGACCAACGCCGAGGACTTCGTGAAGTCCTTCATCCAGAAGGGCGGGCAGTAGTAGATGTCCGAATCCCGTATCCCGGCTGCCTACATGACGCCGGGCACCTCGTCCTTTGCCGATTTTCTGACGGCCCAGTCCCCGGAGCTGCTCCCGCGACGCGACGCCGTTCCGGGCAATCTGAACGACATCGCCCCGCACGGCACCACGATCGTCGCCGCCACCTTCCCCGGTGGTGTGATCATCGCCGGTGACCGGCGGGCGACCCAGGGCAACCTGATCGCCGAGCGCGACATGCGCAAGGTCTTCCCGTCCGACGAATACTCCGCGGTCGGCATCGCCGGCTCAGCGGGACTCGCTGTCGAGCTGGTCAAGCTCTTCCAGACCGAACTGGAGCACTACGAGAAGATCGAGGGCACCACGCTCTCGATCGAGGGCAAGGCCAGCCGGCTCTCCGCGCTCGTCCGGGGCAACCTGCCGATGGCGATGCAGGGCCTGGTCGTGGTGCCGCTCTTCGTCGGGTTCGACCCCGAGGCCGCCGAAGGGAAGATCTATGGGTACGACCCGACCGGCGGCCGCTACGAGCAGACCGGATACTCCGGCGTCGGCTCGGGCTCGCTGTTCGCCAAGGGTGCCCTCAAGAAGCTCTACCGGCCCGACCTCGACGAGGCCACGCTGGTCGCGGTCCTGGTCCAGGCGCTCTACGACGCGGCCGACGACGACTCGGCCACCGGCGGCCCGGACCTGTCCCGCAAGCTGTTCCCGCTGGTCCACGTGATCACCGCCGACGGCGGACGCACGCTGCCCGACGCCGACGTCGCGGCCGTTGCCGAGGCCGTCATCACCGGGAGGCTGCAGCGGCCCGACGGTCCCATCGCCGAGCTGGAGGGTGGCCGATGAGCACTCCGTTCTATGTCTCACCCGAGCAGCTGATGCGCGACCGCGCGGACTTCGCGCGCAAGGGCATCTCCCGGGGTCGGGCGCTGGTGTCGCTGCAGTACGCCGACGGCATCGTGTTCGCCTCCGAGAACCCTTCGGCGGCGCTGCACAAGGTGAGCGAGATCTACGACCGGATCGCCTTCGCCGCGGTCGGGCGCTACAACGAGTTCGAGAACCTCCGCATCGCCGGCGTGCGGCTGGCCGACATGCGCGGCTACGCCTACGACCGGCGCGACGTCACCGGCCGCGGCCTGGCCAACGCCTACGCCCAGACCCTCGGCACGATCTTCTCCTCGGGCGGGGAGAAGCCCTACGAGGTCGAGCTCTTCGTCGGCGAGATCGGTGACTCCGCCGAGGACGACCAGCTCTACCGGCTCACCTACGACGGCCAGGTCGTCGACGAGCACGGCTTCGCCGCCATCGGCGGTGCCGCCGAGTCCGTCGGCGGCTACCTCAAGGAGCGCTACACCGAAGGCGCCTCGCTCGAGGACGCCATCAAGCTGGCCGTCGCAGCGCTGGGCCACACCGACACCGACGACCGCGAGATCGCCGCCAAGGACCTCGAGGTCGCGGTCCTCGACCGCAACCGCACCCAGCCGCGGAAGTTCCGCAGGATCCGGCCGGCGACGCTGGTCGACATCCTCGGCTCGGACGTCGCGACCCCAGAGGTCGAGGCAGCCAACCCGGCCGCCGTCGAGCCGCCCGCCGACAAGCCGACAGAGAAGCCGGCCGAGAAGCCGGTCAGCGAGGCGCCGCTGGCCCCGCCAGCCGACGACGACGGCGAGCCGCCGATCGCCCCGCCGCTCGACTGAGCCCAGAAGCCGGGGAGTCCCAGGTGCACCCGGTGCGCCTGAGACTCCCCGGCTTCGCTCCGTCTCCGATCTACGCGAGACCGGCGACGGCGACCAGGATCAGCACGACCCCGGCGACCGCCGGCGCGGCGAGGCGCTCACCGAGGACCGCTGCCGCAGCGACGGAGGCGGCGACCGGCTCCATCAGGCTGGCCACGGTGGCCGCGCTGCTGCGCGTGGTGCGCAGCCCGGCATAGAGCAGGCCGTACGCCAGCGCCATCGTCGCCACGCCCAGGTAGACCAGCCAGGCCCACACGGTCGCCGAGGACGAGACGAGCGGCCCGCCGCCGAGCAGCGCCAACGGAGTGAGGGCAAGGGCCCCGACGCAGGTGGCGCCGGCCGTCACCAGCAGTGGGCTGCGCTGCTGAACGAGCGGGCGCCCGACCGCAGTGGTGAGCGCGTACGCAGATCCGGACGCGATCGCGAGCAGCACCCCGGTCACCGGCCGGTCGCCGCCGGCCCCGCTGCCGGCGTATGCCGAGGCCAGGACCAGCCCGGTCAGCGCCGTCGCCAGCACCACGAGCTGCCGGCCGGTCGGCCGCTGACGTGACGCGATGGCCTCGCCGGCCAGCAGGATCGCCGGAGCGATCCCGAGGCTGACGACGGTGGACACGGTCACTCCGACGGCGACCACGGAGGCGAAGTAGAGCGCTTGGTAGAGGCCGGTCGCGACCCCGACGACCACCGTGCGGAGGTCGAGGCGAAGGTCGCGCAGGCGGCCGAAGGCGGCAAGGACGGCGAGCAGAACGACCGCGGCGATCAGCATGCGGTATGCGCTCACCGTGAGCACCGACATCGGCGTGATCGCGCGGACGATCTGAAGGACGAGGCCGCCGGTGCCCCATAGGACCCCGGCGAGACAGATCTGAACGAGCCCGAGACGGGCGGAGAGAGAGGACATCGAAGAGGTGCTCCAGGTTCGACAAGACGGAAGGGCAGCGTCTGGAGCACGCCAAAGAGAGCCGATCCGCGCCTTCAGCGGCAGATCGGCGAGGCCGCTCCGGTCAGGCGACCGGCGGCGGAAGCAGGCCGAGATGCTTCGAAGTCATGGCCCGAAGTGTGCCACGGCTCTGAGGCCGCGACAGCCCGTTTTCGAGGACGCCGCTCGGTTCAGCCCATCTGATCCGAGAGCGAGACCACGATGCCCTCGGGCCCGCGCACGTACGCCATCCGAACGATGTCCTCGTAGACGCCGACTCCACCGACCAGCCCATAGCCGTCCTTCGCCAGCTCCGCGAGGACCGCGTCCAGGTCGTCGACCTGGAAGCAGACGTTGCGCAGGCCCAGCACGTTGGCCATCGCCTCGGGCGAGCCGGGCACGTGGTCGGGACGTACGAACCGGGCGAGCTCGAGGGTGGTGCCGCCGCCCGGCGGGCGCAGCATCACGACCTCGCAGCGCGCCCCCGGGATCCCGCAGACCGTGTCGATGAACTCGCCCTCGACGAACGTACGTCCCTCGATCTCCAGGCCCAGGCCGACGAAGAACTCCGTGACCAGGTCGATGTCGGCGACCGTGATGCCGATGTGGTCGAACTTCAACAGGTGTGTCATGACTGCCATCCTCGTACTGTGCTCGTCGTTTGGCGGGTGCCTTCGACGAGGGAACGAGGCCGGCGCGCCGATCTCTACATGCCCGACGACACGAAATCGGCCCGCCTTGGTCAGTGACCGGTGAGCTGACCGGTCAGCCGCTCGTGCCGGTCGGCGCTGGACGCGTTGAGGCCGACGATGCGTACGGACTTGTTCTTGGTCGCGTACTTGTGGGTGATCGCGTCGAGCGCCGCGACCGTGGAGGCGTCCCAGATGTGGGAGTCGGAGAGGTCGATGACGACCTCGTCGGGATCGTCGGCGTACTCGAACTGCGTGTAGAGATCATTGCTGGAGGCGAAGAAGAGCTCGCCGGTGACCCGGTAGACGGCACTCACGCTGCCGTCGGCGCCCTCGACGAGCTCCCGGTGCGTGTCGGTCAGGTGGGCGACACGGCGCGCGAAGAGCGTCAGCGCGACCAGGACCCCGACGATGACGCCGATCGCGAGGTTGCGTGTCGCGACGGTGACCGCGACGGTCGTGAGCATCACCGCCGTCTCCGAGAGAGGCATCCGCCGCAGGGTGGAGGGCCGGACCGAGTGCCAGTCGAAGGCGCTGACCGAGACCATGATCATCACCGCGACCAGGGCAGCCATAGGGATCAGCGCGACGACGCCGCCCAAGCCGACCACCAGGACGAGCAGGAAGACGCCGGCGAGGAAGGTGGACAGCCGCGTACGAGCGCCGGAGACCTTCACGTTGATCATCGTCTGCCCGACGACCGCGCATCCGCCCATGCCGCCGAAGAAGCCGGTGATCAGGTTCGCAAGTCCCTGCGCGCCGGCCTCGCGGGTCTTGTCGGAGTGGGTGTCGGTGATGTCGTCGACGAGCTTGGCGGTCAGCAGCGACTCGAGCAGGCCGACCAGCGCCATCCCGAGGGCGTAGGGGGCGATGACCTGCAGCGTGTCGAAGGTGAGAGGTACGTCGGGCAGGAACCAGGTCGGCAGGCTGTCGGGCAGCTTGCCCTGGTCGCCGACGTTCGGCACGTCGATCGCACCGATGACGGTGAAGGCGGTGAGCGCGACGATCGCCACCAGCGGGGCAGGGATCACCTTGTTGATCCGCGGAAACCCGACGATGACGGCGATGCCCACGGCGATCATCGGGTAGACCGCCCAGGGCACGTCGACCATGTGGACGATCTGCGCCTCGAGGACGAGGATCGCGAGCGCGTTGACGAAGCCGACCATCACCGAGCGGGGGAGGAAGCGCATCAGCCGGGCCACCCCGGCCAGCGCCAGCGCGATCTGGATCAGGCCGCCCAGGAGCACCGTCGCGATCAGATAGTCATAGCCGTGCTCCCGCATCACCGGGGCGATCACCAGCGCAACCGCGCCGGTGGCCGCCGAGATCATCGCCGGCCGCCCACCCAGGAACGAGATCGCGACCGCCATGGTGAACGAGGCGAACAGCCCGACCCGCGGGTCGACCCCGGCGATGATCGAGAACGAGATCGCCTCGGGGATCAGCGCGAGAGCGACGACGAGGCCCGCCAGCACCTCCGTACGCAGCAGCCGCGGCGAACGCAGCGCCGCGAGGACGCCTGGCTCGTTGCCGGCGGAGGACGAAGGCAGGGGTGAGGGCACGAGCCGCAATCCTAGGGCTGGCCGCACTCGTCCCCGGCTTTGTGAGCGATGTGAGATTCGACCCTTCCGGCGTCGGCTCGCGGTCGGCGTGCCGGTGGACGGCGCGCCCCGCCGTGTCGTACCTCTGAACGCCTCCGGAGTGACCGTCGACCGTCTAGGGTTTCAGTATGGACAGGCGCATCTTCGGCATCGAGAACGAGTACGGCGTGACCTGCACGTTCCGCGGCCAGCGGCGGCTGAGCCCGGACGAGGTGGCCCGCTATCTCTTCCGCAAGGTCGTGAGCTGGGGCCGCAGCTCGAACGTGTTCCTCAGGAACGGCGCGAGGCTCTACCTCGACGTCGGCTCCCACCCCGAGTACGCCACGCCCGAGTGTGACGACGTGGTCTCGGTCGTCACCCACGACAAGGCGGGGGAGCGGATCCTGGAGGGGCTGCTCCTCGACGCCGAGCAGCGGCTGCACGACGAGGGCATCGCGGGCGACATCTACCTGTTCAAGAACAACACCGACTCGGCCGGCAACTCCTACGGCTGCCACGAGAACTACATGGTCAGTCGCGCGGGGGAGTTCTCCAAGCTCGCCGACGTGCTCATCCCGTTCCTGGTCACCCGCCAGCTGATCGTCGGTGCCGGCAAGGTCACCCACACCCCGCGGGGTGCCGGGTTCGCGGTCTCGCAGCGTGCCGAGCACATCTGGGAGGGCGTGTCGTCGGCGACGACGAGGTCCCGGCCGATCATCAACACCCGCGACGAGCCGCACGCGGACGCCGAGAAGTACCGGCGTCTCCACGTCATCGTCGGAGACTCGAACATGTCCGAGACCACCACGATGCTCAAGATCGCGAGCTGCCACCTGGTGCTGCGGATGATCGAGGAGGGCGTCGTCATGCGGGACATGACGATGGAGAACCCGATCCGCGCCATCCGCGAGATCGCCCACGACCTGACCGGCCGCCGCAAGGTGCGGCTGGCCAACGGTCGCGAGGCCAGCGCCCTCGACATCCAGAACGAATACCTCTCCAAGGCGCGCGAGTTCGTCGATCGCCGCGAGATCACCGACCCGACCATGATCGCCGCCCTCGACCTGTGGGAGCGCGGCCTGAAGGCGATCGAGTCCGACGACCTCTCCCTGGTCGACCGCGAGATCGACTGGGTGATCAAGTGGAAGCTGATCGACCGCTACCGCGCCAAGCACGGCCTACCGCTGGGCCACGCGCGAGTCGCCCAGCTCGACCTCGCCTACCACGACATCCACCGCAACCGCGGCCTCTACTACCTGCTGGAGAAGAAGGGCGCGGTCAAGCGGGCGACCACCGACCTGAAGATCTTCGAGGCCAAGTCGGTGCCGCCGCAGACCACCCGTGCCCGTCTCCGTGGCGAGTTCATCAAGAAGGCGCAGGAGCGCCGCCGCGACTTCACCGTCGACTGGGTCCACCTCAAGCTCAACGACCAGGCTCAGCGCACCGTGCTGTGCAAGGACCCGCTCAAGGCGTACGACGAGCGCGTGCAGAGGCTCATCGACGGCATGTGAGGCACCGGCCGGGGTGGCTTCGCTGCGGGGCAACCACCGGGCGGATATGGTGTGCTCCGCTGTCGTCTATCTCTATTTCACGTCACGAAGGTTTGCACTGTGCCCACTGCTCCTCGGCCTCGTCTGCGCCACGCGCTGAGCGCGCTGGCCGTCACCCTGCTCATCCCGGCTCTGGTCGCCTGCGGCGGCGAGGAGAAGACGGGGTACGGCGACGAGACCGTCTCCGGCTTCGACGGCGCCACGGTCTCGGCCTCGGTCGACAAGGCGCCCACGCTGAAGTGGAAGTCCGCGATCGCCTACCCCAAGGACCCCAAGGTCAAGACCCTGACCGAGGGCGAGGGTGAGGAGATCCCGAAGGACCGCGGCGTCTTCGCCAAGATCTACATCGGCAACGCCACCACCCTGGACAAGGACTGGGCCTACGAGAGCCAGGCCCCCGAGGGTGAGGAGCTCCCGGCGGAGAAGCCGTGGAGCACCATCCTGAAGGGCGCCAAGGTCGGCGACCGGATCGAGGCCATCGTCGGCTCGGCCGACCTGCTCGGCGAGGGCGGCAACCCGCAGATGGGCATCGGCAACCACGACACGCTGCTGGTCGTCGTCGACGTGGTCAAGCCCGCCGCCGACAAGACCCCGCAGGACGTCGACGCCTCCGAGCTCCCGAAGGTCGTCGAGAAGAACGGCAAGCCGACCGGGTTCGACTTCACCGGCATCGCCAAGCCGAAGGCCGACGACGGGCTCAAGCGGGCCATCGTCACCGAGGGCGAGGGCGAGGAGATCACCACCGACCAGACGGTCACCGCCAACTACCTCGGCATGACCTACGGCGCCAAGAAGCCGTTCGACGAGAGCTTCAGCAAGGAGGCCGTGCCGTTCGCCCTCAACCAGGTGGTCGCGGGCTGGACCAACGGCCTGGAGGGCGTCAAGGTCGGCAGCCGTGTTCTGCTGCAGATCCCGCCGGAGCTGGGCTACGGTTCAGAGGAGAAGCCGGGCCAGGGCGGCACGCCGGGGATCCCGGCCAACAGCACGCTCTACTTCGTCATCGACGTCGTCAAGGCCGAATCCACCCCGGCTCCGCAGTAGAAGAGTCTCTAGGGGGAGAACACCGTGGCGGCGGGTAAGACCGAGCGGTTGATGAACCTGCTCATCATGCTGCTAGTGCAGCGTGACAACGTGTCGAAGGAGCGGATCCGCGAGGTCCTCTACCCGTCGTCCCACGGTGAGGCGTTCGAGAAGATGTTCGAGCGCGACAAGGAGGAGCTGCGCAGCCTCGGTGTCCCGATCGAGACCGGGGTGCTCGACTCCTTCTTCGAGGACGAGATCGGCTACCGGGTCAGCCCCGAGCAGTTCGCGCTGCCGCCGATCACCCTCGAGGCCGACGAGCTCGCGGTGGTCGCGCTGGCCACCAAGGTCTGGGAGAACGCCTCGATGGCGGAGGCGACCACCGAGGCCGTACGCAAGCTCAACGCCGCCGGGCTCGAGACCGACGTCTCGGCGCTGGAGATCGTGCAGCCGCGGCTGGCCGCGGAGGAGGGCTCCTTCGACGTCTTCGTGGCCGCGACCCAGGACCGGCAGATCGTCGAGTTCGACTACCGCGGGTCACGGGCGGCCGAGCCGTCCCACCGGCGGCTGCAGCCGTGGGGCGTGGTGCGCTACTCGGGCCGCTGGTACGCCGTCGGCCATGACGTCGACCGCGACGACACCCGCATCTTCCGGCTCTCCCGCGTCCTGGGGGAGGCCCGGGCGGTCGGCGAGTTCGATGCCTTCGAGGTGCCGGCCGAGGTCGACGTACGCGATATCGCACGGACCCTGGCGCCGGCGCCGCCCGCGGGGAAGGCCGTCCTGCTGCTGCGGCAGGGGAGCGGCTACACCCTTCGCAGGGCGGCCGACTCCACCGAGTCCGGCGTGACCGGGCCCGACGGTCGCGACGACTGGGACCGCGTGGTGCTGACCCGGGTGCCCGCCGACCTGGTCGGAGCGGTGCTGGGCCACGGCGCCGACGCCTATGTCGAGGAGCCCGAGGACCTGCGTCGCGAGGTCGCGACGCGGCTGGAGCAGCTGGTGGCGCGCCTGGACGGAGCCGCACGATGAGCGTGACGGGTGCGTCGGGTGCCAAGGGGCAGGTCGGGCGTCTGCTGACGCTGGTGCCCTACCTCTACTCCCAAGAGGACGACGTACGCCTCGACAAGGCCGCCGCCGACCTCGGCGTCGAGGAGAAGCAGCTGGTCAAGGACCTGCAGGTGCTCTTCATGTGCGGGCTGCCCGGCGGCTACCCCGACGACCTGATCGACGTCGACATCGACGCGCTGACCGAGCCCGACGGCGACCGGGTCATCCGGATCTCCAACGCCGACTACCTCGACCGCCAGCTGCGGCTGACCCCGATCGAGGCCACCGCCGTGATCGTCGCGCTGCGCGCGCTGCGGGGCGGTGCGGTGAGCGCGGAGACCAAGGAGGTCGTCGACCGTACGCTGGCCAAGCTCGAGCAGGCGGCTGCCGAGGGCGCCGCGGCGAGCGTCGACCCCGGTGAGGAGCTGATCGACACCTCACTCGTCCAGATCCATGCCGCGATCGCGACCGCGATCGACCAGGGTCGCCAGGTACGCATCGACTACTGGGTCCCGGCGCGCGACGAGGAGTCCTCGCGGGTCATCGACCCGCGCGCGCTGGTCTCGATCCGCGACATCGAGTATCTCGACGCCTGGTGCCACACCGCCGAGGCGCCGCGCAGCTTCCGACTCGACCGGATCAGGGGAGCCGAGGTGCTCGACACCCCGGTGGCCACCGACCCCGAGGACGGCGCGAGCGCCGAGGACGCGGCCGGGCTGCTGGAGCGTACGGACTACGGCACGATCGTCCGCGTGCGGCTGGCCCCTGAGGCCCGCTGGGTCGGTGAATACTACTCGGTGATCGACCCGGTCGAGCTGCCCGATGGCGGGCTCGAGGTCGGGCTGCGGGTCTACGACCAGCGCTGGCTCACCCGGTTCCTGCTCCGGCTGGCGCCCCATGCCGAGCTCGTGGCTGAGGGCGACCGAGGGGCGCAAGCTGACGCCCGAAGGGCGCAGATGAGCACAGAGTTCACTGAATCGTTCGCCGCGTCTGCGCGGCATGCACTCGGCCTGTACCGTACGGACGCGTAGACTTCTGGCGTTCCCCCTAGACGTAGATGAGGTAGTTCATGTTCACTCCATTGATCGGTATGCCGCAGGGAGCCGAGTGGCTCATCATCTTGGCGATCGTCATCCTCGTCTTCGGTGCCGCAAAGCTTCCTGAGCTCGCCCGCGGCACCGGTCAGGCGCTGCGCATCTTCAAGACCGAGACCAAGGGTCTTCGCGACGAGGACGAGAAGGAGAAGGGCGACAAGGCCGAGAAGCCGGCCGAGCTGACCGCCTCCGAGCAGGAGCGGATCGCCGAGCTCGAGCGTCGTGAGGCCGAGATCAAGGCCGAGCGCGAGCGCCTCTCCGGCAACTGAGGCCGACCTTGTCCATCGCCGGTGTTGTCGCGATCTTCCGCGGCACCCCCAAGCACCCCATCGGCGACGACGGCCGGATGGCTCTCTCCGACCACCTGCGTGAGCTCCGTGCGCGGGTGATCAAGGCGTCCCTGGCCCTGGTCGTCGGGTTCGTCGTCGCGCTGTTCTTCTTCGAGCAGCTCTTCGATCTCGTCATGGACCCCTACCTCAAGGCCGTCAAGATGATGGACCAGGAGGGCGGCGCTGCCTCGCTGAGCTCTGTCAACGGCGCCGCAGGCGGCTTCATGCTCTACCTGAAGCTGTGCGGCCTGGCCGCGTTCATCGGCACCGCGCCGATCTGGCTCTACCAGATCTGGGCGTTCCTGATGCCCGGCCTGCACGCCCACGAGAAGAAGATGTCGAGGATCTTCGTGGCCGTCGCCGGCCCGCTCTTCCTCCTCGGCGTCCTGCTCGGCTACGTCACCTTGCCCAAGGGCCTGGAGATCCTGTTCGCCTTCGTCCCCGACGGCCTGACCAACATCGTCGAGTTCAGCGAATACCTCAGCTTCCTGAGCCGTACGCTGCTGGTCTTCGGCATCGCCTTCGAGATCCCGGTCTTCGTGATCCTGCTCAACCGGATCGGGGTCCTGCCCGGTGCCGCCCTGGGCAAGTACCGCGCCTGGATCATCATCGGCTCCTTCGTCTTCGCCGCCGTCGCGACCCCGTCGGGTGACCCGTTCACGATGACGATCATGGCCGGTCCGATGGTCGTCCTCTTCGGGATCTCCGAGGTCATCGCCCGGGCGCATGACAGGCGGAAGGCCAGCAAGCGCAAGGACATGATCGGGGATCCTGACGTCCCGTCGGTGATCTGACCACTAGTCTTCACCGGGTGACGCGTCAGATCGCCCTGCTCGCCAACCCCACCGCCGGCCGCGGCAACGCCGACCAGATCCTCGATGCGGTCACCGCGAGGCTGGCGGCCTCGGGGGCCGTGGTCGAGCACCTCATCGGTGACGACGCCGACCACGCTCTCGAACTGGCTCGGAAGGCGGCTGCGGACGGGGTCGACACGGTCGTGACCCTCGGCGGTGACGGCATGGTCCACGTCGCCGTCCAGGCACTGGCCGAGACCGAGGTCAACCTCGGTGTCATCCCGCTCGGGACCGGCAACGACTTCGCGCGGGCGCTCGGGATCCCGGCCGGCGACCCGCTGGCTGCCGCCGACGTGGTCGTACGCAACCACCCCCGCCGCATCGACCTCGGTCGGAGTGGCGAGTCGTGGTTCGCCACGGTCCTGGCCGCCGGGTTCGATGCAGCGGTCAACGAGCGGGCCAACGCGATGAGGTGGCCCCATGGCGACCTCCGCTACACGCTCGCCGCGCTGTCGGTGATCCGCAACTGGAAGCCGGTGCCCTACCGGCTCGAGATCGAGGACTCGACCGGCGCGACCACGGTCCGCGAGCAGGAGGCGATGCTCCTGGCGATCGCCAACACCGAGTCGTACGGCGGAGGCCTGCGGATCGCGGCGGAGTGCGACCCCGCCGACGGCCTGCTGGACGCCATCCTCATCAAGCCGGTCTCACGGCTGGAGTTCCTGCGCGTCTTCCCCGGCGTACGCCAGGCCAAGCACCTCACCCATCCGGCCTTCGAGCGCATCCGCGCCCGCCGGATCACCGCCTCCGCTCCCGGCGTGATCGCCTACAGCGACGGGGAGCGCCTCGGGCCGCTGCCGCTCGATGTCGAGTGCGTGCCGTCCGCTCTCGGCGTACTCGTGCCGCCGCGCGCGTGATTGTCGGTGTCGGTCGATAGGCTCGGGTCCATGGACGCCTCGCCAGCGGAGAAGTACGCCGCTTTCAAGCGTGACAAGGACTACCCCGTCTTCCGGGACTTTGCCTCGCTCTACGACTTCGGGCTCGACGACTTCCAGATCGAGGCGTGCAAGGAGATCGAGGAAGGCAAGGGCGTCCTGGTCGCCGCGCCGACCGGGTCGGGCAAGACGATCGTCGGTGAGTTCGCCATCCACCTGGCGCTCGCGACCGGTCGCAAGGCGTTCTACACGACGCCGATCAAGGCGCTCTCCAACCAGAAGTACAACGACCTGGTCAAGCGCTACGGCTCCGACCAGGTCGGCCTGCTGACCGGCGACAACGTCGTCAACGGCGAGGCGCCGGTCGTGGTGATGACCACCGAGGTACTGCGCAACATGCTCTACGCGGGCTCGCACACCCTGATGGGTCTCGGGTTCGTGGTCATGGACGAGGTCCACTACCTCGCCGACCGCTCCCGCGGCGCGGTCTGGGAGGAGGTCATCATCCACCTGCCCGAGTCGGTCTCGGTCGTCTCCCTGAGCGCCACGGTCTCCAACGCCGAGGAGTTCGGCGAGTGGCTCACCACGGTGCGCGGCGAGACGACCACGATCATCGAGGAGAAGCGGCCGGTGCCGCTCTACCAGCACGTGATGGCCGGCCGCCGGATCATGGACCTGTTCGCCTCCTCCGACGTCGACGCGGCGGCCGGGTTCGTCAAGGAGGGCGCTCCGGTGAACGGCGAGCTGATGAGGCTGGCTCGCGACGACTGGGCGGCCGGACGGATGACGGACCGGCGTACGCCCAAGGACAAGCGCAAGGGCAACGGCAACCGGCGCGTGGGCAATGGGCGGCGCGTCTGGATCCCGTCGCGCGTGGAGGTCATCACCGCCCTGCAGCGCGACAACCTGCTCCCCGCGATCAACTTCGTCTTCTCCCGGGTCGGCTGCGACGCCGCGGTGGGCCAGTGCATCCAGGCCAACCTGCGGCTGACCACGCCCGACGAGCGTGACGAGATCATCGCCTACGTCGAGGAGGCCTGCGCCGACCTGCCCGACGAGGACCGCCACGTCCTCGGCTACCACGACTGGATCGACGGCCTCAGCCGCGGTGTCGCCGCCCACCACGCCGGCCTGCTGCCGGCGTTCAAGCAGGTCGTCGAGGAGCTGTTCCTGCGCGGTCTGGTGAAGGCCGTCTTCGCCACCGAGACGCTCGCGCTCGGCATCAACATGCCCGCCCGCACGGTGGTCATCGAGAAGCTCTCGAAGTGGAACGGCGAGGCCCACGTCAACCTCTCGCCGGGGGAGTACACCCAGCTCGTCGGCCGCGCCGGCCGACGTGGCCTCGATGTCGAGGGCCACGGCGTCGTGCTCTGGCAGCAGGGGCTCAACCCGCGCGAGCTCGCCGGCCTCGCCTCGACGCGTACCTATCCGCTGCGGAGCAGCTTCAGGCCGTCCTACAACATGGCGGTCAACCTGGTGCACCAGTTCGGCCGGGCGCGCTCGCGGGAGCTGCTGGAGCAGTCGTTCGCGCAGTTCCAGGCCGACAAGGCCGTCGTCGGGCTGGCCCGCCAGGTGCGCAAGGCGGAGGACGCGCTCGAGGGCTACCAGGAGGCCGCGACGTGCGACCGCGGCGACTTCATGGAGTACGCCGCGATCCGCCGCAAGATCTCCGATGTCGAGAAGTCCTCCTCCCGCGAGCGGCGTGCCGACCGCCGTGAGGAGATCATCGAGTCGCTCTCGAAGCTGAAGATCGGTGACGTGATCGACGTGCCGACCGGCAAGTTCGCCGGCTATGCCGTCGTCCTCGACCCGGGTTTCGACCCCGACGGACCTCGTCCCTACGTGATCACCCAGGACCGGCAGGCCCGGCGCCTGGCGATGATGGACTTCAACGTGCCGATCGTCGCCCAGACCCGGCTGCGGGTGCCGAAGTCGTTCAACGGCCGCAACCCGCAGATGCGCCGCGACATGGCCTCGCGGCTCCGGGAGAAGACCCTCGACCTGCGTCCGGTGCCGTACGAGGGGTCGCCGACCTCACGCAAGGAGCGCAAGAGCTCGGTGGAGACCCAGATCTCCGAGTTGCGGCGCGAGCTGAAGATGCATCCCTGCCACGACTGCCCCGACCGCGAGGACCACGCCCGCTGGGCCGAGCGCTGGTTCAAGCTCTCGCGCGACACCGACACGCTGCGCCGCCGGGTGGAGGCGCGTACGAACACCGTCGCGCGCACCTTCGACCGGGTCTGCGACGTGCTGGTCGCCCTCGACTACCTCGAGGGCGAGACGGTCACCGAGCGCGGCACCCACCTGATGCGGCTCTACTCCGAGATGGACCTCGTCGCCGCCGAGGCGCTCCGCGAGGGGCTGTGGGACGACCTGACCCCCTCCGAGCTCGCCGCCGCCCTCTCGGTGCTGGTCTACGAGGCCCGGCGCTCCGACGACGCCACCCCGCCCCGCCTCCCCGGCGGCCGGGTCAAGGACGTCATCGCCGAGACCGTGCGGCTATGGGGTCAGCTCGACGCCCTCGAGCGCGACCACAAGCTCGACTTCCTCCGCCAGCCCGACCTCGGCTTCGCCTGGGCCGCCTACCGCTGGGCCGAGGGCGACGAGCTCGACGATGTCCTCAGCGAGGTCGAGCTCGCCGCCGGTGACTTCGTCCGCTGGGTCAAGCAGCTCATCGACCTCTGCGGCCAGGTCGCCGACGCCGCCGGCGACGTCCCCCTGCGCCGTACGGCCCGCCAGACCATGGACCTCATCAAGCGCGGCGTCGTCGCCTACTCCTCGGTGGTGGAGTAGCCCCGCTGGTCGAGCCGCCGGAGCCGCTAGGCGGAGGCGTGTCGAGACCAACACAGTCCCATCGAGCGCGACAGGGGCCGTGTTGGTCTCGACACGCTCGGCCGCGGGCGGCCTCGCGGCTCGACCAGCAGGGGCGGGCGTTTGGTCTGTGGCGTAGGCGGTGAAATATGATGGGCGGGTGGATGTCTCTCCGTACGATGCCCTGCTGTTCGTCTCTTTCGGGGGGCCGGAGAAGACCGAGGACGTGGTGCCGTTCCTGGAGAACGTGACCCGGGGGCGGGGGATCCCGCGCGAGCGGCTGGTCGAGGTGGGGCAGCACTACTTCGATCGCGGCGGTAAGTCGCCGATCAACGACCAGAACCGGGCCTTCCTGGCGGCGCTGCGCAGCGACCTGGCGGAGAACGGGATCGACCTGCCGGTCTACTGGGGCAACCGCAACTGGGATCCCTACCTGAGCGACACGGTCGCGCAGATGCGGGCCGACGGGATCAAGCGGGCGGCGGTCTTCGCGACCAGCGCCTACTCGTCCTACTCCTCGTGCCGGCAGTACCGCGAGAACCTCTTTGAGGCGTGCGACAACGCCGGCGGAGTCGACCAGACGCCGGTGCTCGACAAGCTGCGGCGCTACTACAACCACCCGGGCTTCGTGGCGCCGGTCGTCGACGGCGTACTCGCCTCTCTCGAGGACCTGCCCGAGGACGAGCGTGATGGTGCGCGGATCCTCTTCGTGACCCATTCGATCCCGACCTCGATGAACGACAACGCCGGCCCCGACGGCAACGCGTACGTCGCCCAGCACCTCGACGTCGCCGAGGTGATCGCCGAGCAGGTCGCGCAGCGGCGCGGGGTCACCCACGAGTGGGACCTCGTCTACTGCAGCCGCTCCGGCGCCCCGCACATCCCGTGGCTCGAGCCGGACGTGAACGACCACCTCCAGGACCTGGCGGGCGACGACGTACGCGCCGTGGTGATGTGCCCGGTCGGCTTCGTCTCCGACCACATGGAGGTCGTCTACGACCTCGACACCGAGGCCATGGCCACCGCTGAGAAGCTCGGGATCCACGCCCGCCGCAGCCCGACCGCGGGGGAGGACCCGCGCTTCGTGGCCGCCGTACGTGAGCTGCTCCTCGAACGCGCCGCCGCAGAGCGCGGAGAGGCCCCTGAGCGGCCCACCGTGGGCGACCTGGGCCCCGGGCCCGACCGCTGCCCCGCAGGCTGCTGCTTCAACCAGCGCTCGCCGCTGCCGACCCTCTCGGGGGAGGACTCGCCCCAGTACTCCGAGTGATCAGCCGCGGCATAGGGTCGGCCCCATGACAGAGCATCCAGCGTCCCCGCCCGCACCCAAGCCCGGAGACCTGCTCGCGCTCGCGGTGGCGACTGCCCGCGCGGCCGCCGATCTCGTCCGCGAGCGGGCCGCCGGCGTGGTCGAGGTGGCCGCCACCAAGTCCACCGCGACCGATGTGGTCACCGAGGCCGACCGGGACACCGAGGCGCTGATCCGTCGGATGATCTCCCAGGAGCGTCCGGAGGACGCCTTCTTCGGGGAGGAGGGCGAGGAGACGCTGGGCACCAGCGGCGTCCGCTGGATCGTCGACCCGATCGACGGCACCGTCAACTTCCTCTACGGCCTGCCGAGCTACGCGGTCTCGATCGCAGCCGAGTACGCCGGTGAGGTCGTCGCCGGCGCGGTCGTCGACGTGCCCCACGGCACCCTCTACGCCGCCTTCCGGCAGCCCGACGGATCGGCCGCCGCCGTCAAGAACGGCGAGCCCATCGGCGTACGTCAACCCGCCGAGCTCGGGCAGCGGCTGATCGCCACCGGCTTCTCCTACGACGCCGAGCTCCGCCGGGTTCAGGCCGAAGCGCTGGTGCGGCTGCTTCCGGTCGTACGTGATGTTCGTCGCATTGGTTCGGCAGCCCTGGACATCTGCGGAGTGGCCGAGGGGACCCTCGACGGCTACCTCGAGGAGGGGCTGCATCTGTGGGACCATGCCGCGGCCGGCCTGGTGGCGGAGGCCGCCGGCGCTCGATGGGAGGCGACGACCGGGATCGGCGGTCGTCGGTTCGTGATCGTCGCACCAGCCCACGGCTACGATGAACTACGGAAAGCGGCTGTTCAGGCCGGTTTTCTGCCAGTTGACTCGCTCCCGGGTGTCGTACCCGACTGAAAGCCGCTGGTTGATGTAGATCTATGACCGGCCGGGGGCCGGGAAGGTCCCGGAGCCCCGTCGGTACAGCCGCGTTCACCCACCCGAAACTCACTGCTCATCTATACCCGTGATAGGGAATACCGCCAGATGACAGAACGTTTCGGCGACGCGGATCCGGTTGAGTGTGCGAAATCCGCGTTGATGGTGCACAATCACGGGCCGTGCCGCTGCCCTCGGGGGCGCGCGGGGGGACTGAAGATGAGTGAGAAGGGGAGTGGCGCATATGGCGACGGACTACGACGCACCGCGTAAAAATGAAGAGGACCAGTCCGAGGAGAGCATCGAAGAGCTCAAGGCTCGTCGTCACGACAAGAACTCGGGCAAGGTTGACGAGGACGAGGCCGAGGCGGCCGAGTCGTTCGAGCTCCCGGGAGCCGACCTCAGCCATGAGGAGCTCGCGGTCGAGGTCAAGCCGAAGCAGGAGGACGAGTTCACCTGTATGAGCTGCTTCCTGGTTCACCACCGCAGCCAGCTGGCTGACGAAAAGAAGATGATCTGCTTTGACTGTGCGTAGCACAGTCAAAAGCCGCCGAGTCGGCGGGTTTGCATAGCTTGCGCTAGCAAGCGCTCTGTGCAAACGCGCCGACTCGGCGGAAAGCCCGACGCAAGCCGGGCAAAAGGGGAGAAGGCCGCACGGATTCCGTACGGCCTTCTTTGCTATCTCAGGATCTGCTGACTCAGGACCCGTCCTTCTCCAGCTGCTTGGGCAGCCGACCGACCGACTTCACGTAGTAGTTGGCCGCGCGCCGCTGGGCGAACATCCGCGCGAGCGCAACAGTGGCGCCGGTCGCAGCCGACCACAGCACGGCCTCCAGGAGGCGTACGTCGGGGTCGGCGGGGTTGGCCGGAGGCTTGCGTCCGGTGGACGCCTTCCAGCCGGAGGAGAGGACCTTGTTGGTGACCTTGGCGGCCCCGATTCCGCTGACGAGGGCCATGATCGCCCAGACCTTGTCAGCCTTATCGGCTTTGTCAGCCTTGGTGGACTTGGACATACCTCGAGCCTAGGCCATGGCCGGGAGGTTGCCGCTCAGAGACTCGCTCGGAGTGCGTTGACCGTCTTGGCGAGCGCGACCGGGTGCCGGGTGAAGAGCAGCCAGTAGGGCGTCGGGTCGGCCGGGTCTTCGATGGCGACCCGCACCGCGCGCTTGAGGTAGGGACGAAGAAGCAGGTACGCCCTGGCGTCGGCGTCACGCCCGGCCAGGTGATGCGCCTCGGTCTCGTCGAGCGCGACCGCCTCGCCGAGGAAACGCGCCTCGATCCGGGCGGGCCCCGCCCGCAGGACGCCGTCGGCGATCGTGATCTTGGCGTTGCCGTAGACGATCATGGCCA
The DNA here is from genome assembly GCF_040302165.1 of Nocardioides sp. NPDC127503. Classification (NCBI taxonomy): domain Bacteria; kingdom Bacillati; phylum Actinomycetota; class Actinomycetes; order Propionibacteriales; family Nocardioidaceae; genus Nocardioides; species Nocardioides sp. NPDC127503. The sequence goes on along the minus strand of NZ_JBEORH010000002.1, from coordinate 74,914 downwards.
GCGCGAACAGGCCGACGATCGCGGCGGTGATGCCCCAGGCGAGTGCGGCCGGAACCCACAGGATGACCGCGATCCACAGGGTCGCCAGGAACATGACGCCCTGGACCCACCACCGCAGCGGCACGGTCAGTCGCTCGTCGTACGCCGGGGTGCTCACGAATCGTGAGTTTTTCACGTCGGTCAAGGGAGTCACGAATCGGGTGAGCCTCACAGCATCTAAGGTGCGGGTTGTGTCTGATCTCGAAGTAGCCCTGGTCCGTCTCGACGCCGAGCTGCCGCCGCCCGCCTACGCCCACCCGGGCGATGCCGGTGCCGACCTGCGGACGACCGTGGACGTGAGCCTCAAACCGGGGGAGCGCGCCCTGGTGCCGACCGGGATCGCGATGGCGCTGCCCGAGGGGTACGTCGGCCTGGTGCACCCGCGCTCCGGACTGGCCGCCAAGCACGGGCTGTCCATCGTCAACGCCCCCGGCACCGTCGACGCCGGCTACCGCGGCGAGGTGAAGGTGGCACTGATCAACCTCGACCCCGTCGAGGCGATCGAGCTGCGCCGTGGCGACCGGATCGCCCAGCTGGTGATCCAGCGCGTCGAGCAGGCTCGTTTCGTCGAGGTCTCCGAGTTGCCCCACTCAGTTCGTGGCGATGGGGGATACGGTTCTACCGGGGGCTTCTCCAACCGCTGAGGGATCAGTGTTAGATAAGTCTCCTCAGAGACTCACCGCAAACCTGAAAGCAGATGGTCGTGAAGTTCCGCCGCAAGTCCACGCCCTCCCACCGGGGAGAGCCATCTGCACCGGTCGAGGACGGGCCGATGGCCCCCGAGCGGCCGGTGCCGGCAGCTCCTGAGATCGGGCCGTTCGACATCGACTCCGTCCCCGACGGGCTGATCACCGGTGACTGGGTGGACCTCGGTTCGATGATGCTCGCCCCGGCGCCGGGCAAGGAGCTGCGCCTGCAGGTGGACGAGAAGTCCGGGCAGATCGCGGCCGTGATGCTGACCGCCGAGGACGGCGCCATGGAGCTGCGCGCCTTCGCCGCGCCCCGCAACGGCGACCTGTGGACCGAGTCGCTGCCGATGCTGCGCGAGGACGTCCAGCAGCGCGGCGGTGCGACCGCCGACCTGGAGGGTCCGTGGGGCACCGAGCTGATCACCCAGATGAAGGTCAAGCTGCCCGACGGCCAGCCGGCCGTCCAGCAGACCCGCATCATCGGCGTCAACGGCCCGCGCTGGATGCTTCGCGCCACCATGATGGGCCGCCCCGCGATGGAGCCGACCGCCGGCAAGGAGTGGGAGAAGTTCCTGGAGCGGGTGGTCGTTCGTCGTGGTGAGGGGGCCAAGCCGAAGGGCGAGGCCCTCGAGGTGAAGCTGCCGCCCAACGCGCGCCGCGTCGAGAAGTGAGCCAGTAGTGTCCAAGGGTCGGCTGCGCGCGAAGCTCAGTGAGTGGGCCAACACCGGCTCGATCGACGCGAGCGAGATCCGGGCCGCCTATGTCGCCAAGGACTTCGCCTCCATCGCCGACGCGCCCGACCGCGAGCCGGTGCGGCTGCGCGGGACGTTGCGTACGATCACGCTACGACCGCGCGGTGGCGTCCCTGCGCTGGAGGCCGACCTGTTCGACGGCTCCGGCACCCTGACGCTCATCTGGCTGGGACGCCGGCGCATCGCCGGGATCAGCCCGGGCCGGTCCCTGCAGGTGCAGGGCCGCATCGGCCGCACCGATGGCCAGCGCATCATGTTCAACCCCCGCTACGAGCTGATACCGGACCCCAACGAGTGAGCCAACCACACGTGAGCCCCACCTCTGAGACCCCTGCCGACGACGGCCAGGGCGACGAGCACGACCACAACCATCCGACCGTCGACACCGTCGAGGCGGTCGTACGCCGCCAGATGTCCGCCGGGCTGGGCGGTGTGCGCGGGATGCTCGAGGCCGGCGTGCCCGGGCTGGTCTTCACCATCGCCTGGCTGGTGGTCAAGGACCTCAAGGTCGCGCTGATCGCTTCGGCCGCGACCGCGGCGGCCTTCCTGCTGGTCCGGCTCGTGCAGCGCTCGAGCCTGCAGTACGTCGGCAACGCCATCTTCGGCATCCTCATCGGCTTCGCGGTCGTGCGGCTGGCCCAGTCCATGGGCGGCTCGGCAGAGGAGCAGGCGCTGGCCTACTTCCTGCCCGGCATCCTGATCAGCCTCGGCTACACCGTCGTGGTCGGCGGGCTGTGCCTGATCGGCTGGCCGATCTTCGGCTTCTTCATCGGCGTCGCCAGCGGCGATCCGCTCGAGTGGCACCAGGACAAGCAGATCGTGAAGCTGTGCTCGCGGCTGACCTGGCTCTTCCTTGCGCCCGGGGCGATCGGCGCGGCCATCCAGGGCCCGATCTGGTTCCTGGCCTGGAGCGGGACGATCGACCGCGACTGGGCGATCCTCGCCCTCGGCATCCTCCGCACCGGCCTCGGCTGGGCGCTCCGGATCGCCTGCTACGGCACCATGATCTGGCTCCTCGCCCGCAACCACACGCCGGTCCAGCGGGCTCGATGAACCTACGCGGGGCCGTCGTCGCCGGCGCGCTCGTCGCGCTCTCGCTGACCGGATGTGGGAGCCCGACTGCGAGCGGCGGCGGCAAGGAGCCCTTCTCGCTGCCCGTGGGGCCGACCGAGTGGGACGCCACCGCCCCGACCTGGTACGCCGACGGCACCCTGCGTGTGGGGGAGCGGAGCGTCGAGCTCGGTGATCGTGTGGACCAGTTCGTCCTGGGCGCGACCGGCGTCTACTGGATGCGTGGCGGGACGCTGTGGTTCACCAGCGCCGAGGGCGAGACCGAGAAGGTCGAGAAGGTCGGCTGGCGCAACCTGGCGGTGTCTGCGGATCGCTCGGTCTTCGCGACGGTGGACCAGTCGCGCGGCCCGACCGACGAGTTCGGCACCCACGTGCTCCAGGTCGCGGCGTTCGACACCCGCACGGGCGAGCAGCTCTACCGAACGCCTGACGAGGAGCCCGACGGGGACGCGGATCTCGCGGACCTCTACGGCGAGATCATGCCGCTGCTGATCGGGGTCAGCAACGAGCGCCTCTTCTTCGACCGAACCACCATCGATCTCGAGGACGGCTCCACGACACGGGCGAGCGACGGCCCCGACGGGGAGGTCTACGAGGGCCTTGCCGAGACTCTGTTCCCTGATGGCTTCCACGTCTATCTCGAAGCTGAGGGCCGGCGCCGGAAGGTGGCCGACACCTGGCTGTCCGGAGTGGGGCTGCTCTCACCGGACCGCAGCACGATCTTCGACACCACCGAGTGGCCCACCCAGGCGGTTGCGTACGACGCAGCGACCGGGGACCAACGCCCGATCGATGCTCCCTGGGGTCATTTCACGTTGGCCGGGTGGAGCGACGAGGACACGTTCTTCGGCGTCGCACAGCGCATAGACCCGAACGCTGCCAACGTGCTGCGCGCCCAGCAGGTCGTCACCTGCGAGGTGCGCACCCTCGCGTGCACGCCGGTGAGCCCGGTGATCCCGACCGACGACGAGGACCAGGGCCAGTACCCGACCTTCCTCGTCGAGGGCAAGACCAGCGAGCTCTGAGCTCTCGGCTCGGGGTTCGGGATACGGTGCTGCGCGTGGAGCTGCGAGTGGTGAGACCGACGCGCGGAAGCGTGTGGCTCTCCCTGCTCGCCACCCTCGAGATCATGACCGGCGCGGCCCTTGCCCACCTGGCCGCGGGCGGCGCGTTGCCGAGCGCCGGCTGGCTGGTCGCGGCGGCCCTGGCCGTCTTCGGCACCGGCGTGGTGGTGCTGCAGCGCCGGGTCGGGCTCCTCGCCGGTGCTGCTCTGGCCGGCCTGTCCCAGCTGGGTCTCCACGAGGTCTTCGCGGCGTTCGCCGCGGCCCCCGGCGCCGAGCACCATCACGCTGTCGGCACCTCGCTCGGCTCCGCCGACGGCGTCGCGATGCTCCTGGCCCACGCCTGCGCCGCGGTGCTCTCGGTCGTCGTCTGGGTACTGCACCGCAGGGCGCTGGCCGTGGCCGTACGCAGCCTTCCGAGGCCGCGAATCGCACCTGTCGGCCGCCTCCTCGCCGAGGTGTGCCAGATCGTCCCGCGACCGGTCCTGTGGGCTGATGTCTCTCCGCGAAGGGGACCGCCGAGGCCTGCCGGCCTCTGAGATCCCTCTGCGAGCACCACCGGGTGAATCCCGGTGGCTGTCTTGCGTACCCGAAAAATTCGCGAGAAGAGAAACCTCGAATGTCCGTTCCGACCCAGTTCCAGACCGCGTCCCCAACAGAGCCACAGACAGAGGCGCCCGGCGCCAGGCTCGGCTGGTGGCCGACGATCCGCCCGCTCGTGCTGCGGCTCCACTTCTACGCCGGGGTGCTGGTCGCCCCGTTCATCCTGGTCGCCTCGGTGACCGGGCTGCTCTACACGATCGCCCCGCAGGTCGAGCAGATCGCCTATCACGACCTGACCCACGTCACCCCGTCAGGAGATCAGGTGACGCTCGCCGAGCAGGTCGCCGCCGCCCGGGCGAGCCACCCCGATGGCGACATCCTCCGCGTCGACGTGCCGCCCGCCGCCGACCGCAGCACCCGGGTGGTCTTCACCGACGAGACCGTTCCGGCCGACTACGACATGTCCGTCTTCGTCAACCCCTACACCGCCGGCGTGGAGGGCCAGGTACGCAGCTACGGCCAGTGGCTCGGATTCCGGGCGTGGCTCGACGAGCTGCACCGCAATCTCCACCTGGGTGCCTTCGGGCGCCACTACAGCGAGCTCGCCGCGAGCTGGCTGTGGGTGGTGGCCCTCGGCGGGCTGATGCTGTGGATCGGCAAGGGACGCCGAGACCGGCGCGCGCGCCGGCTGGTCGCTCCCGACCCGGCGGCCACCGGACGTTCCCGGGTGATGTCGTGGCATGCCGTCATCGGCGTGTGGGTCCTGCTGGGCGTACTGGCGCTGTCGGTCTCCGGGCTGACCTGGTCACGCTTCGCCGGGGCGAACATCGGCGAGGTGCGTACGGCGCTGTCCTGGACCGAGCCCACACCGGCGACCTCGCTGCACGCCGGCGGCGCCGCGGACGAGCACGCGCACCACGGCTCCACCGAATCGGCGGCACCCGCGGGTGACCCGGATGCGGCCTTCTCCGACGGGGCAGGTGTGGACGGTGTTCTCGCCACCGCGCGGGAAGCCGGGCTGGGCGATCCGCTCTACCTGGTCCCGCCGACCGACGGCGCCAGCGCGTGGACGGCGGCGGAGAACAAGCGCGACTGGCCGACCAGGTACGACGCGATCAGCGTCGACCCCGCCACCGGCGAGATGCTGGACCGGGTCGACTTCGCCGACTGGCCGGTCATGGCCAAGCTGACCGACTGGGTCATCGGCGCCCACATGGGCATCCTGTTCGGCATCGTCAACCAGCTGGCGCTGGCGGCGCTGGCGATCGGCCTGATCGTGATGACCGTGCTCGGCTACCGGATGTTGTGGCTGCGGCGGCCCCGCGGAGCGGGAGGTCTCCGGTTCGGCAAGCCGGTGCCGCGCGGGGCGTGGCGCCGTCTGCCCTGGCCGGCACTCGTGGCGCTCGTCGCGGTCACCGGTGTGGTCGGCTGGTTCGTCCCGATGCTGGGGATCAGCCTGGTCGCGTTCCTGGTGGTCGACGCCGCGCTGGGCGCGGTGCGTCGGCGCAGCTGACTCAGGCGGCGGCGCAGGTCGCGCAGAGGCCGAAGATCTCCACGGTGTGGTTGACGTCGGTGAAGCCGTTCTGCGCCGCCACCTTGTCGGCCCAGGTCTCCACGGCCGGGCCCTCGATCTCCACGGCCTTGCCGCAGCTGCGGCACACCAGGTGGTGGTGATGGGTCGTGGAGGCGTCGCCGCACAGCCGGTAGGTGGACTCACCGTCGGGCTTGTGGATCACGTCGGCGAGTCCGTCGTCGACGAAGATCTGCAGGTGGCGGTAGACCGTGGAGAGGCCGATCTTCTCGCCGTTGGCTCGCAGCGTGGCGTAGACGTCCTGGGCGCTGCGGAAGGTGTCCTCGGCGGCGAGAGCCTCCTTCACCGCGGCGCCCTGGTTGGTTGCGCGCCGCTTGACCTGCTGGGTTGGTGCCATGAGCGACATGTTAGTCGGTATCGGTATGGATCCCGTGTCCAGCAGGGCCGTCGATGACAGGACACGAGACGCCTGTGCCATACTGGGAATGATTCCCAATAAGACGAAAGGCTGCCATGTCACGCACGTGTCAGGTCACCGGAGCCCGCCCAGGCTTCGGCAACAACCGCCCCTGGTCCAAGAAGGCGACCCGGCGACGCTGGGAGGTGAACCTGCAGAAGAAGACCTACTACGTCCCCAGCCTGGGCCGGAAGGTCACGCTGCGGCTCAGCACCAACGCGATGAAGCAGATCGACGTACGCGGCATCGACGCCGTCGTCGCCGAGATGCGCGCCCGAGGGGAGAAGATCTGATGGCCAAGAAGTCCAAGATCGCGGCCGAGGCCAAGCGTCGCGAGATCGTGGAGCGGTACGCCGCGCGCCGGGCCGAGATCAAGGAGCGCATCCGCGCCGCCGAGCCGGGCTCGGCCGAGCAGGCTGAGGCGGTCCGCGCCCTGTCCCGTCTCCCGCGCGACTCCTCGCCCGTACGCCTGCGCAACCGTGACCAGGTCGATGGCCGGCCGCGGGGCTATCTGCGCAAGGCAGGGGTGTCCCGGATCCGGTTCCGCGAGCTCGCGCACAAGGGGCATCTGCCGGGGATCACCAAGTCCAGCTGGTGACTTCGACAAAATCCTAACCGGAACCATTCCGAACCGGCGGGGCGCAACCCGGGCGTCATCGAGCTGTGCTAAACACTCGCTCCATGAGTACGAAGACCCCGGTGCGGGCAGCCGAGAAGTCCGGGTTCCGGCTGGGGCAGACAGAGGTCGTGGCGATCGTCCTGCTCGTCATCCTGCTCTCCCAGCGCTGGCTGCTGCCGCTGCTGGACCACGACCTGTTCAACACCTGGGGCACGATCTTCGTCGCCATCGTGGTGCAGTCGGCTCCGTTCCTGCTAGGCGGCGTGCTGCTCAGCGCCGTCATCTCGACCTTCCTCTCGGAGAAGGCGCTGAGCAAGATCGTGCCCAAGAGCCCGGTGCTCGGCGTCCCGGTCGCCGGCCTCGCCGGGATCGGGCTGCCGGGCTGCGAGTGCGCCGCGGTGCCGGTGACCAACTCACTGATCCGCCGTGGGGTCGCGCCCGCGGTGGCGCTGACGTTCATGCTGGCCGCGCCCGCGGTCAACCCGGCGGTGCTCGTCTCGACCGCGGTCGCCTTCCCCGGCCAGCCGGTGATGGTGCTGGCCAGGTTCCTGGCCTCGATGATCACTGCCGTCGCGGTCGGCTGGATCATGCTCGCCCGCGGCAAGCTGCTGCTCGAGCGGCTGACCAACCTGGGCCGCGACCAGCACGCCCACGAGCGGTCTTTCCTCGGCAATGTCAGCCACGACTTCCTGCACGCCTCCGGCTTCCTGGTGCTGGGCGCCATGCTGGCCGCGGCGGTCAACACCTTCGTACCCCGCTCGGTGGTCAACACCGTCGCCGGTCAGGCGGTGCTGGGGATCGCCACCCTGGCGCTGTTCGCGTTCATCGTTGCGCTGTGCTCGGAGTCCGACGCCTTCGTCGCGGCCTCCTTCACCGCCTTCTCCGACACCGCGAAGCTGGTCTTCCTCGTCGTCGGCCCGGCGATGGACATCAAGCTCGCCTCGATGGAGGCCGGCCAGTTCGGCATGGGCTTCGCGCTTCGCTTCGTACCCTTGGTGATCATCACGGCGGTCGCCTCCGCCGTCGGCATCGGATGGTGGCTGCTGTGACTCGTACAACCCAGGCCCTGGTCGTCGGCTTCCTCGGCGCTGTGCTGCTGCGGCTCTCGTTCGGGGACGGCTATCTGAGGTACGTCACCGGCTGGATGAAGTGGCCGCTGGTCGCCACCGGCGTGGTGCTGCTCGGGCTGACCGTGTGGATGCTGCTGCGTCCCGCGTCTGGGGAGCACGACGGCGAGGACGGCGACGAGCACGACGGTCATGACCACGGCCACAAGGTCCCGGCGATGACCTGGCTGGCGATCGTGCCCGGCGTGATCGTCTTCGTCGCCAGTCCGCCGTCCCTGGGCGCCTACCTCGCCGAGCGACGAGCCGACGACCCGGTCGCGGCGGCCCCCGATGCCGAGATCCTGCCGCTGCCCGCCTCCGACGGGCCGGTCGACGTCGAGGTCGCCGAGTTCATGTGGCGTGCCGGGGTCGAGGACGGCTCGACGATCAAGGACCGCGACGTACGCCTCACCGGCTTCGTCAGCACCGACGAGAACGGCAACTGGTACGTCACCCGCATCGCCATCGCCTGCTGCGCCGCCGACGCGAGCGCCTCGCGGGTGCGGGTGGAGGACTACGACGACGCCCCGGAGCGCGACTCCTGGGTCGCGGTCACCGGCCGCTGGGTCGAGGGCACCGCGCCGGGCGGCAAGTCGGAGACGGCCATCGAGGCCGCCTCCGTCGAGCCGCGCGAGGCGCCGGCCAACACCTACCAGTGAGCGCCCCAGTGAGTCGCCCGAGTGACCCGAGACGCTCCGGCAACCCCGCCCGCCGGGCCGAGGCGCAGCATGATCCGACCTGGCGCGACCGGCTCCCGCACCCGCCGCGTGCGCTGATCATCGGCGTGCTCATCGCGGCCGCGGTCGGCGTCGTGGTGCTCACCCGCGACCTCGGCGGCGGAGACGCTCCGGCAGCCTCTGCCCCCTCGGGTGCGACCTCTTCGGCCGCTCCGGTCGCCGCCGGACCGGTCGCATCCCTGGAGGAGTTCTGCGGCGCCGTACAGACCATGGCGAACGCCCACGCGAACCAGATGTCCACCCCGAACGACGAGAACGAGACCGCGCTGGGCCTGGCGGCGACGAGCCTGCAGTCGATGGGCGTCCCCGAAGGTACGCCGCCGGCCGCCGTCGAGGGCGTCCGGATGATGATCGAGGACGCCCTGCGCACCGGCCGCGGCGAAGACCCGCTGGAGCGCAGCGAGGCCCAGAACCTCGCCTACGAGCGCCTCGGCGAGTTCCTCACCGAGAGCTGCGGCGCCGCCTGACGCCGCCGGGCGATCACCGGCGACGGAGCAGCACCACGGCGTCCTCGAGGGTGGACTCCTCGCCCGACGGGGTGGTCACCGGACGGTGCCGGTGCTCGAGGACGACCGTCTCCCAGCTCTCCGCGGGCAGGTCGAGCTCGGCCAGTTCCTCCTTGGCGTCGAGGAAGTGGTGCTCGTGCGCGGCGGCGTCGGCCCACGGCGGTGCGGCCGCGTGGGAGGTGATCAGGAGGTGTCCGCCCGGGCTCACCAGCTCGGCCGCGCGACGCAGGATGTCGGTGCGCGGCAGCTCGACGGGGGAGTGGAAGAAGCTGGCGGTGACCAGGTCGTAGCTCCCGTCGAGGTCAGAGAGCGAGGAGAGGTCGGAGGCGACGAACCTCGCCTGCTCCTCGGTCAGTCCGGCAGCCCGCGCGGCCTCGCGTCCCCGTGCGACGGCGTTCTCGGAGATGTCGAGGCCAGTGGCTCGCCAGCCCTGTTGCGCCAGCCAGATGACGTCGCCGCCCTCCCCGGAGCCCAGATCGAGCGCCGTCCCGGCCTCGAGGCCGGCGGCGATGTCACCGAGCACCTTGTTGACCTTGCCGGACCAGATCCGGTCGCTGCCGGCGTACCTCTCCTGCCAGAAGTCCACCGCGGCAGGCCCGGCCTGGGCGCGGTCGAAGTCGTCGGTGACCAGGGCCATGTTCACGACGCTGCCGGCCATGGTCCCGGCGCTCATGCTGATCGGGACGTTGGCCATCGGGTTGGAGACGTTGCCGACCGCCCAGATCCGATCGCTGCTGGTCTTGCCGGTCGCGTCGACGGCGAGGAAGCTGCCGACCGGTGAGTCCGCACGCTCGAGGCCGAGGTGGGTCAGGAAGCCGTCGTGCGGGCGCAGGGTGCCGGCGGTGAAGATGGCGCCGACCTCAGTGGTCAGCCCGTCCGCGGTGCGCGCCGCGGTGACCTGGTCGCCCTCGCCGAGGACCTCGGTGACCGGCGACGTCACGAGGGTGATCCCGCGCGAGAGCAGCCGCTGCTCGTCGGCCTCCTCGAGCGGGCCGAGCCCGGCGGTGAAGACGACGACGTCGTCGCTCCACTGCCGGATGAGCTGCGCCTGGTGCATCCCGAGCGGCGAGGTGGTCAGGACCCCGATCCGCCGGTCGCGCACCTCCCAGCCGTGGCAGTAGGGGCAGTGCAGGACGCTGGCGCCCCAGCGCTCGGCCAGGCCGGGGATGTCGGGAAGCTCGTCGGTGACGCCGGTGGCGACGATCGCGATCCGGCCGGTGAGCCGCTCGCCGTCCTCGAGGAGGACGCTCACGCCCTCGTCGGTCTCGTCGAGGCGGGCGACCCGTCCGGGGCGGATCCCGACGTCGTACGCAGCCAGCTCCTCGCGTCCCTTGCGCAGCAGCTCCGCGGGGTCGATGCCCTCGTGGCCGAGGACGCCGTGCATGTGCGCCGCGAAGCGGTTGCGGGGGAGGCCGGAGTCGATCACGAGGGTCCGGCGGCGGGAGCGGCCGAGCATGAGGGCAGCGGAGAGTCCGGCGGCACCGCCGCCGATGACGATTGCGTCGAATTGTTCGGTGTGTTCGGTGTGTTGGGTCATGCCACCAGTTCAGTGGCACAATGAAGGAACGGCAAGGGTTCTTGCGGAAACAGCAAACGGGAGATGGAGCACATGATCGATGAGCTCAAGCAGGTCGGGCCGCGGATCCGGGCGATCCGGCACAGCAAGGGATGGACCCTGGATCAGCTGGCCGCGATGGCGGAGATGTCGCCGAGCACGCTGTCTCGGCTCGAGTCGGGCAAGCGGCAGGCGAGCCTGGAGCTGCTGATCCCGCTGACCCGCCACCTGGGCGTGGGTCTCGACAGCCTGGTGACGCCGTCGGTCCCGGATCCGCGGGTGCGCCGGCCGGTGATCCGCCGCGACGGCATGGAGATCGCGCCGCTGACTCCCGAGGGCTCGCCGGTCAACACCTTCAAGATCACCTACCAGCCGGTGACCGAGGTGCCGGAGCCACGGGTCCACGACGGCTATGAGTGGCTCTACGTCATCTCCGGCAAGCTGCGGCTGCTGCTGGGCGACCGCGACCTGGTGCTGACCCGCGGCGAGGCCGCCGAGTTCGACACCCGGGTGCCACACGCGATCTTCGCGACCGGGTCGCGCCCGGCGCAGGTGCTGAGCATCTTCAACAGCGACGGCGTACGCATGCACACCCACACCGCCGACGGGTGAGTCTGGCCTCGATATGAGCGGGGCCTGATCCTGTGTGTAGAATGAGAACCGTTATCATTAACTACAGCGGGAGGTCCCCATGAAGCAAGGCATCCACCCCGTCTCTGGGCCGGTCGTCTTCCGCGACCGCTCGGCGGACAAGCTCTTCCTGATGCAGTCGACGATCCTCGAGCGTCTCGCCGAGGAGCACGAGCGGGTCACCTGGGAGAACGGCGAGACCTACCCGGTCGTCGACGTCGACGTCTCCAGCGCCAGCCACCCGTTCTGGACCGGACGCGGCCGCGTCGTCGACACCGAGGGACGGGTCGAGCGGTTCAAGCGCCGCTACGGGCGCGGCCGATGAGCGCCCCTCGGCCGCGGTCTCCCCGCAACCTGTCCCGCCCGAAGGTGCCGGTGATCCTGGTGAGCGGGGTCGCGGAGAGCGCGATGCTCTCGGCGACCATCTCGCTCCAGTTCGGCCTCCCCGACGCCGTCATGGTGCGCCACATCATCGACCCCGAGCGCCAGCTCCTCACGCGCGTCGTCAGCGACCTGACCGGCGTGATCGAGCACGAGGAGATCAACCTCGCCCACGCCTGCGTGGCCTGCGCGATCCGTGAGGACATCGTGCCGACGCTCGAGCGCCTCGCCGCCCAGGGTCGTTGGGGGAGCATCGTGGCCTGCCTGCCGGTCGCCGCCGAGGCGATCCAGGTCTGCCGGGTGCTCGCCTGGGCGCCGCGGATGGCTCCGCACATCGCCATCGCAGCGGTCGTCGCGGCGCTCGAGGGCGCGACCGTCGCCGAGGACCTGCTCGGTCCCGACCTCCTCGACGAGCGCGGGCTGGCCACCTCCGAGGACGACCGCCGCGGCGTCGCCGAGGTCGCCAGTGCGATCGTCGAGTACGCCGACGTCGTCAGCATCACCGAGGTCCCCGATCCCGAGGAGGAGTCGCTGGTCGCGACCCTCGCCCGGCCCGGTACGCCGGTGGTGACCGACCCCTCGCTCCTGGACGCCGCCGGCCTGGTCGCCGGTGTGCACCGCCACCACGCGGTGGAGGCCTGGGTCGCGGAGGTGCGCCGCAACGCGCTGCCGCCGCTGCCCGAGGGCGGCGCCTGGCGGCTCGACCTGCGCTCGGAGCGCCCGATCCACCCGGTGCGGTTCCAGGAGGAGCTGGAGGTCCTCGGCGGCGGCCCGCGCCGCTCGCGCGGCTGCTTCTGGGTGCCGACCCGACCCGACGACATCTGCGTCTGGGATGGCGCCGGCGGCCAGGCGAGCGTGGGCTCGACCCAGAAGTGGGGCCGCACCGAACGACTCACCCGGATCGTCGTGATCGGCATCGACGACGAAGCCGAGCAGATCCCGCGGGCCTTCGAGCGCGCCCTGCTCACCGACCAGGAGATCGCCCAGCGCGGCCAGCTCTGGGAGGAGTCCTGGGACGGGCTTGAGGACTGGCTCGGCCCCATCGGCCGCGCCGCCTGAGACCCGCCCCGCAGCAACCACGAGAAGGAGGCCGCCATGGCCGTACCCAAGCGCAAGATGTCGCGCAGCAACACCCGCCACCGCCGATCGAGCTGGAAGGCGACCCCAGTCGCGCTCGTGCCGGTCACCGTCGACGGCCAGAGCTACGACGTACCCCGTCGCTTGGTCCGCGCGGTCCAGCGCGGCTACGTCGACCCCGCCAAGCTCCGCTGAGTCGCTGAAAGGCTCTGCTGAAAGGAAGGCCCTCATGCCCAAACGACCGCCGTCCCCCGTCCGCAAGCGGCGCAAGCCGCTGCTGGCGCCGGACGTGACCTACGTCGACTACAAGGACGTGCAGCTGCTGCGTACGTTCATCTCCGACCGCGGCAAGATCCGCTCGCGCCGCGTCACCGGACTCACCCCGCAACAGCAGCGCGCGGTGACCAAGGCGATCAAGAACGCCCGCGAGGTCGCGCTGTTGCCCTACACGAGCACGAAGGGATAGTCCGATGAAGGTCGTCAACTCCATCCGGTCGCTGAAGAACCAGCCTGGGTCCCAGGTCGTACGCCGCCGCGGCCGGGTCTACGTGATCAACAAGCTCAACCCGCGCCTCAAGGCGCGCCAGGGCTGAGGCAACCGAACGAAGACAACCGAGAAAACGAAGGAAGGGCCGGGTCATGACGACCCGGCCCTTCCTTCTTAGGTGTCCAGGGGACTCAGCCCTTGGCGACCCGCTCCTTGAAGGCGGAGCCGGCCTTGAACGCCGGGCCCTTCGAGGCCGGGATGTTGATCTCGGCGCCGGTCTGCGGGTTGCGGCCGGTGCGAGCCGAGCGCTCGCGCGACTCGAACGTACCGAAGCCAGGCAGCGTGACCTTGTCGCCGTTGGCAACGGCCGCGCTGATCGCCTCGATGGCAGCACCCAGGGCGGCGGAGGCCTGCGTCTGGGTGATCTCGGCCTGCTTGGCGATTTCGCTCACCAGGTCGGTGCGGTTCATGCGATCTCCTTAAATCGTTGATCTGAGCCGCAAAGGTTGACGAGATGCGGCTCGTCGCCAGCGTAGGCCAGACCTGGGGATGTTCCACGTTCACGCGCCCGCGTGTCCCGCGTGGTTACGGGCTCTGCGGGGGTTTGGGGCGCCTTCGGAGGCCCTGTGCGAGCTCAGGTCGATCACCCGGTCCATCCCGGCGAGAGTCTGCGGACGGTGGGAGACGACCAGCATCGTGGCCGGAAGGGTGCCGAGCAGGTCGGTGACCTGCCGCGCGGAGGCCTCGTCGAGGTCGGCGGTCGGCTCGTCGAGCACCAGGATCCGCGGGCGCTGCAGGACGGCGCGCGCCAGCCTCAGTCGTGCCCGCTGTCCACCACTGAGGCGGAGGCCGCCCTCACCGATGTGGCTCTCCGCCGCGACCGTGTCCGCCAGGCCGAGCCTGGCGAGCAGGTCCTCGATCTCGGCATCGGTGGTCGAGGGGCCGGCGATCGCCTCGCGCACGGTGCCGGAGAAGAGCGCCCCGTCCTGCTCGACGGTCGACAGCGCTGTCCGGAGGGCGGCGTCGTCGACAGCCGAGATCGGTACGTGGCCGCCGGCCGGGTCGGTGAGCTCGACGGTGCCGGTGTCGGGGTCCCAGAGCCGGCTGGCCAGCGCCACGACGGTGGACTTGCCCGCTCCCGAGGGTCCGCGGAGGCCGATGTGCTCCCCGGGAGCGATGGTGAGGCCGAACCCGTCGAGCACCCTCCGGTCGTCGTACCCGAAGCCCACCTCGCTCATCCTGAGGCCGAGCGGTCCGTCGGGTAGGGGCGCCTGCGGGGTTTCGCGGGTGAGCACGGATGGCCGGGCGAGCTCGGTGCCGACCCGGGCGGCGGCCGCACGCAGCGCGGGCAGGCGAGCGCAGGTTGCGGCGGCGTCGGCCACCGGGGCGACCGTCGCGAGCGCGAGGACGACCAGGGCGGCGACGTGCTCGGCGGCGACGCCGCGACCGAGGACGCTGACCAGCACGCCCACGCCGGCGAGGGTCACCGCCGCCTCGCGTGCGCCGGCGAGCACGCGATGGGTGGTCTCGAGCCGGCCCGCGGCGCGGGCGGCCTCGGCGCCGGTCTCCCTGATCTGACGGCGGACCGGTTCGTGGATGCCGTAGCCCAGCACCTCACGGAGGCCGCCGAGCACGTCGACGACCCGGTCGGAGAGGGCGCCGGTCGCCTCGACGACCTCCTGCCCGAGCGTCTCCAGGCGGCGCCGGCCGAGCGGGATCGTCGAGAGCACGAGCGCGAGCGCCGTGAGGGTGACCAGCGCGAGCGTGGGCTCCACGACGGTGAGGAGGACCAGGCCGAGAAGGGCGTTGACCGCCGCGGCGACGAGCTGAGCCACGGTGTGGGCGTAGAAGAACTCCAGGCGCTCGGTGTCGGCCATCGCGGTCGAGGCGGCGCGGCCGACGTTCTCGCGACGCCTGGTCGGCAACGCGACCGCGTAGCGGTCGAAGAGCGCCATCCGGAGCCGGGCGAGCACCCGGAACGCGAGGGCGTGGGAGGCATCCATCTCGCCCCAGGTCAGCAGCGCCCGGAGGATCACCAGACCGGCCAGCAGGGCCCAGAACCAGCCCGGCGGTGCGCTGCGGAGCACGACGGCGTGCCCGACGGCGGCGGCGAGCAGCACCGAGATCGCGCCCAGGCAGACCTGGCTGACGACCACCAGCACGATGGTGGCGACGATGGCGCGTCGCTCGCCGCCGAGATGATGGAGCAGGCCGGTGAGGGGGCGGGCTGGGGCGGTTGGCGCGGTCATACGTGGCTCCCGTCGAGCAGCGGGGTCAGTCGGCCGTGGGTGAGCTCGAGGACGCGCTCGACCCCGTCGAGCGACTCCTCGCGGTGAGCGACGACGATGACGATGCGGTCGGCGGAGAGCCGTGCGAGCGTGGCGGTGACGGTGCGTGCCGAGACCGGGTCGAGGGCGCTCGTCGGCTCGTCGGCGAGGAGTACGGGCCGGTCCGAGAGGACCGCCCGGGCCAGCGCGATCCGCTGGCGCTGACCACCCGACAGGCTCGCTCCGGCGCTGGCGATCGGGGTGTCGAGACCGGTGGGGAGGCTGCGTACCTCCTGCTCGATGCCGGCCGCGGCGCACGCCTCCCACAGGTCGGTGTCGTTCGCGTCCGGGCGGGCGACCCGGAGATTCTCGCGGACGGTTCCCTCGAAGAGCACGGGGCGCTGCGAGACCACCGCCACATCGGACGTACGCACCGGGCGCCCGTCGAGCAGAACCCGGCCGCCGCTGGGGGAGAGGTGGGTGAGGACCAGGTCGAGGAGGGTGGTCTTCCCGGCGCCGCTCGGGCCGACGACGGCGGTGACGGTGCCGGGCTCGAAGCGCTCCCGGACACCATCGAGGATCGGTGGCCCGTCGGGGTAGGAGAACGAGACGTCGTCGAGGACGAGTGCCGCCGAGGGTGACACCGTCCGGTCCGCCTCGGCCGGGCCGCTCGACGGGGTGTCGTGGTGCCCGCCGACGCCGAGCCTGCGGAGCGCCGGGACGGCGGAGGTCCCGAGATAGCCCGCGTGCCAGGCGCCGGAGAGGTCCCGGATCGGCCGGAAGACCTCGCTCACCAGCATGAGCGCCAGGTAGAGCTCGGCCGGCGGCACCCCTGTCCCGGTCACGCTCGCGACCAGCGCGAGTCCGGCAGCGGCGACCGTGCCGCCCTGGACGGCGAGGTCGATGAGCGCGGTGTCGAGCAGCGACGTACGCATCACCCTCACCGTCGCACGGTGCAGCTCCTCGCTCCGCCGGGCCATCCGGGCGCGGGTCCTGTCCACCTGTCCGAGCAGGCGCAGCGTCGCCATCCCGCGGAGGGCCTCGAGCAGGTCGGAGCCGAGGCCCTCGTAGGTGTCCCAGTGATCGTCGGAGCGCCGCCGCATGAGCCGCTTCCACAGCAGCGGAGCGGTCAGTGCGCCGGCCGCGGCCAGCCCGGCGGCGACACCGGCGAGCGGGTGGACGAGGACCAGCAGGATCGTCACCACCGGGATCAGCACGAGGGCTTGGGCGAGCGCCGGCAGGTAACGGGTGACGTACGCGTCGACCCCGTCGACCCCGTCGACGAGCGCCGTCCGGAGGCCGCCGTCTCGCCGTCCGGGGTCGTGCAGCGCCTCGGGGACCAGGACGCCCCGCAGCGCCTCGTCCCGCACCCCGAGGCGTACGTCCTCACCCAGCCGTGCCGCGGCGGTCGCCTGCACCCAGGACAGCAGCCAGCGCACCGCCACGATCCCGGCGATCCACAGCGCTGCCGCGACCGCACGATCGTCGTCGCGGTCGACCACGGCGAAGAGCCCTTGGGCCAGGGCATAGGCCTGAGGGAGGTAGGTCGCGGTCACGAGGACCTGCAGCCCGACGGTGGCCGCGGCAGGGGCGGGATGTCGCAGCGCGGTGCGCAGAAGCAGCTTGTCGACCATCATGCGGTGGATCCGTTCTCGAGGATGGCGATGGCATGGACCAGCGGATGCGCAGCCATCGGACGCGTGCAGAACCCGGAGACGGCGCGGACGCCATGGCCCCGGGCGGTCAGGGCGTAGCTGTGCCGGGCGGCCTCGCGATGGAGCTGCCACAGCCGGGCGTACCCAACGGCGTCGAGCCGCGGAGGGCGCGGCCAGCCGATGACGTGGTCGGCGCCGAGCACCCAGGACTGGCCGCTCTGCCGCGCGGCCTCGGCGACGTGCCGGTGGGCGGGGCTGAGGTCACGACGCTCGTGGAAGCGATCCAGAGCGGGGCTGCGCCGTGAGCAGATCGCGGCGGAGGCGACCTCGTCGAGCTGCGGGTCGAGGGGCAGCCTGATCCGGGCAAGGGCGATCTCGGGCACGAGTGCGCGCTCGAGCCACCACGCGACCTGTGCCGCTCGGGGCAGGCCGAGCGCTCGACGGGCGGTGGCGAGGTCGGACCAGTCCTCGGGCAGGTAGGCGTCCGGGATCAGCAGGAGAAGCGCTTCGAGCGCGTACGCCGCATCAGCGACCCACAGCGGCCACGCCCGGTGACGGTAGCGGCCGAAGGTACGTCCCGGCTGGACCGTGAGGACGATCTCGACGTGGTCCGTTGCGGCCTGTCCCGGTCGGGGCTCGGACCGGCGGACGAGCATCTCGGCCGACGGTTGGTAGACGTAGCGACCCGGGCCGAGCGGCCGCGCACGGCCGGGAGGCACCACCAGGTGCCACTGCACGGGGTAGGAGCCACCCGCTGAGGGGACCGCCCGGCGCGGGATCGTCGTCGGGGTCCCGTCGGGGCGCGGATGGTGACCCCGTGCCCGCCAGAGCCGGTGGATGGCCGTCGCCGCCGTGCCGCTGATCTCGACGAGCTCGCCAGGCCAGCTGTTCTCACGTGGCCCCGGAGGCAGCGGATCGCCCGGAAGGTCGGGGGAGAAGGCGGTCTCGAGGAGCGCGATGCTCGAGGTCATGTCGCGTCCCCGGGGTCACATGTGGGGCGGCGGGCACAGGGCCAGCGGCTCGTCGGGATCGACCGGGTCCCAGCCGCGGCGCAGCGCGGCCTCGGCGAAGCGCGGCATCCCGAGGTAGCGGAACGCGGCTGGGGCGTTGGGCACCAGGCCGGTGACGAAGGTGCGTACGACCCGCAGCGGTGTCTGTGCCACGTCCCGCGTCGTGAGGTCCCGGGTGATGACCCGATGACCGCCCTCGTGCAGTCGGCGGCGCACTTCGGCGACGTCGGTGGCCGGCACCTCGGAGATCGGGACCGTGCCCAGGGCCGGTGCCGTGAACCGATCGGCGAGCGGGTGCACCCGTGGATCGAGCCAGACCTGGACATGGGCGCCGAGATCGCGGACCCGGGCGAAGTCCGGTCCCGCCGCATCCAGGTAGCGGCGGTCCTCGCGGTGGTCGAGGTAGAGCCCGGGAGCCATCAGCCCGGCGCGTACGGCCTGGAAGACCCAGCCGTCGGCGTCACGGCAGCCGAGCGTGTAGATCCAGGTGTGGACCGCCTCGAGAACCGCCTTGCGGACGGCCCGAACCGGGTCGGTGGACGCCGAGAAACCGGCGGCGTAGACACCCGTCTCCCGGTCGCGCACGAGGGCGGCCATCGCCGGCGCGAGCTCGGTGGGCATCCGGACGATGTGTACGTCGAGCGGTGCTCCCTCCAGATCGGCGCTCAGCCCCGGGACCGAGCCGGTGTCGATCCCCTGGGCCGGTCCGCCGTGGTGCCACCACACCTCGAGAGCGTCTCTCTCGACGACCTCGAGAAGACCACGGTCGTGGGCATCGGCGGCGCCCTGACCGGTCGCGATGCCCGCATAGTTGAGGTGGAAGACGCGGTCCAGGTGGGCGAACCGCCGCTGGCGCCAGTTGAGGCCGATGAGGGCGTGCGGCATCCAGAGGTCGGTCGCCAGGTCGGACCAGCCCTCGGCCGGCTGTTCCTGGCAACGGCTCCACAGCGTCGGCAGCTCGTCGTCGAGCGCACGGTAGGGGAAGTCCGGCCGGGCGAGCTGCGACGTGCTCCAGCGGGGGAGATCGTCGAGGCCGACGACTCGAAGGCCCTGCTCCCGCAGCCCGGCCGCGGTTCCGGTCCGGTAGTCGGTGGGGTCGAGCCGGTCGGGGATGAAGTTGCCGCAGTAGCGCTCCACGCCCTCCGCGATCGCGGCGATCCGGGCGCCCGCCACATCGCCGAAGGTGGTGCCGAGCGAGACCCGGTCGGCCGGCCAGTCGCCGAGCCAGCGCGCATCGGAGACCTCGGCGGTCAGTGAGGTATAGCGCAACGGCGCCCGTTCGGGGCGCAGCACCTCGCGCACCCGCCGGATCAGTCCGGTCTCCTTGTCCACCAGACGCTCGACGTCCAGCGGTGGCATGGCTGTGGGTGTGGTCATGCGTGTCCTCTCTCGGTTGCCGCCGCGGTCGTGGCAAGTCGCCGCTCGGACCAGGTCCGGGAGGCGACATCGAGCCGGAGCTCCCGCCCGGGAGCGGGCTCGGCGTGGGTGAGCCAGCGCAGGATGATGCGGCCGGGGGAGCCGGCAGCGTCGTACGCCGCCCGCAGCGCGGAGTCGGTGGTGCCGATACCGAGGTCGTGGCCCCAGGGGCCGCTGACCAGGGCGCAGCCCGCTCCGCTGCGGGCGCCCCACCCGGCGGCCAGCCGGCGGGCGTACGCGTCGAACGGATCGTCGTCGCCGGTGACGACGAGCAGCGGCGCGGTGACGTCGCCGAAGTGGTCGGGAAGATCGAGCGCGGGGGCGGCCCACAGCTCGCGGAAGGCGTCGAGGCGTGCCGGGTCCCAGCCGAGATGAGCCGCGGCGGCCATCGGTCCCTCGCGGTCGGCGACGGCCGCCGCGGCGCGCAGGACGGACGGGGCCAAGGCGGCCTCGTCCTCGCGCGCGAACCCGTGGATCGCCCACCAGCCGAGCCGGTCCAGGTGCTGAGGGGTCCCGTCGGCCGAGTAGGCGGTCTCGTACGCACCGAGGGCCGGCACCACGGCGACCACACGGGTCACCCGAGGGTCGCTCCGAGCGGTCTCGAGGGCGGTGTGGGCGGCGTAGGAGGCGCCGTAGGTGACCACCGGTGTCCGAGGGCAGCGCTGGTGCAGAGCGTCGACGGTGTCCTTCCCGTCGAGGGCCTCGGCGGCGTAGGGCCGCCAGGCGCCGCCGGAGGAGTAGCGGCCGCGTACGTCCTGGACCAGGCAGTCGAAGCCGTGACGCGCCAGCGACCTGGCCAGCGCCAGGTGCGCGCGGGCGTCGTACGGCGTCCGCACGAGCACGACGGCACGTGCGGCGCCGACCGAGCGGACGAGCCAGCCGCCGAGGACGACGCCGTCGCGAGTGCTGACCGGGAAGGGGCTGGCCTCCGGGTCGGTCACCGCGCGGAGTCCTGCGGACGCGGCGCTGGTTCGTCGAAGCCGAGGACCGTGTGCGTACGTTCGCGCGGGCCGTCGCCGACGACGCGCAGCAGACGCCGGTGCTCGGCGAGCTCAGGATCGTCGGCTGCCCAGTCCTCCAGGATGGCCAGGCAGCGAGCGACCGTGAGGGTCAAGGTCGCCCGACGCAGCGGCCGTGGGTCGCGGTGGCCGCTCGAGAGCCACGAGGAGAGCTCGGGGGCGGCGGGGGAGGCGGCCAGCCGACGGCGACTGACCTGGTCGGGGGTCGCCTCGCTGCCGTCGACGACGATCGGGAAGATCAGCATGTGGCCGCCCTCGCGGCGACCGCGCAGCAGGACGGCTCCGCCGGTGGTGACGTGCTCGAGACGCTCGTCGGACTCGGGGTCCGGCCGCTGCGGAACCTCGCGTACGTCTACGACGGCGTCGGCGCGCGGAGGTCTCCGGGTCCCGTCGTCGCGGATGACCTCGGCCCCCGACCGCGCGAGCTCGGCGGCCAGCGCGCGGCTGAGCCGGCCGCGGCCAAGGACGAGGACGCTGCGCCGGCCCTCGGGCCACCGTGAGGCACGGGCTCGCTCGTCCCGTTCCAGCGCGGCGCGGCGTACCCGGAGCAGGTAGCGGTAGGTCGGCAACCGGCCCGGGCCGGGTAGGTCGTGCAGCCTGAGGAAGTCGCCCGAGCCGGTACGCAGCGCCGGCATGTCGGTCGAGAGGTGGACCTCGCCGCGGGCGGCGGGGAGTGGGCGCCAGTCGTGTCTGGGGTACATCGGGGTCTCCTGGCTGCTGGTGGTCGTGGTTCGGACAGGGCCGGGGGTGCCGGGCTCGTCAGCCCGACACCCCCGCGATCAGACGGTGGCCAGGTCGCCCGAACGGCACTGAGTGCTCACCCGTCGGCGATCAGTCGAAGGGGTTCTCGACCAGCGCGTTGGAGTGGGTGGCGGAAAGGTGCGCCAGCTGCTCGGTGTCCTCGATCTCGCTCACGATGTCGTTGTTCATCGGCTGTCTCCTCTGTCGGATCGTTCGGCCCGGCATTGCCGGGGCCCGCTGGTGCGGACAGCGGCAAAACGTATATGAGAATCATTCCCAATACCAGTAGTGTGTCCGACCATGAGCCCCACACTCGTCCTGGCAGACCATCGCGCCGGCCGCTGGCAGACCTCCGAACCCGGGGGTTCGCCCGGCCTGTGGTCGCGGGCGACGCTGGCCGAGCACGCGGGTCTCCTCACCCTCCCGGCCGGCGCTCCGGGCGGGGCGCGGGCGGTGTTCGCGGACGACGCACTCGGCACGCTCGTCGTCCTCGACGGCGCAGGTCAGGCGCGGAGAGTGCCGATCGCGATCCCCGCCGAGCATCTCGCCTGCGACCCCACCGGGCGCTACGTCGTCGTCACCACGGGCCTGGGCGCCTCGTGGGATCCGTGGAGCGACCTGGTCACGGTCGTGGACCTCGCCGACCCGAGCGGCACCACCGCCGTGCGGGTGCGGGTCCGCACCGGCGAACCCGGCGTCGTGATCGTTCCGGATGTCGGAACAGGCGAGCCGATGGTCGTGCTGCGACACCGCGAGCCCGGCGAGGCGGAGGTCATCCCGCTGCACGACCTGCTCCGGGCCGGGCCGCACTGCCCGGTCGTACGCGGCGAGCGCCTGAAGCTCGCGGGCGACCTCGGACACGGCGACGCCGCCGACCACCGGTCCGGAGTCGTCCACCTGTCCACCGAAGCGGGCATCGAGCGACTCCGCGTCATCGATGGCCGGCCCGAGCGTCTGGAGACGTGGCCGTGGCCGGTCCCGGGACGGGCGTACTTCCTCCGCTTCGGTCCGGCACTGGGGATCGTCTGCTCCGTGCGCGGGGCCGACTCTGACGCCGGGCAGTGGCACACCTGGACCAACCACCTGGTGCGCTGGAGCATGGACGGAGCGGCCGAGGTGACCCGGACCGGTGACGGCCTGGTGTTCCGGCCCGACGCCGCCGGCGGAACGATCGCCTGGACGATCGTGCATCCCGACGGCGACCGGCTGGCGATGCTCGCCGGCGGCCGGCTCAGCGAGGTCGAGCTGCCGCCGATGAGCGCCGCCCCACGTCCCGGGGTCGCACCTTGGGACCCCGTCGGGGACAGGTCCGCACAACGGCGGGCGCTGGCGCTGGTCTCCGGCGACCTGGCCGCGGTCACGCGCGGAGGCGAGGGCGAGCTCCACCTCGTCGGCCGCTCGGGCATCGAGTCGACCCTCGACCTGGGGTCTCCCTTCGACGAGGGCGGCCACCTGGGCGTCATCAGGCCTCCCGAGACCTGGGTCGACGGGGTGGGACGGTGAAGCGCGCGAGCGTGCGCGACGCGCTGAGTCGTGCCGAGCGGTCGGGCCGTCCAGGACTGCCGCTGGGGCGTTTCAGCCTGTCCCGTCGTCCCGGTGACCTGCTCCCGGTCCTCGTCGACGAGCACGGCGGACTCGTCTTCGACCCGGGCGTCCGGATCCAGGGCTTCGCGCCGTCGCCGGACGGGCACCTGGTCGCTCTCGAGGTCAGTGAGGACGGCTCCGAGAACGGGCGTGTGGTGGTCGTGGACACGGCGTCGCGGGCGTCGACCGAGCTCGCGGGCGTGGCGACGAGGCACGCGCGGATGGCCTGGGCCGGTGTGGACCTGTTCCTCGTCGATGCCCACGGCCGCTGCCTGCAGGTCAGGCGCGGCGAGCCGCCACGGACGCTGTTCACCGCCGCCGCTGGTGAGCGCACGGCACCGATCGGCGTCGGCGGCCGGATGATCATCGCCAGGACCGACAAGGACCGGACCCGGCTGGTCGGCATCGACGGTGCGGCGATCCTCGAGCTCCCCAGGGTCCGCAGCGTCAGCGCGGCGGCGGACACGTTGCTGGCGGTGACCGGCGACGAGCTGGTGAGTCTCCAGGTGCCCGGACCGGCACCAGCACGATGTCGGCTGGAGGCCCTGCCGGGAGTCCCGGTCCACGCGCAGGCGGTCCCGGGCGGCTGCCTGGTCCACCTGGTCCGGGACGGTCATTCGCTGGTGGTCCGGCTCGCGGCCGATGCCGGCATCCTCGCGCCGACGGAGACGGTCGCGATCTCGCAGAAGCACGACGCACGCACCGTCTCCGGCCTCTCCTGGGCGCAGGACCGCGCCTTGGTGCGGATCGAGTCGCCGGCCGAGGCGTCGCGGGTGATGCCGCTCGAGGAGGCGGCAGGCTCGACGAGCGAGGGCCCGCGATCGCGTTTGACCACCGTGACCGCGGACGACGGTGCCGAGATCGAGCTGATCCTGACCGGAGACCCCGGCGGCCCGACTCTCCTCGAGGTCTACGGCGGGTTCGGCATCGTCGACCTCCCAGCCTTCGAACCCTCGGTCGGCGCCTGGTGCGAGCTCGGCGGGCTGCACGTCACCGCCCGGCTGCGCGGCGGAGGCGGGGCGGGCACGCCCTGGCACACCGCAGGTCAGGGCGTGGGCAAGACGCGTACGGTCGCCGACGCCGTCACCGTCGCGCGCGAGCTGGTGCGCCTCGGCCTCACCAGACCGGAGCGGCTGGTGCTCGCCGGGGCCTCGCTCGGCGGACTGGTCGCCGTCTCCGCGGCGCTCGCGGAGCCGGGCCTCGTCGCCGGGGTCGCCTGCACGGCCGCTCCGCTCGACCCGCACCGCATCAGCGAGCACCCCGGCACGCGGCACTGGGCCGCGGAGTTCGGCGACCCGAACGATCCGGCGGTGCGGGCCGCCATGGACGACTACTCGCCGTTCGAGCGCGCCCGCCGATTTCCGGGCGGGCGCTGGCCCCGCTTCCTGCTGACCACGTTCGCGGAGGACTCCCGGGTCGCGGCCGCCCCCACCGATCGGCTCGCCGAGGTGCTGACATCTCGCGGCGCCGAGGTCGTACGCAGCCACCGCCCCCGGATGGGCCACGGCGGCAACCACCTCGACGCCGTGCACGACTTCGCCGCCTCCGTCCTCGACTTCGCCCTCGACTCAGCTCACCAATCCACAGGAGTGTGATGACCCCCACCGATATCTCCGTGACCACGGACGACGTCTCGCCACCGGCGCTCTCGCGGTCCGGCGACCGCGTCCCGGTGCCGGCAGCCATCGCCCGGCGCAGATGGCGCGCCCGGCTGCTGACCGTCGGCCTCGCGGCCGCCCTCCTCGTCGTCATCGCGCTCTCCGCGTCGTCGGGCACCGTCGACCTGAGCGCGCTCGACGCCGCCAGGCTCGTCACCGGACACCTCCTGCCAGGGATGCCCTGGATGAGCGACGGCACCTACACCGTGCTGCAGGACCAGGTGGTCTGGCAGTTCCGGCTGCCACGTGCGCTGCTGGCCGCGCTGGCCGGAGCGGCGCTGAGCCTGGCCGGTGTCTTCATCCAGGCAGTCGTACGCAACCCCCTGGCCGAGCCCGCGATCATCGGCGTGTCCTCGGGCGCAGGGGTGGGCGCGGTCTCCGTGGTCGTCCTGGGCGCCGCGGCGGTCGGCGCCTGGATCGGCACGGCGGCCTTCCTGGGTGCCGCGGTTGCCACCGCGGCGGTGTTCTGGGTGGCGTACAAGAACGGCAGCATCGCCCCGCAGCGCCTGGTGCTGACCGGCGTCGCGCTGGGCACGTTCTTCAGCGCCATCACCAGCTATCTCACGCTCACGACCGAGGCGCAGAACGTGTTCAGCGTGATGTTCTTCCTGCTGGGCTCGGTCTCCGCCGCCACGATGACCGACCTGGCCGGTCCGCTGGTGGCCCTCCTGGTCGCGCTCGGCGTCTCGATCACCACCGGACGCGCGGTCAACGCGCTCCAGGTCGGCGACGAGACGGCCACGGCGCTAGGGGTCCGGGTGAACCGGCTGCGGTCGGTCCTGCTGCTCGCCGCCGCGCTGCTCACCGGCACCGTCGTCTCGGTCGCCGGCGGGATCGGCTTCGTCGGCCTGGTGGTCCCGCACATCGCCCGGGTCCTGGTCGGCTCCGACCACCGGCGGATCGTCCCCGTGGCGGTCTTCGGCGGAGCCCTCTTCCTGTGCGGCGCGGACCTGATCGCCCGGACCGTCTCGGCTCCCGCCGAGGTGCCGCTGGGCATCATCACCGCGCTGATCGGGGTGCCGTTCTTCCTGTGGCTGATGCGCGGCCGGGCCGCCGACGAGCAGGGGATGGCGCGATGAGGCTCGAGACGCAAGACCTCACCCTGAACCGGGGCAGCCGGGAGGTCGTCACCGCGGCCTCGGTCGTGGTCGAACCGGGGGAGGTCCTCGGCCTGCTCGGCGCCAATGGCAGCGGCAAGTCGACCATCCTGCGCGCCTGTTTCGGCGCCCTCCGGCCGGTCTCGGGCCAGGTACGCCTCGACGGGACCGACGTCGGCACGATGAGCCGTCGCGAGATCGCGCGTCGGGTCGCGGTGATGGCCCAGGAACCGCCGGACGAGTTCGGGCTCACCGTCGCAGAGAGCGTGCTGCTGGGACGTACGCCGCACCGGGGAGTGCTCGGCCGGGACAGTCCCGAGGACTGGCTGGTGGTGAGCCGGGCCATGGAGCTGGCGGGCGTCTCGACGCTGGCAGACCGGCCGGTGCACCGCCTCTCGGGCGGTGAGCGGCAGCGTACGTTGCTCGCCCGGGCGATCGCGCAGGAGGCCGAGCTCCTGCTGCTCGACGAGCCCACCAACCACCTCGACGTCTCCTACCGGTTCGAGCTGATGCACACCGTCGCGGAGCTCGGGATCACCACCGTGGTCGCACTTCACGAGCTCGACCTCGCGCTGGCTTACTGCGACCGGGTCGCGGTCCTCGACCACGGGCACGTCGTCGCCCTCGGGAAGCCGGCGGACATCCTCACGCCCGATCTGGTGCGCGAGGTCTTCGGAGTGGAGGCCAGCCGGATCACCGATCCCGAGGCCGGCACCCCACACCTGCTCCTGCGCGGGACGTCCGCGCGGGTTCGAGAAAGGAACACATGAACACCACCCCACTGCTGCGCACCGTCCCGGTGGCAGCGCTCACGCTCCTGGCCGCCACCGGCTGCGGCGGCACCGGCGTCCAGAACGAGGCCGCGGCGGGAGGCGAGGCGGCCGAGGGCTACCCGGTCACCGTGGAGAACTGCGGCCGCGAGATCACGGTCGAGTCGGCTCCGAAGCGCATCGTCGGACTCAGCCCGGCGCAGACCGAGCTGCTCGTACGCCTCGGAGTCGCCGACCGGCTCGTCGGCCAAGCGCAGACGGCCATGCACGAGCTCCCCGAGGACGTCGCCGCCGACGCGAGCGATGTGCCCGAACTGAGCACGGACGCGCCGCCGGCCCGCGAGCAGCTCCTCGACGTGCAGCCCGACGCGGTGGTCGCCCCGACCGAGTACGAGTTCACCGCCGAGCAGGGCTTCGCCACCATCGACCAGCTCACCGGCGCCGGGGTGACGACCTACGTCGCCGCCGGCGGCTGCCCCGAGCGCCGGTCCACGGGTGAGGTCACCGACCTGTTCACCGATCTGGAGGCGCTCGGGAGCATCTTCGGTGTCCCGGGCGCCGCCGACGAGCTGGTCGCCGAGACCCGGGGCGACCTCGAGGCGGTCGAGAAGGCCGTGCAGGACCGCCCGCGACCCAAGGTCGCCCAGCTCTTCGTCGAGGGCAAGACGCTCTCCGCGATCGGCGCCGGGGTGGAGTACGACATGATCGAGCGCGCCGGAGGCGAGAACGTCTTCAGCCCGGACGAGGAGCTCTTCTCCCAGTTCTTCTCCGCGGTGGTCTCCCCGGAGGAGGTCGCCGCGCGCAACCCGGACGCCATCGTGTTCGCCGTCCGGGAGCCGTCCGAGGCCGGGCGGGTCGAGGCGTACCTGCGCAAGACCTTCCCCGACGTCACCGCCGTCAAGGAGGACCGCTTCATCGCCCTGCGCACCCCGGACACGTTCCCGGGCACGCTCGGCAACGTCACCGCGGTCCGCACGATCGCGGAGGGCCTGCACCCCGACGCGTTCTGAGCCACGCCCGGCCGGGTCGTCCTCAGGGACGGCCCGGCCGGCTCTCGTGTCTACTCTTTGGCAAGAAGCCGCCAGCCCTCGGCCTGCGTACGTTCGCGCCAGAAGTCGAGGTATCGCCCGCCGTGGGCGAGGAGCTCGTCGTGGGAGCCGCGCTCCACGATCCGGCCGCCGTCGAGGACGACGATCTGGTCGGCGGCGACGACGGTCTGGAGGCGGTGGGCGATGACGATGACCGTACGGTCGGCGGCGAGCGCGGTGAGCGCCTCCTGGACCGCGGCCTCGTTCTCGGCGTCGAGGGCGGCGGTCGCCTCGTCGAGGAGCACGACGGGGGCGTCCTTCAGCAGCGCCCGGGCGATCGAGACCCGCTGCTTCTCACCGCCCGAGAGCGTGGATCCGGCCTCGCCGATCCGCGTCTGCCAGCCGCGCGGGAGACGCTCGACGATGTCGTCGACGCGGGCCAGCCGGGCGGCTTCCCGCAGCTCGTCGTCGGTGGCGCCGGGTCGCGACATGATCACGTTGTCGCGCAGGGTGCCCTCGAAGAGGTAGACGTCCTGGAAGACGATCGAGACGCGCCGCATCAGCGCCTCGGTGCCGAGATCGCGTACGTCGACCCCACCGAGCATCACTGAGCCCACCGTGACGTCGTGGAACCGGGCGACCAGGCGCAGCAGGGTGCTCTTCCCCGAGCCCGACGGCCCGACCACGGCGGTCAGCGAGCGTGGCGGCGCGGTGAAGGAGACCTCGTCGAGGACCGGTGTAGTGCCGTCGTAGGAGAAGCCGACGCCACGCAGCTCGATCCCGCTGTCGGCCGGCTCGCCGGGCGTGACGGGCTCTGGAAGCGGCGAGAGAGCGAGCACGTCGAGCACACGTCGCAACGAGCCCTCGGCGATCCGCAGCGCACTGGAGAGCTCGCCGTAGTCGATGAGCGACTCCACGAACCGCACCGTGAGGACGAGGAGACCGATCGCCGTAGCCGGGGCGAGCGCGCCGCCGAGGCTGAGGTGGACGGTCAGCGCGATCACCAGGGTGAGCAGCGCCTGGATGGAGAGCAGCTGGATCCCCAGGCCGCCGAACCCGGTCACCAGCAGCCGTCGCGACGCCCGCTTCTGCTCCCGCAGCGCGTTCTCGACCAGCTCGTTGCCGTGGACGGTGCGGCCGAAGACCCGCAGCGCCGGCTGGTTGAGCGCGAACTCGACCACACGCGCCGAGCCCTCCGCCATCGCCGCGTCGTAGGCACCCTCGCCGCGGCCGACGATCGCCGCCAGGAGCCGGGTGGTGG
This sequence comes from Nocardioides sp. NPDC127503, assembly GCF_040302165.1. Taxonomy (NCBI): domain Bacteria; kingdom Bacillati; phylum Actinomycetota; class Actinomycetes; order Propionibacteriales; family Nocardioidaceae; genus Nocardioides; species Nocardioides sp. NPDC127503. Next base: position 46,167 of record NZ_JBEORH010000002.1, on the reverse strand, counting down.
CCAGCACCGCGACGACGCCGACGAGGAGCGCGAGCGCCAGGCGCCACTCCAGGAACGCCATCGCGACGACCACCGTGATCGGGCTGACCACAGCGGCGATCAGCGGCCGCAGCAGATGCCCCGGCACCGAGGCGATGTCGGTGGCGCCCTTGGAGGCCATCCGGGAGAGCTGGCCGGTGCGGTCCTGGTCGTACCAGCCCAGCGGCAGCCGCACGGTGTGGTCGCCGAGCCGGGCCAGGGTGATGTCGAGCAGGTCGCAGGCCAGGTCGTAGCCGTCCAGGTTGCCCACCGTCAGGGCCACGTGATGGGCCACGAAGAGGCCGGCGAGCACACCCAGCCAGGTGGTCGCGGCGTCCCAGTCCTGGCGCAGCGCGGCGTCCAGGACCGGCACGACACAGGCGAAGGCCAGGCCCTGGAGTACGCCGGTGGTGACGAACATCGCCACGACGCGGGCGAGCTGGCGCCGATGAGTGTGATCGAGCAGGTCGGCCAGCAGACGGACGATGGTGATCATGCCGACTCCTCCTCGGCCCAGCCGTCCACCGGGTGGGCGCGCTGGTCGGCGGCCCAGAGCCGGGCGTAGCGCCCGCCCCGGGCGAGGAGTTCCTCGTGGGTGCCGATCTCGGTGACCCGGCCCTCGTCGAGGACGACGATCTGGTCGGCCGCGGTGACTGTCGAGAGTCGATGCGCGATCACCAGCAGCGTACGTCCGGCGACGAGGCGCGACAGGGCCCGCTGGACGAGCGCCTCCGACTCGGGATCGGCCGCCGCGGTGGCCTCGTCGAGGACGAGGATCGGGGTGTCGGAGAGGAGGGCGCGGGCGATCGCTACCCGCTGCCGCTCACCGCCGGAGAGCTGGCCGTCCTCGCCGACCACCGATTCGTAGCCCCGCGGGAGCTCGTCGATGCGGTCGGCGATCTGCGCGGCCTCGGCCGCGCGGCGTACGTCCTCATCGTGTGCCTGTGGGTGGGCGAGCCGGATGTTGTCCCGGATCGAGGTACGCAGCAGCCCGGTGTCCTGGAAGACGAACGAGACCTGCTCGTAGAGCTGTGCGCTCGTCATCTCGCGCAGGTCCACCCCGGCGATGGTGATCCGGCCGGCGATCGGGTCGGCGAAACGGGGCAGCAGCTTGGCCAGCGTCGACTTACCGGAACCGGAGTGGCCCACGAGCGCGGTCACGGTGCCCGGTTCGAGAACCAGGTCGATGTCGTGGAGCACCGGTGGCGCGCCGGGGGAGTAGGCGAAGGAGACATGGTGGAGCTCGACGCGGGCCGAACCCGGGGGCGCGCAGGGGACGGCCGGCTCGGGGAGCTCCGGCTCGGCCAGCAGGCGCTGGATCCGCCGGGCCGCCTCGGTGGCCTCGCGCAGCTCGCGGGCGGCGTAGCCGGCGACGGTGACCGGCGCGGTCATGGCCAGTCCGAGGACGAAGAACGGGACCAGGTCGGGTCCGGTGATCCAGTCGGCCCGGAGCATCCAGACTCCGGCGCCGAGGACGAGCACGAGGGTCAGCGCCGGTGTCAGCGCGAGCTCCATCAGCAGCATCCCCAGGGCGGAGTGACGCATCCAGGCCCGGTTGAACCCGCCGAACCGGGTGGCGACCTCGGCCAGCCGCCGGTGAGCCTGCCCGGTGGCGCCGAAGGTCTTGATCTCCGCGATCCCGCCGGTGTTCTCGACTGTTGCCGCGGCGAGTTCGGCCAGCCCGGCGTCGTAGTCGCGGTAGAGCGCGGCGGCACCCCGCATCGAGATCCGAAACCCGACCAGGCCGAGCGCGAGCGGGATCAGGGTGATGAGGGCGAGCGGCGGGGAGACGATGAACAGATACACGGCGACGACCGAGGGCAGCGTGATCGCCGCGGTCAGCTCCATGACCGAGTGTGCGACCAGATGGTGGAGCGCGGCGACGTCGTCCTGCACTGCCTTCTTCACGGTGCCGGAGTTGCGTTCCGTGAACCACGCCAGCGGCACCCGGCCGAGCCGGCCGACCAGCAGCCGCCGCAGGTGGATGGAGAGGTCGAGGTCGGCGACGTGGGAGAGCCAGGACGAGCCGAGCACCGTCGCCAGGCGCACCAGGAGCGCCGCCACGCTCACCCAGACCACGACCCAGGCGCGGTCGGCATCGACAGCGGCGCCGGACGCTGCGGGCAGCAGGATCCGGGCGAGCTCGACGATCCCGACCAGCGGCACCAGGCCGGCGACGGTCGAGACGACCATCAGCAACAGGCTGACGACCAGCCTTCCCCGGACAGGACGAAGCGTCTGGAGGAGGGGGGAGCGAGCCAACTGTTGTCCTGCCGAGATCGAGGGGTTGCTGCGTACGAGATCCTCGGCGTCAGCCGCCGTGACCGGTGGGGGCGAGAAGACGCTCGAGCTCGTCCTCCTTCTCGGTGGGCACGACGAAGAGGAGCTCGTCGCCCTGCTCGAGAGGCTGCTCGGGGGTCGGTACGTAGACCTGGCCGTCACGCAGCAGCGTGACCAGCGCGCAGTTCTCCGGGAACGGCACCAGACCGGTCGGCTTGCCGACATAGGGCGAGTCGGCGGGCAGGGTGATCTCGACCAGGTTGGCCTGGCCCTGCCGGAAGGTGAACAGGCGGACCAGGTCGCCGACGGTGACGGCCTCCTCGACCAGCGCGGACATGATCCGCGGGGTGGAGACGTTGACGTCGACGCCCCAGGCCTCGGTGAAGAGCCACTCGTTGTTGGGGTGGTTGACCCGGCCCACGGTGCGCGGCACGCCGAACTCGGTCTTGGCCAGCAGCGAGCAGACCAGGTTGGCCTTGTCGTCACCGGTCGCGGCGATGACCACGTCGCAGTTGTCGAGCCTGGCCTCCTCGAGTGAGGAGAGCTCGCACGCGTCGGCGAGCAGCCACTCCGCGTCGGCGACCCGCTCGGGCTTGATCGAGCCCGGGTTCTTGTCGATGAGGAGCACCTCGTGGCCGTTGGTGATCAGCTCACGGGCGATGGACCGGCCGACGGCTCCGGCCCCGGCAATTGCGACGCGCATCAGTCTTCCTCGGGGCCGTTCTTGATCGTCTTGTACGCCTGCGTGGTGTTCTCCTCGCGCATGACGATGTGGAGCACGTCGCCCTCCTGGATCACGCTCTCGCGGACCGGGAGGACGCCCTCGCCGAGCCGGTCGATCCAGGCGATGCGGCTGCCGGACTGGCGCTGGAACTTGATCGTCCGCTCACCGACCCAGGACTCGGGCATGATCACCTGGTCGATGCGGATGTTGCCCGACATGTCGCGGAAGTCGGGCTCGGCGCCGGCCGGCAGGAGCCGGCGGAGCACCTGGTCGGCGGTCCACTTCACGGTCGCGACGGTGCTGATCCCGAGGCGCTGGTAGACCTCGGCGCGGCCGGGGTCGTAGATGCGGGCCACGACCTGCTGGATGCCGAACTCCTCACGCGCCACCCGGGCGGAGATGATGTTGGAGTTGTCACCGCTGGAGACCGCCGCGAACGCCTCGGCGCGCTTGATGCCGGCCTTGAGCAGCACCTCGCGGTCGAAGCCCATCCCGGCGACCTTGTCGCCGTTGAACCCTGGTCCGAGCCTCCGGAACGCATCGGAGTTCTGGTCGATGACCGAGACCGTGTGGTTACGGTCCTCGAGGCTCCTGGCCAGGGTCGAGCCGACGCGGCCACAGCCCATGATCACTACGTGCACCGTGTCATGATTGCACTCGCCCGGGCCGCGCGTCGCCTACGCCCTCGAAGTTGGCGTGTTCGGACGCGCGTGGCGATCCGGAAGCGCGCGGAAGCGGCGACGTGCCGTAGCGTCTGCGGTTGTGGGTGTTGGTGACGTATCGAAACGGCTCCTGATCGGCCGTAAGCTCCGTAGCTCGCAGTTGGGCGAGACACTGCTGCCGAAGCGCATCGCGCTCCCGGTGTTCGCGAGCGACCCGTTGTCGTCGGTGGCCTACTCGCCCGACGAGATCTTCCTGACCCTGGCGCTGGCCGGCGTGACCGCCTACACCTTCTCCTGGAAGATCGCGATCGTCGTCGGGTTCGTGATGCTGGCGGTGGTGCTGTCGTATCGCCAGAACGTGCAGGCCTACCAGAGCGGCGGAGGCGACTTCGAGGTCGCCGGAGCCAACCTGGGTGCGAAGCCGGCGCTGACGGTGGCCAGCGCGCTGCTGGTCGACTACGTACTGACGGTGGCGGTGTCGATCTCTTCGGCGGCGCAGTATCTCGCGACCACGGTCGACGTCGCTCGTGGCCACGAGGTGACGATCGCTATCGTCGCGGTCGTCTTCCTGGCCGCGATGAACCTCCGCGGGGTGCGCGAGTCCGGGACGGCCTTCGCGATCCCGACCTACATCTTCATCTTCTCGATGCTCGGCATGGTGGCCTGGGGACTCGGCCAGCACTTCCTCGGGGGCGGACTGGGCCGGGCAGAGAGCGCGGATCTCCAAGTCGTGGCCGAGCCCCAGTTCGCCGACGGTTTCGCCGGGGTCGCGGCGGCCTTCCTGCTGCTGCGCGCCTTCGCCTCCGGATGCGCGACACTCACCGGCGTCGAGGCGATCGCCAACGGCGTACCGGCTTTCCGTAAGCCCAAAGGCAAGAACGCCGCCACCACGCTCGCGCTGCTCGGCGCGATCGCGATCACGCTGGCGATGTCGATCGTGGCGCTCGCGAACATCATCCACGCCCAGGTCGTCGAAGACCCGGCACACCAGTTGCGTGGCCCCAACGGGGAGCAGTTGGTGGACTACCACCAGGCGCCGCTGGTCGGCCAGATCGCCCACGTGGTGTTCGACAACTTCCCGCCCGGATTCTTCGTCATCACGCTCTCCACCGGCCTGATCCTGGTGCTGGCGGCCAACACGGCGTTCAACGGCTTTCCGGTGCTCGCCTCGATCCTGGCCAAGGACGGCTACGCACCTCGCGCCTTCGCGGCGCGCGGCGACCGGCTCGCCTACAGCAACGGGATCGTGATCCTGGCGGGATTCTCGATCCTCCTGATCGTGGCCTTCAACGCCGAGGTCACGCGGCTGATCCAGCTCTACATCGTCGGCGTCTTCGTGGCGTTCACGATCGGTCAGACCGGCATGGTGCGCCACTGGTCGCGGCTGCTCCGGGACGAGCGGGACCCGGTGATCCGGGCGAAGATGCAGACCAGCCGGCTCATCAACGCCTTCGGGCTCTCGGTCACCGGCATCGTCTTGGTGGTCGTGCTGATCACCAAGTTCACCCACGGTGCCTGGATCTCGATCGTGGCGATGGCGATCGCGTTCCTGCTCATGACCGGGATCCGCCGCCACTACGACAACGTCGCGCTCGAGCTGGCGGCCGACGAGCGCGACCGAGTGCTGCCGACACGTGTCCACGCGATCGTCCTGGTCTCCAAGCTCCACAAGCCGACGCTGCGAGCGCTGGCCTTCGCTCAGGCGACCCGGCCCAACGCGCTCGAGGCCGTGACGGTCTCGACGACCGACTCCGACACTGCCGACCTGCTGAAGCAGTGGGACGAGCGCAACCTGCCGATGCCGCTGAAGGTGCTCCACTCGCCCTACCGCGAGCTGATCCGCCCGGTCGTTGAGTACGCCTCGGCGATCCGTGACGCCAACCCGCGTGGCGTCGTGGCCGTCTACATCCCCGAGTACGTCGTCGGCCGCTGGTGGGAGCAGTTCCTCCACAACCAGACGGCGCTGCGGCTCAAGGGCCGGCTGCTGTTCACCCCGGGAGTCATGGTCATCTCGGTGCCCTACCAGCTCGCCTCCGGCAAGGAGCGCGCCGAGGAGCTGCGCGAGGAATACTGGCTCGCGCCCGGCCTGCGCCGCGGAAGCGACGGACGACGATGAGCCGTCCTCAGCGTCCCGCGCCCCGCGGACGGCGACCGCGTCCGAAGGCGTCGAAGGGCGAGTCGTACGTCGGGCGGCGCTTCGAGGTCGAGGTCGGCCCGGTCGCCCACGGCGGACACTTCGTGGCCCGCGTCCAGATCGAGGACGCTTCCCGCGTGGTCTTCGTACGCCACGCCCTGCCCGGTGAGCAGGTGCTCGTCGAGATCACCGAGGGAACCGCCGGTGACCGGTTCTGGCGCGGTGACGCTGTCTCGGTCGTCTCGGCCGCACCGGAACGGGTAGTTCCGCCATGCCCCTACGCCGGCCCGGGCCTCTGCGGCGGCTGCGACTTCCAGCACGTCTCCCTCTCCGCCCAGCGCGAGCTGAAGGCGACGGTGCTGCGCGAGCAGCTGGTCCGCCTGGGTGGCCTGGCCGCCGAGGACCCGCTGGTCGCCGATCTGGCTGTCGAGGCCGTCCCGGGCGACGAGGACGGGCTGCGCTGGCGGACCCGGCAGCGCTACACGACAGCTCCGGGTGGCGGCCGAGGCATGCGGAAGTACCGCTCGCACGACGTCATCCCCGTCGACGACTGCTTGATCGCCACCGTCGACGCCCGCGAGCCGGGTGCCGGGACGGTCGTGGAGCAGGTCGCCGTCGGGGGAGCGGAACACTCCTTCGAGGTCTCCGCCGACGGCTTCTGGCAGGTCCACCCGGGTGCGCCCTCGACCCTGGTCTCCGCGGTGCTGTCCGCCCTCTCACCGGCCCCGGGCGACACCGTCCTGGACCTCTACGCCGGCGTCGGCCTCTTCTCCGCCTTCCTCGCCGACCGGGTCGGTCCCGCCGGCCGTGTGGTCGCCGTCGAGGGCGACCCGACCGCCTCAGCGCTCTCGGTGGGCAACGTCCCCACCGCCGAGATCAGCGCCGGCGACGTCGCCACCGTGCTGGGCCGTCTCGAGGACGGTCCCTTCGACCTCGTCGTCCTCGACCCGCCCCGTGAGGGCGCCCGCCGGAAGGTCGTCGAGGCCGTCGTCGCCCGGGAGCCCAGCAAGGTCGCCTACGTCGCCTGCGACCCCGCCGCACTGGCCCGTGACGTAGCGATCTTCGCCGAGCACGGCTACCGGCTGCGCTCGCTGCGCGCCTTCGACCTGTTCCCGATGACGCACCACGTGGAGTGCGTGGCGCTTCTTGAGAGAATCTGATCTCAACTGTGGTGACGCCTCAAGTTGCTAGGTCATGGCCGCGCGTAGCGATCGCGTTCTCGATGATCGTGATGGGGTCGTAGGCCAGGAGCTCCGCTCTGAGCGCTGCGACGGTTGCGGCATAGCTCGGATCCCGAACGAGCCTGTGGACCGCCTTACGGATCGCCGCCGGCTTCGGTCGCTCGCTGCGCAGGTCGATTCCCAGACCGTTGTGGCCGATCCGGGCGTTGATGTCGTTCTTGCCCTCGCGCTTGCCAGCGCACACGACGGGGACGCCGTGCAGGAACGCAGAGAGATTGCTGCCGAAACCACCGCTGGTGACGAAGACGTCGACGTGTGGGAACAGGTCGTCGTAGTTGATGAAGTCGGTGACAACGACGTTCGGCTGGGAGAACCGCGTGCGAAGCTCCTCGGTGCGAGCTCCGGCGGTGGTGGCCACCACGACGTACTCGGAGTCCTTGAACGCCTCGATGGTGGGGACGATCAGCTTGTCCGGATCGGTGTTGTCAACCGTGCCTTGAGATACAGCGACCACTTTGGTCGCAGGGTCGGTGACCACGTCCGGCATCGGGCTGGAGGAGCTCAGCGCACGGCGGGCCGGGACGAGGGGGCCGACGTACTCGGCGTTGGCGAGCGGTTCGTAACCCGGAAACTCCAGCCCAGGGGAGCCGTTCAGGAACACCCGGCGCGTCCTGAGCATCGGTTCGTGCGGGAAGCCATCGCGTCGGATGGGCGCGATGTCGTGCCTGGCCAAGATGTCGTTGTAGTGAGTCGTGCCGGCCTTCATCGCACCGGCCAACATTCTGCGCACGATCGCGTGATGCACCCGGCCCACGGGTGTGCGCGCGGGACGCAGTCCGAAGAACGGTGGAGGGCCCTTCTCGTCAGGCATCACCATGGTCAGGCCCACGGCGAACACCGGCAGACGCAGCGACTCGGCGACGAGCTGCTCGGCGTAGAGAGCGCCGTCGCAGAGCAGCGCCTCGAACGGCCACTCGCCCATGATCGCGACGATGTCCTGGAAGTGGTTCTCGACCTGGCTCACGAAGAACTTGTCCAGCTCGAACGAGATCAGCTTGGGGCCGCTGAGCTGCGCCCGCTCGGGATACAGGTCACCGAGGTTGCCAGCCATGACCTCGGTGGCCGCCCGATAGGGAAACCACTGCATGCCGAGTCGGTCCAGCCTGGCGCCGTATGTCGGACCGGCGTACCAGCGGACGTCGTGCCCCCGCTCCGCGAGCCGCACCGCGACCCCGGTCAAAGGGTTGAAGTGCCCGTCTGCGGGCATCGATGCGCACAGGATCCTCATCCGCCGTCGCCTCTCACTATAGTATGACTATAGTGAGTTACCCTCGGGCGTATGTCTATGGCTTCCTCGACAAGAGCGGACCGAGCGCTGGTCACTCGTCGTCGCATGGTCCGCGCCGCCTACGACCTGTTCTGCGACAACGGGTATCTCGGCACCACCATCTCCGCGATCGCCAAGGAGGCTGGGGTTGCCGTTCCGACCATCTACTACACCTTCGGGACCAAGGCGGTACTGCTCAGTGAGGCGCTGGGGGCGGCGATCGTGGGATTCGATCGATGGCGCCCGCCGCCGGCGGATCCACAGATCGACGAGCTCCTGCCGTGGAACCACTGGTGGGAAGAGTTCGAGTCGTCTCCGACCTCGGACGCCGCCTTCGACACCTTCTTCTCCCACGGTGTCGGGATCCTCGAGCGCGCAGCGCCCCTTGTCGCCACGCTGCACGGTGCCAGTGGTGACCCGGAAGCAGCCGAAGTGTTGAGAACCAGCGAGGAACGACGTCTCGGTGCTTACCGGGAGTCGGTCCGAATCATCGCCGCCAAGCCGGGTGGCTTGCGCCCCGGGCTCACGGTGGCCAAGGCGACCGACATCCTTCTTGTGCTGTTCAGTGCCGAGCTCTACCAGTCCGTCCGGACCGGCCGGGGATGGTCGGCCGAACGAACCGAGTCATTCCTCTACCAACTGCTCACCACACAGCTGCTCGCCGCGTGATTCGCCGCTGGCGCGGGTACGCAAGATTGAGGATGATTCCGGGCCCGCGCTGCAGGTTAATTGCTAGTAGAAAGCAGCGAATCAAAATCCGAGAGTGCCGGGCCCATGTGTCGGCGACTCGGTTCCTGTGGCGCAAACGCCATCTAATCGCCAGGCCCCGATGCAGGTCCGATGTGGGTAGTGAAGGTGCTCGCGTATCCGAATGGCCACGAGCTGCCAGAGCCCCTCGACGAGGGATGAGTAATGAGTGAGAAGACGATCGAAGAGCCTGGCGTGGTGGCGGAGCCCGAAGATGAGCGCAACCCGGACGACCTGGCCGGTGACTACGTGGACGACGTCTTCGTAGCCGAAGAGGACAAGGAGGGGTTCTAGATGTCCTTTTTCCTGGTGCCTGCGCTCGTGACGCTGCGCGATGAGGTGAACACCCGGTTCTCGCACCGCGACAAGGCCAGTGACGGCTGGATCGGGGACCCGTCGCACCAAGCCCGGAAGTCCTCCCACAACCCTGACTGGGCGAACGGAGGCGCTGTGCGTGCGATCGACGTCGACGTCGACGACAAGGACCCGACTGCTGACCTGCGTCTGATGGTCGTCGAGGCCGCCCGTCACGACAAGCGTGTCTGGTACGTCATCAGCAACGGGGTCATCTACTCCCGCACCTATGGGTTCGTGCCCCGCAAGTACAAGGGCAGCAACGGCCACTTCAAGCACGTTCACGTATCCGTGGTGGAGAACCCCGCGAAGTGGACCGACACCACCCGATGGCTCAGCTCGGAGCCGGTGTGGAAGTGGAACCCCGACGCGGTCTCCGACCTGGCGCTGGTGCAGAAACAGTTCCAGATCGCCGCCGGCGCGAGGAAGGGCGCCCGGAAGCGGTACCACGGTGTCGCGACGATCCAGAACGCTCTGAACGTCAGCTTTCTCCCGAAGGGCCAGAAGCTCGTTGTGGACGGCTGGGCCGGTCGGGCGACGGTGAATGCGTGGCGTGCCTTCGAGGCGAAGAAGGGCGGGACGGGTCGGGAGATCACGCCCGACCCGGTGTCCCTGAAGCATCTTCGGATCCTGGACCGGTTCCGTGGGCAGGAAGCGCAGTAGGCTCGCATTTCGTCACTTCCGAGATGCTCCCGAACTGAGCCTCACACCTGATATCGGTTGCGCGTCGCGCGCATCGGCGTTGAGATGCTCCCGTGAGCGATGACCTGTGGGGGACCGACCGGCTCGACCTGACGGCGTACCTGGAGCGGATCGGGGTGACCGAGCCACCCGGCCCGTCGCGGGAGGCGCTGGAGGAGATCTACGACGCCCACCTGCGCACCTTCACCTTCGACAACATCGACGTGCTGCTCGACCAGCACCCCGGCGTCGACCTGCCCGACGTGCAGGGGAAGTTCGTGGGCCGGGGGAGAGGCGGCTACTGCTTCGAGCACGGCACGCTGTTCGCGGCGGTGCTGGACCGGCTGGGCTTCGCCGTCGAGCGGCGGCTGGCGCGGGTGGGCCCCGACCCGACCGCGGCGGGACGTACGCATCTGGTGGTCGTCGTCGACCTGGACGGGGAGCGGCTGCTGGCCGACCCCGGGTTCGGGCTGAGCGTCTGGCGCCCGATCCCGATGGTCGACGGCGCGGTCGACGAGGTCCGGGGCATCACCCACCGGGTGCGCTGGGGTGAGCACGGCTGGGCGCTGGAGCGGGCCAAGGACGACGGCTGGGAGCTCATGCACACCCACGACGAGGCGCTGGTCGTGCCCAGCGACGTCGCGCTGGGCCACCACTACACCAGCACCCATCCGACGGTGCACTTCCGTCACCGGATGATCGTGACCAAGCTCCTCGAGGGTCGACACGTCAGCCTCACCCACAACACCGTCACCATCCGCCGCCAGGGCGAGGAGACCGAGCACCGCGAGATCGGTCTCGACGAGGTGATGGCCTACGTCGAAGAGCTCGAGGTGCCGCTCACCGACGACGAGCGGAGCCGCCTCGTTGAGCGGCTGAAGACGCTGGACTAGCGACTGGCCTCGTCGGTGATGATCCGCATCGCCATCGTCGGGTCCTCGGAGAGGTCGGTGATCAGCTGCCGGCGGTCCAGGACGGCCTCGTCCAGGTGAGGGCCGAGCGTGCCCAGCAGCTCACCGGTCGTGGTGGCCGGCATCGCGTTGAGCACGCGCGGACCACGGCGCCCGGAATAGGGCACCACGCGAGCCAGGGCTCCGGCCACCGACCGGGTCGCCTCCGCGAACGGTGTCGTGATCTGGTCGGTGATGGGACTGAGCCAGTCGGCGGCACGCTCGGCCTCCGCGAGGGAGGTGCGCGCCTTCAGGTCCGCGAGGCGTACGTCCTCCAGGGCCTGCTCCAGACGACGCTGCTCCAGGAAGGCGAGAGCGACGACGACGCCGGCGCCGAGCACACCGAGCAGCGCGAGGCTAGCGACCAGCATGGACCTTGACCTCCGCCACGACGCCCTCGTCGGCGAGCCGCTCGCGCAGCGACTCGGCGGCCTGGTCGTAGACCATCTTCGAGAGCAGCGCCGGCCGCACCTTGTGCAGCATCGTGGCCGCCTTGGTCTGGGCAGAAGCCAGCTCGAGCGGGTTCAGGATGCGGATGCTCAGCAGCCGGTCCTCGGGCGGAAGCTCGGCGTAGGCGGTGCGCGGGGCCGAGATGTCGGCCTGCTCCAGCCGCCACAGCAGACCGATGGTCTCGGCACGCAGCGCCTTGTTGGCGCGCCGCAGGCGCCACGCGACAGCGGCGGCGGCCACGGCGATCACCAGCGCCACGACGGCGATCAGGGTGCTCAAGGCTCTCCTCGAATCAATAGTGCCCGACGAGTAGCGGCCCGACGGGTGGCCCGGTCGGACCAATCATGGAGCATCCGAGGATCGCTGTCAGCGGCGGTGGTCACAACACGGCGCGCCGGGGTGATTCGAAATGTCGTTCGACATCATGTATCTTGATATCAAGAGATCGACGGCACGTCCGTCGGTAAAAGGTTAGGTGAGCCTTTGTTTTCCCGGCGTAGGTGGCCGGGGCAGGATGGGCCTCAAAGACTTGAATTCGTACGTCTGTAGACGCGAGCAAGGAGATGGACGCGTTGGCCAGCAAGGACAGCTTCGGTGCCAAGAGCACCCTGGACGTGGACGGTAAGTCCTACGAGATCTTCCGCCTGGATGCGGTCAAGGGTGAGGGCCTCGACGTCGCGTCGCTGCCCTTCTCGTTGAAGGTGCTGCTGGAGAACCTCCTGCGCACCGAGGACGGCGCGAACATCACCGCCGACGACATCAAGGCCCTGGCGGGCTGGGACGAGACCGCCGAGCCCGACAAGGAGATCCAGTACACGCCGGCGCGCGTGATCATGCAGGACTTCACCGGCGTGCCCTGCATCGTCGACCTGGCCACCCTGCGCGAGGCCGCGGCCGAGCTCGGCGGCGACCCGACCAAGATCAACCCGCTCTCGCCCGCCGAGATGGTCATCGACCACTCCGTGATCGCCGAGGTCTTCGGCACCCCGGAGGCCTTCGAGCGCAACGTCGAGATCGAGTACGAGCGCAACCGCGAGCGCTACCAGTTCCTGCGCTGGGGCCAGACCGCCTTCGAGGACTTCAAGGTCGTCCCGCCGGGCACCGGCATCGTCCACCAGGTCAACATCGAGCACCTGGCCCGCACCGTCTTCACCCGTGAGGTCGACGGCGAGCTGCAGGCCTACCCCGACACCTGCGTCGGCACCGACTCCCACACCACCATGGTCAACGGCCTGGGCGTCCTCGGCTTCGGCGTCGGCGGCATCGAGGCCGAGGCCGCGCTGCTGGGCCAGCCGGTCTCCATGCTGATCCCGCGCGTGGTCGGCTTCAAGCTCAACGGCGACCTGCCCGAGGGCTCGACCGCGACCGACCTGGTGCTCACCATCACCGAAATGCTGCGCAAGCACGGTGTGGTCGGCAAGTTCGTCGAGTTCTACGGCGACGGCGTGACCGCGCTGCCGCTGGCCAACCGCGCCACCATCGGCAACATGAGCCCGGAGTTCGGCTCCACCATCGCGATCTTCCCGGTCGACGAGGAGACCATCAACTACCTCAAGCTCACCGGCCGCTCCGAGGAGCAGCTGGCGCTGGTGGAGAAGTACGCCAAGGAGCAGGGCCTCTGGCACGACCCGGCCGCCGAGCCGCGCTTCTCGGAGAAGCTCGAGCTCGACCTCTCCACGGTCGTCCCCTCGATCGCCGGCCCGAAGCGCCCGCAGGACCGCGTCTCGCTCACCGACGCCAAGACCTCCTTCGAGGGTCACCTGCCGACGTACACCTCCAAGGCGACCGACGCGAAGATCCCGGTCACCCTGGCCGACGGTCAGCAGTTCGAGCTGGAGAACGGCGCGGTTACGATCGCCTCGATCACCTCCTGCACCAACACCTCCAACCCGTCGGTCATGATCGGCGCGGCGCTGCTGGCCAAGAAGGCCGTCGAGAAGGGCCTGACCCGCAAGCCGTGGGTCAAGACCACCCTCGCGCCGGGCTCGAAGGTCGTCACCGACTACTACGACAAGTCGGGCCTCACGCCCTACCTGGAGAAGGTCGGCTTCAACCTGGTCGGCTACGGCTGCGTGACCTGCATCGGCAACTCGGGCCCGATCATCCCCGAGGTCTCCGCCGCGGTGAACGAGCACGACCTCGCCGTCGTCTCGGTCCTCTCCGGCAACCGCAACTTCGAGGGTCGCATCAACCCCGATGTGAAGATGAACTACCTCGCGTCGCCGCCGCTGGTCATCGCCTACGCCCTGGCCGGCAACATGAACGTGAACCTGTTCGAGGACCCGCTGGGTCAGGACCAGGACGGCAACGACGTCTTCCTCAAGGACATCTGGCCGACCCCGGCCGAGGTCGAGGAGACCATCGCCACCGCGATCTCCTCCGACATGTTCACGAAGGACTACGCCGACGTCTTCGCGGGCGACGAGCGCTGGCAGAACCTGCCGACCCCGACCGGTGACACCTTCACCTGGGACGAGGAGTCGACCTACGTCCGCAAGGCGCCCTACTTCGACGGCATGGCCAAGGCTCCGGCCCCGGTCGCCGACATCGAGGGTGCGCGCGTGCTGCTGAAGCTGGGCGACTCGGTCACCACCGACCACATCAGCCCTGCGGGCAACATCAAGAAGGACTCGCCCGCCGGCAAGTACCTCATCGAGCACGGTGTCGAGCAGCGGGACTTCAACTCCTACGGCTCGCGCCGAGGCAACCACGAGATCATGATCCGCGGCACCTTCGCCAACATCCGGATCAAGAACCAGGTCGCCCCGGGCACCGAGGGTGGTTACACCCGCGACTTCACCCAGCCCGACGCTCCGGTCAGCTTCGTCTACGACGCGGCGCAGAACTACGCCGCGGCCGGCACCCCGCTGGTCGTCCTCGGTGGCAAGGAGTACGGTTCCGGCTCGTCTCGCGACTGGGCCGCCAAGGGCACCTCGCTGCTGGGCGTCAAGGCCGTCATCACCGAGTCGTTCGAGCGCATCCACCGCTCCAACCTGATCGGTATGGGCGTCATCCCGCTGCAGTTCCCCGCGGGCCAGAACGCCGACAGCCTCGGCCTGACCGGTGAGGAGACCTTCTCGATCTCCGGCATCACCGCGCTCAACGAGGGTGTCACCCCGAAGACGGTCAAGGTCACCACCGACACGGGCGTCGAGTTCGACGCGGTCGTCCGCATCGACACCCCCGGTGAGGCCAACTACTACCGCAACGGCGGCATCCTGCAGTACGTCCTGCGCAGCCTGGTCAACGCCTGAGCCTGACCTGACGAACGGCCCGGCACCCCGACTGGGGTGGCGGGCCGTTCTCCATGCCGAGCCGTCAGCCAGGTCGACCGAAGCGTCACGTACGTCGGTCGAGATGGCAGCGATGTGCCGTCTCGACCGACGTACGTGACGTCTCGACCGACGGGAGTGACACCTCGGCCTCAGGTCAGCGAGGCGATCCTGGCGCGGCTGTCCTCGTGGAGCGCGGCGAGGAGGGCATCGGAGGCCTCGCCGTGCTCGGCCGTGGCGGCGGCGATCTCCGCGACGGTCTCGTCGGGGAGCCCAGCGAGGATCGGGTCGACCACGGAGGGCTCGTCGATGAAGAGCGCGAGCTGGAGGATCTCGGCGCCCGAGGCGCCATCGACGACCTCGAGCGACGTCTCGGGGCGTACGACGCCGGTGAACCTGGCCAGGGTGAGCAGGTGTCCCTCGGACAGCAGGCGGCGGCCGACCTCGACGACGAGCGCGCTGTCGAGCTTGGCGATGATGCCCTCGACCCGGCTCGGGTCGAGGTGGACGGAGAGCTCGGCGAGGAACTCGGGCTTCAGATGGCCGGCGAGCTTCGCCGCGTCGGCCGGGTCCATCACCGCCGCGACCCGGGCGCTGAGCATGGGGCCCATCGCGATCTCGGTGATCTTCGCGGTGACGGCCGCCGGGAGCTTCTTGCTGACCGCGGCCAGCCCCTTCACCCGGGACTCGTGACGGCTGAACATCGCGTGCGAGACGATCCCGCGCAGGTCGCGGAGGTCGTCGGGCGAGGTGGTGGCGAACTCGGCGAGCTCGGCCTCGTCCACGTGCATCTCGTGGGCGAGCTTGGTGATCTCCAGCGCGCTGGTCAGGGCGGTCATCGGCTGCCTCCGAGCATCTTCTGGACGACCCCGCGCAGCATCTTCGGCACCAGCTTCAGCGCCTCGTCGAGGGAGGCATCGAAGGCCTTGTCCTCCGCGATCATCGCGCCCTGGGTCAGTTCGTTGAACCGGTCCAGCTGCTGGTCGTCGTACGCCTCCAGCGGCGCGAGCCGCGTGGCCGGCACGCCCAGCGTGGCAGCGAGCCGGTCGAGTCCCTCACTCATCGGTTCCTTCCCGCCGGCGGTGCACCTTCGGCCCCCGGCGGCGCCACTATATGCAGGCCGAGGTGGGGCGTGCCGGGTTTGGATAGTGTTTCGACATGCTTGTCGCCTTCTCGATCGCCCCGACGACCACCGACGACCCCGACGGCTCGGTGGCCGCGTCCGTCGCGGAGGCGATCCGCATCGTCCGCGAGTCCGGACTGCCCAACGAGACCAACGCCATGTTCACCAATCTGGAAGGTGAGTGGGACGAGGTCATGGGTGTCATCAAGCAGTGCGTCGACGCGGTCGCCACCGTCTCCCCGCGGGTCGGGCTGGTGCTCAAGGCCGATATCCGGCCCGGCTACACCGGCCAGCTCACCGCGAAGGTCGAGCGGATCGAGCAGGAGCTCTCCGGAGACTGACCGAGGCTAGAGACCGCGGGCCATCGCGTCCTGTCCGGTCTTGATGGCCTCCCGGATCCGGGAGTACGTCCCGCAGCGGCAGACGTTGCGGATCGCGTCGAGGTCGGCCTCGGTGATGGCGCGGCCCTCCTTGCGGACCTTGTTGACGAGGGCGACCGCGGCCATGATCTGGCCGGGCTGGCAGTAGCCGCACTGGGCGACGTCGTGCTCGAGCCAGGCCTCCTGCATCGGGTGCAGGCCGTCGCCCGGGGCGGTGTCGGCGAGGCCCTCGATGGTGGTGATCTCGTCGTCGGCGCCGATGTCGGCGACCCGCACCGAGCACGGGTTGAACGCCTTGCCGTTGATGTGCGACGTACAGGCCTTGCAGACGTTGATGCCGCAGCCGTACTTCGGACCGGTGACGCCGAGGACATCGCGCAGCACCCACAGGATGCGCACGTCGTCCTCGACGTCGACGGTGACGGTCTCGCCGTTGAGCTGGAAGGTGTGAGAAGGCATCGATGACCTCAGAACGTGTAGGCGAGGCCGTCGGTCGGCGACTCGGGGACGGACGGGATGAAGGACTTGGGCTTGAAGTGGAGCGGCTCGTGGAAGTTGATCGGGAACTCCGTCGGCACCTCGCCGGTCGCGCGGGCGTAGGCGCAGGCGACGGCGGCCATCGAGGCGGCCACACCGGCCTCACCGACACCGCCCGGCTGGCTGCCGTGCGACTCCATCACCTCGCACTCGAACTCGAACGGCGTGTTCCACTGCCGGGTGTAGGCCGAGTTGTCCCAGCTGGCCTCCAGGAACTGACCGTCGACCAGGTGGTTGCTGTAGGTCAGCGCCTGGCACATGCCGTCGGAGAAACCACCCATCATCTGGGCCTTCACACCGGCGGGGTTGATCACCAGGCCGACGTCGGCGACCACGATGGCCTTGGTGACCCGCGGCCCGGTGACCGCGTCGCGGATCTCGCGGTTGACCGTCTCGGGGCGGCAGTCGATCTCGACGAGGACGGCGGTGGCGCCCTTGTACTCCTTGTGGACGGCGATGCCCTGCGCCGTGCCGGCGGGCATCGAGCGGCCCCAGTCGCCGAGCTCGGCGGCACGATCGAGGACCCGCTTGACGTTGTCGCTCTTGAGGTACCTGCGCCGGAAAGCGACCGGGTCCTGCTTCAGCTTCTTGGCCAGCTGGTCGACCATCAGCTCGCTGGCGGTGGCGACGTCGGGGGAGTAGATGTTGCGCACCGAGCTGGTGTTGAACCGGTCGACCGCGGGCTTCGGCTCGTTGAGCAGCTGGGTCACCACACCGAAGTTGTAGGGCAGTTCCTGGCTGAGCAGGAAGATCGACTCCGAGAAGGTCAGGTTCGACAGGCCGGTCGGCAGCGCGGCCGCCTCGGCGGTCAGCCGCTCGCCGAGCCCATGGGTGAAGTCACAGGCCACGCTGGCGTGGCGCTGCTCGAAGGTGAGGATGCTGCCGGCCAGTACGGTCGCCCGGATCTGGGAGACCGCCATCGGGTGCACCCGGCCCTGGCGCGGCTCGTCGGCGCGGTGCCACATCAGCTTGACCGGCGCGCCGAACGCCTTGGAGGCGTGGGCAGCCTCGACGGCGGCGTCGCTGAACAGCTTGCGCCCGAAGGAGCCGCCGCCCTGGACCACGTTGACCGTCACGCTGTTCTGCGGGAGGCCGAGTGCCTTGGCGATCCTGCCCTGGGCGTCGATCGGCGACTTCAGACCTCCCCAGACGGTGGCCTTGTCGTCGCGTACGTCGGCGACGGCGCAGTTGGGCTCGAGGGCCGAGCCGCTGCGGAAGTGGAAGGTGAACTCACCGTCGACCGAGGTCGCCCCGATCTTCGGCACCGCCAGCGGGATCTGCCCGGCCTTGAGCTCCGCCTTGATGTGCTTGGCCGACATCGTGGTCACGGTGCCGGAGTTCCAGGTCACGTCCAGCGCGCGTACGGCGTCGATGCACTGTCCGAAGGTCTTGGCCCGGACCGCGACGCCGGTGGGGATGATCGCGACGTGGGTGACGCCCGGCATCGTCTCCACGTCGCCCTTGTTGTTGATCGACTCCGGCGTGCCGTTGAGCTCGGGTGCCCGGCAGACCATCGTGGGCAGCGCGTTGGGGATGTCGAGGTCCATCGCGAACTTCTTCTTGCCGGTGACGGCGGCGCGTGCGTCGATGCGCCGATGGGGCTTGCCGACGATGGTGTGATCGGAGGTCTCCTTGAGCTCGACCTCGACCTTCTCGGTCGTGGGCGCTGCCGCCTTGGCGGCCGCCTCGCCGTACGTCACCGAGGAACCACCGGGGACGCTGATCACGCCGCCCTTGGCGACCAGCTGGGCGACCGTCGTCCCGAGCAGGATGGCGCCGGCCTCGAGCAGTGCCTTGCGGGCGATGGCGGCGGCGACCCGGACCGGGGTGTAGACCGAGATGATCGTGTTGGAGCCACCGGTCAGCTGGTTGAAGAGCAGCTCGGGACGGGCCGGGGCCAGGGTGACGTGTACGTGGTCGACCGGGAGCTCGAGCTCCTCGGCGATCAGCATGGCCACGGCTGTGGTGATGCCCTGGCCGACCTCCATCCGCGGCAGCGCGAAGTGGGCGTGCCCCTTCTCGTCGACCTCGATGGCGATCAGGTTCGACGTCGGCATCGCGCAATGGGTGAGGAAGTCGTTGAGGTCATAGACCTCGGGGACCTGTGGCACCGACGGGATCGGTGCGGCGTGGGCGGCCGATGGAGCCAGGCCCAGGTCTGCGGCTGCGATCAGCGTGGTGCCGCCGATGACGTATCCGACGAACGATCGTCTGGAGACCCGAGCAGGGCCTTCCGGGTTGTGCGTCCCCATGTGTAATCACTCCTGGCGTGGGCAGGGTCCGAGTTTTGTGACCCCCGACACATAGCACCATTCACCAGCCAGATCTCGGTTGGGAAGGGCGCGTCGGGAAATGTGTGAGGGCGCGACAACCCGGATGGAGACCGATCACATGACCCCGAAACCGTGACTGTCGCCACACTCGCGCGTTGATCTGGTTGACGCCGCAACCGCCAGCGAAACACCGAGGGAGCGCGATGAGCATGGAGCCGATCAAACGCATCGTCGCGGGCATCAGGGAGGACCTCCCGCACACCGTGGAGCTGTTCCTCAAGCACAACTGGGACCAGGTGCCGGCCTACGCCGTCAGCCCCGATCCAGAGCTGCGCAAGGAGGTCGGCGACCACGCCGAGGCGGTCTTCCTGGCGGTGCTCACCACGCTGGAGGAGGGACGCGCGGCCGTACGCGAGGACTTCCAGTTCACGGTGGACCAGGCGACTCGCCGGGTTCGCCAAGGGGTCGCGCTCGCCGACTTCCTGCAGGCCTTCCGCATCGGTCAGGTGGCGCTGTGGGAGCGCATCGTCGAGATCGCGGCCGCCGACCCGGAGACCAGCCGCGCGGCGCTTCCGGTCGCCTCGCACGTGATGCAGGTGATCGAGGTCGGCAGCACGGTCGCGGCCGAGGCCTATCTCGCCGCCCATCAGGTCGAGCTCGCGGAGGGCGACCGGATCCGCCGGGACCTCGTCGAGGATCTGCTCGCCGGGCGCGGGGCCCGACCGGGCCCGATGCTCGAGGTGGCCCGCAGGTGCGGGCTGGAGCCCGAGGACCGGATCATCGTCCTGGTCGCGGTGCCGGTGCGGCCGCTACGCCCAGGGCGGAGCCTGCGGGAGGCGCTGCGGCACGTACGCACCGAGCTGGGCCCCGCGCGGGAGGGGGTCACGGTGATCCGTCAGGAGCAGCTCGTCGCGATCCTGCCCGTCGCCTCCGACGACGTCAGGACGATCGTGCCCGACCTGCGGCGCATCTATCGCCAGCTCGCCCGGGAGGGCTTCGAGCTGGCCGTGGGTGCCAGCACCGTGCACGCCGGCCTGGGTGCCGCGCCCGCCGCGTACGCAGAGGCGGGGATCGCTCGCGACGTCCTCGGTGCGGATCCCGGCGTGATGGCCCTGCCGATGATCTCGACGATCGACTACCTGGTGCTGCGCGAGGATCCGACCGCCCGCCGTCTGGTGCGACCCGCGCTGCGCCAGTTCGTCGAGGAGGACCTCGCGCGTGACTGCGTGATGATCGAGACCATGCTGGCGTACGTCGCCTGCGACCTCAACGCCAAGCTGGCCGCCGAGCGCCTGCACGTCCACGTCAACACCGCCTACCACCGGCTCGAGCGGATCGCCGAGCGCACCGGCTGCGACCTGCGCCGGTTCGCCGACGTCGAGGAGCTGATCTTCGCGATCCGGCTCCTCACCGAGCCTCGCGGGGTGGCGAGGGCCTAGGCCTGCGCCGCGGCCGGCTTGCGCCCGTAGAACCAGTAGACCGCCGCGCCGAGCAGGTTGGTGCTGCCCCACAGCCGCCACAGCGTCCGCGGTCCGCGGATCTCGTCGTCGGAGCGCGTCTGCAGGTCGCGCAGGATCACCGGGGCGACCGCCGCCTGGGCCACGAGCGCGCCGGTGGTCAGGATCGTCTTCTGCTTCTTGGTCAGTGCCATATCGCCAGTCTTTGCCGTCGTTTGCTTTGCGTCAAGCATCCTGGCCGGTCAGGCGGCCGATCGTGCCCAGGGTGGGATCACGACGATGCCCTCGATCGGGAAGGTGCCGTCGGGGTCTCGACGCAGCCACACCGGGCCTAGGCGCTGAGTGCGTACGTGGGCCCTCCACATGCTTCGGTTGCTGACGTTGTCGCCGCCGTCTTGGCCCAGGACGATCTGCTTCGTCCCTGTCGAGTTCATGCCGATGACCCGCGGCGTGAATCCCCAGTAGGCGGGGATCGAGTACGGCGCCGGCCGTCCCAGAACCCAGACATCGCTGCCCCTGGGGACATGCCGGAGGACCAGCTGCCCGCCGCCGTCGAGCTCGGTGGCGACCCCGTGCCAGAACCTCTTCGCACGGACCGTCTTGACCGCGCCCTTGCGCTCGAGCTGGTTGTCGTCGAAGAAGCGTGCGATACATGTCGTGTGGCCCCAGGGTCCGACGCGCCCGGCGGCATCTACGGCCCGGGCTCCGACGCACGATCCCTGGCCCTGATTGATGCCGACGGTGATCTGGCCCGTCCGCCATGTCGAGGTCAGCCCCACGCGCTGCAGGTGGGACGGGTAGGTCCATGCTCGTCGGCTGGTCGAGGTGAGGGGCGTCTTCGAGACTCGCACCTGGACGTAAACGGGCTTGCCACCGACCGCCAGTTCGCTGCCGTTGTAGGCCTCATAGATGACCCTGAAGCTCGACGCGAGGGTGAACCCATAGATGGGGCGAGCCACGGTCTGGATGCTCGGTCCGGAAGTGGCTGCCTGCGTGGCGGGGGCGGGGCTCATCGTCGCCAATACAGCGACGGCGGCGGCCGTCACGGCGCGCATCAGGGTCCGGTTGGTCATGCGCCGGAGGGTATCTCTAGATGAGTGCCGCGGCGGCGGTTTCGCCGGTTTATCGACGATCTACAGCAGGCTCGGCAGGTCGGCGGTGGAGGGGAGGAGGTGGGTGTGGGGCTCGGTGGCGAGCCGGTCGTGGCTGAAGGAGCCGGTGGCGACGCCGACGACGAAGCCGGCCCCGGCGTTGGTGCCGGCGCCGAGGTCGTTGGGGGTGTCGCCGGCGACCAGCACGCGGCGTACGTCCTGGATGCCGGTGGCCTCCATGCAGTGGAAGACGAGGTAGGGGGCGGGGCGGCTGGCGGCGACGAGGTCGGAGGTGACCAGGGCGTCGACGGTCGAGTCGGCGTCGGGGCCGACGGTCCAGCCGAGGCCGTCGAGGATGGCGGCGGCGATCTCGGTGGAGTAGCCGGTCTGCAGCGCGACCTTGACGCCCCGTGAGCGCAGCGTCACGAACATCTCGGGCACACCCGGGAACGGCTGCGGCGGGGTCTCCCGGTAGGCGGTGACGAGGCGCTCGCCGAAGCCGTCGAAGATCTTGTCGACCTGGGCGGTGGTCGGGTCCTGGCCGAGCCCGCGCAGTAGTCCCTGGATCGCCTCCCACTTCGAGGTGCCCTTCCACTGCAGCAGCAGGTCGTGGGAAACCGGCTCGCCGGCGGCGTCGGCGACCGTCGACTCGAGCACGTCGTAGACCAGCCCGCCTTCATCGACGGTGGTGCCGGCCATGTCGAGGGCGGCAAGCTGGAAGGCGGTGGTCACGAGATCTCCTTGAGGATGCGTACGTCGGTGCGGATCCCCGCCGCGGACGGGCGAGTGTTGTCGATGGTGAAGGTGACCCGGTCGGGCCGGTAGCGGTCGTCGGCGTACTCCAGCGGTGTGCCGTCGGCGGAGGTCGCCCGGCGGCGCTCGCGCAGCAGCGGACTGCCCACCGCGATGTCGAGCAGGTCGGCATCGGTCTCGTCGGCCGCGACCGCGTCCATGGTGTGGCGCGCGGCGTGCAGGTCGACGCCGGCGGCGATCAGGTGGGCGTAGAGCGAGCCGGTGTCGGGGTCGAAGTCGAAGAGCAGCCGCCCGACGCGCTCGACGAAGGTGCTGCGCTCGAGCATCGCGGGATGACCGTCGAGAAGACGGAGCCGGAGCACGTCGACCACCGGGTCACCCTCGTCGATGTCGAGCGCCTCGGCGGCAGCGGCGGTGGCGCCGCGCCGGGCGACCTCGATGGTGCGCTGGCCGGCGGTGTGGCCGATCTGCTGCACCCAGGCGCTGAATGAGATCAGCTGCTCGAAGGGCTGCCCGAGCGCGGTGTCCCGCACTGTCGGCGGACGCCCCTGGCCGCCGCTGAGCAGGCCCTCGCGGCGCAGGCTCGCCAGTGCCGTACGGATCGTGCCGCGGGAGGCGCCGAACTGCTCGCACAGCTGCGCCTCGGAAGGGATCGGGGCGCCGGTCGGCAGCTCGCCGGCGATGATCCGGGCGCGGATGGCCTCGGCGACCTGGACATGCAACGGGCTACTCATGGACAGCAGGCTACAACTTGATCAGACAAGTGCGATCAAGCGCTTCGTGAACGCCGGGATAACGCTCAGAGGTCCAAACGGTGCGCAGGAAAACGACCGGTTAACTTGTATGTACATGTTCGTCGGGGCTGTTGACCGGGGCTGCCGCGAGACAGAAGTGTTCGGGCCGTGCCAACTCATACGACCACCCCCGACGGTGCCGCCGACCTCGTTGTCGTCGGTGCCGGGATCGTCGGCCTCGCGCATGCCGTCGAAGGGCTCGCGCGCGGCCTGAAGGTCCATGTCATCGAGCGTGACGAGCGCGCCGTCGGCGCCTCGATCCGAAACTTCGGGCACATCTGCACCACCGCCCAGTCGGGCCAGTCGCTCGCCTACGCCCTCGCGGCCCGCGAGCGCTGGCTCGCCCTCGCCGCCAACGCGGACTTCGGTCTCCGGGAGACGGGCACGGTCGTCGTCGCCCGGACCGAGGCCGAGATGGCCGTGCTCGAGGAGTTCGCCGGAATCCGGGGCACCGAGCAGGCCCGCCTGCTGGACGCCGACGCCACCCGCGACCTGTTCCCGCCGGCCACCGCGGAGGTCCTCGGCGGCGCACACCTGCCGCTCGACCTGAGGGTGGACCCGCGCGAGGCGCTGCCCGTGATCGCCGCGTGGCTGGAGTCCGAGGGCGTCCGGTTCAGCTGGGCGACCCACGTCGGTGCCATCGAGCCCGGTGCCGATGGGATCGACGTCCGCACGAGCCGCGGAACCATCCGTTCCGCCCGGGTCGTCCACGCCGCCGGCCATGACATCGACCGGCTCTTCCCGCAGGTCGCCGAGGAGGCAGCCGTACGCCGCTGCCGCCTGCAGATGCTCGAGGTCGCGCCTCCGGGCGATGTCGAGATCGGGCCGGCGGTGCTGACCGGACTCTCGATGCTGCGCTACGGCGGGTTCGCCGAGACCACGGCGGCCGCTGACGTACGCACCCAGCTCGAGGCCACCGCTCCGGAGCTCCTCGACGTCGTCATGAACCTCATGCTCACCCAGCGTCCCGGAACCGGCGGCCGACCCGGCTCGATCGTCCTGGGCGACACCCACCACTACGACCGTACGCACCTGCCCTTCGACGACGAGCACGTCGCCGAGCTGGTGCTGCGGGAAGGGGCGCGGCTGCTCGGGGCTCCGCTCACCGTCCGACGTCGCTGGCGAGGGGTCTACGCGGACTCCCCGCGGACCGACTTCCTCGTCGCAGAGCCGTTCCCGGGTCTCCGGGTCGTCTCGGTGACGTCGGGCATCGGCATGACCACAGCACTGGGCCTCGCGCCCACCGTCCTCGACCAGCTGTTCTGACCACAGGAGAAACCGAACATGTCCACCCTGCGCTCCCTCACCGCCCTCGCCGGCGCCGCCACACTGACTCTCGCCCTGGCCGCCTGCGGCAGCGAGGCGACGACCAACAAGGCCGCCGCGGGCGGCGAGGTCGGTCCCGACCAGATCTGCCCCGACGGCACCCTGAAGATGGGCGTCGAGCCCTTCGAGGACCCCAAGAACCTGATCCCCGTCTACGAGACCCTGGGCAAGGCCCTCGGCGAAGAGCTCGGCTGCGAGGTCGAGGTGCAGATCTCCGACACGTACGTCGCCGAGATCCTGGCCATGCAGAACGGCAAGCTCGACATCGGCCAGTTCGGGCCGCTGGGCTACGTCTTCGCCCAGAAGCAGGCCGGCGCCACGCCGCTGGCCTCCTTCGCGGGCGAGGACGGCAAGGTCTCCTCCTACACCGGTGGCATCTGGGTGCCGAAGGACTCGCCGGTCAAGTCCGTCGAGGATCTGAAGGGCACGACCCTGGCGCTGTCCGAGTCCGGCTCCACCTCCGGTGACGCGGTGCCGCGCAAGGCGCTCATCGACGCCGGGATCGAGAAGGACGTCAAGGCCGAGTACGCCGGTGGCCACACCGAGGCGCTGTTGGCCCTGGTCAACGGGAAGGTCGACGCCGCCGAGATCAACAGCCAGACCCTGGCCTCGGCGACGGCCGAGGGCCAGTTCGACGAGTCCGCCTTCCGCCAGATCTGGAAGTCGGAGCCGATCCTCAACGACCCGATCGCGGCGGGCCCGAACATGACTCCCGAGGTGTCCAAGGCCGTCCAGGAGGCGCTGCTGAACCTTCCTGCCGAGTCGGTCGCGGAGATCGGCGAGTACCTCGACTTCACCCCGCCCGCCGGCAAGCCCGCGCTGGTCGCGGTGAGCGAGGAGGACTACCAGCCGGTGTCCGACCTCGCCGAGGCCCTCGACCTGACCACGGACGACCTCTGATGGGCGCTGACCACCTGCCCGGGGCGGCCCTGCGTATCAACGGCCTGAGGAAGGCGTTCGGGGAGAAGACGGTCCTGGACGGCCTGGCCTTCGAGGTCGCCTCCGGGGAGGTGGTCAGCCTCCTCGGGGCCAACGGCTCCGGCAAGTCCACCTCGCTGCGATGCGTTGTCGGGCTGGAGCGTCCCGACGGCGGCACGATCACCGTCGGCGGCGTCGCTGCCAAGCCCGGCGAGACGACCGGAGCGAGGTCGAGCGGCGAGCTTGCTCGTCCGCTCGCGCCGAGCGAGGGAGTAACCGCGCGAAGCGCGGAGGCGATGCCGACGGTGGCGATGGTCTTCCAGAAGATCCATCTGGTGCCCCGGCGCAGCGTGCTCGACAACGTCTGCGCGGGAGCGCTCGGACGGCTCGGCCTGAGCCGGTCCTGGTCCGTGCTGGCCTTCCCGCGCGAGGTGCAGGTCGAGGCGATGGCATGCCTGGACCGGGTCGGTCTCGCCGACCGGGCCCGGGAGAAGGCGGGTCGCCTCTCCGGCGGCCAGCAGCAGCGGGTCGCCGTGGCTCGCGCGCTGTGCCAGCGTGCCAAGGTGCTGCTCGCCGACGAGCCGGTCTCGGCGCTCGACCCAGCCGCCTCCGAGCAGGTGATGAACCTGCTCCGCTCGCTGGCCGACGACGACGGCCTCGCGGTGGCCGCGGTGCTCCACCAGCCCGACCTGGCGCGCCGCTTCTCCGACCGGATCCTTGGGTTGGCCGGCGGACGGCTCGTCTTCGACAGCAGCAGCGCCGAGGTCACCGACGAGACGGTGGCCGACCTCTACCGGCCCGCCGTGGAAGCCCTGGAAGCCGCCGAAATCGGGGTGCCAGCATGAGCAGCGTGACCAAGGCGCCAGAACCGCGTCTCGACATTCCGCCCCGCTTCCGTCCGTCCGGCATCGCCGTCGCGGCGGCCATCACGGTCGCCCTGATCCTCGTGCACTGGTACGCCGCGGTGCAGACCAACACCTCGCCCAAGGAGCTCCTCGAGGGCTGGCGGGGGCTGTGGAACTTCCTGTTCGGGGTCGACCGCACCTACCCGAACGGCAAGACCATCCATCAGGACGGTGCCTTCCCGCTCGATCTGCGCTGGTCGGAGACCATCCGGCCCGGCCTGGAGTACTGCCTGCTCACGATCTGGATCGGCCTGCTCGGCACGACCCTGTCGATCCCGGTGGCGCTGCTGTTCGCGGTCATCTCCTCGCGTACGACCAACCGGTTCGTGCCGCTGTGGCTCCTGGGTCGCGCGGTGATGTCGGTGCTGCGGGCCGTCCCGGAGACGGTCTATGCGTTGATGTTCATCGCCGCGGTCGGCTTCGGTGCCTTCCCGGGCGTGATCGCGCTGGCGATCCACAACGTCGCGGTCATGGGCAAACTGTGGTCCGAGGCCATGGACGAGGTGGACCAGGGGCCGGTCGAGGCGCTCCGCGTCGCCGGAGCCTCGCCCGCGCAGTCGGCTGCGCACGCCGTGCTGCCCGCGGTCATGCCGTCGCTGCTCGGCCTGCTGCTCTACCGCTTCGACACCAACGTACGCAGCTCGGTCATCCTCGGCACCGTCGGTGCCGGCGGCATCGGGTTCTTCATCAAGACCGAGGTGGACAGCTTCCACTTCGACACGATGATGACGTACGTCTGCATGGTGATCGTCCTGATCATCGTCATCGACCTGTTCAGCGCCTGGCTGCGCCGGAAGGTCGGCGCGGTCTGATGGCACGGGTCGCGGTGTGGCGCGGTGGCGCCGAGGTGACGCTGGAGACCGTGGACCTCCCGGTGCCGGGGCCGAGGGAGACGCTGGTCGAGATCGACCTCGCGACGGTGTGCGGCTCCGACCACCACACGGTCTCCGGCCGGCGTCCCGGTGCCTACCCGAGCGTGCTCGGGCACGAGGGCGTCGGACGGATCGTGGGCACCGGCCGGCGCGTGGTCTGGGGCGTCACCGTCTCGTGCGGGACCTGCGACCGCTGCCTCCGGGGGCTCACCGCGAAGTGCCGCTCGGTCCGCAAGCTCGGCCACGAGCCCTACGAGCCGGCCTGGCCGCTGTCGGGCACCTACGCGACCCACGTGCTCCTGCCCGCCGGCGCCACGATCGTGCCCGTTCCCGACACCGTGGCAGACGAGGTCGCCGCGCCGGCCGGGTGTGCGACCGCCACCGTGATGGCGGCCCTCGAGCGGGCCGGCTCGCTGCGCGGGAAGCGGGTGCTGGTGGTCGGCGCCGGGATGCTCGGGCTCACCGCGGTCGCCGCCGCGGCCGACGCCGGGGCGGCCGAGGTCGTGGTGAGCGACGTCGAGCCCGCTCGGCTGGAGCTGGCCGTCGACTTCGGCGCGACGTCGACGCTGTCCGAGGGTCAGCCGCTTCCACCGGTCGATGTGGCGATGGACTTCTCCGGCGCCGCCTCGGCGGTCGAGGCGGCGCTCGGGGCCCTCGACATCGGCGGCTCCCTCGTCCTGGTGGGGTCGGTCTCGCCGGGGCGCGCGATCTCGGTCGACCCCGAGGCGGTCGTGCGGGGCTGGCGGTCGGTCAGCGGCGTACACAACTACGAGCCGCACCATCTGGAACAGGCGGTCGCCTTCCTCGCGGTGTCGCAGCGGCCATGGACGGAGTTGGTCGAGGAGCCCGTCGGGCTCGAGCGCGTGGGTGACTTACTGACGAGCGAGCTGGGGAGGCCGCGGGCGTCGGTGCGCCCGCGCAGCAACTAGGCTCGCGCATCATGACCGAGTTCGCCGCTGTGATCCTTGTCGACCGTCGTGGCTGGGTGCTGCTCCAGGAGCGCGACGAGCGCCCCGTGATCGCGCCGGAGAAGTGGGCCTTCTGCGGCGGCCACCTGGAGCCGGGGGAGGACCCGCTGGCCGGTGCGGTGCGCGAGCTCGAGGAGGAGACCGAGGTCAGCCTGAGCCCCGCCGAGCTGCAGCTTCTCGCCGTCCACGACGTCCACCACCTCGAGACCGGGACCGACGACAAGCTCCACCTGTACGCGGCCGGCGTCGACCTCACCGATGCCGACATCGTCTGCCACGAGGGACGACAGATCGTCTTCGTCGACCCCGTGAAGGCGCCTGACCTGGACCTCAGCGACTCGGCCCGGATCGGGCTGACGCCGTTCCTCGGATCGCCCCAGCACGCGGCGCTATCCGGGTCGGCGTCCTTCAGGGTCGAGACGTAGAATCCGGGCCATGGGTCTCCTCGAACGCATCGCCGCGCCGCAGGATCTTCGTGATCTCTCCGATGACCAGCTCGAGCTCCTCGCGAGCGAGATCCGGGACCTGATGATCCGGACGGTGGCCACCAACACCGGCCACCTGGGGCCGAACCTCGGCGTGGTCGAGCTGACCCTGGCCATGCACCGGGTCTTCGACAGCCCACGCGACAAGATCGTCTTCGACACCGGCCACCAGTCCTACGTCCACAAGCTCGTCACCGGCCGGGCCGGCGACTTCGGCACGCTGCGCCGCGAGGGCGGGATGAGCGGCTACCCGAGCCAGTCCGAGTCCGACCACGACGTGGTCGAGAACTCCCACGCCTCCACCGCGCTCTCCTACGCCGACGGCCTGGCCAAGGCCTACACGATCCGCGGCGAGGACCGCCACGTCGTCGCCGTGATCGGCGACGGCGCGCTGACCGGCGGGATGGCCTGGGAGGCGCTCAACAACATCGCGATCCAGCACGACTCCAAGCTGGTCATCGTGGTCAACGACAACGGCCGCTCCTACACCCCGACCATCGGTGGCCTGGCCACGGCGCTGACGGCGCTGCGTACGAACCCTCGCTACGAGCTGGTCCTCGACATGGTCAAGCGCCGCCTCAACGCGGTGCCCGGGATCGGCGCGATGGCCTACGACGCGCTGCACGCGGTGAAGAAGGGGCTCAAGGACGCGGTCGCGCCCCAGGGTCTCTTCGAGGACCTCGGCCTGAAGTACGTCGGCCCCGTCGACGGCCACGACCGGCACGCCGTCGAGCAGGCGCTGACCTCGGCCAAGCGGTTCGGCGGCCCGGTGATCGTGCACGCGATCACCCGCAAGGGCTACGGCTACGACCCCGCCGAGCGCCACGAGGCCGACCAGTTCCACTCGCCGGGTCCCTTCGACGTCCAGACCGGCGCCGAGAAGCCCAAGGGCAGGATCTGGACCGACCACTTCTCCGACGCGATGGTGCGGCTGGGGGAGAGCCGCCAGGACATCGTCGCGATCACCGCGGCGATGATGCACCCGGTCGGCCTCGACGCGTTCCAGGCCAGGTTCCCCAAGCGCACCTTCGACGTCGGCATCGCCGAGCAGCACGCCGCCACCTCGGCCGCCGGCCTGGCGATGGGTGGCCTCCACCCGGTCTTCGCGGTCTACGCGACCTTCCTCAACCGCGCCTTCGACCAGGTGCTGATGGACTGCGCCCTCCACCGGGCCGGCGTGACGTTCGTCCTCGACCGCTCCGGCGTGACCGGTGACGACGGCGCCTCCCACAACGGCATGTGGGACATGTCGCTCCTCCAGGTCGTGCCCGGCCTCCGCCTGGCCGCGCCGCGCGACATCGCTCGCCTCAACGAGCTCCTCGACGAGGCCGTCGAGGTGGACGACGCGCCCACCGTCGTACGCTTCCCGAAAGGCCCGCCGCCCGAGGACATCTCCACGATCGCGAAGCTCGGCGGCGCCGACGTGCTCGTCCGCAACGGCACCAAGGACGTCCTGGTCATCGGCGTCGGCTCCATGGCCGAGGTCGCCGTGGGCGTCGCCGAGCGGCTCACCGCCCAGGGCATCGGCGTCACCGTCGTCGACCCGCGCTGGGTCAAGCCGATCGACCCCGCCCTCATCGAGGCGGCCGCCGACCACCGCCTGGTCGTCACCATCGAGGACAACGGCGTCGCCGGCGGCGTGGGAGCGTCCTTCCTGCAGGCCGTGACGGCCGCGGGCGTACGCACCCCGGTGAAGATCCACGGGATCCCCCAGGAGTTCCTGGACCACGCCAAGCGGCCGAAGATCCTGGAGACGATCGGTCTGACCCCGCAGGCGATCGCCCTGGACACCATCACGGTGCTCGACGGCGGCCTCCAGGACGACGCCGGCCTGCGTCTGGACGAGCCTGAAGGCGACGCGCAGGCCGAGGGCGAAGGTAGCTCGCCGCGCCAGGCGCGGCTCTGACCGCTGTGGTGAGCGCCGCGCTACTGACCTCGGACCTGGCGCGGCAGGTCGTCGAGCGGACGATGAGCGTCATCGACCGCAACGTCAACGTGATGGACCCGCTCGGGGTCATCCTGGCCTCGGGTCACGACGACCGGATCGGCGCCGTGCACGAAGGTGCACTCCTCGCGGCACAGCAGGACCGAGTCGTGGAGATCGCTCGCTCCGACGCACTGGCACTGCACGGCGTCCAGCCCGGGATCAACCTGCCGCTGCGTTCCCACGGCCAGCTGGTCGGGGTCGTCGGCATCACCGGCGACCCGGAAGAAGTACGGCTCCTCGGCGACCTGATCAGAGTGACCGCGGAGCTCATGGTCGACCAGGCCCGGGCCGCGGAGTCCCGCCAGTGGCGCTACCGGGAGCGGGAGGAGTTCATCGGCCATGCCGCCGCCGGACGGCTCGCCCCGCGCGAGATCACGGAGTGGGCCGCAGGCCTGGACATCGACCTCGAGAGGCCCCGCCGGGCGACCGTCATCGCGCCGGCCGCCCGGACGCAGACGCACACGGACGCTCTGCTCGGACTCCAGCGGGACCTGGCGCAGGTACGCGGCGTCCTGGTCGGCCGGGTGGAGCCGCAGGAGCTCGTCGTCTTCAGCCCCGCCGGTCGCACTTCTGGCCCGAACGTGGATGTCGCGGCGCTGCTGCGTGCAGCGGAGGGTGATCTCCGACATGCCACCGGTCGCGCCTTCACCGGGTCAGCCGCGTTCGAGCATGCCTACCTGACGGCTCGCGACACACTGACCGTCACCGGCCTCATCGACGCGACCGGTGGAGCGTACGACTTCGACGACGTGCCGTTGCTCGCCCTGGTCAGGGGCATGGGCGACGGGTGGCGAGGCGACCTGCTCGCCGAGCCGTGGCGGCGGCTGGTCGCCGCCGACCGGTCCGGCGAGCTGGTCGCCACCTTCGGTGCCTACATCCAGCAGAACGCCAGCCCGACGGCCGCTGCCGGGGCGCTGCACGTCCACCGCAACACCGTCCGCTACCGCCTCGCCCGGATCGGCGAGATCACCGGTCTGCGGATGGACCACCTGCCCGACGTCCTGATGCTCTACCTCGGACCGGTGCTCGGCTCGGAACGGTAGCCGCACCCTCTTGTGCAGGTGCACAACATCTGGTCCCCGGGCCTTGGCCATCTGCCTGTGGACGCCATCACATCGCGCAACAGATGCTGTGCAGCACGTGCCTGGCACAGGCCAGGCGTACGCCGTTCCTGTACGACGATGAAGGACCTTTCATGGCCGACCTACTGATCCTGATCGCCTTGGTGACCGGGCTGATCCTGCTCACCGCATGGGCACGGATGCACCCGTTCCTGGCACTCCTGCTGACCGCGCTGGTCGGCGGCCTGGCCTTCGGGCTACCGCCCCTCACCGAAGGGGACACCCCGGGCGTCGTCGCCATCGCTACCGGCGGCTTCGGCGCGACCCTGGGCGGAATCGGGATCGTGATCATCCTCGGCACGATCATCGGAGTCTTCCTGGACCGGTCCGGTGCCGCGATCACGATGGCCGACGCCATCGTGAAGGTGCTCGGCCGGCGGTTCCCGACGCTGACGATGAGCATCATCGGCTACGTCGTGTCGATCCCCGTCTTCTGCGACTCCGGGTACGTCATCCTCAACTCCCTCAAGGAGTCGATGGCCGCCCGCACGCGCACCAGCCCGGTCGCGATGTCGGTCGCCCTGGCCACCGGTCTCTACGCCACCCACACGCTGGTCCCGCCGACGCCCGGCCCGATCGCCGCTGCCGGCAACCTGGGCCTCGACGCGAAGCTCGGTCTGGTGATGGCCATGGGACTCCTGGTCGGTCTCGTCTCCGCCGCAGCGGGGATGCTGTGGGCGACCCGTTTCCGCGACGTACAGCCCGATGGTGCCTCGGACGCCGAGGTCGATCGCCGTATCGCCGACTTCGAGAAGCTCGCCAACACCGTCCAGCGGCCGGGTGCCGCGATGGCGTTCGCCCCGATCGTGATCCCGATCCTGCTGATCATGCTCGGCTCCGCGATGTCGCTCCCCTTCCTGCCCGGCACCGACACGTTGGCCGCAGACGTGCTGCGCTTCGTCGGCCAGCCGGTCATCGCGCTGCTGATCGGCCTGGCGATCGCCGTCGCCGGTCTGCGCCCGAGAAACCACGACAAGACCGTGACCGACCGTGTCGCCGAGGGCATCGTCGATGCCGCCCCGATCCTCCTCATCACCGGGGCCGGCGGCGCGTTCGGTGCCGTCATCCAGGCGACCGACATCGGCACCTACCTCGGCACGGAGCTGTCCGCCCTGGGCATCGGGATCCTGGTGCCGTTCCTGATCGCGGCCGCGCTGAAGACGGCCCAGGGTTCCTCGACGGTGTCGATGGTCACCACCTCCGCCCTGGTCGCGCCCCTGGTCG
Source organism: Nocardioides sp. NPDC127503 (assembly GCF_040302165.1). Classification (NCBI taxonomy): domain Bacteria; kingdom Bacillati; phylum Actinomycetota; class Actinomycetes; order Propionibacteriales; family Nocardioidaceae; genus Nocardioides; species Nocardioides sp. NPDC127503. The sequence continues at coordinate 13,173 of NZ_JBEORH010000002.1, read as the reverse complement.
CCGACCTGGGCCTGGGCAGCGACATGGGCCGTACGCTGGTCGTGCTCGCGATCGGCCTGGGGGCGATGACCGTCTCGCACGCCAACGACAGCTACTTCTGGGTGGTCAGCCAGTTCAGCCGGATGAGCGTGCAGCAGGCCTACCGCGCTCAGACGATGGCCACGCTGGTCCAAGGGGTCGCGGGCATGCTCGTGGTCCTTCCGCTGTCGTTCCTGATCGCCTGAGCCATGCGCGTCGTCATCGCTCCGGACTCATTCAAGGGCAGCTGCGAGAGCCCGGCGGCAGCGGCTGCCATCGCGGCCGGGTGGCGGCGCGGAGCGCCGGGCTGGGAGACCGTCAGCCTGCCCGTCGCCGACGGGGGAGAAGGCACGCTGCACGCGCTGATCGGCTCCCTCGGCGGCCAGATCGTCCGTCACACGGTCACCGGGCCGCACGGTCGGCCGGTCGACGCGGAGCTCGGTCTCATCCCGGCCGAGGGGCCTGCGGGCCGGCTGACCGGCGTGGTCGAGATGGCGTCCGCGTCGGGACTGCACCTGGTCGATCCCACGCCCGAGAGCGCCGCGGCTGCCACCACGTACGGAACCGGCGAGCTGATCAAGGCGGCCCTCGACGCTGGGGTCGAACGGCTCATCCTCACCCTGGGCGGCAGCGCGACCACCGACGGGGGCGTCGGAATGGCCCAGGCGCTCGGCGTACGTTTCACGACCACGACCGGCGCCCATGTGGCACCCGGCGGCGCCGGTCTGCGCGACATCGCCACGGTCGATCTCGCGGCTGTGCACCCCGGCCTGGCGCGATGCGAGGTGATCGCGGCGTGCGACGTGGACAACCCGCTGCAGGGTCCACGCGGTGCCGCCAGCGTCTTCGGCCCGCAGAAGGGGGCGGACGAGGCGACCGTCGAGATGCTCGACGCGGGGCTGCGCCGGCTCGGCCAGGTGTGCGCCTCGCTGGCTGACCCGGAGTCTCCGGGGGCCGGGGCAGCGGGCGGGCTGGGGTTCGCGGCGCTCGCCTTCCTGGGTGCCGAGCTGCGCTCGGGCTTCGAGTTGGTCGCCGACGCCGTCGGGCTCGGCTCCGCGATCGCCGGCGCGGACCTGGTCATCACCGGCGAGGGCAGGCTGGACACCCAGTCTCTCGGAGGCAAGACCCCTGTCGGCGTGATGCGGCTGGCCCAGGCACAGGATGTCCCTGTGGTCGTGATCGCGGGCGACGTGTCCCAGGGCGCGAGCGAGGCGCTCGCGGCCGGCATGACCGCGGTGTTCTCCGCATCTCCCGGCCCCGGGCCGCTGGCCGATGCGCTGGACCGTGTCGAGGATGACCTGTCGCGGGTCGCGGAGTCGATCGCGCGGCTGTGGGGTGCCGCGTCGGCCGGCTAGCGGGCAGTCTCTGAACCTGAGACATCGCAAAGCTTGGACGGGAGGGAGGGTTTTCGCAGGTCAGGCGTCGATGCTCGACGGCGGCGATCGTACGTCACAGGCGGTTCGCTGCCCGATCGGGGCTGATCCCGGTCTAGAGTGTCATAGGTCCCGGGACCGGCAAGCTCCCCGGACCGTCACCAACCTCAACCAAACAGCACCTCGGGGGAATCAATGCTCTACGACGACATCGTGGCCGAGTTCCACTGGTCACCGGAGCAGATGTCGCCGCCGTTCGACCTGCACGCGGCGAACGAGCTGGTCCGCAAGAAGATCGAGAGCCGGCGCGCCTCGGCGCAGACCAACGGCCAGCAGAGGCCACCGGCTCGGCAGCGGACCGCGAGGCCGGCGACCGGCGGCAGCGGGAGCGGACCGCTCGCCGGCAACAACGTCTGAGCCAGACCTCGGCTGAACGTGAACCGCCCCCGGCCACATCGTGGCCGGGGGCGGTTTCGTCGACGGTCAGTGGAACTTCTTGCCGGTGACCTTCTCGGAGATGCCCTCGCGGTCGAGGAGCTGGGTGATGCCGCCGTTCCAGAACTGGAAGCCGGCACCGGTGATCATCGCCAGGTCGATGTCCTCGGCGGCCTGGGCGACGCCCTCCTCGAGCATCCGGCCGATCTCGTCGGCGATGGCCTCGAGGGCCTGCTGGCGGGCCTCCTCGGCGGTCTTGACCACGTCGCCGGAGACGAGCAGCGCCTCGACCTCGGGGTCGAGGGTGCGCCCGTCGGGACCGAAGAAGGAGCTCTTCTTGGCCTCGACGACCCGGTGGAGGTTCTCGGAGAGGTGGAACCGGTCGGGGAAGGCCTTCGCGAGCGTCTCGTTGTTGTGGTACGCGATCGCCGGGCCGACCAGGCCGATCAGCGCGAACGGGCCCATCGGCGCGACACCGGCGAAGGCGGACTCGACGACGTCGATCGGGGTGCCCTCGTCGGCGACCTTGGAGACCTCGCCCATGAAGCGGCCCAGGAGCCGGTTCACGATGAAGGACGGGCTGTCCTTGACCAGGATGGAGGTCTTCTTCAGCGACTTCGAGACCGAGAACGCCGTGGCCAGGGCCGCGTCGGACGTCTTCTCGCCGCGGATGATCTCCAGCAGCGGCATCACCGCGACCGGGTTGAAGAAGTGGAAGCCCACGACCCGCTCGGGGTTCTTCAGGTCGGCGGCCATCTCGGTGATCGAGAGGCTCGAGGTGTTCGTGGCGAAGACCGCGGTCTCCGGCGCGACGGCCTCGGCGTTGGCGAAGACGGTCTTCTTGACGCCCATCTCCTCGAAGACGGCCTCGATGATGAAGTCGGCGTCGGAGAAGGCCTCCGCGTAGTCGATCGACGACGTCACGAGCGCCTTGAGGCGGTTGGTCGCGTCCTGCGAGGCGCGGCCCTTGGCGAGCTTCTTGTCGAGCTCGGCGTGGACGTACGCCACGCCCTTGTCGGCACGCTCCTGGTCCAGGTCGACCATGACGACCGGCACCTTGAGACGCTGGACGAAGAGCAGCGCGAACTGCGAGGCCATCAGCCCGGCACCGATGATGCCGACCTTGGTGACCTTCTGCGCGAGCGCCTTGTCGGGCGCGCCGGCGGGACGCTTGGCGCGCTTCTGCACCAGGTCGAAGGAGTAGAGCGAGGCGAGCAGCTGCGGGGTCTTCGACATCGCCACGAGAGCGTCGTTCTCGGCCGCGAAGCCCTCGTCGCGGGTCGCGGTCTTGGCCAGGGTGAGCAGCTCGACGGCCTTCTTGGCGGCCGGGGAGGCGTCGCCGGTCTTGGCCCAGGCGAAGAAGCCGGCGTTCTTGGCAGTCTCGTCCCAGGCCGCGCCCCGGTCGATCTCCTCACGCTCAACGGACACGTCGCCGGACAGAATGCCGTCGGCCCACAGCAGCGACTGCTCGAGGTAGTCGGCGCCGCCGAACATCGCGTCCGCGATGCCCAGGTCGAACGCCTCGGTGCCCTTGAGCACCTTGCCGTTGTTGAGCGGGTTCTCGATGAAGACCTTGGCCGCCTTCGCCGGACCGATCAGGTTCGGCAGCAGGTAGCCACCGCCCCAGCCCGGGATCAGGCCGAGCATGACCTCGGGCAGGCCGACGGCCGGCACCGAGTCCTGGATCGTGCGGTAGTCGGCGTGCAGCGCGACCTCGAGGCCGCCACCGAGCGCGAGCCCGTTGATGAAGCCGAAGGACGGCTTCTTGACCCCGTCGGCGCCGTCGCCCAGCTTGCGGAAGACCGCGTGACCGAGCTCGGCGATCGTACGGATCCCGTCGGGGCCCCCCGCCTGCAGCGAGGTCAGGTCGGCACCGGCCGCGAGGATGAACGGCTTGCCGGTCACCGCGATCGCGTCGATTTCGGGGTCGGCCAGGGCCGCGTCGTACGCCGTGTTGAGCTCGACCAGCGACTTCGGCCCGAACGTGTTCGGCCGGGTGTGGTCGTGCCCGTTGTCGAGGGTGACCAGACCGAGGACCTTGCCGGAGGGCAGGGTGACCTTCGCCAGCTTGGCCGCGGTCACGACCTCGTCGTCGGAGAAGAGCTTCTCCACGTCCGCGAGAAGCGTGTTGATGTCAGTCACTTCGACTCCCCAGTCCAGTTCGGGTTCTCCCAGATGACCGTGCCGCCCATACCCAGGCCGATGCACATGGTGGTGAGGCCGTAGCGGACCTCGGGGCGCTCCTCGAACTGGCGGGCGAGCTGGATCATCAGCCGCACACCGGAGGAGGCCAGCGGGTGACCGAACGCGATCGCGCCGCCGTAGGGGTTCACGCGCTCGTCGTCCTCGGCGATGCCGAAGTGGTCCAGGAACGCGAGCACCTGGATCGCGAACGCCTCGTTGACCTCGAATGCCTCGATGTCGTCGATCGTGAGACCGGCCTTGGCCAGCGCCTTCTCGGTCGACGGGATCGGGCCGACGGCCATGACCTCGGGGGCGACGCCGGCGAAGGCGTACGACACCAGCCGCATCTTGATCGGCAGACCGAGCTCGCGGGCGACGTCCTCGGAGGCCAGCAGCGAAGCGGTCGCGCCGTCGTTGATGCCCGCCGCGTTGCCCGCGGTCACGCGGCCGTGCGGACGGAACGGGGTCTTCAGCTTGGCCAGGTCCTCGGTGGTGGTGCCGGGACGCATCGGCTCGTCGGTGGTGGCCAGGCCCCAGCCGTTCTCGGCCGAGCGGGTGGCGACGGGGACCAGGTCGGGCTGGATCTTGCCGTCGGCGTACGCCTTGGCCGCCAGCTCCTGGGAGCGGACGGCGAACGCGTCGGTGCGCTCCTTGGTGATCGCCGGGTAGCGGTCGTGGACGTTCTCGGCGGTGTTGCCCATGACGAGCGCCGAGGGGTCGACGAGCTTCTCGGAGATGATCCGCGGGTTGGGGTCGACGCCCTCGCCCATCGGGTGGCGGCCCATGTGCTCGACACCGCCGGCGATGACGACGTCGTAGGCGCCGAAGGCGATGCCGCCGGCGGTCGTGGTGACCGCGGTCATCGCGCCGGCGCACATCCGGTCGATGGCGTAGCCGGGGACGGACTGCGGAAGCCCGGCGAGCAGGCCCGCGGTGCGGCCGATCGTCAGGCCCTGGTCGCCGATCTGCGTGGTCGCGGCGATGGCGACCTCGTCGATCCGCTCGGGGGGAAGCTCAGGGTTGCGGCGCGTGAGCTCACGGATGAGCTTGACGACGAGGTCGTCTGCGCGGGTTTCGGCGTACTGGCCCTTGGCCTTGCCGAAAGGTGTGCGTACGCCGTCGACGAAGACGACTTCTCGCAGCTGTCGGGTCACCGTGTCACTCCATGTGGGTTGCCGGTCGATTGCCGCCGGGCGGCGCTGTTGGTGCGGGCACGGGTGGTGCCCGTCGCTTACATTACCCGCTAGTAACAACGGCCGCACCGAGGGGGAGGTCACACTGGCTCTCGCAGGGGCGATCGCCGGTCTCCGCGCGTCGGCTTGGGAATAACGCGGGCGTCCAGGATGCTGCGCTGTCGTCATGTGGAAGCGTGTATTGAGAAGGTTGAGCCCCAGGGTCGCGATCCCTGGCGAGGCGAGCGACGACGAGGCCCGCGAGGGCCGTACGCAACGGGAGGAGACACCGATGGCCGGATCACGACTGGTGCACATCGTGGACGACCTGCCCGAGGAGATCATCCTTGCCGGAGGTGACCAGCTGCCGCTGGTGGTTGTCCTGGACGGCTTCCTCGACGCGGGCAAGGCCGCCGAGCGCGCCGCGGCCCATCTGATCCAGACCTCGAGGCGAGCGCCGGTGGTGGCGACCTTCGATGTCGACGAGCTCCACGACTACCGGGCCCGCCGCCCGGCGATCTCGTTCGTCAGCGACCACTACGAGTCCTTCGACGCGCCGCGGCTGGTCGTCCGGCTGCTCAAGGACACCGGCGACGCGCCCTACCTCCTGCTGCACGGCCCGGAGCCGGACAACCGTTGGGAGGCCTTCGCCGGCGCCGTACGCGAGGTCATCGAGCGCCTCGGCGTAACCGAGGTGATCTCGCTCGCCTCGGTGCCGATGGCGGTGCCGCACACCCGGCCGCTGACCACGACCAGGCACGCCAACGACCCGGCGCAGGAGCTCGCCGGCCAGGTCTGGGAGAGCCAGTGGAAGGGCGAGATCCGGATCCCGGCCTCCGCTCAGGCCCTGGTTGAGGTACGCCTGGGGGAGTGGGGCCACCCGGCGGGCGGCTATGTCGTGCACATGCCGCACTACCTGGCCCAGAGCGACTACCCGGCCGCGGCGGTCGTGCTCGTCGAGGCGCTCGAGCGCGCCGCCCGGCTGACGATCCCGGTCTCCGACCTGGAGGCCGAGGCGCAGCGCCGCGAGGAGGAGATCGCCTCCTACATCGAGGACAATGCTGAGGTGCGGGAGGTCGTGGCCGCTCTCGAGCAGCAGTACGACACCTTCCAGCGCGGCGAGGAGTCCGGACGCTCGCTCCTGGCGCCCGACGAGCCGCTGCCGACCGGCGACGAGCTCGGCGAGCAGTTCGAGCAGTTCCTGGCCGGGCTGAACGGCCCCGACCCCGATGACAACCCTGAGAAGGATTGAGAGACACTCACTCCCATGACGACCGACGCCGTAGCGGCGGATCAGGCAGTGGCCGAGCTGGTAGGCGTGCTCGACCTGGTCGAGATCGACAAGGACCTCTTCCACGGTGCCACCACGACCCGTAACTCGCGCGGGCGCGCCTACGGCGGCCAGGTGGCCGCCCAGGCGCTGATGGCAGCGGTCCGGTCGGCCGATCCGGCCTTCACGGTGCACTCGATGCACTCCTACTTCTTGCTGCCGGGTGACCCGTCCTACCCGATCGTCTATGACGTCGAGCGGATCCGCGACGGGCGCTCCTTCGAGACGCGGCGGGTCCGGGCGCGCCAGAAGGGGCGCGACATCTACTACCTCACCGCCAACTTCCAGCGTGAGGAGTCAGGCTTCGAGCACCAGGACGCGATGCCGTCCGTCCCGGCGCCCGAGAAGTGCATCGACTTCCTGAAGATGATGGCCGACTCCGGCAGCCCCGAGGCCGTCTCGCTGGCGCGCGAGTGGGAGGCGGTCGAGGTGCGTGCCGTCGGCAACTCGCTGCTCGGCATCAAGCCCGACCCGACCCATCCCGCGCAGCAGCGTCTCTGGATCCGGCTGGGCGCCTCGCTCCCTGACGATCCCGACATCCAGCGCGGCGCCTTCACCTGGGCCTCCGACATCTCGCTGCTCGGCGCCTCCCTGGCGGCCCACTCGCTGGACCACAAGGGCATCCAGATGGCCTCGCTCGACCACACCATCTGGTTCCACCGCCCGTTCCGCGCCGACGAGTGGTGGCTCTACGACCAGGAGAGCCCCTCGGCCTACGGCGGTCGTGGCCTGTCCATCGGGCGGGTCTTCACCGCCGACGGCATCCTGGCGGCCACGGTCGCTCAAGAGGGCCTCATCCGCCCGCCCCGCGGCTGACCCTTCGCCGAGTCGGCCCGTCCTGACGCGACTCGGCGCTTCTGTCTCATAATCGTGGCTAGAAATAGGCCGGCGCACTATCGCACACGCTGGTCGTCTGCCGCGATAGCGCACCGACCCCGCGGGCTAAGGTGGCGCCGTGGATCAGATCACCGTGTACGAGAAGCCGACCTGCACGACGTGTCGGAACCTGTTCGTTCTCCTGAAGGAGGAGGGCGTCGACTTCGAGAAGGTCGACTACCACGTGCTCGGCCTGCGGACCGAGGAGGTCAAGGACATCCTGGCGAAGACCGGCCTGAGCGCTCGTGACGTGCTGCGGAAGCGCGAGCCGGTCTACAAGGAGCTCGACCTGGGCAACCGCGACCTCTCCGAGGACGAGCTGGTCGCGCTGATGGTCGAGCACCCTGCCCTGCTGCAGCGCCCGATCGTGCTCAAGGGCGATCGCGGCGTGCTCGCCCGGCCTATCGAGAAGGTCCGCGAGCTCTTCTGAGATGCGGCGCTGGTCAGGCGCGCAGTCGCTCGACCGGCTGACCGGTGGTGCGGGTGATCAGATCGACGTCGTTGTCGGCGTGGAGGACGGTGAGGTCGGCCTCCTCCGCGACCGCAGCGACCAGCAGGTCCGGGACCGACGGTGCCCGGTGGCGGCCGTCGCGGAGAACGATCCGCTGGATCTCCAGCGCACGTGCCTCGGTCCGCGGCGTGAGGGTCGCGAGCGGCATGTGGATCACCGGCACGTCCTCGACGAGATCGGACCATTCCCGCTCCGAGCGGGCCAGGTGGCCGATCTCGAGCAGTGTGGTGGTGGTGATGCGTACTTGTCCCAGCTCGATCAGGCGGGACCACTTCTCAGCGTCTGGGCTGGTGGACATCCGGGCGAGTGCCGACCGGTGCATCAGCCAGGGTCGCCTCACGACCATGCGTCACGCATCAGACCCCGGTCGGCGAGCGGGGCGAACTTCGCGAAGTCGCCGCCGGCCACGGGTCGCGCCGGTGGCAGCGGACGCAGTGCGTCGGGCGTGAACCATCGGCGGAGATACTCGTTGCGGGTGAGCCCGAGCCGCGTCGCCTCGGTGTCGATGCGCGCGAGCTCGTCATCCGAGAGGCCTCGGATCAGTACGTCGGACATGTCTGTCCACCTCCTGGACGCAAGATGGTAGCCGAGGACAGGGCGTCGAGGTGGGATCAGGGGCGGGTCGCGCGGTGGACCCAGGTGGACTCGACCTCCATGCCGACGTGGCGGTAGAGGTCGAGGGCGCCGGTGCGGGAGTCCGTCGACAAGGTCGCACGCGTCGCTCCATGGGCCCGGGCAGCGCCGAACGCGTCGGCGAGGAGCGCCTGGGCCAGGCCACGGTTGCGCTGGTCCTCCCGGGTGGCCAGCCTGCTGACGTACCCCTCCCGGCCGTCCTCGGTCATCACCAGCACCGCCGCGGCGACCACGGCGCCGTCCGGGTCGGTGATGACGCGGACGTTCCACGGCTCGGCGCCGGGACGCTCGATGGTCGTGGCGACCCAGTCGGCATAGGGCTCCCGCTCGCGCTCGGACCACTCCAGGAAGGCGTCCTCGATCACGGTCCACACCTGCTCGTGGTCCTGCGGGCCGGCAGCCCTGGTGGCGTACGCCTCGGGCAGCTCCCGCACCGGGATCGCCGCATCCTCCGGCAGCGCCAGCACCCAGGACTCCCAGCGTGGGAACCAGCCCAGCGACTCGAGCAGCCGGTCGCCGGGCGAGCCCTGGGGGACCGGCATGCCGATGACCGGCTCCCCGAGCTCGGCGGCGCGGGCGCTGATCCAGCCGGCCAGAGCGGTGCCGATCCCGTGACCCCAGTGGTCGGGGTGGACGGCCGAGTCGGCTCGGGCACCGCCGGAGCACTCCGCGTAGGCCACCAGCTCACCATCGGGTCCGAGCGCGCCGACGGTGGCCGCACTGACGTCGAAGGAGGGCCGCTGCCACTCCGCGACGATGTCGGCCTCCTCGATGAGGACCTCGCCCACGGTGGCCAGCTCGTTCGCCGCCATCACGCGGGTCACGGCGGCGGCATCGGCGAGTGTCAACGGCCGCTCGGTGTAGCGCGGCGGGAGCTGGAGTGGGGCGGGCATGCGAGCACCGTCTCACCTGCAGGACCCGGGCCGCCACGGGTTAAATCGTGGCGGCCCTCAGCGTCACAGAGCGGTCGTACGCCCCACCAGGTGGAGCGTGTCCGAGCCGCGCTTGTGGAGCGAGAAGTCGTAGCCGTCCAGGTGCTTGAGCGACCCGAACGCGACCGAGGAGGGCAGGAAGACGGGCTTCTTGAACGCGACATCCACCCGCACCGCGCCCGGCAGCCGGTTCTCCAGTGCCGCGATGCAGCGCGCCTTGGTCCACATCCCGTGCGCGATCTGCCTCTTGAAGCCGAGCGCCTTCGCGGTCAGCGGGTAGAGGTGGATCGGGTTGTAGTCGCCGGCGACCTTGGCGTAGCGCCGGCCCAGGTCGGCCTTGAGCGGGAAGACCGGCCCGGACGGATCCACGTCGATCAGGTCAGACTTCCAGGAGACGTCGGGGTTGCGCTTCCCGCGGACGAGGTACGTCGAGGTGGACTCCCACACGACCTCGCCCTCGACGGTGGCGACGGTGAGGAACCGGTACGCCTTGCCGACCGGGTGCGGCTCGGGCTGCCCCACGGTCGCGGTGACCGCGACCGCCTCGCCGACCGAGACCGGGCGGTAGCCGCTGATCGAGTTCTCGATGTGGACCATCCCCATCGCGGGCGAGGGGAAGTCTGGCGAGGACATCAGCGCCATGTGCAGCGGGAAGGCCAGCATGTGCGGGTAGGGGAGCGGCGCGGTGTCCTTGATCGGGAAGCCGCACAGCTCGGCGTAGGCGTCGACCGCGTCCCGCTCGAGGACGACGGGCTCGCGGGTGAGGCTGAGCTCCTCGTAGGCGACGCCGGTCTTCTTGATCCCCGGGAGCGCGTTGATGCCGGGGATGGCCGGCAGCGCGGCCCGGACGAGAAGAGCGGGACCGGACCTGCCGGTGAAGCTGGGCTCGGTCTTGGGCGTGCTCATCAGGCCCCCAGCATCATCTGGCCGCAGACCCGCACGACGTTGCCGTTGACGCCGGTGGAGGCCGGCGAGGCGTACCAGGCGATGGTCTCGGCGACGTCGACCGGCAGGCCGCCCTGGGCCATCGCGTTGAGCCGCTGTCCGACCTCACGCGTCGCGAACGGCACGGCCGCGGTCATCTGGGTGATGATGAAGCCCGGCGCGACCGCGTTGACGGTGATGCCGTCGGGAAGCTCCTCGGCCAGCGAGTCGACGAAGCCGATGACGGCGGCCTTCGAGGCGCCGTAAGAGGTCTGGCCGAGGTTTCCGGCGATGCCGGCGATCGAGGAGACGCCGATGATGCGACCGTTGGGGCGGATCAGCTTCTGCTCGAGCAGTTCGGCGGTGATCCGCTCCGGCGCGCTGATGTTGATCTCGAGCACCTTGCCGAAGCGGTCGGCCTTCTGGTTGGCCAGCTTCTTGTCGAGGGTGACGCCGGCGTTGTGCACGACGATGTCGACGCCGCCGAACTTCTCCTGGAGGTAGGCGGCGATCGTGGCCGGTGCGTCCGCGGAGGTGATGTCGGCGGTGATGTAGTCGGGGGTGACCTTCTTCAGGTCGTCCTCGGCGGGCGGGATGTCGAGACCGACGACGGTCGCGCCGTCGCGCTGCAGCACCTTGGCGATCTCCTCGCCGATGCCGCGCGCGGCGCCGGTGACGAGCGCGACCTTGCCGGTCAGCGGCTTCTTCGGGTCCACCTGCTCGGCGGCGGGGGAGGCGTTCTTGGTGCCGATCCGCACGACCTGGCCCGAGACGTAGGCGCTCTTCGGGGAGAGCAGGAAGGCCAGCGTGGAGAGCAACGAGCCCTCGAAGCCCTCGGCGACGTAGACGAGCTGGACGGTGCCGCCCTTGCCGATCTCCTTGCCGAGGCTGCGGGTGAAGCCCTCCAGCGCGCGCTGGGCGACCCGCTCTGCGCCCTTGAGCTGCTCGGGCGGGGTGCCGATCACGACGACGCGCGGGTTGTTCTCCAGGCTGCGCAGCACCGGGGTGAAGAACTCCTGGAGCGCGACCAGGTCAGCGGTCGAGGTGAGGCCGGTGGCGTCGAAGACGAGGCCCTTGAACTTGGCGCCGGCGGTGGCGGAGTCTGTCGAGGTGATGTCCAGCTCGCCTAGGAGCCCGCCCAGCGACTCGGCCAGACGACCACGTCCGCCGACGAGGACGGTGCCCTTCACGAGCGGGGCACCGGCTGCGTACCGCTCGAGCTTGGCGGGGCTCGGCAGCCCGAGGTTCTTGACGAGGACCTTGCCGATCGCCGACTGGGTGAAGCTCTGGTACTTGTCGCTCATGGTCTCTCTGATCCTTCTGGACGTGGTCTCTGAGGCGTACGTTGGTATGTTACTGGCCAGTTGTAACTAGGCGTGTAACTCGGTGTCCACTTTTCGTGATCTCTCTGACATACCCTTCTCCAAAGCGCTTCATCAGACAAGGATGAACTCATGACCACCACTCGTCGTGTCGCCATCGTGGGCGGCAACCGTATTCCTTTCGCCCGCTCCAACGGTGCGTACGCGACCGCGTCCAACCAGGAGATGTTCACCGCCGTCCTCGACGGACTCGCCGCTCGCTTCGGCATCGAGGGCGAGCGCATCGGTGAGGTCGCCTCCGGGGCGGTGCTCAAGCACTCGCGCGACTTCAACCTGACCCGCGAGTCGGTGCTCGGCTCCAAGCTCGCCCCCGAGACTGCTGCCGTCGACCTGCAGCAGGCCTGCGGCACCGGCCTCCAGGCCGCGACCTACATCGCCAACAAGATCGCGCTCGGCCAGATCGACTCCGGCATCGCGGGCGGCACCGACACCACCTCCGACGCGCCGATCGCGCTGGGCGAGAAGCTCCGCAAGGTCCTGCTCGAGGCCAACCGCGCCAAGACCAACATCGACCGCGTCAAGGCCTTCGCCAAGCTCCGCCCGGCCGACGTCATCCCCAACATCCCGGCCAACGTCGAGCCGCGCACCAAGCTCTCCATGGGTGAGCACGCCGCGCTGACCGCGCAGGAGTGGGGCATCACCCGCGAGGCCCAGGACGAGCTGGCCGCCGCCTCCCACCAGAAGCTCGGCGCCGCGTACGAGGCCGGCTGGTTCGAGGACCAGATCACCCCGTTCCGCGGTCTGGAGAAGGACAACAACCTCCGCCCGGGCTCGACCGTGGAGAAGCTCGCGACGCTCAAGCCCGTCTTCGGGGTCAAGGGCGAGAACCCGACCATGACGGCCGGCAACTCGACGCCGCTGACCGACGGCGCCTCGGCCGTACTCTTCGCGAGCGAGGAGTGGGCCGCCGCCAAGAACCTGCCGGTCCTGGCCTACTTCGTCGACGCCGAGGTCGCCGCGGTCGACTACGTCGCCGGTGGCGAGGGCCTGCTGATGGCTCCCGCCTACGCCGTCCCGCGCCTCCTCGCCCGCAACGGCCTGACCTTCGACGACTTCGACTTCTTCGAGATCCACGAGGCGTTCGCGTCGCAGGTCCTCTCGACCCTCGCCGCCTGGGAGTCCCCGGACTTCTGCAAGGACAAGCTCGGCCTCGACGCCCCGCTGGGGTCGGTCCCGCGCGAGAAGCTCAACGTCAAGGGCTCCAGCCTCGCCGCCGGCCACCCCTTCGCCGCAACCGGCGGCCGGATCATCAACAACCTCGCCAAGCTGCTCAATGAGAAGGGCTCCGGCCGCGGCCTGATCTCGGTCTGCGCCTAGTTCTGATTCTGTTCCACTAGATTCTTTTGGATCACTGCTTGGTGCAGATTCGCCAAAAACAGCCTCCCAAATAGCGTCTTTCATAA